>JBBQJI010000010.1:0-141167 GCA_038325765.1 Nannocystales bacterium
TGCAGCGGAAGACTGATTCAGCGGAACTGAAGGAAAAACCATGCGAGATATTTTCTCCTTTTTCGAGAAGCCGAAGGATCCGCTTTCTTTCTCTGCCATGCGCATTTCGTTGGCCAGCCCGGAGAAGATCCGGGAGTGGTCCAACGGCGAGGTAAAGAAGCCCGAGACGATCAACTACCGCACGTTCAAGCCCGAGCGAGACGGCTTGTTCTGCGCGAAGATCTTTGGCCCGGTCAAAGACTACGAGTGCATCTGCGGCAAGTACAAGCGCATGAAGCACCGCGGCATCGTGTGCGAGAAGTGCGGCGTCGAGGTGATTCAGTCCAAGGTGCGTCGTGAGCGCCTCGGTCACATCAGCTTGGCCACGCCGGTCGCGCACATCTGGTTCTTGAAGAGCCTGCCGTCGCGCATCGGCAACATCCTCGACATCACGCTCAAGGACCTGGAAAAGGTCCTGTACTGCGAGGCTTACATCGTCATCGACGCGAAGAGCACGCAGCTCGAGCGCGCCGAGCTGTTGAGCGAAGAGCGTTACGCTCAGCTGCTCGACGAGTACGGCGACGACGCCTTCGAAGCCGGCATGGGCGGCGAAGCAGTGCTCGAGATGCTCAAGCGTGTGGACGTCCACGGCCTGAGCGAGATGCTGCGCCACGAGATGCGCACATCGACCAGCGAAGCGAAGCGTAAGAAGTACGCCAAGCGGCTCAAGGTGGTCGAAGCCTTCCGCGGCTCGGGCAATCGCCCGGAGTGGATGATGCTCACGGTGATCCCAGTTCTACCGCCAGATCTGCGCCCCTTGGTGCCACTCGATGGTGGGCGCTTTGCCACCAGCGATTTGAACGATCTGTACCGTCGCGTCATCAACCGCAACAACCGCCTCAAGCGCCTGCAAGAGCTCGCGGCGCCCGAGATCATCATCCGCAACGAGAAGCGGATGCTGCAAGAGGCCGTCGACGCGCTGTTCGACAACGGCCGCCGCGGCAAGACCATCACCGGTCCCAACAAGCGCCCGCTCAAGTCGCTCTCCGACATGCTCCGCGGCAAGTCGGGCCGCTTCCGCCAGAACCTCCTGGGCAAGCGCGTCGACTACTCGGGTCGCTCGGTCATCGTCGTCGGGCCCGAGCTGCGCCTGCACCAGGTCGGCCTGCCCAAGAAGATGGCGCTCGAGCTGTTCAAGCCGTTCATCTACAACAAGCTCGAGACCCGCGGGCTCGTCACCACGATCAAGAGCGCCAAGCGCATGGTCGAGCGCGAGGCCGAGGAGGTCTGGGACATCCTCGACGAGGTGATCAAAGAACACCCGGTGCTGCTCAACCGCGCACCCACGCTCCACCGCCTCGGCATCCAGGCGTTCGAGCCGGTGCTGATCGAGGGCAAGGCGATCCAGCTGCACCCGCTGGTCTGCACCGCCTACAACGCCGACTTCGACGGCGACCAGATGGCGGTGCACGTGCCGCTGTGCATCGAGGCCCAGATGGAGGCCCGCGTGCTGATGATGTCCACCAACAACATCCTCAGCCCGGCGCACGGCAAGCCGATCATCGTCCCCACGCAGGACATCGTCCTGGGCCTCTACTACATGACGCGCGAGCGTCCCGCGGCCAAGGGCACGATGAACGATCCCAACAAGGATCAGTACATCGCCGGGCACTACGGCTCGCCGAAGGAGGTGCGCATGGCCTATGACCACAGCGCGCTGCACCTGCAGGCGCGCATCAAGTGCCGCATGCGCGCAGGCGAGGACATGGTCGAGACCACGTGCGGCCGCGTGCTGCTGCACGAGGGCGGCATCCCCGATCTGATCCCGTTCTCCTTGGTCAACCGCTCGCTCGGAAAGAAGGAGCTCAACGAGCTCATCGACGTCTGCTACCGCCTGTGCGGGCAGAAGGCCACCGTGCTGATGGCCGACTACCTGCGCTCGACCGGGTACACCGAGGCGACCAAGGCCGGCATCTCGGTGTGCATGGATGACATGATCATCCCGGACATCAAGGAGAAGATGCTCAACGACGCATTCGAGGAGGTGAAGCGCATCTCCTCGCAGTACTCGGACGGCCTCATCACGTCGGGCGAGCGCTACAACAAGGTGATCGACATCTGGGCGAACGTCTCCGAGCAGATCGCCAACGCGATGATGGAGAAGATCTCGTACGACTTCATCCCCGACGCCGTGACCGGCGAGCTGAAGAAGACCCCGTCGTTCAACCCGATCTTCATCATGGCCGACTCTGGTGCCCGTGGCTCGCGTCAGCAGATGCGTCAGCTGTCGGGCATGCGCGGCCTCATGGCCAAGCCGTCGGGCGAGATCATCGATCAGCCGATCACCACCAACTTCCGTGAGGGGCTCACGGTGTTGCAGTACTTCATCTCGACGCACGGCGCGCGCAAGGGCCTCGCGGACACCGCGCTCAAGACCGCCAACAGCGGCTATCTGACGCGGCGTCTGGTCGACGTCGCCCAGGAGGCGGTCGTGACCGAGGTGGACTGCGGGACGATCCAGGGCCTCGAGCTCGCGGCGCTCATCGAGGCCGGCGAGATCATCGAGCGGCTGAGCGAGCGCATCTTGGGCCGCACCGTGCTCGAGGACATCTACCGTCCCGGCACCGACGAGCTGCTCGCCACCGAGGGCTCGGTCCTCGACGAGACCGCCGTCAAGTTGATGGAGGAGGCGGGCATCCAGAAGGTGAAGATCCGCTCGGTCCTCACCTGCGAGGCGCTGCGCGGCATCTGTGCCAAGTGCTACGGGCGCGATCTGGCCCGCGGCAACCTGGTCGACGTCGGCGAGGCGGTCGGCATCATCGCCGCCCAGTCGATCGGCGAGCCCGGCACGCAGCTCACGATGCGCACGTTCCACATCGGTGGCGTCGGCAACGTCGCGACCGAGCAGACGATGCTCGAGGCGCGGTTCGGCGGCAAGGTCCAGTTCGAGGATTTCAAGGCCGTCAACCGTGGCGACCATCAGATCGTGATGAACCGCTACTCGCGGATCATCTTGCTCGACGAGCGCGACCGTCCGCGCGAGCAGTACGACCTGGTCTATGGCGCCAAGTTGCTGGTGCGCCCGGGCGACATGGTCAAGCCCGGCCAGCTGCTGTCGGAGTGGGACCCCTTCTCGATCCCGATCCTGAGCGATGTCGGTGGCACCGTCGAGTACGGCGACATCATCGAGGGCGTCACCATGACGATCCGCGTCGACGAGCTCACCGGTCACTCGAGCATGGTCGTGCAGGAGAGCCGCGATCCCGACGCCCGCCCGCGCATCGTCATCCGTGACGACGCGGGCAACGTCTCGACGTACGAGGGCAAGCACGAGGCCCGGTACTTCCTGCCGGTGGGCGCGTCGTTCACGGTGAGCGAGGCCCAGAAGATCGATCCGGGCGAGGTCATCGCCCGCCTGCCGCGCGAGACCGTCAAGACCAAGGACATCACCGGCGGTCTGCCGCGGGTGGTCGAGCTGTTCGAGGCGCGCACGCCCAAGGACCACGCGATCATCGCGGAGACCGACGGCGTGGTCAGCTTCGGCAAGGACAAAGGTGGCAAGCGCCGCATCATCGTCACGCCCGAGGGTGGCGAGCCGCGCGAGTACCTGGTGCCCAAGGGGCGCCACGTCCAGATCCGCGAGGGCGACCGCGTCCGCGCCGGAGAGAAGCTGATGGACGGCCCCGCCAACCCGCACGACATCTTGGCGGTGCTCGGCGAGAAGGCGCTCGCCAACTACCTGCTGGACGAGATCCAGGAGGTCTACCGACTGCAGGGCGTGAAGATCAACGACAAGCACATCGAGACGATCATCCGTCAGATGATGCGTCGGGTTCGCGTCGCCGATCCGGGCGACACGAACTTCCTGGCCGAGGACCACGTCGAGCGCCAGGTGTTCCAGTACGAGAACGCCCGCGTGCAGTCGCTCGGTGGCCAGCCGGCCAGCGGCCAGTCGCTGCTGCTCGGCATCACCAAGGCCTCGCTGTCGACCGAGTCGTTCATCTCGGCCTCGTCGTTCCAGGAGACCACCAAGGTGCTCACCGAGGCGGCGCTGCAGGGCAAGATCGACTACCTCCGCGGGCTCAAGGAGAACGTCATCATGGGCCGGCTCATCCCGGCGGGCACCGGCCTGGGCGTGTACGACCGCCTGACGTCGGAGTCGGACGATCTGACCGCCGAGGACCTCGCGGCCGAGCCCGTGGCGCGGCGGCAGACCGAGCGCGACCTGATGAACATCCCGGACTGAGCGAGTCCGTGGCGTGATGCGCGAAAAGCCCCGAGCCCCGAGGGGGACTCGGGGCTTTCGCGCGTCTGCGGCCCGGTGAGGTGGGGGTGCGAGTCATCCCGCGAGTGGGTCGAAGTCGTCGTCGAGCGCGATCGGGAACATCGCGTCGACGTCGCTGCCGTGGAGGCCGAGCACCCGTCGCATGCTGCGGTGCACGTGCGCGGGCGTGATGCGGATGCCGCCCGAGGCCGGCGCGCCGGTGCCCGGATCGAGCTCGAGCGCGTTGTGACCGCTGTCGGTGACGCCGACCATGCGGTTGCCCTCGATGCCCGCGCCCATGGCGATCATGCTGGTGATCGACCAGTGGTCCTTGCCGGCGTTGCCGTTGTAGGACGGTGTGCGGCCGAAGTCGGAGGTGATGAGCACGACGAGACGATCGGCCACCTCCTGGCGCTCGGCCTCGTCCCACAGGAACTTCACCAGGCCGCACAGCTCGGTCATGCGGGCGCCGTGGTCGGCGTCGTGGTTGCTGTGGGTGTCGAAGTTGGTGTGGAAGAGGTTGCCCGAGACGCCGACCCTGGCCTTGTAGGCGGCGACGACGAGCTGGGCCTGGCGGTGCAGCACGGTGGTGCTGGGCTCGGGCAGGACCTCTTGCAGCCGGGTGAGGCCGTCCGAGCCGAGCCGCGCGGTGGTGAGGTGGTCCAGCGCGTGGCGGAACCGCGGCAGCGACTGATGCTCGCGCGCCCGCGCGTTGCGCTTGTCGCGGACGAGTCGGATGAGGGCGTGGCCCGTGTCGGTGTGGTAGGTGCCGGCGGCCTCGTCGGTGGGGTCGATGCGATCGGGGTGCGACAGCTCGGCGAGCCGGTCAGGGTTACCGTTGCGCGTGGGCGCGACGAGCCCCGAGGTCCGATCGTAGCTGCCGAAGCTGACGAACGACATCGGCCGCTGCGGCGCGGCGTGGCCAGCGATCATCGCCGCGAGCACGGGGTGGCCATCGCCGAGCCGGCCGCTCGCGCAGTGGCGGCGTCCGGCCTCGTGGGCGTTGGTGCTGGTGTCGACGCCGTTGATGAAGACGGTGCGCTGGTAGTGGGCATCGAACAGTGCGGCTGCCCCCGCGACCGGCGCGTAACGCAGGTTGCCGGCGGTCAGGATGTCGCCCTCGCCATAGCTGCGGTTGAGAGTGGGCTTGGGGTCGCAGAGCATCGTCGGATCCCAGCCGCCCGCGGCCTGGATCTGCACGAACAGCGGCCCGTCGTAGTCGTCGTCCTCCATCGCGATGGGACGGTGGGGCGCGCCGATCTCGGTGGCGTCGGCGCGGCCCAGCAGGGGGGCGCCGGCGATGCCGACACCGGCGACAGAGGCAAGCTCGAGAAAGCGTCGGCGGTCCATGGCGAATCTCCTCACTCGTACAAGAAGCGCTGATCGCCCAGCAGGTAGGTGATGACACCCATCCACGCGCGGACGGTGTAGTCGGGGTCGAGGGTGAGCTGCTGCCCTTCGGGCAGGGCAACGCCCGAGGTGGGGTGCACGGTGGCCTGGCACCGGGAGGTGAGCATCGTGGGCATCGGCGTGACAGGGTCGAGCATGCGGGCTCGCCCATCGGCGAGCAGCGCCTCGAACAGAGCCACGGTGCGATCGATCTCGATATCGTCGCGCTCGAGCGACTCACCGAGCAGCTGCTGGTGCAGGTGCACCGCGTTGGCCCGGATCGCGAGGTCGGCGTGCGGATCGCCGGGCACGTCGGTGATCTCGACCAGAGGCAGCAGCAGGCGATCCGCCGCGGGCTTGCCGAAGTCGTAGGCGGTGACGTTGCACGCCACCTCGTTGGCCATGCGGTCGGCAATGTTCGCCATCACGCCGTTCATCTCGGTCAACCGCTGGGTCGCCGACGCCGAGTCGATGCCGCCATAGAAGAAGCGATAGAAGTCGGCGGACAAGAGCGCGCTGGTGCCGTCCTTGCGCCACGGGATGCCAGTGGTCGCGATGATGCGGCGGTGCAGTAGTTCGGGGGTGAGCACCCGGGCGGTGCCCATGTCGAGCAGCTCCGAGGTGCGATAGTAGGAGATCGGCACATCGGTGCCGCGGGCGCGGAACCATTCGGTCTTCACCAGCGCCTTGATCACCACGCGAAGCTCGTAGTTGCTGGCGACGAACGCGTCGGCGATCTCGCCGAAGGTGTGCTCCTGGGCCTCGTAGGCGCGGATCCGCTGCAGGTAGTCGGGCGCGGCCTCGTCGATCGGCTCGGTCAGCGGCTCTTGCCCGGTGAGGCCCGTGAACATGGTGTGGACGACCGCCACCGCGAAGCGCCGGTCCTGCACCAGCCAGGGCGTCAGCCACTGCAGGGCGCGGTCGCTCTGGTCGAAGGGGATCTGCAGATCGCCCAGGCCCGGCGGCCGCATGTCGGCGAACCATCCCGCGCCGCTCGGCCGGTAGCGGCCGGTGGCGTCGAAGCCCTGGAACGCGCCCGCGATCGGATCGACGTTGTCGTGGCAGACACTGCAGTTGGGGTTGTACAGCGTGGGGTTGAAGTCATCGACCTCGGTGATGTCGACCGGTCGCACCGCGAGCCGCATCACGTCGGTGGCCAAGAAGAAGTCGAACAGCACGCGCGATCGCTCGCGGTTGCGGTTGGTGTCCGTGGTCGGATAGCGGTTGAGGAAGGCCGACGTCGTGAGCAGGCCGGCGTGGGGGAAGTCGGGGAACTGGATCGGGATCCACTCGCCCGCATCGTTCGGGTCGACGAAACGATCCATCGCGACGCCGTACGAGCGCGCCGAGTACGGGTTGGCCAGGGTGTAGTTCGCGGTGAGGATGTGCGAGAACGGCTCGTCGTTGCGCACGATCCAGTCGATGAGCATGAGCGGCTCACGGGCGATCGCGTCGTTGGTGAGGTTGAGCGCCGCGGCGACCTGGTCCTCCGGGAGATCGTCGAACCAGCGGACGTCGGGGAACTTGGCGGAGTCGACCGTGTCGATGGCGTCGTCACCGACGAGATACGCGTCGGTGTGCAACACGTCGTTGTAGATCTCGATCAGGCGGGCGAAAAACCCCTCTTCGTGGGTGACCAGATCGAGGACCTCGTCGAGGCCGTCCCAGCCCGCGGACTCGACCGCGGCGAGCTCCAGGGCGGTGGGCAGGCGTCCGGCGAGCAGGAACACGGCCTTGCGCGTGGTCTCGGCCTCGTCCAGCAGCGCGAGGTCGGCATAGAACGCACGGATGTCGCCGTCGTCGACGCAGTGCACCGGCGCCTTGCTGCGCTCCACCAGCTCGGCGAGCGCGTCCCACTCGGGGCCCTCGGATGCGATCTGCGCGCCGCCTTCGTGCTCGACCAGGGCGCTGGGCTTGAGCAGCAGCAGCGACGTGCCGTCGATCTCGAGCCGCGCGAGGTTCTCGACCGTTTGCCGGTTGACCTGCAGGTAGCCGGGGTAGTCGGTCCCCTGCAGCACGAGGTCGCTGGCCTTGGCCGCGCCCGCGGGGTTGTGGCAGGCGAAGCACTTCTGCTTGAGCAGCGGCGTCCACACCTGCTCGAGGAAGTAGTCGTCGATGTCGACGCACGCCACGGGTGCGCCGAGCTCGGGCGCACCCGTGCCCTCGGATTCGTCGTCGTCGTCGTCGGCCTCCGCGGCGTCGTCGCGGGCCGAGTCGTCTTGGCAGGCCGAGGCGGGCAGCGTGAGCAGGCCGAGCGCGAGCACGGCCTGCACGCGCTGACGCCGAGTTGCGTCGCGGTGCAGCATTGGATGTTCCGCCACCGCACCCTGATGGCGCGATGCCTCCCTCTTCACCAAGCGAGACGACGTGGCCCGCGATCCGGCGCGCGATACTCCGCGAAATTCTCGCGGACCAGGCGTGAAACCCATCTACGACGCATGCCGGTGGACAGCGTCGATGGCGCGGAGCACTGACCGACCGCCGTTCACGTCTCGCGGCCGCGCAGGCGATCGACGACGACGATCAGGGCCGGCAGCAGCAACACCGAGGTGGTGAAGACCACGAGGACCCCGACGACAGCGACCCACGCCAGCGACTGCAGGCCGCGGTGGTTGGCGAACAGGATCGCCGCGAAGCCGCAGATCGTCGTCCACGCGGTCATCATCACCGCGCCGCCGGTCTCGCGCACGGCCAGGGCGAGGCCGCCGCGGCCCTCCTCGCGGTAGCGGGCGAGGATGTGCAGCGCCGCGTCCTCGCCCATGCCGACCAGCAGTGGCAGCGCGATGACGTTGAAGAAATTCAGCTTCCAGCCCAGCACGTACATGACGCCGAGCAGCGACGACAGCGCGAAGGGCACCATGACCGCCGCTGCCACGCCCGCCGACAACGATCGGAACGTCGCGATCGACGTCACGAGCATCACGCAGAACGACAGCAAGATGACCTTGGGCCCGTCGGCGCGGATGGCCTCGTAGACCTCGGGGATGACGAAGAAATCGGCGGCGAATTCGACCTCGCCGCTGGGCGTGTCGATGTTGCGGTACGCGTCGTGGATGCGCTTGACGTTGACGTAGTCGGTCTTGGAGCCGCGGGTCCACACCACCACGAAGCGGCCCAGGCGACCCTTGGCGTCGGCGAACTGGGCGCGCACCCAGCCTGGCAGGGTCTCGGCGGTGATGGGCTCGGTGACGGCGAGATAGCCGTACCACGCGTCGATGTCCTGGCGCGTGGCCTCGGTGATCGAGCCGCGCTTGGCGTCGATACGGCGGCGGATGTCGGCGATGACGGCGAGCTTGGCGGCCTGGTCCTCGGGGATGAACGCGAACATCGAGGTGACGTCGTTCATCAGCGCCGCGAGATCGGCGATGCGCTCGGGCGTGTAGCCCGACAGCAGCGCCAGGGTCGCCGCCGCGATGCGGGGCCGCGCCACGACCTCGCGCTCGAGCGCGACGAAGGTGGGATCCTCGAGGTCGGGATCGCCGAAGGCGTCGATCTCGTCCTCGGCGTCGGGTCCGTCGTCCTTGGCCGCGGCTCCGGCGGGCGCCCCGGCGGGATCGGCATCCCAGTCGTCGTTGGCCTCGGAAGGCGCGTCCCAGTCGTCGTCGCGCGGCGCCGCGGCGCCTCGTGCCGCAGGCACCGGGGCGGCCTCGTCGGGCGGCACCGGCCATGGTGCACGCGGCACCGGTGCGGCGAGGGCAACGGCGTCGAAGGCCGCGGCCTCCGCGGGGGTGAGGCTGCGCAGCGCGTCGAGCTGGCGATAGATGGACTCGGCCTGGGTGGCGTCGCGGCCGACCGCGACCGCGGGCGCCACGGTGCGCGCGGGGCCGATCGCGTCGCGGTAGCCGATGGTCGGTGGCGCGCTCTTCTTGACCGGACCGAGCTCGTCGAAGTCGTACTCGAACTCGAGCTCGGGCGCGTGCACCACCGAGTAGGCGACCCAGCTCACGGCAGCCACGACGACGACGAGGGCGGCGGCGAGCCAGCGCGGGTTGTGGCCGTCGACGCGCATCGCGGCGCTGCGACGCGGGCGCGTCTTGGGGTCCCATGGGCGCACGCGATCGAGCAGGACGATCATCGCCGGCATCACCACCGCGGCGGCTCCGAGCGCCGCGAATACGCCGGTGGCCGCGACCACGCCGAACTGCGCGAAGCCCTGGAAGTCGGCGACAGCGAGCATGCCGAAGCCCAGGGCGGTGCTCGTGCCGCCGAACACCGTGGCGCGGGCCGTGGTCGACAGCATCACCTCGAGGGCCGCGGGTCGATCGAGCCCGCGCACGCGTTCGTCGCGATAGCGCGCCAGCAGGACGATGGCGAAGTCGATCCCGAGCCCGAGCAGGATCGCAAAGATGAAGGCGCTGACGAGGTTGAGGAACCCGTACACCAACGCCGCGAACGCCAGCGAGATCACCACCGCGCCGACCAGCGGCACGAAGACGACGAGCGCGGCGCGAAGGCTGCGGAAGTACAAGGCGATGCTCGCGACGAGCACCAGCAGCGACGCCGACGAGCCGCCGATGACCTCGCCCTGGAAGGACTTCACGCGCTTGTCGATCGTCGAGTACGAACCCTCGAAGCGTACGTCGAGATCGGGGTGGAACGAGCTCGGGTCGAGCTCGTCGATGATCGCGCGGATCGATACCTGCAGGGCACGGGCGAACTCGACGTCGGTGGGCGGCGCACGGGGGCGCACGCGCATCGCCATCAGCCGGCCGAGGTCGGTCTCGTAGTACTCGGCGAACTCGTCGGTGGCACCGTAGCGGGCCTCGATCTCCTCGCGGGTGAGGCCAAGGGCCTGCTCGGCCGGAGCGCCGGCGGTCTTGGCATCGAGCAGCGAGAAGCCGCCGAATGCCTGGGCGCGGACCTCGTCGCGGATGCGCAGGATCACCTTGCGCCGTAGCTCCAGCAGATCGCCCAGATCCGCGTACAGCAGCGCGTGGTGCTCGAAGAAGGCGCGGTCGCGGCGGAAGATGGCGAAACGCAGATCGGGGTGATCGGCGAGGCGTTGCTCCAGCGCGACGCCGAACGCGATGTTGGCGTCGCGCGAGGGCCCGTGGATCGACAGATAGAGGTCGGCCTGGTTGCCGATCTCGTCCCCGAGCCGGTCGATGCCGGTGACGCTGGGGAAGTCGTCGGGCAGCAGGCGGCGCAGCTCCTGGTCGATCCGCAGCCGCGACGCCACGACGCCGCACAGGCCGACCAGCACCAGGAACACGGCGACGACGAGCCCGGCGCGGCGCTCGAGCAGGCCGGTCAGGCGGGTCGCGAGCGGGCGGACGCGCGTCGGTGGTTTGGGTGTCGCCGCCTGGGGCTCGTGCTGCGCACGGGGAGCGTCACCGCCAGGCGGGATATCGGACACGCGCGGCGAGTATGTGCGCGGCGCGGCGGCGCGACAACACGGGCCACCCGATCGCGCGCGCCGGTGTGATCAGGTCAACAGCCGCGCGATCCAGCGACCGAGCCAACCGACCACCGAGACTTCGAGCGGGGAGCTGATTCCGTCGATCGTTCCATAGCCACCGCCGCTCGCCCGGGCATGGAGCGCCGCCGACTCGGCATTGCGGAGCTGGCGCGTGCGCTCCTCGTCGGCGCGTCGCGTCGCGAGCATCAGCCCGCCGGTGCGCACGAACGTGAGCACGTCCTCGAGCTCGCCGGTGTCGAAGAACGAGCCGCAGCGACACTCGTCGACGAGCACACCCGAACAGCCACCGAAGTTCTTCCGCGCCATCATCTGCGTGCAGCTCGGGCAGATGCGGTAGCGGATCGCGGCACTCAGCGTGCCGGTCGGCAGCTGGCGCCGCGCGACCTGGCGCTCGGGTGTGTGACCGAGCCCGCGTGCGCGCGCCGCCGCGTCGTCGATGAGGGCGTTTCGGGTCTCGGTCGGCAGCCACACGCCGCCGCAGTCGCGGCAGGCGGCGATGGGGTGGCCGGCGGGGCGCGCCTCGGTCGGCGCGAGGCCCCAGCCGTCGAGGGCCCGATCGCACGCGGGACACGGGCCGGGGGCGGGCAGGCCATCGGTCATCGCCAGGCCGAAGCCGCAGTCGCCGCAGAAGCTCGAGGTGCGGGGTTGGGCCGCGCCGCACCCGGAGCACCGCACCGTCTGGCGTGGATCGGGCAGGCCGAGGGCGACGAGCGGTCCATCACAGAAGCGGCACGCCGTGGCCCGGCCATCGGGGTTGGGACCGCCGCAGGTGGGGCAGTATCGGGGGCGCGCGGGGTGCTGCATCGGGTCTCCAACACCGTAGCGGCGGGGGCCATTGCCCGGTGCAACTGGCGCTGGGGCGGCCTTTGGCCGGCTTTGGTGGGTGCACCGGGGCTGCGCCCGCCCGCGCGTGGGGGCCGGGGTCGCTCGCCGGCCCAGCGCTGGGGTCCGGTCGATTCCGCGAGACGCGCCGATTGTGATCGCGGTACATGGCGACTCGCCCAAAGGCGCGAAGGCGTGCGACGACCCCGGCCGCCGGGTTGATCCCGACCCCGATCTGTCTATACTCGCCGCCCGCCCGGGGTCCCCCCCGGTCTTTTTCGACCCATCGCTCTGCGCAGTTCATCATGCCCACGATCCAGCAGCTCGTCCGCAAGGGACGCACGCAACAAATCTCGAAGAAGACGGCGCCCGCACTCAAGGAGTGCCCGCAGCGCCGCGGTGTGTGCACCCGCGTCTACACGGTGACCCCGAAGAAGCCGAACTCCGCCTTGCGCAAGGTCGCCCGCGTGCGCCTCACCAACGGCATGGAAGTGACGAGCTACATCCCGGGCGAGGGCCACAACCTCCAAGAGCACTCGATGGTCCTCATCCGCGGTGGTCGCGTGAAGGATCTCCCGGGCGTTCGCTACCACATCGTTCGAGGCACGCTCGATACCACCGGCGTCTCCGGTCGTCGTCAGCGGCGCTCGAAGTACGGCACCAAGCGGCCGAAGTGATCGGGAACGGATAGGAAGACGAAGTCATGTCGCGCAAGAAGGTCAACCGCAAGCCGCGTCCCGCCCTCGATGTCCGCTACACCGATCACCCGACCGACGTGAACCGTCAAGTCGCGCGATTCGTGAACGGCATCATGTATCAGGGCAAGAAGTCGATCGCCGAGAAGATCGTCTTCGGTGCGTTCGAGATCATCAGCGAGCGCACCAAGGACGATCCGATCAAGGTCTTCGAGAAGGCGGTGGCGAACACCCGCCCGCGTCTCGAGGTCCGCGCCCGTCGCGTCGGTGGTTCCAACTACCAGGTGCCCGTCGAGGTCCGCCCCGAGCGCAGCCAGGCCCTGGCCTACCGCTGGCTCATCGGCGCCTCGCGTGCCCGCCCCGAGAAGACCATGCGCGAGCGCCTCGCCAACGAGATGCTGGATGCCGCCAACAACCGCGGCACCGCGGTGAAGAAGCGCGAAGATATCCACAAGATGGCCGAGGCCAACAAGGCCTTCGCGCACTATCGCTGGTAGTGGCGCTGCCAGTCGCGCTGCCAGTCGCGCTGCCAGTCGTGCCGGCGTCGGGCTGCTAGCGGCGCGGGGTGGTCATAAGCGAGTCCAGAATCCACGCGGCGATCCGACGGGCTCCGTCGGGCGGCCGCGTTCGCGCGAGTGCGTCTCGCATCGCGTCGCGACGCGGTGCCTCGCCGACCAGCCTCGCGATCGCGTCGCCCAGGGGCGCCACGTTGTGTGCGGGCACGATGTGGTCGGGCACCACGATCGCGCCGCCGGCCTTCACGAGCGGCTGCGTGTTCGCGCGCTGGTGACCGTCTGCGTGGTAGGGGTTGGGCGAGAAGATGGTCGGCGTCGCGTTGGCCCACGCCTCGGCGACGCTGCCCGCTCCAGCGCGGCTGATGGCGAGGTCGGCCGCGTGCCAGGCATCGCCCATGCGATCGCAGTAGGCCACGACACGCGCGGCGACGCCGGCACGATCGTACGCGGCCTGCAGCTCGGCCGGATCGAAGCCGCCGCACTGGTGGAAGATCTGCCACTCGGCGAGGCCGGCTGCGCGCGCGGGTACGTCGACGATCGCCATCATCGCGCGGATGAGCGACTCGGCGCCGTGCGTGGCGCCGGTGACGAACAACGTGGGTTTCGTGGGGTGCAGGCCGAGGCGAACGCGGGCAAGGCTGCGATCGCCCGCGCCGAGCGAGGCTCGGCGCAGCGGGAAACCGATGATCTCCGCCTGCGGCAGCATCTCGCTCGCGTATGCCGAGAACACCTTGCTGCACTCGCGGCGCAGATGGACGTTGGCCTTGCCGGGGATCGCGTCGAGGTTGACCATCGCGCGCGGAATCCCGAGCCTGCGCGCCGCGACCAGGGCGGGGCCGGACACGAAGCCACCCGTGGCGACGACGGCGGCGATGGGCTCGCGGCGGATGAGCGCCACTGCGTCTGCGATGGCGCGCCGCCACGCGAGCAGAAAGCCCAGCGCGCGCCAAGGCTCGCGCACCGGCGGCAACGGCCGCACGGCGCTGGGTGTGTAGGCGAGCTCCAGCCGCTTCATCGTCTGGGCGTCACCAGGGCGGTCCGACACCAGCATGTGCACCGCCGGCGCCTCGGCTTCGCCCCGGGCTGTGGCCTCGTGTGCGAGGCACTCCGCCACTGCGACGCTCGGATAAATGTGGCCGCCGGTTCCGCCGCCCGCGAAGAGCACCGTCGTCCGCGTCGTCGTCCGCGTCGTCACTGGAGCGATCCTAGCAGGACGACTCGACGCCGCGGTACCATGGGAGTGCCGTGGGTACTGCGCGCTCCCAGCTCGTCGAGGCCTTCCTCGGCCGCGTCGCTCCGGCGCAGCGCGACGCCTACGCGGCGCTCGCCAACCTCGACGAGCTGCTCGGAGACATGCTCGCGCAGGCGCTCGCGGTGTGGCCGCAGATCCCGCTCGGTGCCGATCATTTCCTCGGCTTCGTGGCCGAGCGTCTGCCTGCGGAGCAGAGCCCCGAAGAAGCGCTCGGCGGCCTCTTCGTCTCCGACATGTTCCTCGCGTGCGCCTGCGCGCGACAGGAGCGGCGCGCCCTCGAGGCGTTCGAGCGCGACTTCGCGGCCGAGATCGCCCGCGGCGTGACGCAGATGGCCGGCGACGAGATCCGCGGCGATGATTTCAAGCAGGAGGTCCGCCACAAGCTGTTCATGGGCAAGCCGCCGGCGGGGCCCAAGATCGGCGAGTACTCCGGTCGCGGCAGTCTGCGGCGATGGGTGCGGATCACCGCACGTCGCACGTACATCGATATCATGCGCACCCGGCAGCGCCAGCCCGAGGTGCTCGTCGGCGACGAGATCGTCTCGGAGCGCGCGAGCGAGGGCGACCCCGAGCTGGCCTACATCAAGGAGCGCTACAAGCAGGAGTTCCGCACCGCGTTCACGGCCGCGCTCGGCACCCTGTCGACGCGCCAGCGCAACCTGCTGCGCCACCACTTCGTGCATCGGCTGCGGTTCGACGAGATCGCCGGCATCTACCGCGTCCATCGGGCCACCGTCGCGCGCTGGGTCGCCGATGCCCGCCTCGGCCTGCTCGAGCGCACGCGGGCCATCTTGCGCGATCAGATCGCCGTCGAGGGCACAGAACTCGACAGCATCATGCGGCTGGTGACGGCGGATCTCGACGTCACGGTGAGCCGGCTGCTCAAGCGTCCGACTCTCTGACGGCACGCGAGGCCCCTTGGCTGGGCCACGGGCGCCGCGCGGGGACTCGAGGTTCGCCTCAAGGGTCGCCGCGGACGACGGTCACGCCACCGCGGGCGAAGGTGCCGGCGACGAGTTCCGCGGCACCGTCGCCATCGAGGTCAGCGACGGCGAGCTGATCGATCGCGGCGCCGACCTCGACGTCGGCGGTGTAGGCCCAGCCGCCCTCGCCGTCGCCGAGCCAGATCTCGACGTCGGTGGCCGCCGGGTCGAAGAACGCGAAGTCGAGCGCACCGTCGCCGTCGACGTCGCCTGCCGCGAGGGGCCGCTCCTCCGCGATGTCGATCTCGGTCTCGCGCTCGCGCCACAGGCTGCCTTCGCGCCCGCGCCAGACCTCGAAGGTCGCAGGGTCGGCGCGCACGACGAGCATCTCGTCGTCGCCGTCGCCGTCGATGTCGCGGAAGGCGACGCCGCGGCAAGCCGGTAGCTCGTCCAGGGCGACGGGCGGCGCGAAGGGCCCGCCGGTGCCGCGGGCGAGCCGCGGCGGCTGGGTTGGGTCGGCGTGGGAGAGCAACACGTCGGGCAGTGCGTCGTCGTCGATGGCACCGACCGAGAAGCCCAAGGGCTCGTCTGGCGCGCCGAGGGTGCCCACCCACGTGGCGTGGGGCGGGCCGTATCCGCCGCGGCCGTCGCCGGGGGCCCACGAGAGCACGATCGCGTCGCCCGCGACCCCGAGGGCGATCACGTCGGCGAGACCGTCGCGATCGACATCGAGGATCGACGACGTCCGCGTCAACAGGTCGAGATCGACGAACGCAGGCGGAGCGAAGGCGCCGGCACCGTCGGCGACGAACACCAGCATCGTGTCGTCGCAGAGGTTCACCAGCAGGTCGGTGACGTCATCGCCGTTTGCGTCGCCCAGGGCAGGGTGCGCGCTGCAGCCGTACACGCCGGCGTCGCGCGGGACACCGAGGGCGCCGTCCTCACCCGTGACCGACACGGCACCGACGACGCCGAGCTCGGGCGTGGTGCCGGTCACCAGGACGTCGGGCCTCTCGTCGGCGTCGAACGGCGCGACGCGCAGGGCGATCGGGGTGAAGTTCATCGCGAGGAACTCGGTGCCATCCTCGAAGCACGCCTCGCCGGGGGTGGCGACGCCATCACCACAGTGGGTCGGGCGCAGGACCCTGTCGACGCAGCCGCCGAGCGACAAGGTCGCGAGGAGCGTGGCGGCCGTGCGGACGGGGGGCATGGTGTCACGTTAGCACGGGCCCAAGATGGCGGGCGCACGGCGATGGGGGGCGCCGGGGGCGATGGGGTCGCCGGGGGCGGGGGTGGGGCGAGCGCAGGCCCCGGCTAGAACCGCGACTCGACCTCGAACAGCAGCCAGTGCTCGGGGTTGGGCGAGCGCACCTGGGTCGAGAGGCGATCGTCGATGCGGAAGATGACGTCGTAGCGGATGCGCGGCGTCAGCCACCGGGCCACGCGGTACGAGACGTCGAGGTAGCCCCACACCGACTCCTCGAGGCGGCTCTTGTCGGCGATGTCGTCGCTGTAGTAGCGCCAGCGCATGCGCAGGCGCAGGGGATCGATCGGGCGCACCGACATCTGCATGAACGCGTTGGCGTCTTGGCGGATCGAGCCGGGGTAGTTGCCGTCGTCGACGAAGTCGTGGCGGTAGCTGAGCAGCAGCCACACCCGCGGATGCGGGGCGAAGCGCAGCCGGGGTGTCACCGAGTAGCGCTCGCCGGTGCACACGTTGAGCGCGTCGGTGTTGCCGGGATCGGGGATGCCGTCGGAGAAGTCGGTGGGGTTGAGCTGCAGTGAGTCATTGGCGTCGAAGGCGCTGGCGATGTCGCCGAGATCGCAGAACGACTCGGTGATCTGACGCCCCGCGAGCAAGGGGTCGGTGTCGCCGTCGACGCCCAGCACGCGATCGGCCGATCGCAGGTTGCGATCGCGGACCTCGAACCACAGCCCGGGGCGGAACCATCGGTTCACGTCGACATCGGCGCGGGCATACGTGACGATCTGCACCTGGTCGCCGGCGGTGTCCGACCACAGATCGAAGTACGTGCGCAGCGACGCGCGGTCGGCCAGGTATGCGCTGTAGCGGATCCGGCCACCGGCCTCGTCGCTGGCCCGCAGGCCGCCGCTGAGATCGGCGGCGGCGATCGGCCGCGCGAACGGGTTGACGTAGTCCTCGTCGTAGAACCGCGCCGAGACCTCGATTTCGTGCACATCCCACGTGGCGGTGTGGCGCAAGATGGCCGCGTATCCGCCGCCGAGCTCGCCGCGCTGGTTGTCGAAGCTGCGCGAGACCTCGGCGAACAGATCGGCCCAGCGGTGGCCCCACGACGCGTCGGCGCCCACGGCCCCGAACGTGCCGCCGGCGGGGAAGGGCGAGTACGGGCGGAAGTCGAGGTCCACGCCCTGAGCCAACCACTGCGGCCTGGCGCCGTAGCCGGTGACGCCGACATGGGTCCGGCGATCGTGGAACCACGAGAAGTTGCCGCCGCCCAGCACCAGGTTGAACATGTTGGGCAGGGTCTGGAACGCGAACTCGCTGGTCTCGGCGAGCGCCGGGTTGGGCCGCCTGTACACCGGCGGCGCGCTGCACGACGGATCGTCGGAGTTCGGGTCCGTGCACTGGTCCCTGTCGTAGATCTGATACTGATAGATGTCTCGCGGCTGATACGAGAAAAACCCGTAGAGCTGCAGCCACCCCTGACCGGCCTTGATGCGCTTGGCCCCGGCGGCGACCCCGAGCAGGCCGATGCGGAACGAATGATCCGGCGTCACGTAGATGTCGCGGTTGCACGGCGTGGCGTCGAGCTCGCCGGCCGACTCCTTGCAAAGGCGCGTGAGCTCGACTCGGCGGACCAGGGTGTCGTCGAGATAGAAGCCGTTGGGGGTGTAGCGACCGCTGTTGTCGAACGTGAGCCGCTGGCCGAACCCGATGCGGTAGGTGCCGGCGATGACGCCGTACTCGGGCGTGTCCCACTGCACGAAGACCTTGGGCAATCGGACCCGCGGCGCCTGGCCGTCGGCGATGAGGCCTTGGCGGTTCGGATCCCACGTGACCGGGCCGATGCGATTGCGCGTGAGCTGGCCGGCGAAGCCCAACGTCAGGTGACGCAGCGTGGTGATGCGGGCCTGCAGCGCCATCGCCGGGACCCGACGGTCGCGGGCGGTCCACACCGTCTGGTGCTGCACGAAGCCGTTGATGGGGGCCCGGCGCTTGGTCGGATCGACGACGGTGAAAAACGGGGCGAGGGCCGCGAGATGGCGCGCCGACAGCACGCCGGCGGGCACCAGCGCCGCCGGATCGCGGATGCGGCCGGCCTCGGCACGATACGCGAGCAGGCGATCGACGTCGGTGTAGGTCAAGTTGGGCAGGGCGTAGAGGACCTCGCGACTGGCGGTGTCGAGGTCGGTGCCGCGCCGCAGCATCTCTTGCAGCGAGAGGAAGGTGGCCTCGCTGATCTGCGAGGTGACGTACAGATCGTAGAGCTCGTCCTCGTCCTCGATGTCGATGAACATCTCGTACTCGATGGCATGGGCGGGCCCGGCGATCGACCACAGCGCGCACGCCACCAGCACCAGCCACCAGCGTCTCAGCCTAGTCACAGCTGATCTCCTCGCACGCGCCCCACAGCCCCGCCATCGTCAGCTGCGCCGCGTGCTCGAGGTCGTCGAACTCGTCGGCCCGTGTCGCGCCGTTGGGTGGGATCCGCAGGACGCACGCGTAGCCGCGTTCGACCATGAGCGCGTTGATCTCGCGGCCCTCGACCGAGACGTAGGCGAGCAGGCGGCCGTAGCGATCCTCGCAGACCTCGTCGTAGACGAGCTCGATCTCGCGGCCCTCGACGGCCTGGCGGTTGAACGCCGCCGCCTCGGCGCCGTAGCAATCGTTCTTGCCGCCCGTAGTCTCGGGCGTGTCGATCATCAGGTAGCGGACCCGCTCGCCCGTGGTCAGCTCGACGGTGTCGCCGTCGATGACGCGCGCGACCGTGGCGACCGCAGGCCCGCAGCGCTCGGGCCCGTCACAGGCCCAGGCCGTCGCGAGGCCGGCGAGAAACGCCAGACTGATGTGCCCGCGGTGGATCACGGGCAGGCGTCGTTGGTCGCAGCCGGGGTGCCGCTGTCGCCGGCGCCGTAGACTGTCGTCGCGGCGCACCAGTTGGTCGCGTCGTCATTCGCGCCTGTGTCCACCGAACCCTCGTCGAGGCTGCGCGAGGCACCGGTGGGCACCGTGGCCCACGCGATCGCGTCGAGCACGGCGTCGTCGACCCCGATGCCCATCCCACCGTTGCTGTTGACCAGTGAGAAGCCGAACACGAAGCCGCCCTCGGGCAGCCCGCCGTTCGCCACGGGGTCGGGGTTGCGGACGAACAGTACTCGGTCGCCGCTCTCGACCTCGAGGCACGCGGGCGAGCCGAGCGTCTGCACCGCCGTCGGAGTGACGCCGTCGTCGAGGCGGAAGACCTGCACTCCGTTGAGGTCGAAGTCGGCCAACGCGGCGACCTCGAACCACTCGCCGGCCGCATCGCCGACCGCGGCGGGATTCGCCATCAGCTCGGTGATGACCACCTCGCCCGGGCCGGGCGCCACGATCGCCCGCATGCTGACGCCGTCGTCGCACATGCCGTCCTGCTGGCCGCCACCGCAGTCGTTGCCCACGGCGCCTGGGCTGCCCCGATCGCCGGCACCGTACACCGCCGTCGCCGCGCAGAAGTTGCCCTGGTCGTCGTTGTCCATCGGGTTCTCCGCGGCGGGGTCGAGCGTGGTGGCCGTGCCCGGGCTCGAGCCGCTGTAGGTGATGACGTCGAGCGCCTCGCCGCCGTAGCCGACGAAGAGGCTGCCGCCGGCGTTGGCCAGGCCGAAGCCGAAGGTCGCCAGCACCGGATCGAGTCCACCGTTGACCAGGGGGTCGGCGCTGCGGGCCAAGACGACGCGGCTGCCCGCGGACACCGCGAGGCAGTCGCCGCCGACGTCCAGGGTGACGTCGACGTTGCCGACCTCGCGGCCGAACTCGACGCCGTTGAGATCGACGTCCGCGGTGACGAGCACCTCGAACCATTCGCCGTTGGCGTCGGTGACCGCCGATGGGTCGGGCATGAACTCGGTGATGACGAGGTCGCCCAGCGCCGGCGCGACGGTCGGCCGCTCGTCGCCGCCATCGCTGCAGGTGCCCGGCGACACGGTGCCGCACGCGGGGTTCTCCGCGCCGGGCGTGCCGAGATCGCCGTCGCCATAGGCGGAGGTCGACGTGCACCACGCCGCGGGATCGTCGTTGCCGACCGGATCCGTGATCGACGGGTCGAGGGCCGTGGAGGCGCCGGCGACAGACGTCGCCCACGTGATCTCGTCGAGCACCGTGCCCGAGTGGCCGATGAACAGGTTGCCGTCGCTGTTCACCAAGGAGAACGAGAACGTCGCGGCCACCTCGGGGATGCCGCCGTTGGTGGCGGGATCGTCCTCGCGGGCGATGGCGACGTGGTCGTCGACACCCACGAGGATGCAGTCGGACGCCGTGATCGTGGATTGCACCTCGCCGTCGCGGCCGAGCTCGAGGCCGTTGAGGTGGACCGCCGCGTTGGCGCGGATCTCGATCCACTCGCCCGCCGGATCGTCGACCGCCGACGGGTTGGCGATGAACTCGGTGATGACGAGATCACCTGTGGACGGCGGGATGACGTCGACGAATGCCGTGCCGTTGAAGCACTGGCCGTCGGGGGGCGCGACGTCGCAGGTGACGTCGTTGGCCGCGCCCGGCGTGCCGCGATCGCCGTCGCCGTAGGGCGTCTGCGCGGCGCAGAAGGCCATGGGATTGTCGTTGGCCTCGGCGCTGAGGTAGGCAGGGTCGAGGGCGCTCGCGGCCCCGGGGCTGGATCCGCTCCAGGTGATCTGATCGAGGATGTCCTCGCCATAGCCGAGGATCAGCGCACCGGCGGAGTTGCCCAGGGCGAAGATGAACTCGGCATCGACGACCGGCAGCCCGCCGTTCACCGCCGCGTCGATCTCGCGGGCGACGACGAAGTAAGCGCCGGCCTCGACCGTGATGCACTCGGCGCCGGCGATGCCACCGTCGGGCTCGCCCTCGACACGGGCGAAGCTCACGCCGTTGAGGTCGACGCGGGTGTGCGCGTAGATCTCGAACCACTCACCTTCGGAATCGCCGACGATGTCCGGGTCGGCGTGGAACTCGCTGATGACGAGGTCGCCGATCTGCGGGGCCACTACGTCGCGCAGCTCGCCGTTCTCGGTGCACGTGGTCGGCACGCCGACCCCCGCGCAGGCGTCGTTGGCGGCGCCGGGGGTGCCCGCGAGCTCGTCGTCGAACTGCGAGGTCGCGTCGCACCACGAGGTGAGATCGTCGTTGGCGGTGGCGTCGGGGGGACGTCCGCCGTCGAAGCCGCGGGACGTGCCGTCCTTGGCGCCATCGTAGAGCACGACATCGATGGGGCTGTCGCCGCACGAGACCGCAAGGGTGCCGGCGGTGTTCCGCAGATCCCCGAGGTCGTTGCCGTAGCCGTAGTCGACGTACTCGGGGCGGACCTCCTCGATGACGTTGCCGACCACCAGGTACTGGCCGGGCTCGATCGAGAGCTCGGCGAAGGCGTGCTCCTTGATCGAGCCGCCCTCGGCGGTCGCGCTGCGCAGCAAGAGGCCCGTGAGGTCGATCGGTGCGTCGGTCGCGTTGTAGATCTCGAACCACTCCTTGCCCGAGTCGGTGCCCGAGGGGTTCGCGAGGATCTCGGTGATGACGAGATCGCCCGGGAGCACGCCGGCCCCGCAGGTGCCGGTGCGTGCCTGGTCTCCGTCACCGCAGGCGGCGACCCCAGTCATGAGGCAGGCGATGGCGAACAGATGGGGTGTGGCGCGCGGGTGCATGGCGTTCATCCGGGTTCGGGATCACGGCGCGTCGGCGGCGACGGCCTCGGGTGCGGCCGGGTCCGGCGGCTGCGTCGGCGTGTCAGACGTCGGTGGGCCGGCACCGGGCGCCGCATCGAAGCGGGAATCGGGCGGTGCGGCGGTGGGCGGTGCGGCGGTGGGATCGGTGGCCTCGGGATCCGGCACGGTCGGATCGCCAGGAGGCGCCGAGGGCGAGGCCGGCATGAGCGCCGCTGCCTTCGCCCAGGTGTCCTCGAAGACGACCTGCTGCGGCCCCTTGATGACCATCTGCAGCTGCTTCTCGCCGTCGCGGCCGTTCTTCCCGCGGTACTCGTACTCCGAGATGGTGCCGCGGACGCGCACGAACTCGCCCTTGGCCTCGGCGATGCGCGAGGCGGCGAAGACCCCGTCGTCGAAAAAAATGAGCGCGAAGTCGTTGAACATCCGGCGCGCGAGCATGACCCGGGTCGGTACGCCGCCGCGGCCGATGCGGATGTCGCCGACGGTAGCGAGCAGCTCGACCTCGTCGCCCACGTAGCCGGCGAGCCTGTCGAGCGCGTCCCAGTGCGTCAACGTGATGAGATCGTCGCGGCCTTCGGCGTCGTGCTCGAACGCGGCGACGAACTCGCCCCGCGCATCCCACCACGCCAGGCGCGCGTCGTAGTCGCGGTAGTGCTCGGTGCCGGGCTCCCAGATCCCCCGCGCGGCGGCTCGGGCCTCGCGCTGGGCCTGTACGAATTCCCCGTGGAAGCGGGTGGCGTGGCCATACTTGGTGAAGTACGGGCTCATGCCCGCCCGCACACACTCGACGTTGTAGTTCACCCACTTGCCGTCTTGCATCACGAA
This sequence comes from Nannocystales bacterium, assembly GCA_038325765.1. GTDB lineage: Bacteria > Myxococcota_A > Polyangia > Nannocystales > Nannocystaceae > Xiheibacterium. The sequence continues at coordinate 22,960 of JBBQJI010000010.1, forward strand.
GACGTAGGCGAGGTAGCGGTTGTAGCGGTCGCGGATGTCTTTGGGATGATCGCGCTCGAGCCGGACCCTGGAGACGCCGTCGAAGAAGTCGTCGGCGAATTTCTTGGCGACCATCCCCAGGGGCGTCGCGACCTTGACCGGTCGCGAGGTGCGCCGCTGTTCATTGCGCAGGTATTCGTCGAAGCCGACCTCGTACGCGCGCAGGGCCTTCTCGTTCTTGAAGGTCTCTTCGGTGTCGAGCCCGAGCAGCCGCAAGCTGGCGTCGAGGCCGACGACCTTGATGGTGTCGCCGTCGACCACCGGCTTGTTCGCCAGTTGGAACTCGCCGATCACGATGCCCGGCGGATGCTCGCTGTCGGTGAGCGCGCGCTCGAGCTGCTGGCGGTCGTAGCGACCGGACACGGCCGCGGTCGAGCTGCTCTGGCCGCAGCCCGCGAGGACGGCGAGCGCCAGCGCGGCGATCGTCACCCGCACGGCCGGTTCGCTTCCCCGGGCGTGCCCGGAATTCCCAGGGCCGTCATCGGCCCCTCGACCGGCGTCGCGTCGACGCACCACGCCGCTTCATCGTCGTTGCCCTCGGCGTCGGGCGGCACGAGCCCCAAGGAGTAGGTGCCGGCCTTGGGCAGGTTCTCGTAGATCACGGCGTCGATGACCTCACCGCAGGCGACGATGGAGAGCAGCGCGTCTTCGTAGAGATTGCCCGAGTACTCGTCGGCGAGCCCGTAGTCGACGCCGACGCCCGGGGTGTCGTCGGCGACCAGGCCCAGCACATAGTAATCGGCGGCAGCGACGGTCCGCTTGTAGCGGACGATCAGGTCGAGCGCGCCCGAGCCATCGGGGCGCAGCAACTCGATGTGCAGCCCTTCGAGATCGATGGGGTCGCCCGAGAGATTCGCCAGCTCGATCCACTGCGGGAGCGAATTCGGCGACGACTGCGGGCCGCGGATCTCGGTCACCACCAGGTCGCCCACGGCGAGATCGGGGCACACCTGATCCTCGGGGGACCGCGCACACGTGGCGCCGAGGCCCAAGGCGGCCCCGATCGCGACTACGAAAGGAGAGCGCAGCGTCGTCGACCGCCGCCCACTCCCGTGCCATCGGCCGTCGCGATGCTGGATGTCCGACATCCCCGGCGGCAGTCTATGGCAACCGGAGGTCGATGCGCTAGCATGGCGGGCCGGCTGCGCGCGGCGAGACTTCGCCCCAGACACCCCTCGTGGTGGTGACGCGTCCCGACGCACGCGCGTGACACCATGGACGACCAACTGCCATTTTCACTCTTCGAGCGCCTCCCCAAGACGGATCTGCATGTGCACCTCGATGGTTCGATGCGGGTGCAGACCGTGCTCGATCTGGCGCGCGAACAGAAGATCACGCTGCCCGCCGCCGATCCCGCCGGCCTCGCGCGTGCGATGCACGTCGGCGAGAACACCGGCAGCCTGGTGAAGTACCTCGAGGCCTTCGAGATCACGCTGGCGGTGCTGCAGACCGCCGATGCGCTGTATCGCGCCGCGTACGAGCTCGCCCAGGACGCCGCCGCCGAGAACGTCCGCTACATGGAGGTTCGCTATTCGCCGATGCTGCACACCCGCCATGGTCTGCGCCTGACGCAGGTGGTCGAGACCGTGCTCGAGGCGATGCACGACGCCGGCCTCGCGTTCGGCATCGAGGTGCGCCTCATCCTGTGCGGGATCCGCAACATCTCGCCCGAGTCCTCCCTCGAGATGGCCGAGCTCGTCGTCGCGTACAAGAACCGCGGGGTGGTCGGCTTCGATCTGGCCGGCGCCGAGTACGACTACCCGCCCAAGGATCACCAAGAGGCGTTCGCGCTGGTGCGGCGCAACAACATCAACGTCACCATCCACGCAGGCGAGGCCTACGGACCGGCGTCGATCGCCCAGGCGTTGCACGTCTGCGGCGCCCATCGCATCGGCCACGGCTGCCGCCTGCGGGAAGACGGCGATCTGCTGCACTACGTCGTCGACCACCGCATCCCGCTCGAGTGCTGCCCGTCGTCGAACGTGCAGACCGGTGCGGTGCGCTCGCTCGAGAGCCACCCGATCCGGCTGTACTACAGCCTCGGTTCACGTATCACGGTCAACACCGACAACCGGCTGATCACCGATACGACCGTGTCCAAGGAGCTGTATCTGCTCCACACCAAGCTCGGGTTCAGTCTGCGCGACATCAAGCAGCTGATCCTCAACGGCTTCAAGAGCGCATTTTTGCCGTACCACGAGAAGCGTCGCCACCTCGAGAAGACCAGCGCCGAGCTCGCCCAATACGACGACGGCGGCGGACCGTGGATGGGTGGCACGGGCCACGAACCGCCCACTGCGGGCGGGTGATTGAACCCGGCGTGAACCCTGCCCCTGGCGAAAGCTGGTAGCCTCCCGCGGTGGGCACGCTCGTCGTCGTTCGCCATGGGCAGGCCTCGCTGTTCGCCGCGGACTACGACGAGCTCTCTGCGCTCGGCGTCGCGCAGGCCCAGCGGCTCGGCGACCACTGGCGTGAGCGGGGCCCGCACCCGGACGTCGTGTTCACGGGTCCCGCCCGCCGCCAGCGCGACACGGCGCGGCTGTGCGCCGCGGCCTACGCGGACGCCGACCACGTCTGGCCCGAGCCGCAGCTGCTGCCCGAGCTCGACGAGCACGATGGGTTCGGCATGCTGCGGCAGGTCGTGCCCGGGCTGGCGCGGGACCCGGAGATCGGCGCGCTCGCCCAGCAGGCGAACGACGCCTCCGATCATGGGCGCCGCGCGGCTGCGTTCCAGCGGCTGTTCGAGGTCGTGATGGGCCGATGGTTGCGCGGCGAACTCGATGCCGATGGCCTCGAGTCGTGGCCAGTGTTCGCGGCCCGTGTCGAGCGCGGGCTCGACCGCATCGTGGCCCACGACGGCCCGGGCGCCACGATCGCCGCGTTCACGTCGGTGGGTCCGATCGCGGTGATGCTGCGTCGGGCACTGGGCCTGGACGACGGCGCCGCGTTCCGTACTGCGTGGCGCATCCGCAACGCGTCGGTGACCCGCTTCGTCTTCCGCGGCCGTCAGTTCACCCTCGATGGCATGAACGTCCTGCCGCACCTGCCCGATCCCGCCCAGTGGACCTTTCGCTGAACCCGGAGCCGCCCATGGATTTTTCCCCGAACGCCGCCATGCAAGCGCTGCTGCCCCGGGTCCGCGCGTTCGTGCGCGAGCACGTGATGCCGCTCGAGGCCGGACTGCCGCGCGGATTCTGGGCGCTGGTGCCCGAGCTCGAGCACGTGCGCGCGCGGGTGCGCGACGCCGGCATGTGGATGCCGCAGATGCCCGTAGACGAAGGCGGCATGGGCCTGAGCCTGCTCGAGCACGGCTTGGTGTCCGAAGAACTCGGGCGCACGCCGCTGGGCCACTATGCCTTCGGCTGCCAGGCGCCCGACGCCGGCAACCTCGAGCTGCTGCATGCGTTCGGCACCGAGTCCCAGCACGAGACGTTCCTGCAGCCGCTGCTGGCCGGTGAGGTGCGAAGCGCCTTCGCGATGACCGAGCCCGAGCACGCCGGCAGCAACCCGGTGTGGATGTCGACGCGTGCTGTGCGAGAGGGCGGGGCGTGGGTCATCGACGGTCACAAGTGGTTCACCACCGCCGTCGACGGGGCGGCGTTCGTGATCGTGATGGCGGTGACCGATCCGGACGCGGTGGCCCACGAGCGCGCCAGCATGCTGCTTGTGCCCACCGACACCCCGGGTTTCGAGCACGTCCGCAACATCCCGATCATGGGTGAGTCGGGCGAGGGTTGGATGAGCCACGGCGAGGTGCGCTTCACCGAGTGCCGGGTGCCGGCGTCGCATCTGCTCGGCGAACGCGGCCGCGGCTTCGCCCTGGCCCAGGCGCGCCTTGGGCCGGGGCGCATCCATCACTGCATGCGGTGGCTCGGGATCTGCGAGCGTTCGTTCGAGGCGATGTGTCAGCGGGCGGCGACGCGTGAGCTCGCGCCGGGCAAGCTCCTCGGCGAGCAACAGAGCGTGCAGGCGTGGATCGCCGAGAGCCGCGCCGAGATCGACGCTGCGCGGCTGCTGGTCCTGAAGACGGCGTGGGAGATCGATCGCAACGGCGCCAAGTCGGCGCGTGATCTCATCGCATCGATCAAGTTCCACACCGCCGACGTGATGCTGCGCGTCGTCGATCGCGCCCTGCAGGTCCACGGCGCCGCCGGCATGACCGACGATGTCGTCATCTCGCACTTCTATCGCCACGAACGCGGCGCCCGCATCTACGACGGCCCCGACGAGGTGCACAAGAGCGCGCTGGCCAAGCGGATCCTCGCGGGGTTCGGGGGCGGTCGGTCGTGACGCTCGTCGACGAGCCCTGCGCGGTGCGGGACGGGGAGGCCCTGGATCTGGTCGCGCTCGATCGCTGGCTCGCCGCCGCGATGCCCGAGCTGACCGGGGCGCTGCACTGCGAGCAGTTCCCCAGCGGCTACTCGAACCTCACCTATCTTCTGCGCAAGGGCGACGCCGAGTTGGTCCTGCGTCGGGGGCCGGTTGGCAGCCAGGTGCGCACGGGGCACGACATGGCGCGCGAGTTCAGGGTGCTGTCGGCGCTGGCGCCGGTGTACCGCGCCGCGCCCAAGCCCTTGGCCCAATGCACCGACGCGGATGTCCTCGGCGCGCCGTTTTACGTGATGGAGCGCCGTCGCGGCGTGATCCTGCGCCGGGTGCTGCCGCCCGAACTCGGGGTGACACCGCCGATGTTGCGGGCAATGTGCACGGCGCTCGTCGACGAGCTCGCGGCGCTGCACGCCATCGACGTCGACGCGGTCGGCCTCGGCGGACTCGGGAAGCCCGAGGGTTACGTGGGGCGCCAGGTCGAGGGTTGGCTGGGTCGGTGGGAGAAGGCTCGCACCGACGACGTGCCCGACATCGACGCGCTCGGCATGTGGCTGCGCGCCCATGTGCCTGGGGAGTCGGATGTCACCCTCGTGCACAACGACTACAAATTCGACAACGTCGTGCTCGATCCGGACGGGCCCACGCGGATCGTCGCGGTGCTCGACTGGGAGATGTGCACGATCGGCGATCCGCTGTGCGATCTGGGGACCACGTTGGGCTACTGGGCGCAGGCCGACGACGACCCGGCGTGGCAGGCGATGGCGTTCGGCCCGACGATGGCGCCAGGTGCCCTGCGCCGCGACGAGCTCGTGGCGCGCTACGCCGAGCGCACCTTCCGCGACGTCTCGAACATCTTGTTCCACTACGCGCTGGGGCTGCTCAAGATCGCGGTCATCGTCCAACAGATCTTCTTTCGCTACCGCCAGGGGCTCACCAAGGATCCGCGCTTCGCCGCGCTCGACCGGATCGTCGTCGTGCTCGGGCGCACCGCGATGGGCGCCATCGCGGCGGGGCGCATCGGCCGATCGTGATCTTGCGCCCGCTGCGCTACGCCAACGCACGCGAGGCTCCGAGCCTCGACCGTGGACTCGACGTGCGTCTCGGCCGTGCGCTGGCCCGTGGGGTTGACGCACCCCGCGTGGAAACTTAGCTTTACCTCCATGCGACGCCCATCATGGGTGCCGCCTTCCCGAAGGACCAATCGCACCGTGTTCCACACCGCATCGTGGTCATCGCGCCTGCTCGGCGCCGCAGTGGCTGTCTCCCTGGGCTTCACCGTGCCCGCCTGTGGCGCCGGCGGCAACGACCGCTGGGTCACCACCGAGGACAGCCGCGTCGACATCGACTGGGACGAGATCAGCCAGGCCTACAAGGACGCGGAGGGGCCCGAGGATTTCGAACGCCGCGTCAACGAGATCTACGTCGGTGACGAGGTCATCAGCGTCGCCGTCCAGGACACCGACGACAAGACCCAGGTCGTCACCGGCTTCTTCGACAAGAACGAAGACGGCAAGGTCGGCGACGACGAGAAGGTCTTCACGATCCAGCGCGACGTGCTCGGCGGCGACAAGGCCCAGTACCAGATCGCCGGCGCGGGAGCGTACACCGGCTACCACTCGCCGATGTTCGGCATCGTCACCGGCATGCTGATGGGCTCGATGATGATGAGCATGTTCTCGCCGGGCTACCGGCCGATGTACACCACGCCGTACACGACTCCGGCAGCGAACCGCGGCGCCCTGGCCAGCCAGCGCAACGCGTACCGCCAGTCCAACCCGGCCGCGCACCAGGCCCGCGCCAGCAAGAGCGGCCGCAGCTACGGTGGCAAGGGCGGCGCATTCGGTGGCGGCCGGGCGACGCCGGCGCCGCGCGCCCCTTCGCGCGGCGGCGGTCGGTTCGGCATCCAGCGGGCGCCGCGGGCTGCGGTCGTGCGCCTGCTCGCGTAGAGCCCCCGGCTCCAGTGCACGATGGCGATCACGACGATCGCCGAGATCCCCTTCGAGCAGCGCGAGCCCCTCGCGCTGCTCGCCATCGGTCCTGATCGCCTCGACGTCGACGCCGACTACGCCGGCTTCGGGTGGGCGGTGGTCGATGCAGTCGTGCTGACCGCGCCCGACCGCCCCCCAGTCACGCTCGACCACGCGGTGATCCTCGCGCTGCACAGCGCCGATGTGCAGCCCGATCCGGCGGACATCGAGCTGCTCTTCGAGCTGCCCGCTCAGAGCGTGCAGGTGCCGGCCTCGCGCTTTTTACCCCACGCGCTGACCCTGATCCCGCCCGGCCTCCCGGTGGTGCTCGCGCTGTGCAACCCGGGCCGCGTGTCGCTGCCACCCCTGAGCGCTGACGTGCACTACGCCCTGGGGGATGTCACATCCTGGCTCGACCCCGACGCCGGTGGTCCGGGTACGCTGCGGCTGTCGGCGCGCCGCTGGCGACGCTGCGGAGATTTGCCGTGAACCTCGACGACACCCGGCTGGACTTCGCCGGCATCTACCTGCTCAAGAAGCTCGACCTCGCACCGGCCGACGGTGGCATCGAGCTGCCGCTCGCGTTGCCCCGCGAGCTCGAGCCTCTGGATCCCGTGCTCGAGCACCTGGTGATCGCCGGTTGGGTGGTGATGGATCGCAAGAAGGGGCGCTACCTGCTGACGCCCACGGGCATCGATCGGATCGGCAGTCTGATCGACGAGGCCGAGCACTACGTCGACGAGTTCGACGAGCAGGAAACCGAGGACGTGGTCGCCGAGCTCCGCCGCCGCCACCTCGACCCGCTGCGGGTGCGCTTTTTGTGGGGCTGGTACCAGAACGAGTTCGACGACCTGGTGCTGTGGCAGCAGCGGCGTGGGCTCGCCGAGATCGAGACGTCGTGGCCCGACTATCTGGTGGACCCGCGGTTCTTCGACGAGCTCGCGGCCGAGCTGAGCTAGCGCGCGCTGGGTTCCAGCTCAGGTGGTCATGGCAATGCGCTCGGTGACGACCGGCGCCACGGCCGGGGCGACGTCGCCGATGTGCATCGCCTCGGCGAGCAGCGCGGCGGCGTGGGCGGCGTGGCCGGCATCGTTGGCGTGGATGCGTGCGAGCGGGCGGCCTTCGCCCACCGGCTCGCCGATGCCGGCGATCGCGGTGAGGCCGACCGCGAAGTCGATCGCATCTATGGCGTGACGACGTCCGCCACCGAGGGCCATCACCGCCAAGCCGACCTTGCGCGCGTCGATGTGGGTGATGAAACCCGGGCGCGCAGGTGCGGCCCCCTGCGTGATCGTGGCGGTCGCCAGGTGGGCATCGGGTCGCTCGAGCAGATCCGCGGGCCCGCCGAGCGCAGCGACCATCTTGGCGAAGCGCTCGGCAGCGGCGCCCGAGCCCAGCGCCTGCTCGCACTGCGTCCGCGCCGCGGCGACGTCGGCGGCGAGGCCCGCCTGCGCCAGCAGCTCGGCGCACAGGGCGATGGTGACCTCGCGCAGACGCGGCTCGGTCGGCTCGCCACGGAGCATGTCGATCGACTCGCGCACCTCGACGGCGTTGCCGGCAGTGCGACCGAGCACCTGGTTCATGTCGGTGATGAGCGCGACGCACGGCAGGCCCGCGCCACCGGCGACACCGACGATGCTGTGGGCGAGCTCGCGGGCCATGGGCAGGTTGTCCGCGAACGCGCCGGTGCCCCACTTCACGTCCATCACCAGGTGCGAGAGCCCGGCGGCGAGCTTCTTCGACAGGATCGACGCGGTGATGAGCGGGATCGATTCCACCGTCGCGGTGACGTCGCGGATCGCATAGAAGCGCTTGTCGGCCGGCGCGAGGTCGGCGGTCTGGCCGATGATGGCGCAGCCGACCTCCTGCAGCACCCGTCGGAACCGGGCGCTGTCGGGCACGGCGCAGTAGCCGGGGATCGACTCGAGTTTGTCGAGGGTGCCGCCGGTGTGGCCGAGGCCACGGCCGGAGATCATCGGCACCGCGGCGCCGCAGGCCGCGAGCAGCGGCGCGAGCACGAGCGAGACCTTGTCGCCCACACCGCCGGTCGAGTGCTTGTCGACGACCGGCCCCGGCAGGTCGGCGCCATGCCAGTCGAGCACGGTGCCCGAGTGCATCATGGCGCGCGTCAGCGCGACGCGCTCGGCCATGTCCATGCCGCGCAGGAACACCGCCATCGCCAGGGCGGCGACCTGGCCCTCGGTGAACGAGCCGTCGACGAGCCCGCGGACGAACGCCCCGATCTCGCCGTCATCGAGGGTGCCGCCGTCACGTTTGCGACGGATGATCTCCTGGGGGAAGTAATCCACCGCAATGCCTCACTCGCCGTAGGGGACCCAGATGTTCTTCACCTGCACCGCCTGGCGCAGGAACTCACGGCCCTCGGACTGTTGCGGATCGAACCAGTCGCGGCGACGGCCGTAGTTCACCCACGTGCGCTTCATGTTGCCGACGCTGGCGGCCTCGACCAGCGTACTGCCGGGCTTGGGACCGAAGTACCAGACGGCGTCGACCTCGTCGTGATCCGCGAGCACACGCGCCAGATCGTCGCGGACGCCGGTGACGATGTTGACGACACCACCAGGCACATCCGAGGTGTCGAGCACCTGGTAGAGATCGGTCACGGCCAGCGGCCAGCGTTGGGACGGCAGGGCGACCACGCGGTTGCCCATCGCGATGGCAGGGGCGACGAGCGACACGAACCCGAGCAGCGGGCATTCGTCGGGACACGCGACGCCGACGATGCCGATGGGCTCGTTCATCGCGATGGTCACGTTGCGCACTGGCGGGTTGTGGACCACACCCTCGAACTTGTCGGCCCATGCGCCGTAGGCGAAAAGCCGAGCGATCGCGGCCTCGACCTCGCGGCCGGCCTGGGCGCCGTCGCCGGTGAGCGCCGTGATGCGCTCGACGAAGTCGCGTCGACGCGCGTCGAGGTTCTCGGCGATGTAGTAGAGGATCTGGGCGCGGTTGTGGGCGGTGGCGCCGGACCAGCCTGCGGCGGCACGCGCAGCCTCGACGGCGTCGCGGATGTCCTTGCGCGTGCCGTCGCCGACCTCGCCGCACAGCGTGCCGTCGGTGCCGAGCACGGCACGGGCGTACGTCGCGTCGGGCCGCACTTGCTTGCCGCCGATGTAGAGCTTGGGCGTGCGGTCGATCGCCTGCGGGCCGCTGGACTTGGGCAGGTGCACGCCGCCGTCGACGAAGCCGGGATAGGGGACGGCCGCGGGCGCCTCGGCGTACTGCGGCAACTCGTGGGCGAAGTCGGGCTCGACGTAGGCGTGCATGCCCTCGATGCCGCCCTCGCGGCCGAAGCCCGACTCGCGGTAGCCACCGAAGCCGCACGCAGCGTCGAACATGTTGGTGCTGTTGACCCACACCACGCCGCACTGCAGGCGGGGCGCGATGTCGAGGGCGAGGTTGAGGCTCTCGCTCCACACGCTCGCCGCCAGGCCGTAGCGGGTGTTGTTGGCCAGCTCCACCGCCTCGTCCGGTGTCCGGAACGTCATCGACACCAGCACGGGGCCGAAGATCTCTTCTTGGACGACGTTCGACGCCGGGTGGACGTCGGTGAACAAGGTCGGCGGATAGAAACAGCCGGTGGTGGGCAGCGCCCTGGGATGGCCGGCCGCAGCCCACGAGGGCTGCCACATCGTGCCGCCTTCGGCGACGCCCTGCTTGACGAGGGCATCGATGCGCTGCAGCTGCACGGGCGCCACGATCGCACCGATGTCGACGCACTTGTCGAGGGGCTCGCCCACCCGCAGCGTCTCCATGCGCGCCCGCAGCTTGGCGATGAATGCCGGCGCGACGTCCTCTTGCACGAGCAGTCGCGAGCCGGCGCAGCACACCTGGCCCTGGTTGAACCAGATGGCGTCGACGACGCCCTCGACGGCGCTGTCGAGGTCGGCGTCGTTGAAGACGATGAAGGGTGACTTGCCGCCGAGCTCGAGGGTGAGGTGCTTGCCCGAACCGGCGGTGGCGCGGCGGATGATGCGACCGACGTCGGTCGATCCGGTGAACGCGATCTTGTCGACGCCGGGGTGCTCGACCAGGGCCGCGCCGGTGCTGCCGTCGCCGGTGATGATGTTGACCACGCCCGGGGGCAGCCCGGCGCGATCGATGAGCTCGCACAGCAAGAGCGCCGACAGCGGCGTGAACTCGGCGGGCTTGAGCACGACGGTGTTACCCGCGGCGATCGCCGGCGCGATCTTCCACGCCAGCATCAGCAGCGGGAAATTCCACGGGATGATCTGCCCCACGACGCCGAGCGCACGATGACCGCGCAGCTCGGTGTCCATGAGCTGGGCCCAGCCGGCGTGGTGGTAGAAGTGGCGCGCGACCAGGGGGATGTCGATGTCGCGACTCTCGCGGATCGGTTTACCGTTGTCGATGGTCTCGACCACCGACAGCAGCCGGGCATGGCGCTGGACCAGCCGCGCGATCGCATAGAGGTGACGGGCGCGGACGGTGCCGGGCAGGGCGGCCCAGCCGGGTTGGGCGGCGCGGGCCGCTGCGACGGCGGCATCGACGTCGGCGGCGTCGGCTTGGGCGATCGTGGCCAGCTCGCGGTTGCAGCTGGGATCGAGGGTCGCGAAGTAGCCGCCGGCGGCAGGCGCCACCATGCGCCCGCCGTAGTACAGATCGAACCTGCGGCCGTGGCTCTGCAGCCAGGCGTGCGCGGCGGAGGCGGACTCCGGTGCGGGTCCGTACTCCATGCTCTCGTAGATCTCGGCGACGCTGACCATGACGACCTCGGACGCGGGTGGGGCCGCGCCGGGGGAGTGTGCCGCAAAATCAGGCGAGCGGGTGGCGGTACGCGGCCGAGTAGCGGCCGGTGACATGGTGCTCGAGCTGGCGCTCGATGTCGGTGAGCAGGCTCGATGCGCCGAAGCGGAACAGCTCGGGATCGAGCCACGCCCGGCCGAGCTCGTCCTTCATGAGCGCGAGGTACACGAGCGCCTGCTTGGCCTGGCTGATGCCGCCTGCGGGCTTGAAGCCGATCTCGACGCCGGTCTGCTCGAGATACGCGCGGATCATGCGGACCATCACCAGGCTCACCGGCAAGGTCGCGTTGGTCGACTCCTTGCCGGTCGAGGTCTTGATGAAATCGGCGCCGGCCATCATGCACACCAAGCTCGCGCGGGCGACGTTGCGGAGCACCCGCAGATCGCCGGTGGCGAGGATGGTCTTCATGTGCGCGTGCCCGCAGGCCTCCCGGAACGCCTTGACCTCGTCGTACATCGCCTGCCAGTTGCCGGTGAACAGGTGGGCGCGGGTGATGACGATGTCGATCTCCTGGGCGCCGGCCCGCACGCTCGCTTCGATCTCGCGGATGCGCTCGGGCAGCGGCGACAGGCCGGCGGGGAAGCCCGTCGACACCGCGGCCACCGGGATGCCGCTGCCCTCCAGCGCGGCGACGGCCGTCTCCACCATCTCGTGGTAGACGCACACGGCGCCCACGCGCACATCGAGCCCGCCGATGCCCAGGGCGTCGATGAGGTGCTGCTCGATGGGGCGGCGCGCTTTGGCGCACAGCCGCTGCACGCGGCCGGCGGTGTCGTCGCCCTGCAGCGTGGTGAGGTCCATCAGCCGGATCGCGCGGAGCAACCACGCGGCCTGCCAGTCCTTCTTGACGCCGCGGCGGGGGCCGAGCGTGGCGGCGCGGCGCTCGACCGCGCTGCGGTTGACGCGGACGTCACGGACCCAGTCGAGCTGCAGCGGCATGCCGGGGTTGCGCCGATGCTCGCGCGGCACCTCGGGGGTGGGATCGGGCACGGGTCGGATTTGCCCGGCACTGGGGCTGCTCTTGTCGCCTGGAACCATGCGCCCGGCGAGTCTGCCGGATCAACGCCGGGCCGAGAAGGGGTCCACGCCATGGGCGTCGCAGCCGGCGCCTGGCCGTGGATATCGCCTTCGATCGGCCGATGCCCGTGACCGATGTTCAGTCGAACAACCACGACACGACGCCGGCGCCGACGTAGCTCTCGAGCGCGATGAGCGGCAGCACGCCGATCGCGGTGGCGGCGAGGAACGGCACGATGCGCACCTTCGAGACGCCGAGCATCAACTGCATGGGGCCGAACGTGAAGAGCATCAGCCGCATCACGAGCACCGTGCGAAATCCGTGGGTGGCCAGCGCCTTGTCCCACTTGTGTAGGCGCTTGGGCAGCCGCCGTTGCACCCAATCGCGACCCATCCAGCGCGCGAAGTAGAACGCAAAGACGCTCGAGAGCATGGTGCCGATCCACGACAGCGCCATGCCGACCGGTGGCGACCACACCAGCGTCGCGGCGACGATGAACACGTGGGCCGAGAAGCCAAAGGGCTGCAGCACGGCGAAGGCGAGCACGAACGCCAGCGGACCCCACGGCCCCGACTCGAGCAGACGCGACTTGAGCGCGGAGGCCGTCAGCGTGCCGGGGCCGCCGAGTACCAACGTGGTGATGATGGCCGCGACGACCAGCACGCCGATGCCGACGCGCAACCAGCGGCCGCGACGACGTCGGCGCGACGTGGCCTCGACAAGCCGCGCCCCGCTCTGCTCTGCGCCCGTGGCCTCGTCACGCTTCTCCTCCATTGGTGCTCAGGCCGCGCGGACCTGCAACACCTCGGCGAGCGCGGCGGTCAGGGCGTCGACCGATGGTCGCACAAACGTCCCCAGGGCGCGCCAGTGGGACACGGGGCCGGCGGCATCGGCGAGCGCGGGCGTCGTGTGCCACAGCCGTCCGTACGGATCGAGCCACACCGTGCGCGGACCGACCAGCGGTTGAAGGCTCTGGACCACCATCTCGAGCTCGCGTGTGGAAGGCATGTCGAAAATTCTGACACGGCGCGGCACTGCGCCCAAAAAACCGGCCCGATGGGAGGGATCACGGGGCGAGCGTCAACCGGCGCTCGCGGCGAGCAGTGGCCGTCGCGAGCTGGCCGCAGGCGCCCGCGACGTCGGTGCCCCGTGATTTCCGCACGGTCACCAGGCAGCCCTCGGCCTTCAGCAGGCGCACGAACGTGGCGGTGTGATCGTCAGTGGGGCGGGCGAACGCGCCAGTGTCGAACGGATTCCACGGGATTACGTTGACGTTGTGGCGTAGGCCGCGGGCGAACGCGCCGAGGCGCTGCGCATCCTCGGGCTCGTCGTTCTGGCCGGCGAGCAGCACGTACTCGAGCGTGATCTTCTCGTGGGAGCGCAGCGGGAACGCGCCCAGGGCCTCGCGCAGCGCCGCCAGTGAATTGCTGCGGGTCACCGGCATGATGCGGCTGCGCGCGGCATCCGTGGTGGCGTTGACCGACAGCGCCAGCGTGGGCCGGACCTCGGCGCCCGCGAGCGCGACGATGCCGGCGACCAACCCGGAGGTCGACACGGTGACGCGTCCAGGCGGCAGTCCCAGGCCCGCCGGATCGCACAGGATCCGCACCGCCCGCAGCACCGCGGTGAGATTGTGCAGCGGCTCGCCCATGCCCATGAACACCACCGAGACGCGGTGCGAGTCCACGGGCCCGAGGGCGAGCAGCGTCGCGAACACCTGGCCGACAATCTCGTGCGCCGCGAGGTTGCGGACGAGTCCCATCTGCGCGGTGCGACAGAACGTGCAGCCCATCGCGCAGCCGACCTGGCTCGAGATGCACAGCGTGACCCGTGGGCTCTTCACGGCGCGGGGCATGTGCACGGCCTCGACGCGGGCGCCGTCGTCGAGCGCGAACACCAGCTTGGTCGCGCCGTCATCCGAGGCTTCGCGGCCGACGATCGTCGGCAGCCGCAGATCGAACTCGCGCGCCACAGTCTCGCGGACGCTGCGCCCGAGCACGGGGGCGCGGTGCCCTGCAGCGTCGGTGCCCCATTTCCCCACGCGGTGCAGTGCGCCGAACAGATGCGCAGCGGATCCGGGCAGCCCGCGGGCAGCGAGCTCGTCGGCGGTGAGATCGCAGAACGAGGGCAGGGTGGACATCGCGCGCGTCGTCGACGGGCGACTCTAGCAGGCGGACAGCGGCGAGCGCAGGGGACAGCGACCGGACGAAGCTGGTAGCGTGCGGAGCCCGCTGCGACCCGCTGGCCGGGGCGATCCAGAGCGACGCCGACACAGTGCCGTGCCCGCGACCTCGAGAGCGAGAGAACGCCGCACCCCGACGCGCACAGCCATGGCATCCGCCACCGAGCCCCCCGCCACCGACGATGGCAACCCGCAGGCCCCCGGCCTGCTGCGGTTCATCACCTGCGGCAGCGTCGACGCCGGCACGAGCACGCTCGTCGACCGGTTGCGCCAGGGGTCCTCGCCTCAACGGGAGTCTGGGCGGGTGCCGGACGACCCGCCCGCGGCGCTGGCGGCCGCCTCGCGGCGTTCGGGGACCTCGGGCGCCGCCGTCGATCTGGCGCCGCGCGTCGATGGCCTCGCCGCCGAGCGCGAGCAGGGCATCACCATCGACGTCGCCTACCGCGACTTCGCCACCGCGCGCCGCGCCTTCCTCGTCGCCGACATCCCGGGGCACGAGCAGCACACCCGCACCATGATCAACACCGCGTCGACGGCCGATGTCGCGGTGCTGCTGGTGGACGCCCGCAGAGGCGTGCTCACCCAGACCCGGCGACACGCCTATCTCGCGGCGCTCATCGGCGTGGGGCGCATCGTGCTCGCGGTCAACAAGATGGACCTGGTCGAGCACGACCAGGCCATCTACGACGCGATCGTCACCGAGTTCACCGCTTTCGCCGCGTCGATCGGCGTCGCCGAAGTCGAGGCGGTCCCGGTGTCGGCGCTGGTCGGCGACAACGTCGTGACCGCGAGCGAGCGCATGCGGTGGTACGTCGGGCCGACGCTGCTGGCGGTGCTCGAGGCTGCGCCCGTGGACTCCGAACGCCTCGTCGGCGGCGCCTTCCGCCTGCCCGTGGCGTGGGTCGACGGCCCGCGCCCCGAGCTCCACGGCTACGCCGGGACCATCGCGGGCGGCCGCATCGCGACCGGCGATCGCGTGCGGGTGCAACCGTCGGGGCGCGAGAGCACCGTGGCCCGCGTCATCACCCCCGCGGGCGACACCGCGCACGCGGTGGCCGGGCAGGCGGTCACCCTCACCTTGCGCGACGAGATCGACATCACGCGCGGCGAAGTGATCTCGCGGGCGGACGATCCCGCCGAGGTCGCCGACCAGTTCGAGGCCACGGTGGTGTGGATGGCCGACGAGCCGCTGCTGCCGAGCCGGCCCTATCTGCTGGAGATCGGCACCCGCACCGTGAACGCGACGGTGACCGATCTCAAGTACGCGATCAACGTCAACTCGCTCGAGCACCTCGCCGCCAAGACCCTCGGGCTCGACGAGATCGGCGTGTGCAACCTGGCGCTCGATCGACCGGTCGCCTTCGATCCCTACACCACGAACCGCACCACCGGCGGCTTCATCATCATCGACCGGATGACCGACGGCACCGTCGGCGCCGGGATGCTGCACTTCGCGCTGCGACGGTCGCACAACATCCACCTGCAGGCGGTGGACGTGAACAAGCGGTCGCGGGCCGAGCTCAAGGGCCAGCGCCCCTGCGTGCTGTGGTTCACCGGGCTGTCGGGCGCGGGCAAGTCGACCGTCGCCAACCTCGTCGAGAAGCGCCTCTTCGCGCTCGGCCGCCACACCTACCTGCTCGACGGCGACAACGTGCGCCATGGGCTCAACCGCAACCTCGGCTTCACCGAGGCCGATCGGGTCGAGAACATCCGCCGCGCCGCCGAGGTCGCGAAGCTGATGGTCGACGCCGGGCTGATCGTGCTCACGGCGTTCATCTCGCCGTTCGAGGCCGAGCGGGCGATGGCGCGGCGGTTGTTCGCGCCCGGCGAGTTCCTCGAGATCCACGTCGACACGCCGCTGCACGTGGCCGAGCGCCGCGACGTGAAGGGCCTGTACAAGAAGGCGCGGGCCGGCGAGCTGCGTAATTTCACCGGCATCGACTCGCCCTACGAGATCCCCGCGGCGCCCGAGCTGTCGCTCGACACCGTCGGCACCACGCCACAGCAGGCAGCCGATCTGGTGATCGCGAAGATGGTCGAGCTCGGCCTCGTCGACGCGGGGCTCGTCGCCGCCGGGCCTGTCGCTCTGCCGCCCAGCTGAGGCGACTGCGGCAGTTCAGCCCGCGGCGAGGAAGGCGATCACCAGCCGCTGCAGATCGTGAGCGGCCATCCCCGAGAAGTGCAGCGTCTGATCGTGGCTGAGCGTCTCGTCCGCCAGGCCGGCGCCGAGGTTGGTCAGCACCGAGATCGCAGCGACCCGCATGCCGCAGTGACGCGCGACGATGACCTCGGGGACGGTCGACATGCCCACGGCGTTGGCCCCGAGCCTGACGAAGGCGCGGATCTCGGCGGGCGTCTCGAAGCAGGGGCCGAGCAGCGCCATGTACACGCCCTCGCGCAGCGCGATGCCGAGCCCGGCCGCGGCGTCGCGCATGCGCTGCTGCAGGCCGGCATCGTAGGCGCCGCTCATCGCGGGGAACCGCGGGCCGAAGCTGCCGTCCTCGTGACCGACGAGCGGGTTCTGACCCTGCATGTTGATGTGGTCGGTGATCAGCATCAAGCTGCCGGGCTGCGCGTCGACGTCGAGGGAACCGGCGGCGTTGGTGGCGATGTAGCTCTCGCAGCCGATGAGCCGCAGGGTGCGGACGAGCGGCACCACGGCGCTCGCGGGGTGACCCTCGTACAGGTGCACGCGGCCCTGCAGGCACGCGACCTCGACGCCGCCGAGGGTGCCGATGACGAGGCGCCCGACGTGGCCCTCGACGCTCGGGACCGGGAAGCCCGGAAGGTCGGCGTAGTCGATCACGATCCGATCGTCGATGCGATCGGCGAGGCCGCCGAGCCCCGAGCCGAGCACGATGCCGAAGCGAGGGCGACGATCGGGGGCGCGTTGGGCGACGATCTCGGCGGCGTTGCGGGCTTGCTCGCTCACGGTGGTGCTCCTCGCAGGTGGCGGGCAAGCGTAGGGGCTCCAGGGGCCGGCCGTCGAGCCCGCGTCACATCGCCCTGCGCGCGAACGCGGTCCACAGCCCACGAGGCAGCGCCGCTGCCGATCGCATCGCCAACGCGATCGGCAGCGGAAACGCGTGCACCGCCCGTTTGGCGATGATCGCGTCGACGATCTCCTGCGCCGCCTGCTCGGGCTGCAGCTCCATCGGCAGCTTGTCCGCGCCCTCGTTCATGGCGGTGCGGACGTAGCCGGGTCGCACGTCGGTCACGGTGATGCCACGCGGCGCGAGGTCGACGCGCATGCCCTCGAGCATCGCGCTGAGGTAGGCCTTGCTGGCGCTGTAGACCGCGAGCGTCGGCAAACCCCGGTAGGCCGCGAGGCTCGATACACCCACGAGGTGGCCGCGGCCGCGCTCGACCATCGCCGGGATCGCCGCGACGAGCGTGGCCGTCGCACCGATGACGTTGACCCCGAGCATCGTGGCGCAGTCGTCCCACTGCAGCTTGGCGCTGTGGCGCTGCGTCGCGATGCCGGCGTTGGCGACGACGAGATCGAGCCCGCCGACCTCGTCGTCGATGCGCCGCACCGCCGCGGTCACGGCGATCGGATCGGATACGTCGAGCGCCCTCCAGGTGGCCCGGCCGCCGCCCGTGACGATGGCGTCGGCGACCCGTCGTAGCTCGTGCTCGCGTCGGGCGACGAGGACCACGTGCACGCCGTGGCGGGCGAGGAGCGTCGCGACGGCGGCGCCGATTCCGGCGGAGGCGCCGGTGATGAGGGCGGTGCGGAGATCGTGTCCGGCCATGGGCGCGCAGGATGGCACGAAGCGACCGCGCGGGGGACCGCGGCGCTTCGGACACCCGTGTGCGCACGGGCGTGGGCGCGGGTCGTGCGATCACTGGGGCGCGGGCGACAGCGGTGCACTGGTGGCGTAGGCCGGCGGCGGCACGCCGAGCAGCGCGGCGAGGGTCGGCGCGACGGTCAGGGTCGACGGCTGCTCGTCGCGCCGACCGGCGACGAAACCAGGGCCGCGCACGATGATCGGGACCTCGCGATCGTAGGCCCAGGGCGTGCCGTGCACGCTGCACTCGTCGCCCGTATCGTCGATCACGCCCCACTGCAGGGGGACGGTGTAGATGTCGACGGAGCGGGCGGGGAAGAGGCTGCGGCACACGAGCGCCGGCGTGCCGTCGCCATCGCAAGCGTCGACGAGCGCGTCGGATCGCTCGACGAACGCCAGGGGCTCACGCCGGACCGCCGCGACGATGGCGTCGAGGGTGCGGCCGCGCTCGGCGGCGTCGCGTCCGTGGAAGGCGTGGGTCATGGCGACGCCCAGCGGCGAGACGCCGAGCACCCATTCGCCGGGCCCGAGCACCGCGGCGGCGGCCTTCTTCGCGGCCTCCGCGATCGTCTCGATGCGCGCCAGCGTCGGTGTGTGACCGGCCTCGCGGATGCGCGTGCGCGAGGGGATGGTGCCGTGATCGCTGGTGAGCACGGCTGCCCAACCGTCCGCGCCCAGCCGGGCATCGAGCGCGTCGAACAGGCGCGTCAGATCGCGATCGATCCGCAGCAGGTGATCGACGCGCTCCCACGATTCCTGGCACCACGCGTGGCCGGCGTAGTCGTGGGACGAGAAGGTGATCGCGAGGACGTCGGGGGCATCGTCGGCGCCGAGCGCCTCGCCCTCGAGCGCCGCGATCGCGGCGTCGACCAGCAACGTGTTGGCCGCGGGCGTGGCGCCGAGCGCCCACATCCGCGGATGGGTGCCGGCGAGGCTGTGGGGGAACACGCGGCCCATCTTCTGCGGGTTGCCCTCGTCGGGGGCGTCGTCGGGGTGAGAGGCCAGCGCGGCGACGCGGTCGTCGAGCGGCGTCCACGGCGGGATGTCGGCGGGCGCGGGGTGGGCACGCGCGAAGTCGGTGACCCAGCGCGGCAGCGCCTGGGTGAACGCCGTAGAGGTCGTCATCGCGGCAGCATCGGTGTCGAACCACAGCGGCAGATCGGCGCGCTGCCCGAGCACGAGCATCGCCGCCCGCGACTTCCAGCCGATGGCGATCGCGCGGCCCGTGGGGTGCGCTGCGTGCAGCGCCTCCGCGATCCCCGGCGCCTCCAAGCGGACGTTCGAGCGGCCCTCGCCGCTCGCCGCACCGTTGCGCGGATCGATCGTGGGCGCCGTCGGATCGTCGTCGACGTCGATGCGCCGGCCCTGGGCGCGGTCGTACCAGCCGTTGGCGACGATCCCGTGCACCGACGGCGTGGTGCCGGTCGCGAGCGTCGCGTGTCCGGGGGCGGTGTTCGTCGTGGCGTAGGGGTAGCGGGCGCGCGGCCAGTAGGCGCCTTCGCGGACGAGGCGGGCGATGCCGCCGGACAGCGCGCGGTGCTGGGGGTCGAACGACCAGCTCGGGAGCTGATCGATGACCAGGAGCACCACGAGCCGCGGGGCGGCGGGGGCGTGCTCCGGCTCTGCGCGAGCCGTGGCCGAGGGCGGTGGCGATCCGGGCGCGGGCCGGCACTGCACCAGTCCGAGCAGCGCAGCCAGGGCGATCTTCGCGCGGATGCGCATCGGTGGACGGTACCGCGTACCCGGCGACAGCGAGGTGACGGGGGCGTCCCATGTCGACGCGCGAGTCCGGCGAAGATCCCGGATCACACCGGCGGCGACGGGTCGTACTGGATGTAGCGGCGCACCTGGGCGGCGCGTTCGACCGAGTGCATGCGCGAGACGAGGTGCAGCGCGAGGTCGATCCCCGCCGATACCCCGGCGGCGGTGAGCACCGCGCCGTTGTCGACGAAGCGCGACTGCGGTTGCACGTCGATGTCGCGCCCGAGCTGGGCGAGCAACGCGAGGGAGCCGTGGTGCGTCGTCGCCGGCTTGCCGTCGAGCAGGCCGGCCTTGGCGAGGACCAGCGCGCCGGTGCACACGCTCGCGATCGTCACGTTGCGGGCCGCGAGATCGCGGATCCAGGCGAGCATGGCCAGATCCTCGAGCAGCGGGCGGGTGCCGCGGCCGCCGGGCAGCACCAGCAGATCGAAGCTCGGCGCGCCGTCGATCGTGTGATCGGGGACGACGCGCAGGCCCTTGGCGCAGCGCAGGATCCCCGGGCCCTGCGCGACGGAGAACACCTCGACGCCGTCGTCGGGCCACTCGGTCGCCCACGCCGCGAGCACCTCCCATGGTCCGGCGAAATCCAGCTCCTCGACACCTTCGAACAGCAAGACGGCGATGCGGCGGGGTTCGGCCATGGCGCGCGGACAGTGTAGCGCGCTCCCCGATCCCCGCGATCGGTGGGCGGCCGCGGTGCGACCAAAGTGGTAGCCTCGCCGGCGCGATGTCCCCCGAGTTCTACAAGGTCCTCCATCTGTGCGGCATCTTCCTGCTCTTTTGCACCCTCGGCGGCCTGGCGATGCTGGCGTGGCAGACCCGCGGCGCCCAGGCGGTGAAAGAAGAGGTGATCGCCGCGCGCAAGCGGCTCGTGATGTTCCACGGCATCGCGCTGCTCGTGATCTTCGTCGCCGGCTTCGGGCTGATGGCCAAGCTCGGCATGATGAAGGGGTGGCCGCTGTGGATCTACGGCAAGCTCGCGATCTGGGTGCTGCTCGGCGCGTCGTCCATCATGGTGCGCAAGGCCGCCGAGCACGGCAAATTGTGGGTGCTGCTGCTGCCGCTCGTCGGTGCCGTCGCCGCCTATCTCGCAGTCGTGCACCCGGGCTGAAGCGGGATGCGACGGCTGCTGCTCGCGGTGGTGTTCGCACTGGGCTGCCAGGCTCAGACGAGCACGGTGTCGTCGCCGGTGGCCACGCCTACGGCTGAGGGCTCCGCGAACAGGGACGCACCCGTGCCTGTGGCGGCCCGGCCCACCCCGCCGCCCGAGCCCCCGCCGCCGGAGCCCGCCCGCACGGAGCCCGCTCCCACGGAGCCCGCCGCCCTCGCGCGGTGGCTGACCGATCACGCCACCGTCGTCGACGGTCACGTCGATCTGCCGTGGCGCCTGCTGAAGTCCGCGGCCGCCGACGGCACGCCCACCGAGGATCCCAGCCTCGCCACGCCGACCGGCGACTTCGACTGGCCGCGGGCGCGCGAAGGCGGCCTCGATGCGCCGTTCATGTCGATCTACGTGGCCTCGAAGTTCGAGGGCAGAGGCGCGCGCGCCCACGCCGATCATCTGATCGATCTCGTCCTTGGCCTCGCCGCCGGTGCGCCCGACAAATTCGCGCTCGCCCCCGACGTGGCCACGGTGCGCCGCAATGCCGCCGCGGGCCTGATCTCGCTGCCGATGGGCATGGAGAACGGCGCCCCGCTCGAGGGTGACCTGGCCAATGTCACGTACTTCCACGGCCGCGGCATCCGCTACATCACGCTGACTCACAGCCGCGACAACCACATCTCCGACTCGTCCTTCGACACCCGCCACACCCACGGTGGGCTGTCGGCATTCGGCGAGCAGGTGGTCGCCGAGATGAACCGCGTGGGCGTCATGGTCGACGTCTCGCACCTGTCGGATCAGGCGTTCTGGGACGTCATGGCGGCCAGCCGGGCGCCGGTGCTCGCGACCCACTCGTCGTGTCGGCACTTCACGCCGCACTTCGAGCGCAACATGAGCGACGACATGATCCGCGCCCTCGCGAAGCAAGGTGGCGTCATCATGATCAACTTCGGTAGCGACTTCCTGTCGGGGGAGGTCCGCACTGCCCGGGATCGTCATGCTGCCGCCGCAACCCGGGCGCTGCGCAAGGCCAAGCTCGCGCCCCAGAGCCCCGCCGGGCTGGCGTTCCTCGCCGAGTACGACACACGGCACCCGGTACCGCGCGCCACGGTCGAGCACGTCGCCTCTCACATCGAGCACGTCATCGGCCTCGTCGGCGTCGACCACGTCGGGCTCGGCTCCGACTTCGACGGCGTCGGTGACAGCCTGCCCGAGGGCCTGCGGCACGTCGGCGAGTATCCGAACCTCGTGCGGGTGCTCTTGCAGCGCGGCCGCACGGCTGTGGAACTCGAGAAGATCCTCGGCGGCAACGCGCTGCGCGTGTGGCAGGCGGTCGAGGATCACGCGGCGACACGCCGCTGAGATCGGCGCGGAGCACCCACTGCACTCGGCCCCCCCCGCCCGCTTGCGGGGAGCACTCCGCGCGTCGGCCGTACCGTGTCGCTCGCCGGAGTTCTTGGGCGCAGAGGCTAGTTCTCGACGAACGCCTTGAGCCGCTTGCTGCGGCTCGGGTGCCGGAGCTTGCGCAGCGCCTTCGCCTCGATCTGGCGGATGCGCTCGCGGGTGACAGAGAAGTCCTGGCCCACCTCTTCGAGGGTGTGATCCGAAGCCTCGCCGATGCCAAAGCGCATGCGCAGGACCTTTTCTTCGCGGGGCGTGAGTGTGGCCAGCACGCGGCGGGTCTGGTCGGCGAGGTTCAAGTTGATGACCGCGTCCGAGGGCGAGGTCATGTTCTTGTCCTCGATGAAGTCGCCGAGGTGCGAGTCTTCCTCTTCGCCGATCGGGGTCTCGAGCGAGATGGGCTCCTTGGCGATCTTGAGGACCTTGCGGACCTTGTCGAGCGGCAGCTCCATCTTCTCGGCGATCTCCTCGGGCGTGGGCTCGCGGCCGAGCTCCTGCACCAGATAGCGGCTGGTGCGGATGAGCTTGTTGATCGTCTCGATCATGTGGACCGGGATGCGGATGGTCCGGGCCTGATCGGCGATGGCGCGGGTGATCGCCTGACGAATCCACCACGTCGCGTACGTGGAGAACTTGTAGCCGCGCTTGTACTCGAACTTGTCGACGGCCTTCATCAGGCCGATGTTCCCCTCTTGGATGAGGTCGAGGAACTGCAGTCCGCGGTTGGTGTACTTCTTCGCGATCGACACCACGAGCCGGAGGTTGGCCTCGACGAGCTCGGCCTTGGCCTTCTCGGCCTGACGACGCGCGGTCATCAGCTTGCCGTGGACCTCTTGGAGGTCGGTCGCGCGCATCGAGGTCTCCTGCTCGACCTGCTTGATGCGCTTGGTCGCCAGGCGCATGCGGGCCTCGACCTCGTGCAGCTCCGAGGGGTGCAGCCCGAGCCGACGGCAGAGCTTGAATTCCTCTTCTTCGGACAGGCGCACGTCCTTGAAGAGCTTGCGCAGCTCCTTTAGGTCCATGCCCGCCCGCCGCTCACACTCGGTGAGGTCGCGCTCGGCTCGCATCACGCGGTCGACGAGTTGGGTCAGCTCCTCGACGATGCCGTCGATCGGGCGCCGGCTCAGGTTCATGTCCGTGATCGCCTCGATGCAGGCGTTCTCGTGGTCTTCGACCTGGATCTGGGCCTTGCTGCGCTTGGTGTCGCCGGGCTTCTTCTCGGCGAGCGGATCGACCTGCTCGCGCAGCTTCTCGAGCTCCTTTTGGTGGCGACGGATCCGCTCGAGCTGCTTTTGCACGTTCTCGAGCGCGGCCTCCTGGTTGACGGGGCTCGGCTCGGGGGCAGCGGCGGCGAGCGTCGTCATCGGGCCGGTGTCGGCCGGATTGCTGACCTGGATGACGTCCTTGATGCGCATCTGACCGCGCTTGATGCGGTCGTACATTTCGAAGATGTACGGGATGGCCACCGGGCTGCGCAGCGCGATCTCGAGGAGGCGCCGCTCGCCCTCCTCGATGCGCTTTGCGATCTCTACCTCGCCCTCGCGGGTGAGCAGCGAGACCGAGCCCATCTTGCGCAGGTACATGCGCACCGGATCGTTGGTGCGGGCCTGCTCATCCTCTTCGTCGTCCTTCTCGAAGCGCTTGGGCATCACCTTGCGGGTGGCGACCTTGGTGGCGGCGATCTTCGCGGCGGCGACCTTGGGCTCGTCCTTGGGCAGGATCGAGACGCCCTCGGCGACGAGCATCGCCTCCCACTGATCGAACTCGGCCGGGTCGATCAGATCGGGCGGGAGGAGCTCTTGCAGCTCGTCCTGGGTGATGTGGCCCTTCTTCTTCCCGTACGCGATCAGGTTCTTCTTGAGCTTCTCGGCGTCGACAGTTCGCGTCGGGGTCTTGCGCATCATGGTGGAGGCCTCGAGACCTTGGGCAGGGTGAGCCATGGGTAAATTGAGTCCGGTAGGGGACGCGCCGGCATGGGCGCGAAGGGGGAGATCAGTTGCGCTGGGGCGCCAGGTCGACGGGGCGGCGGAGCTCGTCGATCCTACGAGAGAGCTGCAGCCCGTAGTTCTGACGCTCCGCGGCCTCGCGGTCGAATCCGTCGGCGGCGAGGCGCTTGGCCTCGACGTCGACGCGGCGCTTCTCCTCGGTGAGGGATTCGCGTTCGCAGCGCCGCACCAGATCGTCGAGGAGGGCTTGGGGATTGGTCGCGCCCAGGTCGCGGTACTCACCGGCGAAGACGCGCTCGTGGACCAGGGCCTGGGCTTCGGCATCGACGAGCGCGAGCAGCTCGGACATGCCGAGGTCTTCGCCGCGGCGCGCACCGTCGAGCACCGCACGGGCGATCGGGGCCAGCCGCGGATCCTTGATCCAATCGAGCGCGCCTGCCCGTTCGGCGACGCCCGCGAGATGGGGCACGTCGACCAACAGCATGGCCAGTTGACTCTGGCCTGCTGGAAGCGGCGGCAGGGGGCGCACGGCCGCGGATAGTGGCACGACTCCTTGGGATGTCGAGCGAAAGTGGCGAGAGTTTTCTTCCGGGGTATCCGCCGGGCCAGCCGCCGGGCCACCCTCCCGGCCACCCTCCCGGCCACCCTCCCGGATGGGGCCAGAACGGCCTGCGCCGCGGTGATCTTCGGGGCCCGCCGCGCTGCGCGTGCGCCCCGCAGCACTCTGCTCCGACAACCGTCGAAGGCTCGACTCGATGCGACTGGGTGGGACCCCGAAGAGCGTCGCCGCGCGGTCTGCGTAGAGCTGTCGCTGACTCTCCCGCGGGGCCCGTGCGATGAGCGGCAAGATGCGGTCCAAGGCGCGGGCGCGGGCGTCGACGGCGTCGCCGGCGTTTTGGGCCATGCGCACCATCATCTCGACCAGCGCGGCCTCGGGGCGGGCCAACAGCGCCTTCATGCGCTCGGGGCCGAGGCTGTCGGGATCCTCGCCCTCGGGCAGCAGCACCATGCGGACGTCGAGATCGGCCTCGAGCAGCGGGGGCAGGGCGGCCCACGCGGCCTTGCGCCCGGCGGCATCGCCGTCGAAGGTCATGACGACCTGGTCGCAGAATCGCGCCAGGAGTTTGGCCTGATCGGCGGTCAAGGCGGTGCCCAGCGGGGCCACGGCCTCGCGCTGCCCCCATTGGTGCAGCCGCACCACGTCGAGGTTCCCCTCGACGAGGATCGCCCTGCGCGTCGCCGAAAGGGCTGCGCGCGCCTGCTGGATGCCGAACAGGGTGCGTCCCTTGGCGTAGAGCAGCGACTCCGCCGAGTTGATGTACTTCGGCGGCGGCGTATCGTCGAGGCCGACACCGACATCATGGGGCGGTACGATTCGCGCCGAGAAAGCGATCACCTCGCCGCCAGGGGCGACGATGGGGAACACCAGCCGGCCGCGGAATCGGTCGTACCACTGCCCCGACTTCTCGCTGCGGGCGACGAGGCCCAGCGTCTCGGCGAGCGGGAGCGAGAGCCGCGCCTCGGCCAGGGTAGACGCGAGGCGATCCCACCCCGCCTCGGCCGGCGCCGGCGCGTAGCCCAGCCGGAACGCCTCCACGCTGGTGGCGTCGAGGCCGCGGGCGGTGAGGTAGGCCCGGCCCGCCGCGCCCTCGGGGGCGTCCGCGAGGATCGACTGCCACAGCTTGGTGGCCGCCGCGCACAGGGCGTAGGCCTCGTCCTTCTCGGACTCGCGGCGAACATCGTGCGGCGAGACGTTGGGCAGCGTGACGCCGTAGAGCTCGGCGAGTTTGCGGACGGCCTCGGGGAAGCTCTTGCCCTCGATCTCCATGACGAAGCGGATCGCGTCGCCGCCTTGGCCGCAGCCGAAGCACTTGAAGCCCTTGCGCGTGGGGTTGACGTTGAAGCTGGGCGTCTTCTCGCCGTGGAAGGGGCACAGGCCCTTGTAGTTCTGGCCGGCGCGGCGCAGCTCCATGTAGCGACCGATGAGGTCGACGATGTCCACGCGGTCGCGGACCTCTTGCACCTTCTCGTCGGGAATCTGCGCCATGGTGGATCGGGGTGGGGCCCTCGCGTGGGCGCGAAAGCGGCGGGTTCGCGCACAGGCGATCGCCGCGGGTGCCCCGCGCTCGGGCCCCCGCGCCGGACCGGAGCGGACATGGATCCCTACGACGGCGGGCGCCACCGGGCAACCACGTCGAAAACTTGCGGCCGATGGCGCGGCCATGGCAGCCCAGGGGACGATGATGATCCCCGCCCCGACGACGCACGCGCACGAGGGCGAGGCCGACGCCACGCCGAGCACCGGGGCCGATTCCGAGCGCCGTGGCAGCGGCCGCCGCTCCCGCGCCCGCGATCGGCTCCTCGACCGGGGCAGCCACCCGACCGAGGTGCCCGCCGGCACCCTCATGCGGGTGCGGGACATCGAGAACACGCTGCTGTTCATCGACGACGATCTCCGGGAGACCGCCCTGGCGATGACGCGGATCGAGGACTTCCTGACCCGCACGATGCAGACCCTCGAGTCGCCGCAGGTGTGCCGCGAGCACGTCCACGCCCTCGCGAGCGAGGTCGGCGTGCTCGATCACCTCGACCAGCTCTCGGAGACCCTCGAGAGCCTGCGGCGTCGCCTGGGCCGGCTGTCGACGACCATGAAATAGCGCGCCGCGCGGCGCAGCAAGTCGGGTCGGCACGTCGGCACGTCGGCACGTCGGCACGTCGGCACGTCGGCACGTCGGCACGTCGGCACGTCGGCACGTCGGCACGTCGGCACGTCGGCACGTCGCGCGCATGCGGGCGCGCCGCTATGATGCCGCGACGTGCCTGAGCCCGCCGTCAGCCTGCCGCTGCGACCCGAGCTGGCGAGGCAGGCGCTGCTGGTGACCGCGGCGCTGTACGTCGGCTACCTGCTGCTCGGGCTCGTCGGTCTCGGCGACGACATCCGCTATCTCGGGCTGGTCGCCGGATTCTACCTGCTGCCGGGCTACATCCTGCGGCGTGATCCGGAGCGGGCCCGCGCGTGGCAGGTCGGACCCGACGGGGTGATCCCGCGCTGGTCGTGGCGCGGTGCGAAGTGGGCCGCGCTCGTGGCAGCCGTGGTCTTCCCGCCCTTCGTGCTCGGGTTCCTGTGGTTCTACGCCGAGGTCTGCAACGGGAACCTCGCCGTGCTCTCGCCGGTGTTGTGGGTCGAGGGCCTCACGCCGGCCGCAGGTGGGCTCGAGCACTACCTCGGCCGGTTCTGCCGCACGTACGTCGGATCGTTCTGGCCGGGCGCGCTGCGGCTGCCCGAGGCGTGGCTGCTGTACGCGGGGTTTGGCATGCTGCTCGAGATCGCCAAAGAGTTGTTCACCATCGCGCTGCCCGAGGAGGTGTTCCACCGCGGCTATCTCATGAGCGCGCTCGAAGAGCGGTGGCCGGCGCGCCGCAGGATCTTCGGCGCACCGCTCGGGATCGCGGCGCTCTTGGCGTCCTTCGTGTTCGCGATGGGGCACCTGGTCGGCGAGTTGGCGGTGGCGCGGCTGGCGACCTTCTTTCCCTCGCTGGTGTTCTCGTGGCTGTGGCGGCGCAGCGGCAGCCTGTGGGCGCCCGCGCTCTTCCACGCCGCGTCGAATCTCCTGATGTCGCTGCTGCTCGCGAGCACGTTCGCGCGCTGAGAGAGCGACAGCGATAGGGAGGGGGAAGGTTCCGCTGGGCTTTGCCCGGTGGGGACCGGGCCGGTCCCCCAGAAGGACGGAGGCCCCGCCGCTGGGCTTGCCGGCGGCTGGGCCGACGACGTACGGTGCGGCGGTGCCGGGCCGCGTCGCCGCGTTCTTCGACATCGACCACACCGTGCTCGAGATCAACTCGGGCTCGCGGTGGATCGAGTACATGTGGCGGACCAAGCAGATGGGCGTGGTCCAGGTCGCGCGCGCCTTGAAGTGGCTGACCCAGTACCGCTTCGGCCTGCTCGACTACGAGGCGATGGCCGCTCGCGTATTGTCGGGCTACGCCGGCCGCGAGGTCGCACCGCTCGCCGACGAGATGGCGCGGTGGTTCCATGCGGAGATCGAGTGGGCGATCTGCACCGAGGCCCGCGCCCGCATCGCGGAGCACCGCAGGGCCGGCGACGTGCTCGTGCTGCTCACCTCGGCCACCCAGTTCGTGACGCTGCCGGTGGCGGTCGCCCTCGACATCGAGCACACGCTGTGTACCCGTGTCGAGATCGACGGCGGCCGCTTCACCGGCCGGTACACGCCCCCGGCCTGCTACGGCCGCGGCAAGGTCGAACACGCCGAGCGCTTCGCGGCAGACCACGGCATCGATCTCGGGGCCAGCTACTTCTACTCCGACAGTGTCTCCGATCTGCCCATGCTCGAGCGCGTCGGCCTGCCGCGCGTGATCAACCCCGATCTGCGCCTGCGCAAGCTCGCCCGGCTCCGCGGGTGGAGCATCGAGCGCTGGACGGCGCCGCCGCGAACGGGCACGAAGGTGACACATGTGGGATCCTGAGCTCGGGGACATCGACGAGATCATCGATCGGGCGCTGCGCGAGGACCTCGCCGCGGGCGATGTGACGGCGCGGGCGACCGTGCCGGCGTCCCTCGGTGCGCGGGCCGAGCTAGTGGCGAAGGCGCAGACCGTGGTGTGCGGCCTGCCGGTCGCCCGTCGCGTGTTCGAGCGCCTCGATGCGGGCGTCGCGTGGACCGCAGAGCACGCCGAGGGCGCCGCGGTGCCCCGTGGCACCGTCATCGCCCGCGTCGGGGGCAACGCCCGCGCGCTGCTCGGTGCCGAGCGCACCGCCCTCAACCTCGTGCAGCGGATGTGCGGAATCGCGTCGACGGTGCGGCGCTACGCCGAGGCGGCCGCGGGGCGCTGCCGCGTCACCGACACCCGCAAGACCATGCCGGGGCTGCGCACGCTCGATCGCTACGCCGTGCGCTGCGGCGGCGGCCACAACCATCGCAACGATCTGGGCTCGGGCGTCCTCATCAAGGAGAACCATGTGCGGTGCGCCGGTAGCATCGCCGCGGCCATCGTCGCGGCGCGTGGCCACGCACCCCACGGCATGCGCATCGAGTGCGAGGTCACCAACCTCGTCGAGGTCGATCAGGCGCTCTCGGCCGGTGCCGACGCGATCCTGCTCGACAACATGGACGACGCGCTCATCGCCCAGGCGGTCGCGCGCATCGGTGGCCGGGCCATCATCGAGGTGTCGGGCAACGTCGATCTCGATCGCGTCACGCGGGTCGCGGGCCTCGGCGTCGACCTCATCAGCGTCGGTGGCCTCACCCACTCGGTACACGCCGCCGACGTCTCGCTGCTGTTCGAGTATGGCGCGTGACGGTGTCCAGCGACGATCTCCCCGGGTATGTGGCCGCCCATCGGCGCACGCGGTGGCTCGGCGCGACCCATCGCCACCACGCCCACACCGGCTCGACCAACGATGACGCCGCGGCGTGGGCGGCGACCGACGCTCCCCACGGCGCGCTCGTCACCGCCGATGCCCAGCACGCCGGCCGCGGCCGCTTCGGCCGGCCGTGGCACTCGCCGCCCGCCTCCCATGTGTACGCGAGCATCGTGCTGCGGCCGGGGCGGGTCGGCGCCGCCTGGGCAGCGCTGGGCCTGGCGGTCGGCGTGGGATTGCGCGAGGGCCTGCTGCGGTGGTGCCCCGAACTCGGGCTCAAGTGGCCCAACGATCTGGTCGTCGGCGATCGCAAGCTCGCCGGCATCCTGTGCGAGGCGCGGTGGCTCGCCGGTGTGCCGCAGATCGTGGTGGGCTTCGGCATCAACGTCGCGTCGGCGGCGTGGCCCAAGCCGCTGCGCGAGACGGCGGTTGCCCTCGGCGCTGTCGTCGGCGCCCCGGTCGATGCTGTGGTCGGCGCCATGGCCGGCGCGCCGGTCGGTCGCGGCGAGGTGCTCGTCGCCGTACTCGACGCGCTCGAGCCGGTCCTCGACGCCTTCGAGCGCGAGGGCCTGGCGGCGGTACGCGAGCGCTACGAGGCGGCGTGCGTGTCGCTGGGGCGCGTGGTGTCGGTCAGCGAGGGCCACGGCGGAGTGAAGCGCGAAGTGCATGCCGTCGGGATCGACGTCGACGGCGCGCTGCTCGTGCGCGGCATCGACGGCGAGGACGCTGCGCTGCGCCGCATCGAGGCCGGCGAGCTCGCGCGGTGATCTGCCGGGCTCGCCGCCTTGGCGTGCTACCTTCGCCCTCGATGTTCATCCGCGATCGCCTGGCGCACAAGCGACCGGTGTTCAGCTTCGAGTTCTTCCCGCCCAAGACCCCCGAGGGCGAAAAGAGCATGCTGCGGAGCCTCGAACGCCTCGCCCCGCTCGAGCCCGATTTCGTGTCGGTCACCTACGGCGCCGGCGGCAGCACCCGCGCGCGGACGATCGATCTCGTGTCGCGGATCAAACGCGACTTCGGCATCGAGGCGATGGCCCACCTCACGTGCGTCGGGGCCACCCGCGACGAGCTCGCCGCGGTGCTCGACCAGCTCGCGGCGGCGGGCGTGCACAACGTGCTGGCGCTGCGCGGTGATCCGCCCCGGGGCGAGACGGCGTTCACCGCGACCACCGGCGGCTTCCACCACGCGACCGAGTTGGTCGAGTTCATCCGCAGCCGCGGCGAGTTCTGCGTCGGCGCAGCCTGCTACCCCGAGGTCCACCCCGAGGCCAAGGACGGCCAGGTCGACCTGCGCCACCTCGTGGCCAAGGTCGACGCCGGGGCCGAGTTCCTGATAAGCCAGCTGTTCTTCGACAACGCCCGCTACTTCGCCTTCGACGAGGCCGCCCGCGCCGCCGGGATCACGGTGCCGATCCTCGCGGGCATCATGCCGGTGACCAACGCCTCGCAGGTCGAGCGTTTCTCGCAGATGTGCGGCGCGACGATTCCCGAGGTGCTGCGCACGCGGCTAGCCGACTCCGAGGGCGATCCGCAAGAGGTGTTCTGGGCGGGGGTCAGCTACGCGGCGCACCAATGCCGGCAGCTGCTGCGACCGTCGGCGGGCGCGCCGTTCGTGCGCGCGCCGACGGGCGTGCCGGGCATCCACTTCTACACGCTCAACAAGTCGCCGGCGGCGCGGGCGATCTTCGAGATCCTCCGGATCTCCCGCGTCGGGTTCTGAGCGTGGCCGCGCTCGTCGCCGTGCTCTCCTGTTGGTTGGCCGCTGGGTTGGCGATGCTCTCCCCCACCGCGCCTGCCCTCGGCGTCGGCACGTTGCTGCAGGCCCGGGAGCGACTCGGCCTGCAGGCGTTCGTCGCCGGCACGCCGGCCTGTCCCACGCGGGCGCAGCGGTGCTTCGGCATCGTGGTGCACGTCGTGGTCGAAGACGGCGCGCCGGTGCAGACGCCGCGATGGTTCGCCGACCAACTCGCGGCGGCCAACGGGTTGTTCGCCACCATCGGCGTCGGCTTCGAGGCCACGGCGGTGCGCCAAGAGCCCGCCGCGTTCGCCGAGCTCGCGACCCGCACCGAGCGCGATAGCCTCGGCCGCGGCGCCCACGATCCCCACGTCGTCCACGTCTGGGTCGTGCGTCGGCTCGGCGACGTCGACATCGCCGGCGAAGAGATCCGCGGCGTGCACTGGCGTGACCGCGCCGAGCCGACGCGGCGCTTCGTGATCCTCTCGTCGATCGCCGGATCGCGCACGTTGGCGCACGAGCTCGGCCACTTCTTCGGCCTGCCGCACTCGTCGTTCCCGGTCAGCATCATGAACAAGACCCCGCGCGAGGAGCCGCCGTGGGCGGAACGCGGCTTCCACCCCCGCGAGTACGCGACGATGCGGACGCGGACGGGCACGATGATTGCCGACGGTACGCTGGGCGACCGGCCCGCCCGGCAGGCGCGGCCACTGCCGGTCGTGGGCGCCGAGGACTGATCGTTGCTAGGCTGCACGCCGGAGTCACCGTGAGCACCGGACCCAACGCCGAGCAGATCGAGTACTGGAACGCGTGCGCGGGACCGCGATGGATCGCAGCGGATCTCCACCTCGCGCGGATGCTCGCGCCGCTCGACGGCCCGCTGATGGAGCGTGCTGCGGCCCTGCCCGGCGAGCGTGTGCTCGATGTCGGCTGCGGCACCGGCCAGAGCGCCGCGCGCCTCGCCGCGAGGGTCGGCTCCGACGGTGCGGTCCTCGGTGTGGACGTCTCGGCGCCGATGCTCGCACGGGCGCGCATGCGGGCGAGCGAGCTGAGCCTCGTACACCTCGACTTCACCGAGGCCGACGCCCAGCTCCACGGCTTCGATCCCGGCAGCTTCGATCTGGTGTTCTCGCGCTTCGGCGTGATGTTCTTCGCCCAGCCCACCGCCGCGTTCGCGAACCTCGCGGCGGCGACCCGTGCCGGCGGTCGGCTCACGTTCGCCTGCTGGCGCGGCTTCGCCGAAAATGCGTGGGTGTCCGCATCGCTCGCCGCGATGTCGCGGCACATCGAGGTGCCGCCACCGCCCGCAGCCGGCGCCCCCGGGCCCTTCGCCTTCGCGGATGCCGACCGCGTCCGCGCCCTGCTCACGGCGGCGGGGTGGCGCGACGTCGCGCTCGAGCCCGTCGACGCCTGCTTGCCGATCGGCACCGACGTCGACGACGCGGTGCGCTTCGCCACCGAGGTCGGACCCACGGCCACGCCGCTGCGCGAGGCCGAGCCCGCCGCCCGCGACGCTGCGCTCGCCGACATGCGCGAGGCCTACGGTGCGGCGCTTGGCGACGATGGGGTAGGCTACCCCGGCGCCATCTGGCTGGTCACTGCGGCGCGCTGACGCGGCGCGCTGACGCGGCGCGCTGACGCGGCGCGCTGACGCGGCGCGCTGACGCGGCGCGCCCCGGCCTTCCCCACCCGCGCCGCGGATGCCACGCTGTCCGCCGTGACCGACCGAGCCCCGTCCGCCGTCGATGCCGCGGCCTTCGAGCGCATGGTCGCGGCGACGATGCCCATCGATCCGCGCTTTCGCTGGGCGGTCGTGTCGCTGGCGCACGGTTTCGCCGAGATCCGCCTGGCCTACCACGACGCGTTCGTGCGCCCCGGCGGCACCATCAGCGGCCCGACCCTGTTCACGCTGGCCGATCTCACGATGTGGGCCGCCGTGCTGAGTGTGGTGGGCATGCAGCCGGCAGCGGTCACGACTCAGATGTCGATCAGTTTTCTGCGTCGGCCGCCGCCGGCGCCGTTGCTCGCGCGCTGCGAGGTGTTGCGCGCGGGCCGGCGCCTCGTCCACGGCGACGTCCGCATCCACAGCGAGGACGCGCACGGGTCCGGCGGGCCGGTCTGCCACGCCACCGGCGCCTATGCGATTCCCGCCCGGCCGCCGGACGTGCGAGGCTCGTCGGCGTGAGTGCCAAGCCAAACCCCGGGGCGATCGCGCGCGTGCTCGCGGGTGCGCTGACCACGATCGCCGCATGCGGCGAGCCCGAGCGCAACGGTCCCGTGCCGATCGGCGTGTCGGCGGGCAGCGTCACCGTCGGGGGCGTGACCGCGTCGGGCTCCGCCACGGCCACGGCCGGCTCCGACAGCTCGAGTGGTGACGGTACTGCGGGCACCGCAGGCACCGTCGGCGGCGCGACGATGCCCGATCCGAGCGGGTCGACGAGCCTGACGGATCCGACGTTGACGACCGACCTCACCGGATCGGACAGCACCGGCAACGGCGGGTGCCAGGTCGGCGAGAGCTGCGAGTCCGACGGCGTGTGCCTGCAGCAACTCGGACCCGATGGCCCGATCGCGGTGTGCAGCCACGGTTTCAGCGGCGAGGCCTGCGAGCTCGACATCCACTGCCAGTCGATGGAGTGCGTCACCAGGGTCGGCGAGGGCGGCGCGGTCTCGTACTGCGCGTGATCGCGATGCGTGACGCTGCAAGATTCGCCGTGCTCGCCGCGCTCGCGCTGCCCGGCGTCGCCCGTGCCAGCAACGAGGAGCACGAGCGCACCCCGGTGAATTGGGAGGGCAACGGGAACTGTGAGATGCCGCCGGTGCAGACGCCGTGCATGATCCTGCACGATCGCACAGCCGGGCCGCTGCACATCCCGTACGCGATCCCTCACGAGGACACCCAGGTCGGCCCTGACGAGTCGCCGCAAAGCCGCACCCACCAATTCTTCGGCCTGTGCCACGGTCACCGGATCGACGCGCCGCTGCCGGGTTGGATCACCGGCGCCGACGTCGAGGCCTCGGAGATGGTCGGTCAGCTCCGGCCGGGGGCGGTCGCGCCCGATGAGATCTTCGAGCTCCGCGCCGACTGGGACGACTGCTGGTTTCGCATCAACGCCGACGCCGATCGCCGCCCGATCACCTGCGCGATGGCCGAGGAGGGCGTCGACTGGGACACGGGGTCGGTGCCGCCGGGCGTCTACACCATCGAGGGCTACACCTACGAGCCTGTCCAGAACGTGTGGTCGCCGCGCCCGGGGGTCGTCAAGATCCACGACGGCGATCCGGACGCGGTGGGGCCGGCGGTCGCGGTGACCACCGGCGAGCTGCTGCTGCACCGCAACCAGGTGGGGATGATCGAGGGCTGCGTCGATGCGCCGGCCGGCAGCACACTCGTGGCCTATTGGGCGGCATACGAGTCCGACGCGGAGGTCGAGCCGCCGCCGTGGCAGGTCTATGGGCCGGGCGTGCCGGTCGAGGGTGACAGCTTTACCCTCGAGTTCGCCCCGCCCGAGGCGCTGTTCGGCAAGCTCGCGACGCTGCGCGTCGACGTCGAAGATCCGGACGGCCGCACCTACTCGGCGTTCATGCTCGAGCGCCTCACGATCGTGAACGCCGACGGCCCGTGCACCGAGGGCGGCGGATTCGTCGGCGGATCCTCGTGCGACGATACCGGTGAGGACTCGGGCGAGGGCGGCTCGTCGACCGCGGCCGTCGACACCACCGGTGCGGCCTCGGGGGCGACCTCGCGAGGCGCGGAGACCACGTCGGGCGAGGGCGGGGCGGCGACCGCGGGCGGCGACGGCTGCGGCTGCCGGACCGCCGGTGGTGGCGGAACGAGCGGGCTGGTCGCGCTCGTGGGCCTGGCGCTGGTGCGGCCACGTCGGTCTCGGTAGCCGCCGCGGGTGCTCACGGGTCGCGGCCGCGGACGCGCACGCGCAGCGCCTCGGCGAGCGCGACGAAATGTTCGCGCCACTCGACCGCGATCCGATCCCCGCGCTCGGCCTGCTCGTGGAAGCGGGGGTAGACCGTCTCCATGAGGGCGTAGAAGCGGTTCTGCACGTGGTACAGATCGAGCTCGAAGTTCATCGCGCGGGCGAACTCGGCGGCGCGCCGCAGCCGACGCAGCCGCCCGAGCTGCTCGGGCTCCTCGGCCCATTGGTTCGTCGCCCGCTCGATCGCCTGGCGCAGCGAGAACCCGATCCCCACCCGATCGATCTCGGTGCCGACGTCGCGGGCCTCGCCGAGCAGCGCCCGGATGCGACCGAACTCGAGGTCGCTGCGATCGAGTTCGCGACGCAGCGCCGAGTGCAGCACGAAGTCGGCGAGGCCCCGCAGCGCTCGGGGCAGCGGCAGATCGAGGGTCGCGAGATAGCGGACCAGGGGCGAGTGGGTCTCGTAGACCTGGCTGGCCAGGGCGTCGGCGTCGGTCAGCGCGCCGCGGACGATGACGTCGAGGGCGCGCTGCTGCTCGTCGCGGAACAGCGAGCGCAGCGAGTAGGTGAGCTCGACCAGGTGGTGGTCGAGCAGGCGCAGGACCTCGGGCATGTCGGCCCGATCGAAGGCCCGCGCGACCTCGTCCCGCATGGTGCGGAAGCCCTGTTCGTCGGCGAAGCTACGCACGCCGCCCGACAGGTTGTGATCGCCGAAGTGGATGAACCCGAAGCTGCGGATGGCGGTCTCCAGGGTCACCTTGGAGGTGATGCGGATGGTGCCCAGCGCCAGCTTGGCGCGGCCGAGCGTCGACGCGTGCATCTCGAGCCGGTCGACGAAGTACGAGAAGATCTCGGCGCGCTCCTCGTAGGGATGGAACAGCGAGCTCACCGCATAGTGGGCGGCCAGCTCGTCGAGGTCGAGCAGCTCGACCGATCGACGATAGATCGCTGCCGCGTCGCCGAGCTCGCAGATGTTGCTCGCGGCGCAGCCCAGCCGTTCGAGGAACTCGGCCTGCAACGACGGGACGCCGAGCTTCTGTGCCAGCTGCAGCGCGCGGGCGGCGTAGCGGATGATCTGGATGGTCTCGATGCCCGAGACGTCGTCGAAGAACCAGCCGCAGCTGGTGTACATCAGCTGGGTGTGGCGCTGCATCTCGAGCAGCTGCAACACGCGGGTCCGATCGCCACCTTTTGCGGGCGCCAGCGCGTGGCGGTGCAGGAATCGCTCGATCGCGTCGGTGCTGCGGTCGAGCATCACGTCGACGTAGGCGTCGCGGGCGGCCCAGACGTCGGGGAGCAGGGGCGTACCGAGGTCCTCGAAGGCGGCGTCGAGGCGCGCGGCGAGCCAGTCCAGGGCGTCGCGAAGCGGCGCACGCCAGCGTTGGTTCCAACCCGGCTGCCCGCCGCTGTTGCAGCCGCAGTCGCTGCGCCAGCGCTCGACACCGTGGGCACAGCTCCACGACGTACGCTGGGCGATGCGGACCTCGTGCACGGGCGGATGCAGGGCCCCGTACTCGCCGTAGTTGGTCAGGCGCACCGTGCTCGACGCCTCGAGTTGGTGCAGCGCGTACGCCAGCGCCATGTCGCCGTAGCGGTGGTGGTGGCCGTAGGTCTCGCCGTCGGTGGCGACGTGGACGAGCTGGGGCTCGGCGCCGCCGTCGAACGCGCTCTGCAGGCGGGCGGCGAAGCCCTCGCCGCTCTCGAGCAGGCGCTCGAACGCGATCGACTGCGACACCGGGCCATCATAGAAGTACAGCGTGATGCCGCGGCCGCCGCCGACGTCGGCGAAGTAGCCACGCCGTGGATCGATGCGTGCGCCGCCGACGTCGATCCACGCGCTCTGGCCCTTTTCGCGGCACGAGCTGGCCTGGTGCGGCGCGAGCAGGGTGTAGCCGATGCCCTCGTCCACCAGCAGCTCGAGGGTCTCGTCGTCGACCGCGGCCTCGGGCAGCCACATGCCCTCGGGGCGGCGGGCGAAGCGGTGCTCGAAGTCGCGGATGCCCCAGCGGATCTGCGTGCGCTTGTCGCGACGGGAGCACAGCGGCAGAATCGAGTGGTTGTAGGCCTGGGCGATCGCCGAGCCGTGGCCGGAGAAGCGCTTGCGGCTCTGGCCGTCGGCGGCCACGATCGCGCGATAGACGTCTTTGCGGTTGCGCTCGAGCCACGACAGAAGCGTGGGCCCGAAGTTGAAGCTCATCCGCGCGTAGTTGCTGAGGATGCGGGTGATGTAGCCGCGATCGTCGAGGATCCGTGCCGACGCGTTGGGGCCGTAGCACTCGGCGGTGATGCGCTCGTTCCAGTCGTGGAACGGATAGGCCGACTCCTGGACCTCGATGCTCTCGAGCCAGGGATTTTCACGGGGCGGCTGGTAGAAGTGCCCGTGGATGCAGATGTAGCGCGGGTTCACGGCCCCACCTCGCGCAGCATGAGCACCGCGAGCGGTGGCAGGGTCAGCTCGACCGACCAGGCGTGGCCGTGGGCCGGGGCGGCCTGGGCCCACACGCCGCCGAAGTTGCCGACGCCGCTGCCGCCGTATTGCACGGCGTCGCTGTTGGCGAGCTCCCGCCATTCGCCGCCCGCTGGCACGCCCACGCGGTAGCCCGGCCGCGGCACCGGCGTGAAGTTGCAGACCACCAGTACGCGGTCGCCGTCACGACTGCGGCGCAGCCACGCGAGCACGCTGTTCACGGTGTCGCTCGAATCGATCCATGCGAAGCCGGCCGGATCGTGATCGAGCTCGTGCAGCGCAGGAAGGTCGCGGTGCAGTCGGTTGAGGTCGGCCACCCAATCCTGCACGCCGCGGTGCATCGCATCGCCCAGCAGGTGCCAGTCGAGCGACGCATCGCGGTTCCACTCGGCGAGCTGGGCGAACTCGCAGCCCATGAACATCAGCTTCTTGCCCGGCTGGCCCCACATGGATCCGTACAACAGGCGGAGGTTCGCGAACTGCCGCCAGCGGTCACCCGGCATCTGGGCGAGCAACGATCCCCTGCCGGGCGCGACATGGGGGTGGGACAGCGGCAACACGAACCGCTCGCCCCAGGCGTGTGCCATGCGAGAGGTCAGCTCGTGCTGGTGGAAGCCGCGGTGGATCGGATCGCGGGCCATGTAGCGCAGGGTGTCGTGCGCCCAGAGGCGGTCCCACGCGAGCCCGAAGTCGAGGCCGCAGGCGTGCGGGGGATGCGTGACGAGGGGACCGCAAGGCGAGCCCTCGGCCATGCCCTGGGCCGCGGGGAAGCGCCGCGAGAGCGCCTCGCCCAGCCGCTGCCACACGGTGATGGCCGGCCCCTGCTCGGTCGTGTGCGGGGTGTCGGCGTCATCTGGCGCCATCGCGGCCGCGTGCAGACCATCGACCCCATAGCGGCCCAGCCACATGAGCGCGCTCGAGATCGCGAGCGACCGAACCTCGCCGCGGCCACAGTCGATCGCGCCGGGTGCCCAGTCGACGAGCACCGCGATGCCCTCGCCGTGCAGCGCGTCGATCATCGTCCGGAAATCCTCGGGCGATCCGAAGCGGGCGCAGGGGGCGAACGCGACGCTGCCCCGGGATCCCGGGGATGAATCCGGCAGCAGCGCGACGTGGGTGAAGCCCATGCGCGCAGCGTACTGACCGAGCCCGGTGCCGAGCTCGCGGTACCCGAGCACGCGGTTGCCCTCCTCGGGCACCCGCATCCACGACCCGAGGTGGACCTCGTAGATCGACGTGGGACCATCTTGCCGGTTGGCGTGGCGCGCCGCCCAGGCGTCGTCCTCGGCGGGTCGTGGTGGCCGGGCGACGACCGACGCTGTCCGTGGCGGCAGATCGGAAGCGGCGGCCACCGGGTCGGCCACATCGACGCCGCCCTCGGGCCCCACGAGGTGGAACGCGTAGCGATCGCCGACACCCACGCCGGGGATGAAGCCCTCCCAAATCACAGAGGTGGTCGCAGAGCCGGGGTGGGGCACCAGCGGATGGCGTCCGCGATCCCAGCCATCGAAGTCGCCGAACACGCTCACCGCACTCGCCGACGGCGCCCACGTCCCGAAGGAGGTGCCGGCGACGCCATCGACGGTGATCGGGTGGGCGCCGAGGCGATCGCCGATGGCCTCGTGCGTGCCTTCGGTGAAGGCGCGCACGTCGTCGGCCGACAGCCGCGTCACATCCCCGCGCACCGGCCCGCCCGCCGCCGAGCCCTGCCGTGCGCGGCGTAGACGATCGAGTCCGTCCACGACCGCCGGGATGCCGTCCAGGGCATCGATGCGGTGACGCGCGCGTCGACGCCAGTTCGGGCGCTCGAGCCACGTGCCGGGCACGTTGTGGGGATGCCGCTCGCCCCACAGATCCTCGAGCGCGACCAGCACCAGACGCGCCCCGCCACGGCCGAGCTCGTCGAGGCATGCCATGAGCGCGGCGCCCGAGTCGGCGTCGGGTCCAAGTGGCCCCTGGGCGGCCCAGTGCCGCCGCAGGTTGGCTCGCAGCCGCGCCCGCGCGGCGTGCTCGGCCACCGCGACGCTCGGCTCGATCCACCCCAGCGCGACCCGGTCGTCGATGTCGTCGCCGTCCCAGAACGCCGCGAACATCGGCATGTCGTGGGTGTTGACCGAGGCCACCGAGCCCGGCTCGGCCGGCTCGAGCGCGACGCCCTCGGACCGCGCGGCGTATTCGACCACGTGCATGCCCATCACGCCGTGCTCGCGCATCGCCACGTGGACCTCGGGCGGCACCGTGCCCAGATCCTCGCCGACCAGCAGCGTGCCGCTGCGGTGGGACTCGATCGACAAGATCGCGTACAGCTCGTCCGCGGCGTACGAGAGATAGATGCCATCGGTGGCGCGCGCGCCTTGGGGGATGACGTAGAGCCGATGCAGGCCCATCACGTGATCGATGCGCAGCACCTTGGCGTAACGCAGGTGGTTGCGGATCATCGCGATGGTGTAGGCGTGACCGCTGGCGCGCAGACCACCTGGCGATAGCGGTGGGAACGCCCAGTTCTGGCCGCCGGCGAACAGCAGATCGGGCGGCGCACCGGTGGCGAGGCCGTGCACGAACACGTCGCGGTGCCGCCACGGATCGAAGCCCAGGCCGTGCACACCGACCGGCAGGTCCAGGTACAGCCCCAGGCCACCGCCCTGGGCGCGGGCGGCCAGCGCGGTGAGCTGCTCGTGGCAGCAGAACTGGGCGAAGATGTGCTCGCGCAGCGCGGCGGGATCGAGATCCTCGTCGCGCAGGGTGCCGGCGGCCGCGGCGGTGGGCCAGCGATCCCACAGCATGCCGAGCTTCTCCTGGGCGGCCCGGAATCGGGCGTAGTCGACGAGCTCCGGGCGGTCGGCGGCGAATGACTCGAGCGCGGCCATGCGCGGGCCTCCGGCGGCGAAGATACGTGCCGACAGCGGCGCCAACAGTCGGCGTCGCAGGGCGCTCTCGGTGCGGTGATCGACGAGCTCCGCGCTGCGCAACGCTGCGATGGTGCGGCGCACCTCGGGCGAGTCGAGCAGCGCACGGACATCGGGGCACGCGGCGAACTCGGGGATCGCCTCGAGGTCGAGGTACAGCTCGTTCCACGCCAGGCGCGAGCACGGGACGTACGGGCTCGCCTCGCACGGCTCGTCGAGATAGGCCGAGAGCAGCGGCAATGTGCCGACCACGCTGCCGCCGCGCTCCCCGAGCCACTGGAACAGATCGCCCAGATCGGTGTAGTCGGCGACGCCGAGGCTGCGCTCGGATCGCAGCGAGTACAGCGGCGCGAAGATCCCGAAGTGACGGCCGTCGCCTTCGGGCGACCACACGCGGCGCGGGGCCGAGAACACCACTGCGCCCGTGCGCGGGGCGTCGAGCTCGAGGCGGTGATAGCCGGGCGGCAAGATGCCGGGCAGCGTGAGGCGCACGCACGTGTAGCCGACGCCGTCGCACCGCACATCGTCGACGATGGCGCTGGCGCTCGGCACCACCGCGTGCACGCGCACGGTGCCGTCTTCGCAGTGCACGGTGATCTGCACCGGGCGATCGAGCTGCGACTGTGGCAGCCGCAGCAGCGGCGCGCACACTCCGTCCCACGCCACGACCACGGGCCCCAGCGGCGTCTGCCACCGCGCCCGGTCGCGGGCGTCGAGCTGGGCGTCGACGTCGCCGTCGGGGTCACCGCCCAGCGCCCGCACCACCGCGCCGATGATCTCCGGGTCGGCGTCGCACACGTTGCGGTTGAAGTCGACGTAGCCGACCTGCAGCCCGAAGGCCTGGGCGAGACGGACGATCGCGTGGGGTTGGTCCATGCCGTGTAGCCGTGGGCTCAGTCGTCGCGCGGCTCGCCGAGCAGCACCACCCAGCCGGTCGCATTGCCCTCGCCGGTGCGCGAGTGGCCGATGCCGATGTCCACCACCGCGCGGCTCAGCAGCGCGCTGCAGTGGCCCTCGTCCTCGAGCCAGGCGCCCAGGGTGGCCCCAGGGCCCACGAAGTCGCGGGCGACGAGTTCGTAGCGCAGTGAGCCGCGATAGCCCGCGAGGGCGGCCCGCGACAGGGGGGTGGTGTCGTCGTAGCCGTCGTGGCCGACGCCGCCGTTCTCGGCGATGAACGTGGCGTGGACCCGCGCCGCGCACCGCAGCTCGGGCGCGACCGTGGGCGCCGCCGCCGGGTTTAAGCGCACGTCGCCGCACGTGCGGCCCTGCCGGCGCACGGTCTGGATGCGTGCGAGCAGGTCGTCCTCGAGATCGCCGTACTCCGACGGCCACGGGCTGGCCGCCTCGCACAGCGGCGCATCGCCGACGTCGTAGTCGTCGAGCTCGTCGATCACGCACGCCGCGGGGGCAGCGAAGAGCGCGGCGAGGACGAATCGGGGCGCACGCACGGGCCGCCAGGGTAGCGGCCCGGCGCACTGCCGTCGAGCCGCCGCAGTGGCCCGTGCTCCGGTGGGCGTGATCACGGCGGTGGTGCCGACAGGACGAGCACCCAGATCGGTGCGGACGTGACCGGTGCCTCGGGATCCATCGAATCCGAATCCGAATCCGAATCGTCGGCGGGATCGGGCGGCTGCCGCTCCACGTACGCGACCCCCACGTGGGTCCATGCGCGCGCGCGCATGGCGTTGCAGTGCGTCGCGCTCGGCAGCCACAGCGACGAGACCACGCGCTCGGGATCGATGTCGGCGGCGGCCACCAGCTCGGTGGCGAGCGGGCTGTCCCAGCCGGCGTCGGCGAGGCGATCCACCACGGTGTCGCCGTCGCCGTCGGTGTGGCCGAGCTTGCCCGAGTCGGCGACGTACTCGGCGAAGCGACGCGCCGCGCAGACCAGCGCGCCCTCGGTGCGCAGCACGTCGGTGCGGGCGAAGTGACTTCCGCCGGGGCACTTTCCGGCCTGTGCGCGCAGATCCATGACCGCGCCCAGCAGCCGCAGCTCCTGCTGCACGCGCGCCGCGGGCCAGGCGTCGACGGCATCACAGGCCTCGCCGGGGGGAAACGCGATGTCGGTGAGCGGATCGACGGCCGAGGGCGGCTCGTCGGCGCTGGGCTCGGCGCAAGCGGTGAGCGCGAGCGCGGCGAAGACCACCGCGGCCCCGCACGATCCACGATCCGCGCCATCGAGCGAGGGGCCGCACACGCTCACACCACCCCCCGCGCGCGCAGATCGGCGAGCTGCTCGGGCGACACCCCGAGTTCGGCGTACACCGTGTCGTTGTCGGCGCCCAGCTCCGGACCGCCGTGCACCGTCACCGCCGGCGTCCGCGACAGGATCGGCGTGATGCGGGGCACCGCCACCGAACCGCCACCTTGCAGCGCGACGCGCTCGAACATCCCGCGGGCCGCGTAGTGCGGATCGGCGGCGATGTCGGCGATGTTGTAGATGGGGCCGCTGGGCACCTCGGCCTGCTCGAGCCGGGCCAGCGCGTCGGCGAGCGGCAGCGCGGCGCACCACTGGGCGATCGCCGCGTCGATGCGCTCGGCGTGCTCGCTACGCCCGTCGTTGTGCGCGAGCACGGGGTCGTCGGCGAGGTCGTCACGTCCGGCCATCCGCATCAGCCGCACGAACAAGCTGTCGTTGTTGGCGCCGAGCACCAGCCAGCCATCGGCGCAGCGATAGGTGTTGCTGGGCACGATCCCCGGCAGCGCGGTGCCCGTGGGCTCGCGCACGAATCCGGTGCGATCGTACTCGGGCAGCAGACTCTCCGTCACCGAGAACACCGACTCGTACAGCGCACAGTCGATGACCTGGCCGCGGCCCGATCCGCCGACGTCGCGTTCGTGCAGCGCGATCATCGTGCCGAGCGCGGCGTACAGCCCCGCGAGCGTGTCGCCGAGGCTGAGTCCGGTGCGCACCGGCGGCCTGCCGGGCTCGGCGGTGGTGTAGCGCAGGCCGCCGAACGCCTCGGCCACGTTGGCGAAGCCGGGGGCGGCGGCGCGCGGTCCGAACTGGCCGTAGCCCGAGATGCGGACGACGACAACGCGCGGATCGATGGCCCACAGATCCGTGGGCCCCAGCCCCCACGACTCGAGCCTGCCCGGGCGGAAGTTCTCGATCACG
This sequence comes from Nannocystales bacterium, assembly GCA_038325765.1. GTDB lineage: Bacteria > Myxococcota_A > Polyangia > Nannocystales > Nannocystaceae > Xiheibacterium. Next base: position 66,822 of record JBBQJI010000010.1, read on the forward strand.
ACGTCGACGCCCCGGCGGACGATCATGCGCACCAGATCGCGGCCCTCGGGCACCCGCAGATCCGCGGTGATGCTGCGTTTGTTGCGGCCCAGTGAGCGCCACCACAACGACGTACCGTCGTCGAGTCGACGCCATCGCCGCAGCGGATCGCCGTGGGTGGGCGGCTCGACCTTGATGACCTCGGCGCCGAAGCCCGCGAGCAACATCGCGGCGTAGGGTCCCGCGAGGAGCTGGCCGAGCTCGAGCACCCGCAGGCCCCGCAGCGCGACCTGGCTCGGCGGGCGCGTCCCAGACCCGGTCGACTCGATCATCATCGTGAGGCTGCCACGATCGCGACGCCGCGGGCCAGGCCCGAGCCGGCACCGCGTGCGCTCTTTGCAGCTCGGCTCGACTGCGGCCGCGCGCCCGCGGTGTCGGCGCCCGCCGATTCCCCCGGGCGAAATCCAACGCTGGCCCGTACCATGGCAGGTGATGCTCGCCGATGCGTGGCTGCTCGGGACCGTCGCAGTGGCGGCGACCGGGATCACGGTGGCCCGCCGCCGCACGGTGAAGCGGCGACAGCGGGCGATCGATGCCGCGCTGGTCGCCCTGCCGGCCGACATCGATGTGCGCGGGGCTCAGCTCAGCCCGGCGCTGGCGCGCCTGGTCGACGGCGCCCGGATGACGCGGTGGGCGATCGAGACGCCGCTGCGGCGACTGCGGGCGATCACCAGCCTCGCGCTGCCGCGCTGGGCCTCGCGCGGTGGCGCCGACGAATACGACATCGCGATCTCCGAGGCTCGCCGCGCACTGTGGGAGTGGCTGCTCTCGCTGCGGCGACTGCCGCCCGCCGAGCGGGCCGCGTTGGTCGGGTTGGGCCTCGATGCGCGGCCGCTGTGGGCCCTCGTGTTCGCGCCCGGCGTGTTCGAACGCACCGATCTGGTCTTCGACGAGGCCCTGTTCCCGGCCGCGCCCGACGCGGATCGGGTGCTGGCGGCGCTCACCGCCGCGATGCTCGATCTGCAGCGCTTCGAGCTCGCGGCGTCGTCGCTGTCGCCGACGCCGTATCGCTGACGTGCTCGCGCCCGGGCCCGGACTCGGCCACACTCGCGCGCCCGCCAGGCCCGCGCCCGCCATGCAGAAGATCGTGATCCACCGCCCGGGCGGCTACCGGCGCCTCGTGCTCGAGCGCATCGCGTCGACGCCGCTCGGTGCGCAGGACGTGCAGATCCACGTGCACGCCGCGGGTGTGAACTACGCCGACTGCGTGGTGCGCATGGGCCTGTATGCCTCGGCGAAGGAGTACGTCGGCTGGCCGATCACGCCCGGGTTCGAGGTCGCCGGCGTCGTCGCCCGCGTCGGCTCCGAGGTGAGCGACGTGCGGGCGGGCGACGAGGTCGTCGCGGTGACGCGCTTCGGCGGCTACGCGAGCGAGCTCGTGGTGCCGCGCCGCCAGGTGTTCGCGGTGCCGCGCGGCCTGACGCTGATCCAGGCAGCGGCATACCCCGCCGCGTTCCTCACGGCGTATCACGCCGTCCTCGAGCTCGCGCGACCGCGGGCCGGCGCCCACGTGTTGGTGCACTCCGCCGGCGGCGGCGTCGGCGGGGCGCTGGTCCAGATCACGCGCATGCTCGGCTGCCATGTCGTCGGCGTCGTCGGGGCCGGCCACAAGGTCGAGCACGTGCGGGCACTGGGCGCCAACGCGGTGATCGACGCGTCGCAGGGCCGTCTGTGGACCGAGGCCGAGGGGCATGCGCCCGTGGGCTACGACGTGGTGTTCGACGCCAACGGGGTCGGCACGTTGCGCGAGAGCCTGCGCCACACCGCGCCGATGGGCCGCTTGGTGGTCTACGGCTTCGCGTCGATGCTGCCCCGCGCCGACCAACGCCTGCGCTGGTGGCGGCTGGTGTGGCACTGGCTGCGCACCCCGCGGATCTCGCCGTTCGAGCTCACCCAGCGCAACCGCAGCGTGATGGGCTTCAACCTCAGCTATCTGTTCGATCACGCCAAGCTGCTCGACGAGTCGATGCGCCAGCTCGGCCGCTGGTTCGAGGAGGGCCTGCTGCGCCCACCCGAGGTCGCCACCTTCCCGCTCGCCGCCGCCGGCGAGGCCCAGCGCAGCCTCGAGACCGGCAACACCGTCGGCAAGATCGTGCTGCTCACGGAGCACGCGCGATGACCGAGATCCGCACCTGCATCGAACACGACGGCGAGACCGTGGCGGCGGTCGTGCGCGCCGCCCTCGACGTGCCGTGGAGCCGCGCCCGTCAGCTCTGCTACGACGGCAAGGTGTGGCTCGACGACGAGCGCGCCCGCGATCCCGCCGCCCGCGTCCGCCGCGGCGCGACCTTGGTGGTGCGCCCGCAGGCCGCCCGCGAGGTCGACGACGAGCGCACGTTGGACGCCGGCCGCATCGTCTTCGTCGACGCCGACGTCGTGGTCGTCGACAAGCCCGCGGGACTGCAGAGCGTGCCGTTTCTCGCCGACGATCACGACAGCGTGGTGCAGCGACTCGCCGTCGCCCTGCGCCGGCTCGAGCGCAAGACCGCTCCACCGCCGCGGGTGGTGCACCGGCTCGACAAGGACACCACCGGCCTGCTGGTGTTCGCGCGCAACCGCGGGGCCGAGCGCGAGCTCGGGCAGCAATTCCGCATGCACTCGGTGCACCGCCGCTACCTCGGCCTCGCCCACGGCCGCGTCCACGACCAGGTGATCCGCAGCGTGCTCGTCGCGGATCGCGGAGACGGGCTCCGGGGCACGTGGCGCCGCGCGGGACGTCAGCCGCCCGGCGCCAGAGAAGCGACGACCCACGTCACCGTCGAGGTCCGCCACGAACTCGGCGCGTCCTCGTTCGCGCGCGCCGCCGGGGGTGCGGCCCCCGGCGCGGTCACCTTCGTGCGCTGTCGGCTCGAGACCGGTCGCACCCACCAGATCCGCATCCATCTGTCGGAGGCCGGACATCCGCTGGTCGGCGAGCCGGTCTACAACCGCGGCTTCCCCGATCCCGGATTGCATTGGCCCGCTGGGATCACGCCGCGCGTCATGCTGCACGCCGCCGAGCTCGGCTTCGTGCATCCGAGCACCGGCGATGCGCTGTCGTTCGTGTCGCCCGAGCCCGGCGACATCCAGGCGTGGCGCGATCTCCTGGCCGCCACCACGGTCGCGTAGCGGCTGGCCGCCACCACGGTCGCGTGGCGGCGGCCAAGAGCGCCGCGGCGGCCCGAAACCCCAGATCGGGCCCAAAGCGGGTCCCACGCGCCCGCGCAGGCCGAAAGGCCGTCATCGGCCCGGGCCCTCGCGCGCTTTCGCGGAACAACGATCGCCACCCCATTCGACGCAGAACTTGACCCCATACTGAACGCATGATACAGGGTTCGTCCGTTCAGTTGAGCAAGGCGATCCATTCGATGCTAGACGACTCGTCAGGCTTCTCCCGCGCCCGGAACCTCCTTCAAAGGGCAGGCAACGGTACCTCTGCCCACGCCGGGCCGGGAGAAGCTGACGTCTCGAGCGGCGCTGATCTCGAGCGGCTCATCTCTGCGCTCCGCGAACGCGACGAGCTCGAGATCGCCGCTGAGCATCGGGTGGCTGCAAGATCTGGTTCATACGGCGCGTGGCCGGATCGGTTGGATCAACGGCTGCTTGCGGCACTTCGGGCGCGAGATCTCGTCGCGCCGTATCGCCATCAAGAGATCGCGCTCGACGCCGCGCTCGGCGGTCGCGACGTCGTCATCGCGACGGGCACCGCATCGGGCAAGTCGCTGTGCTTCCAGTTGCCGATCCTCCACGCGGTGCTCGAAGAGCCCGACGCTCGCGCGCTGATGCTCTTCCCCACCAAGGCGCTCGCGCGCGATCAGTGCGAGTCGCTGCGGACGCTGGTGCGCGGCCTCGGTGCGCGATCGTTCATCGGCGTGGCCCCGTTCGACGGCGACACGCCGCCCGACGAGCGCCGCGCCGCCCGGGCCCGCGCGGCAGTCATCGCCACCAACCCCGACATGCTGCATCGCTCGATGCTGCCGATGCACGAGGGGTGGGCGCGCTTCTTCGCCGGCCTGCGCTACGTGGTGCTCGACGAGCTGCACACCTACCGCGGCGTGTTCGGGGCCCACGTCGGCAACGTGCTGCGGCGGCTGTGGCGGATCTGTGCCCACTATGGCAGCCGGCCCCAGGTCATCGCCGCGTCGGCGACGATCGCGAACCCCCAGTCGCTGGCCCGCGCCGTCATCGGCCGTCCCGAGGTGGTGTGCGTAGACGAGGACTGCTCGCCCAGCGGCCCGCGCACGGTGATGATCCTCAATCCCAAGGTCGTCGACGCCACCACCGGCGTCCGCCGCGACTACCTCAAGGTCACGCGCGTGGTCGCCAACGAGGTGCGGCGCGCCGGCGTGCAGAGCCTGGTCTTCTGCCGCACGCGCAAGGCGGTCGAGCTGCTCACCCGCTACCTGCGCGACGACGAGCGCGGCGATGGCGGGCCTCTACCCGGCGGCAGCGCGAACGATGCGATCCGTGGCTACCGCGGCGGCTATCTGCCCGACCGTCGGCGCGAGGTCGAGGCGGCGCTGCGCAGCGGCGAGGCGCGCATGGTCGCGACCACCAACGCGCTCGAGCTCGGCATCGACATCGGCGGCGTCGACGTGGTGGTGCTGTCGGGGTATCCGGGCTCGCGTGCGGCCACCGTACAGCGGCTCGGTCGCGCCGGTCGGCGGGGCGAGGCGGCGCTCGGCGTGGTGGTGCTGTCGTCGATGCCCACCGACCAGTTCATCGCCGCCGACCCGGCGTTTCTGCTCGGGCAGCCGGTCGAGCACGCCGCGGTCGACCCCGACAACCCGGAGATCTGGCTGCCCCACCTGCGCTGCGCGGTGCAGGAGCTGCCGCTGGTGGCGACCGAGTGCTGGGGCGAGATGTCGGCCGACGACACGGTGTGCGGCGCCGACTACCTCGTCGAGCGCGGCGTGCTGCTGCGACAGGACACGGTCCCGCCGCTGTACCTCGCCCGCGGGGCCGACAGCGCCGCCGACCAGGTCGATCTGCGCGGCCCCATCGAGGAGAACTTCGCGGTCGTCGACGATGCCGGCGACATCTTGGCCGAGGTCGCCTTCGCGGACGCGCCGCTGTACCTGCATCCCGGCGCGATCTATCCGATCGAGGGCCGCACCTTCGAGGTCCGGGCGCTCGACTGGGACGGGCGCAAGGCCACCGTGCGGGCGGTCGACGCCGACTACTACACCGAGGCGGTGCCCAAGCTGCGGGTGCGCATCCTCGATCCCGACGGTGCCGAGGCGGCGGCCCATGACGCCGTGCCCGACGATCGCGGCGGGGTCGGCGAGGCCCACGTGATCCGCAACGTGCCGGGCTTCAAGAAGCTGCGCTTCCGCACCCACGAGAACATCGGCTTCGGCCCGGTCGCGCTGCCCGATCTCGAGCTGCACACGCGTGCGGCGTACTGGCCGCTGCCGACCTCTGCCCTCGCGATGGCGCCGACGGCCCGGGCCACCGCCGCGCTCGCGGCCGGCCACGCGATCCACCACTGTGCCGCGCTGTTGTTGATGTGCGACGTCGCCGATCTCGGGCATGCGATCACGGCGGGGCATCCGTCGAGCTACGGCACCGTCGCGAGCGGCATCGCCGGGCCCGACACCAACGCCCAGCTCGCCGCGGCGGCGCGCCCGTACATCGTGCTGTTCGACTGGATGCCCGGCGGCGCGGGCCTGGCCAACACCGCCTTCGCGCTCGGGTCCGGGCTGTTCGAGCGCGCTGCGGCGGCGGTTGCGGGGTGCTCGTGTGCCGCGGGTTGTCCGACGTGCCTCGGCCCGTCGGTCGCCGAACGCGAGCGACCGATCGACCGCCGCGCCGTCGCCCTCGTGCTCGAGGCCATGCGTCGCGTCGCGTCCTGCGGAGGCGCGCAGGCGTGAGTATGGGCGGCCGGCTCGCTGCGCTCGCGCGCGGGGGTGCCCTCGGCCAGACGTGGGGCACCCTGACCGACGCGGTGGGCGTCGGGTTCTCGGTGCATCAGCACGGCGGACGCGAGGCGGCAGGCCGAGATCCCAGGGCGGATGCGGTGACGGCATCGCTCGCGCGGCTCGCCGCGCCCGCGGCGGACGACGGACGGTCGCCGCTGCTGTTCGATCTGGAAACGACCGGCCTCGGTCGCGACGCGGTGCCGTTCCTCGTCGGCCTCGGCGGCTTCGAGGCGGGTGGCACGGCGTGGGTGCGGCAGTGGCAGCTCGATCGGCCCGAGGGCGAGCGGGCGATGTGGTGCGACGTGCTCGATGCGCTGCGCGGGGAGCCAGCAGGCACGCGGCTGCTCACCTACAATGGCGCGAGCTTCGATCGGACGATCGTGCGGCTGCGGCTGCGGCGACTCGGGATGTGGGACGGGGCGGTGGCGCGGCGCTTCGAGGCCGATCACGTCGATCTGTTGCCGGTGTGCCGGCGACTGTGGCGGGATGTGTTGCCCGATCTGCGGCTCGTCACGCTCGAGCGCGAGATCCTCGGTGCGGCTCGGCACGGCGATCCCGGGGGTGCCGAGATCGCGGCGCTGGGGCAGGCGTGGATCGGCGGTCGGCGCGATGACACCACCGCGGCCGGCATGGTCGCGGCGCGGCGGCACAACGCCGACGATCTGCTCGGGCTCGCGTCGCTGAGCGTGGCGTGTGCGCGGGCGATCGGTGCGCCTGGCGAGCTCGGCGAGGCCCTGGGCGTGGTGCGGCACCTCGCGCGCCACGGCGCGCTGGACGAGCTCACCGCGGTGGTCGACGCTTGGGTCACGCGCGCGCTCGACGGAGGCGGCTTCGGCATCGACCTGCTGCTGCACGGCGTGCGTGCGCTTCGCCGGGGCGGGGAGCACGGGCGCGCCCACGGCCTGCTGCAGGCGATCTGTGCGCGGCACCGAGGACACCCCGAGGCGACCCTGCGCCTGGCGATGGATCTCGAGCACCGGCTGCGCCGGGCCGATCTCGCCCTTTCGTGTCTGCGAACGCTGGCCGATCCGTGTCCGCACCGACTCGCCCGACTCGAGCGCAAGCAGGGGGCGCGTGTCCGGGCGATCGCGGTCGACCCCGCGGTGACGGTTGTGCCGGTCGCCACGGTGCCGGTCGCGGCGCACCCGTCGGTCGTGGCCGCGACGGCAGCGACCCCCACGGCAGCGGCCGCGCATGTGCCTGCGCGACCGGAGCTCCCGGGCGCGTGGCGGGCTCGGGTGGCGCGGACGACTGCGCGCCGCGCACCTGCCGTGTAAGGCAGGCGGGAGCATCGCGTTGGCGCTCCACACCTCACAGAGGCGCGAGCGGGCGTCGCGGCATGCGGCCGCGTCCCACCGCCCATGTTAGGGTACCTGGCCATCGTGACCGTGCGCGCACCGATTCGTCGACTGGGAGTGGCCTGCGCCGTGGGGCTGGGCATCGGCGCCTTTGGGTGCATGTCGCTGACGCCCCAGCTCGCGCCGACGGACTTCGCCGCGGCCGAGCGCGTCGCCGACCGCGACGCTCGCGAGGCGCTGTACGCCGAGTCGACGATCTACCGCCACGATCTGCCGCAGGGCATCCGCTACACCAAGGGCACCAGCGCGAAGGCCGAGCAGCGGAGCTGGCAGTCGCTCGATGCGGTGCTGCGCTCGGACGCGGCCTCGTTCGAGGCGCTTCCCCACCGCAAGCTGCGACGCGCGCGACTGTTCACGGCGCTCGGCATCGCGACGTCGCTGGTCACCGTCGCCGGCATCGCGGCCTCGGCGCGCGAGGGGCTCGATCTCAAGGGGCTCGACGGCACCGGCGGGATCTTGCTCGGGGGTGGCATCGCGACCGTCGCGTTCGCCATCACCGCGGGCATCATCTACACGCGGGCACGCAAGGACTACGATCGCGCCGTCGACGTCTACAACGACAGCCTCGGGGTCCGCCTCGGGCTGTACGGGGCCGACGGCAAGTACATCCCGCCCCGCGGCGCGCTCGTCGACAAGGACGGCTACATTTTGCTCGACGAGCCCGAGCGCGCCACCGGTGGCCGCGATTCGGCCCAAGACGCGGAGATCGGACCCGAGCGGCCGCCGGCGATCCCCGCCGGGCTGCCCGAGATCCCCGAGGGGGACGCTCCGCTTGCCGAGCCGCCGCCTGGGCAGAGCCCGCCTGGGCAGAGCCCGCCTGCCCAGAGCCCGCCGCCGGTCCAGCGTCCGGCGGACGTGGCGGTGCCCGACGCGCCGCCTTCGAGCACCGCCGCCCTGCGCTTGCAGATGCGCTGATCCGTCATCGGCGGCTCAGCGCTTCCGCGAGCGCCCGTCCGTCTGCGCTGTCGTGATCGCGAGGCCCGTGCTAGGCAATGCGCATGCGGAGCACGCCAGCGCGCGCGGTCTGGGGACTCGCAGCCATCATGGGGCTCGGTGCGATCGGGTGCAGCGACACAGTCGGGCCCGAGCGCGTCATCGACGGTCAGCAGCTGTACGAGAACTATTGCGCGCGGTGCCACGGACTGGACGGGCGGCCGTTGGCCGACCAACTCCAGGCCCGCGACCTCTCGAACCGTCGCATCGTGGATAGCCTCAGCGACGAGGCCATCTCGATGACCATCCAGCGCGGCCGCCCACCCGCGATGCCGGCATTCCAAGACGAGTTCACCGAGGCCTCGCTGATGGTGCTGGTCGCCTACGTCCGCAGCCTGTCGGGCTCCGCCGGGTCCAAGGCGAAGTCGGGCGGCGACGGTGCGACACCGCCGTGAGCAGTCGGTCGCGCCCGCCACGGAGCACCGAACCGTTGGGGTCGCCCGCCGACGAATCCGTCGCAGATGAGCACGGGCTCGAGGTCGAGCTCGTGTGGCGCGGCAAGTACGACGCCCACGGTCGCCGCGTGGTGGTGGCGCCCCGTGACGTGGTGCTCACGCCGATCGAGCACCATGGCGCGGCCGAAGCACCCAGCGGCGAGCTTGGGTGGGGCGACAACCTCGACATCCTGGATGGGTGGCTGTCCCGCCACCGCGGCGCGGTCGACCTCGCGTACATCGATCCACCGTTTTCGACCGGCAGCGACTTCGCCGTGCTCACGCGGGTCCGCGATCGCAGCGGCGCCGAGCAGGTGCTCGCGCAGCCGGCGTATACCGATCGCTGGCCCGGGGGCACCGCCGCGTATCTGGCGATGCTCGCACCGCGCCTCGAGCGGATCTCCGCCCTGCTGGCGCCGCACGGCAGCCTCTACGTCCACGTCGATCCCACCGTGGGCCATGCGGTGCGTCTGCTCCTCGACGAGATCCTCGGGGCCGGCGCGTTCCAGCGCGAGATCATCTGGCGCATCGGCTGGGTGTCGGGGTTCAAGACCCGCGCGCGCAACTGGATCCGCAATCACGACACGATCCTGTTCTACGCCAAGGATCCGTCGCGGATGCGCTTCAACAAACAGTATGTCCCCCATCCGGCGGGCTATGTGCGGCGCTCGGGTGCAGCGGCCAAGGCCCCGGGGATGGCGATCGATGACGTGTGGAACGCGGGCGTCGGCGACCTACAATTGCAGGGAAGAGACGCACTGGACTCGATCCAGATCAAGAGCTTCTCGCGCGAGAAGACCGGCTACGCCACACAGAAGAACGAGAGCCTGCTGCGCCGCATCGTCGCCGCGTCGTCGAACCCGGGCGATCTCGTGCTCGATGCCTTCGCCGGGGCGGGGACGACCGCGGTCGTGGCCGCCGCGATGGGGCGGCGGTTCCTCGCTTGCGACATCGGGGCTGCAGCGATCGAGCTCAGCCGCGGGCGCCTGCTGCGGGCAGCGCCAGAGACGACGTGGTCGCTGGTGCGCCCACCTGACGCCTGGGTCGCACAACCGGCGATCGTCGAGGCCGCGGGCGCCCGAGCGTGGCGAGTCTTCGCCGGTCCGGGTGACTCGGGCGGCGCCGGCCCGAACGTGCGCTTCGACGTGGGGATCGACCGCGGCGGCGTTGCGTCGATCGAACTGCACGCGCTCGCGCCGTCTGAGGCCGCCGATGCGACCGTCGCCGCTGCGATCACTGCGGGCGCCGATCCGCTGCGCGAGTGGGCGGTGGACTGGGCCGCCGCCGACGGCCCGATGCGGCCCTCGGAGTTGCGCGTGGCCGACGGCACCGCGGCGATCGACCGCCGCTTCGAGTCGCCACAGCCACTCGCGACCACGGCCCGCATCACCGTGCAGCTCGTCGATCTCGCCTTCGGCCGTCGGCGGGTCGAGCTCGTGGTCGAGCGCGCCCGTACGTGGCGGCTGCACGCGCGCTGGTGGTGAGCGCGATCGCTTGCTAGCGCTCGGGGATGACGACCGTGTGCCCGCCGTGGGCGAACGTGGGCCGCGCAGCGCCGTCGCGCCACACCACCCACTGGGCGAGATCGGCTTGGGCGCGGTTGCCGAATCGCGCTGCCAGCGGCCGTCCGAGCCCGGCCGACGGCACCTCGCAGCGCAGGCCCAGCTGACGATCTTCGACGAGCGTCGACGGATCGAGCGCCACCTCGCGCTCGTCGTCGAGTCGCAACCACACGGTGCCGTCACCATCGGCGTGCACGGCCACCACGCGCAGCGCGGTGTCGTCGATTGTGACGTAGCAGAACTGCTGGCCGAGCCGCACGATGGTCTCGCCGCCGTCGGAGACGTCGATGCTCTGGGTGAGCGTGCGGGCGAGCCCGGCGTGCGTGACCGGATCGTCACCGAACGACCACGAACCGCCTGCCGACAACCGCAGGGGCACTCCGCGCCGCATGCGCTCCAGCAACTCTGGATCGATCGCGTCCGCCATGACCTCGCACGAGTGTGTCAGACGCCAGGCGGTTTGCCACGCGGGCAAAGACCGTGCTACCTCGCCCGCTCACCATGAGCCTGGTGGTCGCCGAATCCGTCTCCCTTGCGTTCGGCAAGAAGGAGCTCATCAGCGGACTCGATCTGCGGATCGCCGCGGGCGATCGGGTCGGTCTCATCGGTCCCAATGGCTCGGGCAAGAGCAGCCTCATGCGCCTGCTCGCTGGCGAGATGCGCCCCGATGGCGGCACCATCCGCAGCCGCAAGCACCTGCGCGTGGGGTATCTGCCCCAGGACCTCGACATCGCCGGCGGTCGCACCCTGCTCACGGCGGTGCTCGACGCCGTGCCCGGTCGCGCCGAACTCGACGCCGACACCACCCGCGCCGAAGAGGAATTCGCGGCCGCCGAGGCCAGCGGCGACGAGCCGCGTATCCTCGCGGCCGCCGAGCTCATCGGCGATCTGCACGGCCGCATCGCGTCGTTCGAGCAGGACTACTCCGAGCACCAGGCCCGTCGCATCCTCGATGGTCTCGGCTTCGCGCCCACCGACGCGCAGCGCGACCTAGGCGAGTTCTCGGGCGGCTGGAAGATGCGCGCTGCCCTGGCGGGCCTGCTGTTCCAGCGCCCCGAGCTGCTGTTGCTCGACGAGCCCACCAACCATCTCGACCTGCCGACTGTGGCGTGGTTCGGTGGGTTCCTCCGCGCCTACCCCCACGGCTTCGTGCTCATCTGCCACGACCGCGAGTTCCTCGACGAGCAGATCGAACGCGTGGTCTCGCTCGAGCCCGAGGGCGTTCGTCAGTATCGCGGCGACTACGAGGCGTACCTCGCGCAGCGCGCCGAAGAAGAGATCGTCCTCGCCAATCAGGCCCGCAACCTCGGGCGCGAGCGCGAGAAGGCCGAGCAGTTCATCGAGCGCTTCCGGGCCCAGGCGAACAAGGCCAAGGCGGTCCAGAGCCGCGTCAAGCAGCTCGCCAAGATGGATGAGGTCCAGACGCTGCAGCAGCGCGAGACGATGCGGTTCCGCTTCCCGGCCAGCGAGCGCTCGGGCGGCGAGCCCCTGCGCGTCGATGGCCTGCGCAAGGTCTACGGCGATCATGTGGTGCTGCAGAACGTCGAGCTTCGCGTCGCCCGGGGCGATCGGATCGCCATCATCGGCAAAAACGGCGCCGGCAAGACCACGCTGCTAAAGATCATCGCCGACGAACTCCGCGCCGACGGCGGCAGCGTGCAGCTCGGTCACAAGGTGAAGGTCGGCTACTACGCGCAGCACCACGCCGACACCCTCGATCCGCGGCGCACCGTACTCGAGGCGGTGTCCACCGGCGATCAGTCGAGCACGCGCGTCCGCACCATGCTCGGCGCGTTCCTCTTCCACGACGAGGACGTCGACAAGCCCATCGGCGTGCTCTCGGGCGGCGAGCGGGCCCGCGTCGCACTGGCGCGGCTGCTGGTCGATCCCGGCAATTTGGTGCTCATGGACGAGCCGACCAACCACCTCGATCTCGCGTCGGCCGAGGCTCTGGCCGAGGCCATGTCTACCTTCGACGGCACGTTGGTGTTCGTCAGCCACAACCGCAGCTTCGTACGCAGACTCGCCACCAAGATCTGGAACGTCGAGGGCGGCGGCGTCGAGACCTACCCGGGCAGCCTCGACGAGTACATCGATCGGCACCGCGGGCTCACCGAGGGGCGTGGTGCTGCCAAGCCGAGCAAGACCGAGCCGGTGCGCGAGGCCAGCCCTGCGGCGAGCAAGCCCGGCGCGGCGATCAAGCCCGGCGCGGCGAGCAAGCCCGGCGCATCCAACGAGACGGCCGCGCGCCCGCGCGAGGACGACCGTGCCCGCCGCCGCTTCGAGGCCGAGCAACGGACGCTGCGCAACCGGACCCTGGGGCCGGCGAAGACCCGGGTGCAGCAGCTCGAGGCGACGATCGATCGCCTCGAGCTCGCGCAGCGCGGGCGCAACCTCGAGCTCGCCAAGCCCGAGGTCTACGCCGACGCGCCGCGTCGCAATGCGTTGCTGACCGAGTATCAGCGCGACGCCGACGCGCTCGCCGACGCCACGGCCGCGTGGGAACTCGCCTGCGCCGAGCTCGAGGTCCTCGAGGCCCAGCTCACTGCAGGCGCTTGAGCTGCGAGCGCACGTCGCCAGCGTAGCGGCCGTCGGGTGCGAGCGCGAGGTACTTCTCATAGGCCGCGACCGCGTCGGCCTTCTTGCGGCGATCCTGCTGCAGCACACCGATCGTCAGCCAGCAGTCGGCGATCTCCGGGGCGGCCTGGATGCACTGCCCGGCGGTGGTGAGCGCGGCGTCGGCGTTGCCGAGCTCGAGCTCGATCTGCGACAGCAGCAGCAGGGCGTCGGCCTGCATCGGCGCCGTGGTCAGGATCTCCTGCAGCAGGGTCTTGGCCTCGGCGAGCTTCTTGCGCTGCGTACCGCCCTTCGCGGCGACGTACAGCGAGCGGGCCTCGTCGAGGCGCGCGGTGGTGTCGGCGTCGGGGGGCGTCCGCACCGGGGGAGCGCCTGCCTGCGTAGCCGCGGCGATCGGGGCTGGCCATGCCTCGGGAACCACCGGCTTGCCCGCCGCAGGATCGGCGCCCGGAGCAGCGGCCGCGGGAGCAGCGGCCGCTGGATCAGCGGCCGCCGGCGCAGGAACGGCCGCCGCGGGCGCGGGCTTGGCCACCGGTGCGGTGGTCTTCTCGGGGGCGACGCTGCCCGGGCGAACCTCGGCGGCGACATTCGCGTCCGGATCGACCGGCGCGCTGGGGAAGAGCTGGGCGCGGAACAGCCACGCGCCGATGACCACCATCACGCCGGCGCCGATCAGGATCGGCCGCCATGGGAGCGGACGCGCCGCGGGGGCGAACGCGGCACCACCGTCGAGCGGTCCGTCGCCGAAGCCCTCGTCCTCGTCGAAGTCGTCGTCGCCGCCGAGGAAGTCGCGCTCGAGAGCCGTGGGTGCCGCCGCCTCGTTGCGGCGCGGCTCTCGGGTCGGCTCTGCCGGCCTGGTCTCGAAGGCACCCGAAACGCTCGCGCCCCGAGCCGGCAGGATCGCATCGAGATCGGCATCGAGCTCGGCGTCATCGAAACCGTCGTTCGCGGCGGGGCGCCGATCGACGATCGTCTCCAGTGCCGGTGCCGGTGCCGGTGCCGGCGCCGAGCGCGAGGAGACCATCGAGTGCGGTGATGCCATCGACCGCGGTGCGTGGGCCATCGGCGGCGGTGTCGATGGGCCGACCGCCGCGCGCTGGGCCTCGACTTCGATCGCGTCGCGGATCGCGGCGGCGCTCGCCTTGATTCGCTGCATGCGGAGCGCGACCTCGTCGAGGGTCGGCATCGGCGGCGTGGCGGCGGTCGGGAGTTGCGTCGGTTGCGGGAGCACCGTCCTGGCGACGGGTGCGGGCGCGGCCGCGATGACGGGATCGGCGATGGCGGGCTCGGTCGCCGGATCGGGATCGGCTGCCGGCTCGGACTCGGTCGCCTGGCCCGCCTCCGACAGCCACGGCGGCGGTGCCCATGCGCGCGGTGTCTGAGTGCCGGCGTCGACGGCCGAGACCGGCTCGTGCAGCGATCCGTCGACGGTCGTGGTGCTCGGATGCGGCGGCTCGCGCCTGCTCGGCGACTCCATCGAATCCGGCGCGCGCGTGGCCGCGGCGGGGCGCAGCATGGCCCCCGACGCGACGACCATCGTCGAGCTGCGGACGCTGGCCGGTGGCGCCGCCGACTCGCGCGCGGGTGCCCCCTGCGGCTTCTGGCTCGGGTCGAGCCATTCGCTGCAGTATCGGCACTTCACGGCCGCGTCTTGAATCGGTTCCGCGCAAAATGGACAGGTTTTCACGACCAAACGACCTTAGCACACAGGATTTGGGCCCGTGTCATCGGTGACACCCACCGCGGCGGTCGACACGGGCCCGAAACGGGTGCGCAGTGGCGACCCAGCGCGGACGCAATGGCAGCGCCGACGGCCGCAGAGCGCAGCGACGCGGGGTAGGGGCCAACGGCTGGCGTGCCGTGCCGATGGGCGGCCGGCCCGCGCGCGCGCGTTGGCCCGTCCGTCCCTGGGACGACTGGGCGCCGCGGACGGAGCCGGAGCCCGCATCGTCACCTCGTGTTATGGCTGCCCTGGTCGATGACGTCCGATTCCGCCGGTGACGACGCTGCAGGTCCGCTGTACTCGCGCTTGGGTTCGCCGCCGCGGCGACTGAGCTGGGCAGCGCTGCCGACCGCCGTAGAGCGGGCGCCGTGGCTCGACACCGGCACCACGACCGTGTGGATCAAGCGCGACGATCGATCGAGTGCGATCTACGGCGGAGGAAAGATCCGCAAGCTGCAGTGGGTGCTGGCCAACCCACCCTACGACGACGACGCGCCCGTGTTGTCGGTCGGCGGCACGGGCAGTCACCACCTGCTCGCGCTCGCGCTGCTGCTCGCCCCGCTGCGCCGCGAGCTGCACGCGCTGGTGTTCGAGCAGCCGTGGACCGAGCACGTGCGCACCAACCTCGCCGTGCTGGTGTCGAGCGGCGCGCAGCTGTGGCCGGTGAAGTCGCGGCCGCAGCTGGGCTGGGCATGGCTGAGCTATCAGATCTGGCGCCGGCCGGCGCGGCCGGGCACGTACATGGCTGCGGGCGCGAGCACGGCCCTGGGTTGCTTCGGCTTCGTCGAGGCAGGCCTCGAGCTCGCGGCGCAGATCGACCGGGGCGACATGCCACGTCCCGACGTCATCTACCTGACCGCTGGATCGGCGGGGAGCTGCGCGGGGCTGCTCCTGGGCCTCGCCATCGCGCGGGTCCCGGTGCACGTGCACCTGGTCACGTCGGTCGAGCGCTGGGCGTTCAACACGGTGATGCTGCAGCGCAAACTGCTCGCCGCCCACGGCGAGCTCGTGCGTGCGGGCCTCGTCGATGCGCCGGCGGGCGGACCGGGTCGGTGGCTGTATGCTGCGGGCGTCACCTTCGCGATCGACCACGGCGAGATCGGTCGCGGCTACGGCTCGCCGACCCCGGCCGCGCTCGCGTCGCTCGCCATCGCCGCGGAGCACGGCATCGCCCTCGAGACCACGTACACCGCGAAGTGCCTGGCCGCGCTTCGTCGCATCGAGGCTGTGCGCACCGGAGCTTCGCGCAACGAACCCTCGCGCAACGTGCTGTGGTGGAACACCCACGCTGGCAACGATCTGTCGGCGCGGATCGACCCGGATTGGCGCGCTCGCTGTCCGATCGTCGTGCCTCCCGGCGTTTGACGGCCGCGTGCGGCGTCAGCTCTCGGCGAGCACGCGGTCCACGACCGCCTTGGCGATGTCGCCGTCGAGGGTGTCCCGGTGATTCTTCATCAGCAGGCCCATGACGCGGCCTGCGGCCTTGGATCCCTGGCCAAGGAGCCCGTGCTCCGCGACCAGGGCCCGCACCAGCACCAAGGTTGCCGCCTCGTCGAGTCGAGCGGGCAGGAACTGCTCGCAGAACGCGAGCTCGAACTGGACGTCGGCGAGGCCTTCGCGGCCGCGCTCTCCGGCCTTCTCGAACTCGGGGATGGCCTTGCGGAGCTGCTTCACGTAGGCGCCGAGTACCGACAACCACAGCGCGTCGTCCTCGACGGTGCCCGAGCCGGACTTGAGCTCGGTGATGACGCGGTTCTTGATCATGCCGATCACGTTCAGCGTCGCCTCGTCGCGATCGCGGCGGGCTTGCTTGGTGCGGGCTTCGATGTCGTCCTTGATGGCCATCGGCGGCAAGCCTAGTCCCGAGCTGGCCGGCTTGGGAAGGCCGCCCCGGGCCCGCAGGCGCGCGCGGGCGTCCGCGAAGGCCCGGGCGCGGCGGGCTTCGTGCTCCGCGACGCGCGCGGGCGAGGGCGGGCCTGCGGGCCAACGCAGCGCATCGCGATTGCCCCGCAGCGCCGCGGCGTCGCCGGTGCGCAGGCCGCCGACGACCGCGTCGACGGTCTCCTCGAGCGCGGGTGCGGCCACGAGGTGGTCGAGCGCGCCATGGGCCGCCGCATCGACGGCGCCGATCCTCTCGCCGAGCAGCACCAGGCGCCGCACCAACGAGTTGCCGAACACATGCTGCAGCAGCGCAAGACCCTCGGCGCGGTAGATGACGCCGAGCCGGGACGCAGGGATCTCGAAGTGGATCCCGTCTCGCCCGATCCGCACGTCGCAGGCGCAGGCAAGCTCGACGCCCGCCCCGATCGCGTGGCCGTCGAGGGCGGCCACGAACGTCGCATCGGCGGCGCGCATCGCCGAGATCGCCGCGCCCAGCGGCGCATCTGGCAGACCACCGACTTCCTCGGCGAGCGCGCGCAGATCGAAGCCGCCGCAGAACACCCGTCCGCCGCGCCCGCGCACCATGACGATCTCACCGCGCAGCGTCACCGAGCGCTCCGCGATCCAGCGCAGGATCGCGGGCGACAACGGGTTGCTGCGCGCCGGATCGCACAGCTCCCATCGCAGCACGCCGCCGTCGTCGGCGTGCTCGCAGATGCCTGCGGGCGCGGGCGTCACGGGACGCTCGAGGTCTTGGCGTCGTCGGGGCGCGAACCCGCGGGCGGCGAGTCTGTGGGGGCGTCCGCGGCCTTGCGCGCCTCGAAGTGCAACCCGCCACCGGGCGGTTGGACCTCGCCGGCTTCGACGGCGCGCCGCAGATCCTCGAGTGCGCGGGCGGCGTCCGAGTCGGGGTTCTGCAGGATCTTGCGCCGCAGCGCGAAGGCCCGCTTGCGCACGTCTTCGCGCGAGAGCGTCTTGGGATCGGCGGCGATGAGGCGCTGCTCCTCTGCGGTCAGCGGTGGCTCTGCCGGCTTCGCATCCGCGGGCCCGGCGGCAGCAGCAGCAGGCGCAGCCGGTCCGTCCGCGGGTGCGGGTGCGGGTGCGGGCGTGGGCGTGGGCGTGGGCGTGGGCGTGGGCGTGGGCGCGCCGCCTCGGTCGTCCGCACCGGGGGGCGGGGCCGTCTCGCAGGTACACGCAGCTGCGAGCGCAGCCGCGAGCGAGAACGTCCACGACACGACGGGCGCGAATCCAGGGTTCACGTCCGGCATGATGCCGCGATCCGAGGCGCGCGTGTGATGCCGCCTCACGCCTGGCCGCGATCGGGCCTGCTCCTCGTGGCCGGCGCGCGTGCGCCGATCTCCATGCGAAGCGGGGCGAAGCGGGGCGAAGCGGGGCGTCGCGGGGCGAAGCGGGGCGTCGCGGGGCGAAGCGGGGCGTCGCGGGGCGAAGCGGGGCGTCGCGGGGCGAAGCGGGGCGAAGCGGGGCGTCGCGCGCGCCCGCCGGCGAGCCGAAAGCGCGCCGGAAAATCTCACCCCGGCGGTTGGCCGAGACATCCTGGGCACACTACCTTTGAGATCGTGGACGCAGTTAGCCGACGCAAGCAATGGGTGAAGTGCTCGGCCCTGGTGGCGTTGTCGCTCGTGGCGACCGCGTGCGCGACATCGAGGAGCCGTGACTTTGGTGAGGTGAGCGTCCGCGAAGGGGCCTCGCATCCCACGGGCGGGGCGAAGGCCCAGCTCGACCGGTCCCGAGGCGGCATCGCCATCATCGAGACCGACGTCGGCCGCGGCATGGGCTTCGTGATCGATCCGAGCGGATACCTGCTGACCAACCGCCACGTGATCGAAGACGCCGACCACGTGGTCTCGGTGGTGTTCCCCGAAATCCATCCCACGCGCCGCTACGAGAGCATCCAGGTGGTCTACACCGATCCGGAGCACGACCTCGCGCTGCTCCGCGTGACCACCACCGAGCCGTTGCCGTACGTGCCGCTGGCGACCCGACGCCGGCTGCCGGTCGCGCGCTACCTCGCGGAGTCCGATCCGGTCTCGACCTATCGGCGGCCGCAGGGCGATGACCGGATCCTCGGCCTCGACCGCGGCGTCATCGATCGCCTCGCGGTTTTCAACCCGGCCGCGGGGCCCGGCGCTTTCCTCGGCGTCAGCGCGCCGATCCGCCGCGGACAGAGCGGCGGGCCGGTGCTCGACGACGTCGGCCGTGCGGTCGGTGTGGTGACGTGGACGTGGCGCAACGGCTCGGGCGGCTACGCGATCCCGATCGGCGAGGCCGCGAAGATGCTGCAGGAGCGACCCGTGCTCGACGATGGGCCAGAGCGCATCGCCCGGGCGACGTCGCGCTCGCGCACGTTTCTCAGCGCCCTCGGCCGCGGCGACGTCGAGGGCGCGCGGCGCATCACCTCGCCCAGCTTCGCCCGCAAGATCCGCGGCGAGGCGGTCTCGGCGATCCTCGCCGCCGCCGACGTGGACGGCGCCATGCCCGTCATGCAGGGCTTCGTCGCCGCGGTCGAGTCCTTGGTCGATGCGCCCGCGACCACCACCGAGCAGGCCTATGATCGCCTGCGCGAGATGGTCTCGCGCACCGGTACGGACGCGTTCCGTGAGGAATTCGGCCTCGACGCGGGCCTCGAGTCGAGCCAGATCGTGTCGTTCTTCTTCGAATTCGGCCAGGCGTACTATGCCGCGCGCTCGTTCGGCAACGAGGAGCCCGAGGCCGCGGTCGTCGCCGCCATGCGGCGCCTGCAGACGATCGACGCGGCGCGCACGTTCGCGCTGGCGACCGCGCTCGACACCCTCGGCGGCACGGCCGTCGAGATCGACACGGTGGAGCTCGTGCCCGGCGCCTACGCACCCAAGGCGCTGGTGACCCTGCGCAGCGACAAGCACGGCTCGGCGGTGCATCCCGACACGCCGGCGCCGGGCGAGGTGGGCGCGCCCGAGGGCCGCATCTCGCTGCATCTACGCATGGAGTGGGGCGACTGGTATGTCGCCGGAGTCGGCCGCGCCGCGCTGTCGGACGCCGGCTGAGACGCACGCGGCCGCGCACCGCATCACTCGACGATGGCGACGGCGACGGGATCGGCTCGCCGGTCGGGTACGTCCGCGTCGAGCTTGCGCACCCGCACCACGGTGCCGGGCACCAGGTCGTGGGCGAAGCTCATCACCCAGCCGGGCACCGTCGCCGGCGTCGTCATCGCGTAGACCAGCGCGGCGTCCTTCGCCGACAGGTTCACGCACCCGTGGCTGGTGCGCTTGCCGAAACGGTTGTGCCAGAAGGTCCCGTGCAGGCCGTAGCGCTTGTAGAAGAACTGGGCCCACGGCACCGACTCGACCGAGTACGCCTCGTCGTCGCCCGGCTGCGAGTCCATCGTCGCGACCGCCATCTTCGACTTGATGCGATAGACGCCCTGCGGCGTGGGGTGCTTGTGGTTGCCGCTGGCGATCATCGTGACGAACAGCGGCGCGTCGCCGAGCATCACGGCCAGCGTCTGCTGCTCGAGCTCGACGTCGATCCACAGCTCTTCGTGCGCGAGTCCGGTGGGTGGCGTCGCCGGAAACCACCGTCTGATCTCGGACGCATCGACGTACCCCGCGGCGTCGCCGGCGACGGGGACCCACGCGACCCCGCGATGCTGCACCGGCGCATCGGTCACGAAGAGCTGGGCCTGGTGGGGCACGGCTGAGACGATCGCGGAATCGGCCCGGGGCTCGGCACGGATCGACGCGCTCGGCCACATCACGCTCCACGCCAACTGACCGGACTCGGGGAGTGGATCGGCGACGAGGTCGCGACCGGCGAAGGTGCTCGGCTCGAGTCGACGCACGTCGGCCTCGCGGACCACCCGCTTCTGGGCGTCGACGAGCAGGTAGCCGTGCCGCGACGGCTTGCGCTGCTCGAACGCATAGTCGTGGTCCGGCTGCAGGAAGTCGATCGGCTCGGCACCGGCAGCCAGGGCGCTGCGGCTCGACCAACGCGGCGCCGCGGGTGCCTCGGCGGCCGCGCCCTTGCGCCGCACGCGGGCGTAGATGTACGGCGTGATCCGCCCGGCGCCGAGACTCGGCAAGATGCGGGGCTTCGCGTCGCTCTTCGAGGTGTGCTCGAGGCAGACGAAGGCGTGGGGACCGACGCGCGCCCAGCCATCGCCGCGACACTCGGCATCGACCACTTCGGCGCGATCGAGCACGCCGAAGACCCCGCCGTGGGGGAGCTTGCCGCGGAATGTCGCATCGAAGCGGGGCGCGGCGTAGATCATCATCGCCCGATCGGCGCGGCGGTGCTCCGTGAGCGCTGGCGCTGCCGCCTCGCGGGCGATCGTCGCGCGCTCCAGCGCAGTGGCAGCCCCCTTGGCGAGCACGCGCCCCGGCGACGAAGGCACCCCGTGCTCTGGCGGGGGCGCAGCAGCGAGCGGCGCGGCTGCAGCGACGGGCGCAGAGGCGCTCGGTGCGGCGTCGCTCGACCCGTCGAGCTGCGGTGCGGCCGCGGCCGTGTCGATGCTCGGAACGCGGCCGTCATCGGCGCTCGGTGAATCGCAGGCGCCGAGCAACACGGCCACCACGCACGCCTTTGCGCCCCGCCTGCGCGCCTGTCGGCGGGGTCCGCCGCGCTCCGAGCCGTCGATCACGTGTGCCATACTCCGACGCGCCCGATGCAACCGCAACCAAACTTCCGAGGCACCCCGAGCTACATCGTCTCCGAGGAGCTCGGCACGGCCGTCGATGTCGCGATCCACCTGGGGCGTCCCCTGCTCATCAAGGGCGAGCCGGGCACGGGAAAGACGCTGCTGGCGGTCAATCTCGCCGCCGAACGCGGGCTCCCGCTCGAGCGCTGGCAGATCAAGTCGACGACCAAGGCGGTCGAGGGCCTGTACACCTACGACACCGTGAAGCGGCTCCACGACAGCCGCTTCAACTCGGGCGACGTCGGCGACATCGCCCGCTACATCGATCTCGGCCCCCTCGGTCGCGCCTTCGAGCGCCCCGATCCCAGCGTCGTGTTGATCGACGAGGTCGACAAGGCGGACCTCGAGTTCCCCAACGACCTGCTGCACGAGCTCGACACCATGAGCTTCACGATCCCCGAGACCGGCCGTCATGTCGCCGCGGTCCGCCGGCCGGTGGTGATCATCACCAGCAACAACGAAAAAGAGCTGCCCGACGCGTTTCTGAGGCGCTGCGTGTTCCATTTCATCGAGTTCCCGGCCCGCGAACTCATGACGCGCATCGTGCGGGTCCATCATCCCGATCTCGACGAGGCGCTGCTGGCGGGGGCGCTCGAGGCATTCTATCGCCTGCGCGCCACCGAGGGGTTGCGCAAGCCGCCGTCGACCAGCGAACTCATCGACTGGATCTCCGCGCTGCGCTTCGCCGACATCGCGCCGGCCAAGCTGCTCGGCGCCGGCTTGCCGTTCCTCGGCACCTTGCTGAAGAAAGAGACCGACGTCGAAGTCGTCGAGCGCCGCGGACGCCGGGGAGCCGCGGGGCGCTGATGTTCATCGACTTCTTCTACGCGCTGCGGCAGCGCGGCGTGCCGGTGACGACCCACAACTGGCTGGCGCTCCTGCGGGCCACCGCCGATGGCCTGCACGACCAACGCCTCGACGGCTTCTACCGGCTGGCGCGGTGCCTGTGCTGCGCCAGCGAGGTGCAGTACGATGCATTCGATCAGGCGTTCGGCCAGGTGTTCCGCGGCGTCGAGGCCGACAGCGAGGCGATCTTGGCCCAGCTCGACGAGTACCTCCGCGATCCGAAGAAGCTCGCGTACCTCGACCCGGCGCTGCGCGAGGCCCTGCGGGCCCTCGACCTGGACGAGCTGCGGCGCATGTTCGAGGAGCGCCTCGCCGAGCAGCGCGAACGTCACGAGGGTGGCAACCGCTGGATCGGCACCGGCGGCACCTCGCCGTTCGGTCAAGGGGGCGTGCACCCCAGCGGAATCCGCATGGGCGGGCAGGGGGGTGGACGCAGCGCGCTCGCGGTGGCCGACGCCCGGCGGTTCCGCGCCTATCGCAACGACATGGTGCTCGACACCCGCCAGATCGCGTCGGCGCTCCGCAAGCTGCGGAAGATGTCGCGCAAGGGCGACGCCCTCGAGCTCGACATCCCCGAGACCGTCGATGCGACCGCGCGCAACTGCGGCGACCTCGAGATCGCCTGGCGTCCGCCGCGGAAGAACGACGTCCGCGTGCTGCTGCTCATGGACGTCGGCGGCAGCATGGATCCGTTCGCCCGCCTGGTGAGCCAGCTGTTCTCGGCCGCGTCGGCGGGCGGCGGGTTCCGCGAGCTGCGCTCGTACTACTTCCACAACTGCGTGTATGGCCGCGTCTACGAGGACGCTGCGTTCAGCCGCGGGGTGGCGACGACCGATCTGGTGCGCGACCTCGATCCGAGCTGGCGCGTGATCCTGGTCGGCGACGCGTACATGCATCCCGGCGAGCTGATGATGACGTCGGCCGACTGGTGGGCCGGCGGCAGCACCGGTCCGGTGGGGCTGACGTGGTTGGCGCGGCTCGCCGACCGGTTCCCCCACAGCGCGTGGTTGAATCCCGAACGGCCCGACATCTGGGACGCCCCGACCATCGCGGAGATCCGCCGCGTGTTCCCGATGTTCCACCTGTCGGTCGAGGGGCTCGGCGAGATGGTGGACGCGCTGCGCCGCCCACCGCAGCCGGCGCGTGCCGTTCGGGTCCACGCGCTCGCGCGCGGCGAGGGCCTGCCGATGGGCCGCCGCTCCGAGTACTGACGTTCGGGCAGACATTTGGGCGGAGAAACCGAAGCCGCAGGCTTCGAGGCCGCAGGCTTCAAGGCCGCAGCAACAGGCCGAACTCGCCGCGCTCGATGGTGCGGCCCGTGGGGTTGCCGTTGTCCATCAGCCAGCTGAGTCCGGTCTGCGCCAGATCCCAGAAGAACACCGCGAGTGACGGCGCCTGGAGCTGCCAGCGCTGCACGCCGTCGTCGGTCCAGTGCAGGTAGACCCGGGCGTCGCGCTCGTTGCGGTCGAATACTGCGGCCCAGGCGTGCTCGCCCTGGTGCGGCGTCATGATCGTCACCCCGAATTCGCCCTCGAGGCCGCGCTTGGCGATGTCGGGCAGCAGCTGCCACGGCGTGCCCGGCGTCATCAGCTCGGGGTTGTTCGGGTGGGCGGACCAGACCGCGTCGGCGGCACCGCGTCGGCACATGAACTTCGCCAGATCGCTCGGCAGCGTGAGCCCGTGGTTGCGGGCGAAGTGCAGCATCTCGGCGAGGATGCGCGGCTCGTCGTCGCCGTCGCCCAGGCCCAGCGCCACGAGGGCGTCGTCCATGGTGATCGCCCGACCGATCTCCGACGGATCGCGCCCGCCCATCCGCGTCTGGTTCCAGTAAAACGGCATGTGCTGCCGAGGGGCGGCGCCGCGGACGATCTCGTCGGCGAGCTGACGCGCCGACAGGCCGGCGCGCACGACCATCTGATAGGCCCGCGCCGCGTCGAGGCGAAGGCTCGACGCACGATCTGGTTCGATCTGCCACAGCGCCTCGCAGGTCCCGTTCCAGAACGCGTCCATCCTCGTGTCATCGACGTCGATGCCGAGCCGCGCGAACGTCCGCTGCAGATCGGCGCGCGAGAGCCCGCTGCGATCGCTGATGATGCGGTCGAACACCGGCGGCCACGCGGCGCCGTCGTCCACGGAGACCTCGGCCGCGGTCACACCGTGCCAGTATTTCATGAACGAGATCGGCTTGTCGTCGAGCTCGATGCGGAAGGTGCCGTCGGGCAGCACGGCCGCGATGGTCCCCGGCGCCCACGTGCCCGCCGGCCGCGCGAGGCAGCGGGTTCCCGCCGTCGCGCCACGGCCTGGGGATCCGCCCTGCTCGGTCGTCACCGAGGCATTGTCGATCAACTCCGTCGGGTTTCACAGCCAGGACGGGTTCGTGATAAAGCAGGCGGCATGAGGACCCGCCCGCTCCGCCTCGCCCTCGTCATCGGCCTACTCGTCGCACCCGCGTGCAAGCGCGACGCGGCCGAGTCCGACACGAAGGACGGCAAGGACGGCAAGGACGGCAAGGACGGCAAGGACGCCAAGGACGCCAAGGGAGAGGAAGACCCGGGCGAGCCCACGCTCCAGGTCGCCGACGCCGACGCCGCGGTCGAAGGGCCGATTCCGCCCGAGACCAGCGCGGTTTTCTTCGGCATCGAGGGTGCGTTGTACCCGCTGGGGTGCTTCGACAAGGATGCCAAGAAGCTTCTGCACGGAGCGCCGTGCCTGGCGATGGTCCCGGCCGGCAGCGACGTCCGGGTCGCCTCCAAGTTCTCCTCGTTCACCAAGAAGGCCGGCGAAGCCACCGAGCCCCAGTGCTTGGCCGGCGGCGGCAAGAAGGTCGCGATCGCGGTCGAGGGCATCACCGAGGGCGCAGACTTCGTGTTCGGGACCTGGCCACCGTCCCTGGTCAAGGTGGTCACGCGCGCCGCCGACGACTCGACGACCCCGGGCAAGACCCAGCTCGGCGACGACTCCACCGCCACGATCTCCGCGGCGATCAAGACCCAAGGCGGTGAGGGTGAGCTGCAGATCAACCAAGTGGCCGAGATCGATCTCGACGGCGATGGCACCAAAGAGATGATCATCGCCGCCTACATCCCCGACCCGCGCTCGGACGAGAGCTATCGCTGGAGCGGGCTCCTCGTCGCGCCGGGGGGAGATCTCGCGAAGCTGCAGATGGTCGAGACCAACCGCGGTCGTCCCGACGTCTTCGAGGTCCGCGGGGCTGTCGATCTCGACGGGGACAAGAGCGCCGAGCTGTGGCTCCGCCGCCAGTCGCAGGACGGCAGCGCCGGGGACCGGCTCTATAGCGGTCCGGGCGGCGCCTGGAAGGGCGTCGGCACCTGGACCTGCGGCGCCGGCTGAGCGGACGTCCGCGCCGCGCGGATCGACGCGTCGACGGTGTCGTCGACACCGCTACGTGCGCGCGCGCGGGATGAGTCCGAGTCGCTCGGCGCCAGGCTGAGGCTGCTTCGCGGTGCGGTTCATGTGCGCGAGGACCTTCGCCATGCCGTCATCGGTGCACGTCGCCGCCGTCCACGTCACCAGGCGGACCTTGTCCCAGCCGGGGATGAAGGCCCAGTGCAGCTTCTCGTGGCTGCTCCACATCGCCCCTTCGACGCCGGGCACTGCAGTCGAGGCGAAGGCGTCGTTCTTGGTCAGCCGGGCCAGCTTCGCGTCGTGGGCTGCGACCGCGTCGGCGACCGTCGCCCCTTCGATGAAGGAGGCGCGCAGCCACAGCGGGAGATCGCCGGTGCGGTGGAAGTAGTAGCCGCAGGTACCCTGGAACGACTCGCCGAGGTACAGCTCGAGGCCGCAGGCCTCGGTCACGATCTCTGCGTCGACGCCGTACTCGCCCTTGCAGCACTCGGGATCGGGCAGGCGCGGGGCGAACAGCCGACACACGCCGTTGCTCTCGTCGGGCTTGCCGGTGCCCAGACCCGAGGGCGCTGGATCGCGGTTGATGTTCTCCGCGCGCTCGATGGTCTCGGCGGGGTAGAGGTCCTCGCCCTGGCGAACGACCCGGGGATCGCTCTCGTCGAGCGCTACCGCGACCTCCGCCTTTCGCGCGGGCACGACCACCTCGGAGGGGCAGGCGGTCGTGACGCTGAGGACGAGCGCGGCCATCACGACGCGCGCACCTGTGGTGGGACAAGCTGACATCGCGCCCGTCTCTTACCGCCTTCGGCGGACGACGACCAGCAGCGCGGGAAGGACGGCGAGGTGCGGCCACGGCGGCGCGATCGGTGCCACGCGGCAGCCGCTCCCTTCGGGCTCGGGCGGCGGATCGACGCCGACCTCGACGTCGAAATCGAGCTGGGTCTCGTGGCCCGCCTCGTCGGCGACGGCGATATGGAACGACCAGCTGCCGACCGGCAGCTGCTCGATGCGGAACCCGGGCACGAGCGTCATCGTGGGATCGGTGGGACGGGGCCCGTCGCCGTACCACGTCCACATCGTGTAGCTCTGCGGGTGGAGGTCGTCGTAGACGTCGAGCACGACGTCGATGCTGGCAGGGGCCTGGAAGTATTGGCCGTCCTCGGGGGAGCGCAGCGCGAGCCGGGGCGGCTCGATGTCGACATAGGCCGGCCCGAACAGGGCGCCGAGGCTGGCCTGCGAGTTCTGCTGGCCCCGGGCGCCGCAGAGCTGCACGTTGACGTCGGGGCAGGTCGGTTCGCCGTCGGACAGCGCTACGTCGTCGACGACGCGGTGGCAGCGATCGTCGAACGCGGTGGGGGTGTTGCCGCCGGCGGGGAACATGATCTCGCGCTCGAGATCGACGTGGTCGAGACCCCACGTGTGGGCGGCCTCGTGAAGGGCCGTCGTCGCACCGGCGATGACCCATGGTGCGAGCTCACCATCGAGATGGGCGAAGGCGATCTCGTTGGGAATCTGGTCGCCGCAGTCGCCCGCCGGTGCGCTGCCGAGGGCCCCGTACTCCTCCGCGGTGCCACCGTATACGACCATCACGTAGTCGCCGTCCTCGGGGCGCAAGGTCGTGACGCGCACACCCATGGCGTCGGTGTTGCGCCGCATCGCCTGCACGATCGCGAGGCGGGTCTGGAGGTCGCCGGAGAACGGAGCGATGGGGTCGTTGTTGTACCAGTGACAGTTCCGCCGGCTGCTACTCGGACTGCAGGCCCCGAGCTCGGCGCCGTCGAAGTTCATGAAGATCGTGATGGGCGAGGGACCGTCGTCGTCGCGGAACACGATGTCGACGCCACCGAAAGGCGGCGGCTGCGGCGGGATCGGTGCGTCCTGGGGATACGGGGGCAGGGCGGCCCACGCGGCGAACCACCACGCAGCCGGAGTCATCGCCGCCGCCGCGCATGGCCCAGACCCAGCGCGAGCAGGGCCACGAGGCCCGAGTGCGGCACGTCGGGCCGAGCCGGATCGCGCCGCGGCGTCGCCACCGCGCAGCCGTCGATCGGATCGTCTTGCAGGATCTCGGCGTCGTCGGCCGGCACCTCGCTGCCTTCGGGCAGGATCTCGAACCGGATCGACTCTTCGTCCTCGTTGCCGGCCTCGTCGCGGATCACCACGCGCAACTCGATCTCGCCGACCGGCGGATTCTCGAGGAAGAGGTCGAGCGCAACGTTGTCGCTCTCGTAGATCACCTCGCCCTGAAAGTAGATCGCGATCGTGTAGAACTGCGGATCGAGGTCGTCGGTGATCGCGCCGACCAGCGGGATCTTGGCCGGGAGCACGAAGACCTCGCCGGGGCCCGGCGTGAGGATCTCGAGGACCGGCGCGGTGGTGTCGGGCACCGCGGGCCCGAACAGCCAGCGCATCTCCTGCCAGCTGTTCTGGAATCCGGCGTCACAGAACATCGTGTGGACCTGGTTGCAGGATCCAGGCGTCGGCTGCAGCGAGGTGTTCGCGACGATGCGGTGGCACTCGTCGGTGAACACCTGACGCAAGGTCGAGCTCTTGAACGGATTGAGGACGTCGAATTCGGAGTCGACGTGCTCGAGGCCCCAGGTGTGGGCGGCCTCTTGGAGGATCACCGTGGAGCCGGTGTTGGAGCTGTCGAAGGCGGCGGTGAAGCTGGTGTCGTTGCGGTAGATGTCGCCGCAGTCGATGTAGGGCGCGACGCCGGCGAAGTCCTGCGGCCCGAGGTCGCCGTACATGACCATCGTGTAGTCGACGTCGTCCGGCGGCCGATCGACCACGACCCGGACGCCGAACTCGGCGAGGGTCTTGCGGGTCGCCTGGAGGATCGCGATGCGCTGGTTGAGGTTCCCGGTGAACGGCCCGACATAGCCGTCGAACAGGCTCGCCAGGGTGCTGCAGTTGTAGTGGGCCTCGTTGCCGCAGCCGTCCAGCAGCACGCCGCCGTCGAAGTTCACATAGAGGATCTCGGGGATGCCCGCGGCGCGGGGTTGGCCGCCATCGCGCAGCGGCGCGATCGGCAGCGCTGGCGTGCCTGTGGGAGCGGCGTCGCCGAGCAGCGCGAGCGCGAGTACGTAGGCCCACATTGCGTCGGCGAGCTTAGCACGTCCCGTCGCCTGCGCCCCGCGGCAGGGGACCGCTGCAGGCGGCGCCAGGGCCGGAGTCCGCGCCGCCCTCGCCGATCAGCCGGCCGGCACGGTGGCGCAGCCGAACTGGATCGATACCCGCGACATCGCAGGAAACCCCTGGACCTGCGTGCACGTCTGCGGACACAGCAAGATCGTGCTCGGGTTGGCCGCGTCGTCGTAGTACCAGCCGTGGGGGACGCCGGCGCAGGCCGCCGGGTTCTCGACGTAGCCCAGATCGATGAGCGAGGCGTTCTGGGTGTCGAAGAAGTCGACGTTGACCTGGGCCGGATCGAGGGTCTGCCCTCGAGGGGTCGGGATGGTGTACTCGCACGCGAGCGACGAGCCCTGGATCAGCTGCTGTGCGACGGCTGTGAAGATGGGACCGAACTCCTGCTCGCACAGGTTGCCGAACACGCCGCCTGTGAGCGCGGCGAGATCGATGTACTCATCGCTTTGCGCGGCGGACAGCGGCAAGCCCGGACAGCACGTGGTCTGGGCGATGCACGCGATGATCGGATCCTCGGGCGACGCGATCGCGTGGAAGCGGTAGCCCGCGTAACTCGGATCGAGGGCCAGGAACTGCTGGTTGAAGTCGTTGGCCGACAAATCCGAGTCGTCGTCGGTGACGACGATGATGTGCTTGCTCGCCGTCGCGCGCATCTGCGGCGCCCACGTGACATGGTGCTGGATGATCTTCTGCAGCGCGTCGTTGCTGCCCACGCCGTCGACGATGTGCAGGTAGCCCGGGGGGTTGTTGTCGTCGGGGCAGGCGCCCGAGCCGAGCGGCGTCGGCAGACAGATTCCGGCGTCGCTGCTGTTGTCGGCCGAGATGAGTACGACGTGCGCGTCGACGTTGGCCAAGAAGATCTGGCTCGAGAACTGGTTCATGTTGGACTGCACGAAGGCCGCCTCGAGGTCCATGCTGCCCGAGTTGTCGACGACGACGATGATGTCGGCGGGCTGCAGGCCGATGCTCGCCTCTTCGTCGATAGACTCGCATGCCTCGATGCCGGTGCTGGAATCTGCACTTCCGCCAGCGACGTCGAGCTTACCCATCGTGTCCGACTCGGTGGAATCGGTCGCCTCGGTGCCATCCGTGGCGGGCGCCGTGGTCGACAGCGTGGCGCCGAGCGTGCTCGAGAACGATCCCGACCCGTCGTCGTCTTCGCGCGCGTCACCGCAGCCAGACAGCGGTGACGTCAGCGAACATGCGGCCACGAGTGCAAGTGTAGGACGGTGCAACATTCGTCGAGTACCCCAGGGCATGATGCCGAGGGGTTCGCGCTTCGACAACGCAATGCGCGCGTGGGCTCGGTCGCCCGCGCGTGAGCGGAGTCAAATCCGCACCCGTCCGTGACGCCGGAAATCGCGGCGTACCGCGGTGCCGCGGCGGCAACGGTCCGAATGGGGGGGGGCGCGGTCCCCGATCTCGAATCCCCCGATGTCGAACCGTGCAGACGACCCGCTCGGCGCGAATGGAAACGGGTCCTTCGCCCCCCGGGGGCGAAGGACCCGCGGGGTCGTCACGCCTTGGCTGGACCGAGTCAGTGCAGCCAGCGATGCTCGTCGTCGCCGTCACCCTCGGGTTCGGGCTCGTCCGCGTTGGCCTCGGGCTTGGAGCGGTCGCGCTCGCGCAGCAGCGCGGTGAGGACGAGGCCGAGGCCCGCGGCCCACAGCACCACGAGGAACGCGATCCAGTACGGCGACGCGTCCATCCCGACGAGCAGCGGATGGGCGGCCGATTGGGTCAGCGCCACGTGCTCGACCTCGAGCGAGTACACGCCGGCGGTCAGCGCCAGCTGCAGTACGACGATCGCCGCGCCCACGATGAGCACGCGGTGACGGCCTTCGCGGCGGCGCGAGGCGAGCAGGAGCGTCGCCACGGTGGTCTGGGCGACGAGCAGGCCCTGGGCGATGGTCGCCCACATCACCTCGGACTTCTCGTGGCCGACGCCCGAGCTGTCGAGGACCATGGTGTAGGCGCCGGCCAGCGCGAGGCCGGTGAGGATGATGAAAGCCTGGAAGCGCAGGAATGCGCGCCGGACCTCGCCGCAGCTGGCGACCGCGGCGGCACGTGCCGGGCGAACCAGGCTCGACACCAGCAACCAACCGAGCACCGGCATCAGGAAGCCGGTGGCGACGAACGTGACGAGGTTGACCTGGTCGTAGGTCTGCACGTGGACCTGCGCGCTCAGGTCGAGCAAAGCGATGGCGCTGCAGCCGACGCTGACGAGCCCGAGCAGGGCGCCCTCGAAGGGACGGAACAGCGGTGCCCATGGTTGCTCGGCGCGACGACGCCACGACAGCAGACACATGACGCCGAGCAGGCCCTGGGCCACCACCGAGTACGCGAGGATCTGCGGCGCGATCGAGGTGCCACCGGCATCGACCAGCATGCGGGCGTAGGGCAGGCCCGAGGCCGCGACCGCGCTCGCGAGCGCGGCGGGCAGGGGCCCGAGCAGCAGGCCGGTAGCCGCCATGTCGCCGACGACCATCGTGGCGCCGACGAGGCCGGGCACCAGCACCCCGAGTCCAAGCAAGCCGCCGACGACCATGGCGTTGACGCGCTGACCGAGGGCGTCGCCGAGGCCGATCGCCGTCAGGTGCGTGACCGCCGAGAGCACCAGCACGAGCCCCGCGAGCGAGAGCGCGGTGCCCAGGCCCGCGCTGGCCGCGAGCAACCCGGTGCTGACGACCACGAGCGCGCCGCCGGCGATGAGGGCGAACACGTTGGGACCGATCGTCATGGCCATCGCGAGATCTCCCGCGGACAGGCCGGTCATGCGCAGCACCGGCAAGGTGCCGGCCTCGCGTTCGCGGGCCGTGGTGGTCGCGGTGACGGTTGGGCCGACGACCACGAGCAGCACGGTGCCCAGGAGCATCAGGATCGTCGCGAACAGACGGGCTTGCACGTCGGTGGCCACCGGCGAGCGGTAGCGGACGCTCGGGGTGGTGATCGCGAAGCGCTGCACCCGGTCGTGGCCCCAGCCGTCGTGCCACTGCGCCGAGAGCGGGTTGGTCACGAGAACCGCGAGGTCCGCGGGGTGCGCCATCGCGATCGTCGCCAGATCGGTGCCGACGTCGCGGACACCGGAGGTGCGGGCGACCGCGACGAGGTTGCTCTCCATCGGCTCGCCGGCCTCGCCGGCGAGCACGTCGTGGGCCGAACCGACAGCCAGCCAGCCCGCGATCGACATCTTGTCGGCGTAGTCGGAGGGGACGTCGCGGGTGGGCACCAGATCGGCGACGAGCTCGACGCGGCTGCTCGTGCTGGCGTCACGCTCGGTGTCGCCGCGCTCGCGGCTGCGCAGGCCGGCGATGCGCTCGGACAGCGTCGCCAAGGTCTCGCGCTCGACGTTGACCTGCTCGTACACGAGTCGCTTCTGATCGGTGCGCATCGTGGGGTTGCGATCGCGGGTCAGATCGCAGCCGCCGGTCCAGCCGATGCCGTCGAAGCCGATGTCATGGCAGTCGGCAGGGATGCCGGGCATCGCGACGTCGAGCGCCCAGAGCAACCGCTCGCGGCGGTCCTCGACGGGGGTGAGCGGCGCGGGGCTGAGCTCGACGGCGGCCGAGGCCAGGGCCTGACGCAGCGCGACGGTGTCGCCCTCCAGCGCGCCGTTGCGGGGGTTCACCGACGCCGCGTCGGTGATCGCGATCGCGTGATCGAGTTGCCCGTTGGCGTGCTCGATGCGGCGGTCGAGCTCGTCGAGGACCGCCAGTCGCAGGCGACGCTCGTGGGCGTGCTTGGCGTCGACGCGGGTCTGCTCGCGATCGTCGTACGTGCACGTCGGGCCGCTGGGACCATCGCAGACCGCCCAAGCATCCTCGATGCCGATCGACACGCGGAGCATGTGGGCCTCGCGGCTGTCGATCCTGGTGAGGGCCGAGACGCCCAGCCACGCCAGCGCCGACAGGACGAACACCGTGACGACGGCCGAGACGAGCCGGGCCCGGAGCTCACGGCGGAGAAACGGGCGAAGACGGAGGTACAGGGGTTGGCGCATGTGTCGCTCCTTCGCTTCCGCAGTGGGCCGGCCGTCGACCGTCGGTCAGGGCCGAGGACGAGGGACAGCGAGATTCCCTCAGTGTTCCATAGAACGACGCGTGTCGCCGCCCCATTCGGACCCGCCGTCGAACGCACGAGTGTCGCCATGGATTTCACCCGCGTGTTCGAGCGGCGGGCGACGAGGTGCGCGCGCGGAGAAAGGACGTCCGGCGTCGCCGCTGGTCGTCGGCACCGCCGCGCCGTACGATGCCCCCCGCGCATGCCGGCCGAATCCCCAACGATTGTAGAGCTCGAATCCCTCGCAACGGCGGTGTTGGCCGCGATGGCCCCGACGGCGACCCCGCCGTGGGCCGACGCCCTGCGTCAGTGGTGCAGCGATCCTAGGTACGCCGACGAGCGGCCGGCGCTCGCATCGCTGCTCGAGTCCGTCCGCGCCGGCGATCCGGCGGCCCGGGCCGAGCTCGACGACGCGTTCGCCGGACCGCTGCCGATCGGCACCGGTGGACGTCGGGGGGCTTGCGGTCCTGGGCCCAACCGCATGAACGCGTCGCTGGTACGGGAGACCGCCCAGGCCGTGGCCGAGCTGGTCCTGGCCGAGGGCGCAAAGCGCAAGGTTGCGATCGCCTACGATACGCGGACCCACAGCCGCGCCTTCGCCCAGGTCGTCGCCGAGCAGCTCGCCGCGTGGGAGCTAGAGGTGCTCCTGCTCGGCGAGGCCCGTCCGACCCCGCAGTTATCCTTCTTGGTGCGGGCCCATGGCTGCGGCGCGGGCGTGGTGATCTCCGCGAGTCACAACCCCGCGGGTGACAACGGGATCAAGATCTACGGCTCGGACGGGGCCCAGGTGCTGGGCGCGCGCGATCGAGCGTTGATGCTCGCGATCGAACGGGCGATGACGGCGCCGCTGCGCACGTTCGCGCCGGGCGACGGTGCGCGCATCACCCTCGCAACCGGGGACGATCTCGACCGCCTCGACGCCGCCTATCACGACGAGGTGACCGCTCAGTGCGTGCTCGCCCCAGACGCCGGCGCCGGGCTGCGGGTGGTGTTCACGCCGCTGCACGGGGTCGGCCACACCTCGGTGGCGCCGGTGCTGCGCAGCCGCGGCGTCGAGGTCGCGATCGTCGAGGCCCAGCTCCCCGACGGGGGTCGCTTCGGCACGGTGGCCAGCCCGAATCCGGAGGCGGCCGAGGCGCTCGCACTGGCGGTCGCCCAGGCCGAGGCCGAGGGCGCCGACCTCGTGCTCGCGACCGACCCCGATGCCGATCGCATCGGCGCGGTCGCCCCCGACGAGGACGGCCGGTTCGTCTTCATCGACGGCAACCGCACCGGCGTCCTCCTGCTGGATCACGTGCTGCGCCACGCGCCCCGGTGCGCCGACGACTGGGTGCTCACCACGTTGCTCACCTCGCCACTGGTCGGCACCCTCGCGAGGGCAGCGGGCGTCGACGTCATCGACGACCTCCTCGTCGGCTTCAAGCACCACGCCGGCATGATGGAAGAGTTCCCCGGGCGCCGGCTCCTGTTCGCCTGCGAGGAGTCCCACGGCTACTCCCGCGGCAACGGGGTCCACGACAAGGACGGTGCGATCGCCAGCGTGCTCCTCGCCGAGGCGGCAGCGTGGGCGCGCACGCAGGCCCGCGGGCTCCACGGCCAGCTCGCGCACATCTTCGCGACCCACGGCTACCACCGCGAGCGCACCGCCAATCTCTATGCGTACGGCGCCGCGGGACGCGAGGCCATCGCCCTGCTCCTCGAGCGCTGGCGTCGGGATCCGCCCGATCGCTTCGGCGACCTCGCGGTGGTCGGGGTCGAAGATCGCAGCAAGCCCCGCGCGACCGGCAGCCGCACGCGGGATCTGCCGGGCAACGTGCTGGTGTTCGAACTCCACGGCGCCGGCACCACCGCGTGTCGTCTGGTGGTGCGCCCGAGCGGCACCGAACCCAAGGCCAAGCTGTACGCGCTCGGCCGCGGGGCCCCAGCACCGGTGGGATCGGAGCAGCGCAAGGTCGCCGCCGAGGTCGACGCGATGGTCGATCGGGTGCTCGCCGACGCCCAGCAGCGCGCCCTCGCGATCATGCGCGGGAGCGGCTGAGCGGTGGCGATGCGGCGGGCGTGGTGGCTCGCGGCCGTGGTTGCCCTCGCCGTCGCGGGCTGGTTCGTGTGGCGCACCGCGGCGCCGACGGGAACCGGTCGCACGACGGGAATCGAGGGCGGAGCGGACGACGCTGCTGCCACGGATCGGGGCGTCGACGGCGTGGGGCCGCGCCTGCAGGACTCCGCGGCCCGCCGCGTCCGCGCCCACCTCGTCGACGAATTCGGCGAGCCCCTGGCCGGCGGTCGGGTCTCGCTGCGCTGCCTCGTCGACGACGAGGTCACCGCGATTCCCGGCGGCGCATGGGCGCTCGACGAGTCGGGCAGCTTCGAGGCCCCGGGCTGCCTGGGACTGGTGTGCGTGGAGCTGCACCACCCCTTTGCTGTGCAGTCCGAGCCGTGGGTGCTCACCTCCGGGGAGCCGGCGGTGCTGCGGTCGACCGGGCTGCCGCGGCTGCATGGCACGGTCGTCGACGGACGCGGTGCGCCGATCGTGGCGGCGCGGATCACCGTCCGCCCCAGGCCCGACGACGACCCGATGGGCATCGTGCCGACGATTGGGACCACCACCACCACGGACGTCGACGGCGCGTTCTCCTTCGCGTTGGTGCGCCGCGCCCCCTGCGATCCGTGCACCGAGGCCGACCGCGGCTGCGACGCGCCACCGTTGGCGCTGCACCACACGGTCGTCGTGGGAGTCCACGCCCCGCTGTTCGCCCCCGTGCGCGTCGAGGTCGAGGTCGATCCCGAGGACGGCGATCTCGAGCTGCCGGTGATCCGACTGTCGCCTCCGGCCGACGTGCTGAGCGGGACGCTGCTCGATGCCGCGGGTGACCCGTATCCCCGCGCAACGGTGATCGCCCGCGCGTCGGACGACCCGACCGAGCAGCACCAGACCGCGGTCGCGGGCGACACCTTTGCCTTCGAGTCGCTCGGCGCGGGTCCCTATGACCTGCGGGCGCTGCAGGACGGCGTCGAGCTCGCGACGTCCGAGCGCGTGCGCCCTGGCGACGACGTCGCGCTGCTCGGCCGCACGATCGCGCGCGGTCCCGACATCGTGCTCGAGGTCACCGACGACGGTGAGCTGCGCGCCGGGGTCGACGTCGACGGCGGGCCGT
This sequence comes from Nannocystales bacterium, assembly GCA_038325765.1. Taxonomy (GTDB): domain Bacteria; phylum Myxococcota_A; class Polyangia; order Nannocystales; family Nannocystaceae; genus Xiheibacterium. The sequence continues at coordinate 102,558 of JBBQJI010000010.1, forward strand.
TTCGCGGTGCGCGCACCGATCTGCGCGGCGAGGTCGTGCAGGGCGCCGCGATGCCCGGCGACTACGTGCTGTCACTCCGGCCACCGGGCGGCAGCCTGGTGCGCCGCTCGATCACGATTCCGGCGCCGACCGACGCGGCGGGGTCCCCGGCCCACGGCCGGCCGGCCGGCCCCATCAACACGTCACCGGGGGCCTCGGCTGGGACCCCACCGGGCGCGCCGCTGCGGCTGCGCGTCGAGTTGGACGAATCCGCTGGCCACTTGCATCCCTGATATAGTGCGCTGCAGTGAGGGTCCCGGGCCAGATGCGCGCGGGGGCAAGTACGCCGCAGAGCAGTTTCCCCCAGCTGTTCGGCAAGTACGTGCTCGTGCGGACCATGGCGCGCGGCGGCATGGGCGAGCTCTTCCTCGCGGCCGCCGGCGAGCGCGGCTTCGAGAAGCCGTGCGTGGTGAAGAAGGTCCTGCACAACCTCGACGACGCCGGCGTGCACCGCCGCTTCCTCGACGAGGCCACGGTCGTCGTCCGCCTCAACCACGCCAACCTGGTCCAGGTCTTCGACGCGGGCCGCGTCAACGAGGACTACTACCTCGCGATGGAGCTGGTCGAGGGCAAGGATCTACGGGCGGTGTGGAACCGCTGCGCCCAGCTCCACCGGCGCATCCCCGTCGACGTGGCGATGTTCGTGCTGCGCGAGGTGTTGCGCGGGCTCGACTACGTGCACGACGCGATGGCTTTGGACCTGGTCCACCGCGACATCTCGCCGCCGAACCTGCTCGTCGGTTACCGCGGCGAGATCAAGCTGACGGACTTCGGTCTGGCCAAGAGCGCGATCAAGCGCGAGATGACGAGTCCCGGTGTGGTCTTCGGGCGCTACAGCTATCTGTCGCCGGAGCAGGCCAAGGGGCTGCCCGCGGACAGGCGCACCGACATCTACGCCTGCGGCATCGTGCTGTGGGAGCTGCTGACCGGCCGCCAGTTGTTCCCGTCGAACAACCGCACCCACCAAGAGGCCCTCGCCGCGGTGCGCAACCCGATCGTGCGTGCGCCGTCCGAGGTGGTCCCGGGGATCCCGGCGGGCCTCGACGAGGTGCTGCTGCAGGCGCTCGTCGCCGACCCGGCCGAGCGCTACCAGAATGCCGGCGAGTTCCGGGCAGCGCTCTCCGAAATCCTCGCCCGCGACTTCCCGACCTGCGATGTGGACCGCATCAGCGAGTTCATGCACGACATCTTCGCCCGCGAGTGCAAGGTCGAGGCCCGCGAATACGCCCAGCTCGCGCAGCAGGACTTCAGCGATCTGCGGGCCCAGGCCCACGAGAGCGAGGCCATCAGCATCAGCGACGTCATCGCGCTCGAGGGCGGCGGGCCCCTCGATCGCGCGCGCAAGGGGTCGTCGACGATCACGCTGGGCGAGTCCGACATCGTCGAGCTCGATGGCCCCGGCGCGCGGCCGTTCACCCAGCCCAACCCGCGATCGCTGCGCGAGTCGGCGCAGAGTTGGGTCGGCCTGGTCGTGGCGCAGCGCTACCGCGTCGAGGCGCTGATCGGGATCGGTGGCATGGGGGCGGTGTTCCGCGTCACCCACCTCGCGCTGGGCAAGCCGTTCGCGCTCAAGGTGCTGCACGACCACTACACGCGCGACGCCGACATCATCACCCGCTTCATGCGCGAGGCCCGGGCGGCGACCCAGACCGGGCACCCCAACATCATCGACGTCCTCGACATCGGCACCACCGACGGCGGCGACGTGTTCTTCGTGATGGAGCTGCTCGAGGGCCACCACCTCGGCACCACGGTGCGTGAGCAGGGGCCGATGGCGATCCGCCGCGCCGTGCACATCGCCCGTCAGATCTGTCGAGCGCTGTCGGCGGCCCACGAGGTCGGCATCATCCACCGCGATCTCAAGTCGGAGAACGTGATCCTCACCGCGCGCGGCAAGGACCCCGACTTCGTCAAGGTGCTCGACTTCGGCATCTGCAAGCACGTCAACGCCGACGCCTCGCAGACCTCGCCGGGCCTGGTGATGGGCTCGCCCGACTACATGGCACCCGAGCAGGGCGCGGGCCTCGAGGCGACGGTGGCGTCCGACGTCTATGCGGTGGGCTGCATCCTCTTCGAGATGCTGACCGGTCGGCTGCCCTTCGAGGGCCGCAACGCGATCGATGTCCTCATGCAAAAGGGCGCGCGCGATGCGGTGCGGGCCACGACCTACCGGGCCGAGGTGCCCGAGGCCCTCGCCGACGTGATCGCGCGCTGTCTGTCGCGCGCGACCTCGCTGCGGCCGCCCACGATGCGCGCGCTCGAGTACGATCTCACGCGGGCCGTCGATGGTCGGGCCAGCGCGGTCGCCAACGTGCTCGGGTTGCAGGTCGCGGGCGACAGCCTCGAAGGCGGGCGTGATGATCCGTCGCCGGCAGCGTCGGCGAGCTTCCACCGCGCGGCGATCGCCGCCATCGACGCGCGCCCGCCCGGCTATGTGCAACCCGAGCGCACCGTGATCGGCCCGGCGCCGAAGGATCCCGGGCTCGCCGTCGTCAAGGCCGCGGACGACGCTGGGGTGCCGGGATCGCCGATGGTGGCCGCCGGTAAGGCGATGCTGTTCGTGACGCTCGGTGGCCTGCTCGCCGGTGCGGCCGTGCTCGCGTTCAAGCCGGCTCTGTTCGACGTCGCGGACCAGGGGGTGGCGGTCGATCGCAGAGCGACGGAGCGCCCCGCCGCGGCGGCCGCTCGCACCGGCACTCCGACGCCGCGTCCCGACGCGGCGCAGATCGCCGACCCGGCCGCGTCACCCCCGCTGTCGCCCACCGCGGGACCGGTGGATGCGGCCGCGCCGACGGCGGGCCCCACCGCGGCCGGCCCCACCGCGGCGGGCCCGACCGCAAAGACGACGTTGGGGGCGGTGCCCTCGATCGCCGAGTGGGTGGTCGTCGCCGAGGCGGCCGTGCAGGCCAAGCACTGGCGCGAGCCGGCCGCGGGCAGTCTCGCGGTGGCGCTGACCAACCTCGCGATCGCCGAGCCGGGCAACGCGGCGATCGGCAAGCTGCGGTTGGCCGCCGCCAACGCGATCCTACCGATCGCCCAAGAGGACCTCGCGGAGCGGCGATGGGCGGCCGCCGCCGAGGGCTTCCGCGATCTCGTCACCGTCTGGCCCGACCAATCCGAGGCCCGCGCTGGCCTCGCCGAGGCGCTGTTCGCCCAGGCGCGCGTGCTCAAGCGACTGCGCGATCACCAAGGGGTACTCAGCACCGCGGACGAGCTGCTCAACGCGATGCCCGGTGATTTCCGTGCCCTCATGATGCGCGGCGATGCGCTGTTCGCCCTGCGTCGCTACGCCGAGTCGCGCGACGCGTACGCCGAGGCCCGCAAGCTCAAGCCGCGCAACAAAGACGTGTCCAAGGCCTTCTGGAAGGCCGCGCAGCTCGCCCGCAAGCAGGGATGACGGGCGCCGGCGTCGGCCCGGCGCGGCGATCTGCGGGCGATCGCGGTCAGAAGAACAGCAGCGTCACGACGACGAAGCACGGCACCAAGAAGATGACGCTCCACTTCATGTAGCCGAAGAAGCCGGGCATCTCGACCCTCGACTCCTCGGCGATGGCCTTGACCATGAAGTTTGGCCCGTTGCCGATGTACGTGTTCGCGCCCATGAACACCGAGCCACAGGAGATGGCGACCAAGATGGCGTCGGGGACGTTGACACCCTCGACCAGCGCGCCGGCGAGGAGCCCCTTGTCGACCATGCCCGACGCGGTCTCGAAGAAGACGAGGTAGGTCGGCGCGTTGTCGAGGAAGCTCGACAGCACGCCCGCAGCCCAGAAGAATTTCGCGGGGGTGTCGACGCCGAGCTTGTCGCCACTGGCCTGGAGGATGAGCAGCGCCGGGATCATCGTCAGGAAGATGCCGATGAACAGGGCCGCGACCTCCAGAATCGGGAACCACGAGAAGTCGTTCTTCTCGCGGGTGCCAGCTGGCGTGGTGAACTTCGAGGCGATGACGCAGCCGATCATCGCGGCCTCGCGGACGAAGATGCCGTGATCGTCGCGGATGAACGCGGCGCAGGCGACGATGCCGAGCAGCCACAGGGCGTTGATGCCGCCCTCGATGCGCAGTGGCGTGGCGTGGGCGACGTCGGCGCGGCGGACCTGCTCGGTCTCGCGGCCGTAGAAATGCCGGTCCATCCCGTAGAACACCACCAGCAGGATCACCGCGACCACGGCCATCTGCGGCCACAGGTGCAGCGTCCACAAAAACGGCACGCCTTGCAGGTAGCCGAGGAACAGGGGTGGGTCACCGAGCGGCAGCAGCGAGCCGCCGACGTTCGACACCAAGAAGATGAAGAACACCACGATGTGCACCTTGTGCCTGCGCTCGCGGTTGGCCCGGAGCACCGGGCGGATGAGCAGCATCGATGCCCCGGTGGTGCCGATGAACGAGGCGATGAGGGTGCCGAACAGCAAGAAGCCGGCGTTGGACTCCGGCGTGCACTCGAGATCACCGGCGAGGTAGACGCCGCCGGAGATGAAGAACAGACAGCCGAGCAGTGTGATGAAGCTGGCGTATTCGTGCATCTTCACGCCGAGTTCGGCGAAGTTGGGCTCGAGCACCGTCAACCAGAGCACGGGGTAGGCCGACAGCGCGAGGCCCAGGAGCAGCTTGTTCAGGTTGCTGTGCCACCAGTGCTCGAGCTTGGTCAGCGGCAGGATCGCGATCGACAGCAGCATCGCGGCGAAGAAGATCACCGTCCACGTCGGTGGGATCGCGTGGCCACCAGCCTCGGACGCCGACGCCACACCGGGCACGAGCGCGGCGATGATGAACGCGAGCAGGCCGCTCGTGGCGTGATGAGCGGGCCTCGTCGCGCGCTGCTCGTCCGTCGCTGCACTGGCTGCGCGGCCATGGTGGTGACGACGGGGCAGGGGGCGGAAGAGGGGCTCGGGCATCGGAACTCCAGCGGTGAGCGGGGGGCCAAGAGGAGCGAGAAACGGCAAGTTGGCGCATGTTACGCCGCGGGATCCGACGCGGCTAGTGCATAATCGAGCTGCATCATGGCGGGCGAAGTGGGGGGCGAAACGGGCGGCAACGTGGAGGGCGGCGAAGTGGGGCCGCATGAAGTGGAATCGGGCGACGGGTCCGCGGACGACGGGTCCGCGGACGACGCGGGCCTCGCCGGCGCGATGCACCTCGAGTGGGGCACGATCGTCGACGAGCTGAACGGTCGGCTGTGCAGCCCGGCGGCGCGCGCCAGCTGCAGTGCGGCGATCGGCGCGGACGGGCGCCTGGGGGTCTCGGCGTCGCCGAGCTTCCACGGAGATCTGGCGATGTGCCGCGCGCGGCTGGAGGAGGTCGACGAGCTCGAGCTGTTGCTGCAGGCGAGCCCGGAACTCGGGCTGGCACGGCGGCTCGCGCACGTCATCGGATTGCGCGAGCCGCTGGGCCGCGCCTTGCGGGGATTGCCGCTGTCGGTGCACGAATTGTTGGCGACGGCCGATGTGCTCGCGGTCGCCACCGGTGTGGCATCCGCGCTGCGCGACGCGCGTGAGGCCGGACGCACCGGGCCCGATCCGTTCGCCCACCTCGGCGTGCTGCTCGCTGGGCTCGACCCGCCCGGTGCCCTCGCCGCGAAGCTCGCGCGCGCGATCGATCGCGACGGCGCCAGCGGCGAGCCGGCGCTTGCCGACGCCGCGAGTCCGACCCTCGCCGCGCTGCGGGATCGCGTGCGCCAGGCCAAGGTCGCGCTGCGCCAGGCGGCCGAGCGATTGCTGCGACGACCCGGCCTCGCCGAGGCGTTCGGCGACGCCTTCGTCACCGAGCGCGAGGGGCGGGTGGTCGTCCCGGTGCGCGCCTCGGCGTTCTCGAAGAGCGGCGCGCCGGGGACCCTCTCCGGGATCATCCACGACACCAGCCAGAGCGGGGCGACGCTGTTCGTCGAGCCGCATGCGCTGGTCGACGACAACAACGCGCTGCGCACGGCGATCGCAGCGGCGCGCAGCGAGGAGCAGCGCATCATCGCCGAGCTGTCGCGCGAGGTCGGCGAGCACGCGACGCGCATCGCCGCATGCGGCACGGCGCTCGTGCTGCTCGACGCCGTGCACGCGCGGCTGATGGTCTCGCAGGCCTATGGCGGCGTGGCGCCCGCGTTGATCGAGCCCGGCCCGGACGCCGCGTTGGCGCTGCCCGACGCGCGCCACCCGATCATGCTGCTGCGCGGCATCCGGGAGGTCGTACCCAACGATCTCGGCCTGCACGTCGGCACCGCGCTCATCGTCAGCGGCCCCAATGCAGGCGGCAAGACGGTCGCACTCAAGACCCTGGGCCTGTGCGTGCTGCTCGCCAAGGCTGGCCTGCGGCTGCCGACCTCGAGTTCCGCCACCGTGCCGGTGTTCCGCACGGTGGTGACGGACGTCGGTGACGACCAGTCGATCGCCCGCAACCTCAGCACGTTCACCGCCCACATCGGCAACGTGCGGCAGGCCTGCGCCGCGGCGGCAGACGACGGCGTGGGCACGCTGGTGCTGCTCGACGAGGTCGCCGTCGGCACCGATCCCGACCAGGGCGGCGCGCTGGCCGAGGCGATCGTGACCTCGCTCGTGGATCTCGGCGCCACGCTCGTGGTCACCACCCACTACGAGCGCCTCAAGCTGCTGGCCCACGCCCAGCCCGGGCGCTTCGTCAACGCCGCGGTGGGCTTCGATCTGCAGGCGCTGCGCTCGACGTTCCGCGTGCACGTGGGCATCCCCGGCAACTCGAGCGCCCTGGCCGTCGCGCGGCGCGTCGGTCTGCCGGAGTCTGTCGTCGCGCGGGCGACCGCGCTGGTGGACTCCGGCGCCCGCCGTGTCGACGTGCTGCTCGGCGAGGTTGCGGCCCTGCGCGAGCAACTGATCGACGAGACCGCCGGCCTCGCGCGCGAGCGGGCGGCGGCAGCGGCGGCACGACTGCGGCTCGAGGCACTCGAGCGCGACGAGAGCGAGCGCGCGTCGGCCAAGCTGCTGCGCGCCCACTCGGCGGTCGCGGCCGAGCTGCGCGGACTGCAGGCCGAGCTCCGCGACGCCCGCAAGGCCGCGCGCCGGGGCGAGGATGCCGACGTCACCGCCACGGTGCAGCGCGCGGGCGAGGTGGTCGCGCGTCATCGGCCTGCCGCGCCGGTGCCCGTGGGCGAGCCGCCCAAGGTGCTCGCCCGTGGCGATCGCGTCCGCGTCGAGACCCTCGGCGCCGTCGGCGAGGTCGTCGCGATCAAGGGCGATCGCGTGACCGTGCAGCTGCCCCACCTGCGCACCACCGTCTCGCGCAGCGATCTGCGGCCGGCGCTCGCCACCGCGCGCCAGAAGGTGGCGTCGGCGCAGCGCGGGCCGACGGTCGTGAGCGAAGCCGGCCGTCACTTCGGCGCCGACGCGCGGCCCGTCGATCCCGGCATCGACAACGTCGTCGATCTGCGCGGCGTGAGGGCCGATGAAGCCCTCGCCCTGCTCGAGGTCTCGCTCGCCCGCGCGATCGAGGACGACTGCGAGGTGCTGATCGTGCGCCATGGCCATGGCTCGGGCGCCCTGCGCCAGGCGGTCCGCGATCACCTGCCGCACCTCGGTCACGTGGCGCGGCATCGGCCGGGGCTCGCGCCCGAAGGTGGCGACGCCGTCACCGTGGTATGGGTGCGTGGGTGAGACGCAGCGCGACCTTGCGCGGGCCCGTCCGCCGGCACCGCCGATCGCCGCAGACGCTCGCGATCGTCGTCGCGCTCACGCCCACCCTCGCCGTGGCCGGGCCCAACGAGGGTGAGCCGCGCCCGATCACGCGCGACGCCGATCGCGTCTACACCACGGTCGCGGGCGAAGCCGACGGCGCGGCCACCGTGACCAACCCGGCGAACCTCGGCTTCCTGCGCGGGTTCAACGGCGTCGTGGACCTGTCGTGGACCCGGCCCTCGTCGTTGCGCCGCGGCGACGGCGTCGGTGTGTTGCTCGGCATCCCGCTGCCGTGGCAGATCGCCGCGCTCGGCTTCGCGTACCAGTACCTCGATCCGTTCACCCCCGGGCCCGACGACGGCGGCACCGACAGCCCGCAGAACGCCGACGATCCGTACAGCAAGATCAGCTTCGCCCTCGCGGTGCCCATGCAGCGCTGGCTGCGTCGCGCGCCCCGGGCCCTGCGCAACCTGTCGGTGGGGCTGTCGTACTCGCGCCTGATGTCGACCCAGAACTTCCACGCCGCCGGCACCAACGCCGTGGACCTCGCGCTGTCGTGGTGGCCCAGTCGCTTCCTCGCGTTCGGCTTGGTCGCGCGCAGCATCAACGCTCCGCGCACCGGCCCCTCGCCCCAGGTCCCGCAGTCGTATGTGTTCGATCCCGAGATCGCGCTGCGGCCACTCGGCACCGGCGCACTGGAGCTCGCCGTCGGCAGCCGCATCGCCCCGTGGGTGCTCAGCGACGCCCGCTTCCGCACCCACTTCGTCGATCCACGGGGCCGCCTGCTCATCTCGCTGCGGGGCGTGAAGGTGTTCGCCGAGGCCGAGCGCTTCGCGTTCTTCCCCAGCGGATCGGCGCTCGCCGAGGGCGTCGGTCGCCGCGATGCCGTACGGATCACCGCGGGTTTCGGCCTCGACTTCGGGCACTTCGGATTCCTCGGCGGCGCCAGCACCTCGGCCGGCGGCGCGTCGTCGTTCGGCGCCGACGGCGGTGTCGCCCGCATCCGCCTGTCGCAGGAGCGCTACGAGAGCGTCGTCAACGTGCAGGCGCGGCTCGTCACCAAGATCGCGCTGCGCAAGTACGCCGGCGATCGGGCCCTGTGGCAGCTCATCCGCCACATCGACGAGATCGGCGAGCGCCGCGGCGTGGCGCTGATCGAGACCGAGGGCCTCGCGCTGGGCTATCCACAGCTCGAAGAGGTGCGCGAGGCGCTGCTCCGGCTGCAGCGCAGCGGCGGCCGCGTCGTCACCTACATGCACGGCGGTTCACTGCGCGCCTACTTCGTCGCCGCGGCGTCCGATCGCATCGTCGCCCACCCCAACGCCGCGCTCGAGCTGCTGGGGATGCGGATCCAGTCGTTCTACTTCGCCGATCTGCTGGCCAAGCTCGGGGTCGCGGCCGAGTTCGTGCGCGTCGCCCAGTTCAAGGGTGTGCCCGACACGTGGCAGCGCCCAGGCGCGAGCGATCCGGTCGCGCGGCAACGGTCGATGTTCTTCGCCGACATCTGGAATCACGTGCTGCGCACGGTGGCCCGCGATCGCGGTCAGGATCCGCTGACGGTGAAGGACTGGATCGATCAGGCGCCGATCGCCGTGCCCGAGGCGTTGCGTGGCGGGATCATCGACGAGATGTCGTTCCCCGACGAGATCGACGCCCGCTTGGAGCGCTGGCTCGGACGCAAGGTCCGCATCGAAGAGCCCGATCGCAGGCGCGAACACACGGCCACCTTCGGTCCGCAGCAGCGGATCGCGGTGCTCACGATCGAGGGCGACCTGCTGGGCGGTAACAGCTTCACCATCCCGCTGCTGGGGCGGAAGATCGCCGGCGCGGCGACGCTGACCAAGCAGATCGAGGCGCTGCGCAAGGACGACTCGGTCCGCGCCGTCGTCGTTCGCATCGACAGCCCCGGTGGATCGGTGCGCGCTGCCGACGACATCGCCCGCGAGCTCGACCTCACCCGCAAGCGCAAGCCGGTGGTGGTCTCGATGGGCAACACCTGCGCCAGCGGCGGCTACTACATCGCCACCGCGGGCCAGTACATCTTCGCCGACGCGACCACGGCCACCGGCAGCATCGGCATCTTCTATCCCAAGTTCGACCTGTCGGGCCTGGCCGCGAAGCTCGGCATCGGAATCGACCAGTTCGACTTCGGCGAGCACGCCGGGCTGCGCTCGTGGTGGAAGCCCTACGACGACGACGAGCGCGAGGCGGCGCAGCGCGATATCGAGGACAGCTATCGCGAGTTCACCGCCCGGGTCGCGGCCGCGCGCAACATGACGCCCGCTCAGGTGGACGCCGTCGCCCGCGGGCGGGTGTGGAGCGGCGTGCGGGCGATCGAGAATGGCCTGGTCGACGACTACGGCGGCCTGCGCGAGGCCGTGCTGCGGGCCCGGGCCATCGTTGCGCTGGGCCCCGACGACGGCGACGTCGTCATCTTCCCCGAGCCACCGACGGCGCTGCAGAACTTGCGGGCGATCCTCGGCGTCCGCGTGCCCAACCCGCTCGGCGGCGAGGCGGACGTCCGCGGGCTCGGTCAGTTCGCGCTCGGTTGGACGCTGCCGCGGCCGGTGATGCGGGCGCTGGCGCTGCTGCCGGTGGCGCTGTGGTACGGCGAGCGTCCGGGCGCGATGGCGCTCGCCGAGGAGTCCTTCACGATCGAGGACTGAATCGGGCCCGATGACGCCACGCGTCGCCGGGCACCATCGAGCGCCGCGCTAGGCGAGGTTCTCGTTCGCGAAGTCCCAGTTGATCAGGTGATCGAAGAACGCGTTGATGAAGTTGGGGCGCGCGTTGCGGTAGTCGATGTAATAGGCGTGCTCCCACACATCTAGGGTGATGATGCAGCGCTTGCCCTCGCGCAGCGGCGTGTCGGCGTTGGCGGTGGTGGTGACCGACAGCTTGCCGCCGTCATCGACCAGCCACGCCCAGCCCGAGCCGAAGCGGCCGATGGCGGCCGCGGTGAAGTCGGCGCGGAACTTGTCGTAGCCGCCGAAGTCGCGGGTGATCGCCTCGGCGATCGCACCGCGGGGCTGGCCGCCGCCGGACGGCTTCATGCTGTGCCAGAAGAAGGTGTGGTTCCAGACCTGCGCGGCCTGGTTGAACAGCGCACCCTCGGTGGAGCGGATGAGCTCCTCGAGCGACTTGTTCTCCTCGGGCTTGCCGGCCACGAGCTCGTTGAGCTTGTTCAGGTAGGCCTGGTGGTGCTTACCGTAGTGGTAGTCGAAGGTCTCGGCGCTCATGTGGGGCACGAGCGCGTCCTTGGCGTAGGGCAGCGGCGGAAGTGTGAAGCTCACATTGACCTCGGTCTTCGGGCGAACGCCGAAGACGGCGGAGGGTGGCACGCACGCTGGGGCGCGTCAAACCGCGCTGCATGCGTGCAGTCGGCGCCTGCACCGTCATGGGCGCCAGGTGTGCATCAGCCGCGACGCGCTCGAAGGCCCGGAGCTCGTTCGGTGCTACCGTGGACGGGCACCCCGAGGCGAGGACCGGGCATCGTGCTCGGCCGCGACCGGAAGGCGGAGGCAGCACGTGAGCGACAACTCCGAAGTGAAGTATGGGCGCCCCAGCGCCACGACTGGCACGTCGAACCTCGGTGAGGCGGTGGGCGGTGCCGACACGGCGCGCCGCCCTGTCACGGTCCCCGAGATCCGCGCGCGCAAGGGCGGCATGCCGCTCACGATGGTGACGGCCTATGATGCCACCTTCGCGCGCATGCTCGACGACGCCGGCATCGAGATGCTGCTCGTCGGCGACTCGCTCGGCATGGTGGTGCAGGGCAATCCCGACACCCTCGGCGTGGGCGTCGACGACATCGTCTATCACTGCAAGGCGGTGGCCCGCGGCAATCGCTGGGCCCACGTCGTCGGTGACATGCCGTTTCTCAGCTATCAGGTCACGCCCGAAGAGGCGGTGCGCAACGCCGGTCGCATTCTCGCCGAGGGCCGCGCCCACGCCGTCAAGCTCGAGGGCGGCGCTGCGATGGCGGCCACGATCCGGCGCATCGTCGACGTCGGCATCCCGGTGATGGCCCATGTCGGGCTCACCCCGCAGTCGGTCCACGCGCTCGGGGGATTCCGCGTGCAGGGCCGCGACGACGCCGCGGCCCAGCGCATCCTCGCCGATGCGCACGCCGTGACCGATGCGGGGGCCTATGCGCTGGTGCTGGAGGGTATCCCCGGTGAGCTCGCGGCGCGGATCACCGAGGAGGTGTCGATCCCCACGATCGGGATCGGCGCGGGGGTGCACTGCGATGGTCAGGTGCTGGTCTGCTACGACTTGCTGGGGATGACCGCCGATCTGCGGCCCAAGTTCGTCAAGCGCTACGACGAGGGGCACACGCGGGTGGTCGGCGCCGCCCAGGCGTTCCGCGACGAGGTCCGCCGCCGCGAGTTCCCCGGCCCGGAGCACACCTTTGGCATGCGCAAGCGACCGGTTCCGGTGACCGGCACTGGCTGACCGGCACTGGCTGAGCGCGGTCGGTGAACACAGGCGGGCCGACGCCATCCCGCGCGCGGCATTTGCTACGATCACGCGCATGGCACTCTCCCCTGAGCAGGAGTGGACGCTGGTCGCATGCGGGCTCGTGGCCCACGCCGATGGCATCCTCGAGGTCGGCGAGTGGGACCAAGTGTTGTGGATGATCGACGAGCGCCTGCCCGCCGACGAGACCGAGGCGTGGCTCGAGCGCCTGGCCGACCGCGACGCGCTCGAGGAGCGAGCGGGCGAGTTACCCCTGCCGCCGCCGTTTCTCGCCGAGACGATCCTCGAGCGTGCGTGGCGGATCGCGCTCGCCGACGGCCGCGGCAGCGACGACGAAGCGGGCGTCCACGACGAGCTCGCATCGCGGCTCGGTGTCGATCTCGAACAGAACCGGGCATGGCGCGTGCAGTGGGGGGCGCAGGCCGGACGCCGGGCGGTCGCGGTCGCTTCGTTCGCGGCGATGCTCGCCAACGCCGACGGCATCGCCGACAGCGGTGAGCGGGCCGAATTCGAGGATCTCCTCGCCCGGCTGCCGGTGGACGGCGGGAGGCGCGACGAACTCGCCACGCTGATCGACACGCCGCCGGGGCTCGACGAGGTCGTGGGCCGCCTCGCCGCGCTGCCCCCCGAGGAGCGCGGGATCGCCATGGTGACGCTGGTGCCGATCGTGCGCTCGTCGTTCGGCGGCGCCGCGGAGCGCGAGCTGTTCCTGTCGCTGGCCGAGCGCGTGGCGATCTCGCGCGACGACGCGCTGCGGATGCTCGACCGATGACCGAGCCTGCGGCCGATGCCGCGCGCATCGGTCCCACGGCCCACTACACTGCGTACGTGTGGCGGCGCCTCGGCCTGCCGTACGCGGAGCACCTCGCCACCCCGATGGGCGCGGCGCTGTACTGGGGATTCTTCGCGATGGGCGAATGGACGACCCGCGCGCTGCCCGGCGTACCGACGATGCGCGACTTTCTCGCCTATCGACACCTGTTGATCGACGCGCTGGTGGAGCAGCTCGAGCCCGATCTGCTCGTCGAGCTGGGCGCCGGTCTCACCCCGCGCACGCTGCAGTGGGCACTCGACCGTGGCGTCGCCACCGTCGATGTCGATCTGCCGCCGATGATCACCCTCAAGCGTCGCGCCATCTCACGCATGCCGCCGGCGCTCGGCGATGCGCTCGCGCGCCAGCACCGATTGCTCGGACTCGATGTCCTCGCGGCGGACTTCTCCTGCCGACTCGCCAACATCGTGTCGGGCGCTCGGCGTCCGGTCGTGGTCGCCGAGGGGCTGGTCGGCTACTTCGACGTGGCCGCGCGCCGATCCTTGTTCGCCGCCGTCGGCCGAGCGCTCGGGCAGTGCGGCGGTGGATCGCTGGTCGTCGATCTGCACACCGCCGCGGCGCAGGCCGCCGTTGGCCCGGCGACGGCCGTGCTGCGCTCGGCGATCCGGCTGCTGACGCGGCGACGACACGCGCTCGACCCGTTCCTCGACACCGAGGCGTACCGGGGCGCCTTCCTCGACGCGGGCTTCGCCGGTGTCCGCGAGCTGGTGCCCGCCGACTTCATCGCGGCACGACCCGCCCTCGCTGGACTGTGCTCGCCGGCGCACATCGTCCACGCGTGGATCGAGTGACTCGGGGCGTCAGCGCGTCGAGAACGTCGTGATCGCGTGGGCCGCACCGGGCTCGAGGAACAGCAACGAGAGCGGCAGCCGGGCCCGCGCGGCGTCGAGGGCCGCCGGCAGCTGCGGGGCCGACGTTCCGGCGCGCCGGTTCCGTCGTCGCGCCACGCGGGCCTGCGGATCGTCGCCGCGCCGCGGCACGCCGATCGCGTCGAGAAGCAGGTCGACCAGGGTCAGGCGGTCGGGCACCACCCGCAGCGCCAGCTCGGTCCGCCGCGGCACGCCGGAGTGGTCGCGCACGTAGGCGATGGCGTCGTGCAGGCCGCCGAGGTCGTCGACGAGGCCCAGCTTCGCGGCGTCGCGTCCGGCGTACACGTGGCCGCGGCCAAGCTCGTGCACGCGCTCCGGGGTGAGTCCGCGACCGTCGGCGACGCGCTTGCGGAACAGGTCGTACGTGTTCGAGATCGACGCCTCGATGCGCTGGCGTTGGTCGTCGGTATACGGCCGCCACGGCGCGTTGATGTCGGGGTTCTTGCCGGCCTTGGAGGTGACGGCGGTCACCCCGAGCTTCGCCAGTAGGCCCGACAGATCGGGGTGCAGCGAGATCACGCCGATGGAGCCGGTCACTGTGACGGGATCGGCGAACACCGGCCGGGTGCCCATCGCCACGTAGTAGCCGCCACTCGCCGCGACATCGCCCATCGACACCACGATGGGCGGCTCGAACTTCGGATCGCGGGTGTGGGCCTCGGCGGTGAGCTCGACCTCGCGCCACATGATGTCGGAGGCCAGGGCCGAGCCGCCACCGCTGTTGACCCGCACCACGATGCCCTTGCACGCCGGGTCGTCGCGGAGCTCGCGGATCGACGCGGCGATGGTGTCACCGCCGACGAACCGAAGCCCGATGAGCGGGATGAAGCGGCTCTCGCCGTCGATGATGGTGCCCTCGACCAGGACCACGCCGATGTACGGCGCATGCGACCAGGTCGGCGTGCCATGCCGCGTGTCGGAGAAGCGGCGGAACACGACGTCGGCGCCGAGCACGTCCGAGATGCGCGCGAGCAGCTGATCGCGATGCACGACCTCGTCGACCAAGGTGGCCCCGACCGCGGCCTCGGGTGCGTGGGGTGATGCGTCGAACAGCGCGCGCACCTTCGCGGGCGCCAGGCCGCGGCCGCGGGCGACGTCGCCCACGATCTGGCCGTACGTGGTGGCGAGCACCGCCTGTTCCTGCTCGCGGGCGGGCGCAGTGGGGCCGTTGGTGGTGAACGACTCGCCAGCGGCCTTGTACTCGCCGATGCGGACCACCTCGACCTGCACCCCGAGCTTGTCCAGCGCATCCTTGAAGTACAGCTGGGTCGCGGAGATACCGTAGGTGTCGAGCGAGCCGGCGGGGTGGATGTAGATCTTCTCGGCGGCCGAGGCGACGTAGTACCCCTGCAGCGACGCGCCCTCGAGATACGCGAAGACGTGGCCGCCGGCGTTGCGCACACGGACGAGCGCCTCGCGAATCTCGTGCTGGGTGGCCCAGCCCGCGCGCGAGGCCGGATACACCACCAGCACCGATCGATCGCCGGCTCGGCGCGCGCTCTCGAGTCGCTCGAGCATGGCGACCAAGCTGCGCTCGTCGTCGATCGCGGCCAGCTCGATGCGCTCGGCGTCGACGCGCCGCGGCCAGTACACCCGATCGTTGCGCACGGTGCCGAGGTGGGCCTCGAAGCCGATGCCGTCGGCGGCCCCGTGACCGCCGGTGTGCATGCCGGCGCGGGCCCGCACCATGTCCCAGCCGAGCTCGATGGCGAACGAGCCGCGCAGCGTCTTCTCGCCGCGCAGCGGCTGCAGCGTCATCGGATCGAGGACGGTGGTCTGGATCTGCTCGAGCTCGCCGAGCAGCGCGAGCCCGCGGTGGCGCAGCGCGATGCGGGCGCGCGGGAACAGGCCGGTGGTGCCGCCGATGCGTTCGAGCTCGCTGCCCGGCGCGGCCTCGGCGAGGATCGAGCGCACGCCGCCGGCGACCTCGAGCATGCGGGTGCCCAGCGGTCGCACCGCGACCTCGGCCACGAGTGATGCCCGAGAGGTGAACCGGGGGTCCCGCAGATCGCCGGGGCCCAGCTGCGCCACGACGCCGACCGATCCGTAGTTGCGCACGCGGTAGACCAACCCGAGATCCAGACCCGGTCGGCGCAGCCATTCGTTGTCGCTGCGCACGCCGTGCACCGCGAGGCCAAAGCCTGCCATCTTGCCCAGGCCGCCGGCCAACGCCCAGGTCAGCTTGGTCGC
Source organism: Nannocystales bacterium (assembly GCA_038325765.1). GTDB lineage: Bacteria > Myxococcota_A > Polyangia > Nannocystales > Nannocystaceae > Xiheibacterium. Next base: position 118,598 of record JBBQJI010000010.1, read on the forward strand.
CGTCGGGTTGCGAGCGAGCGCGAAGTCGGCGACGCCCTTGCCGAGCTGTGGCTGCACGAACTGGGCGCCGAACCCGAACGCCAGGCCGAAGCGGAGGTTGGCGGCGACGAACGCCCCGAACCCGCTGCCGCGGGCGAACTCCGAGATCGTCTGGTACCCGAGCAGCGCCACGTCGAGCACCGGCCCGGCGATGAGCAGCGCCGGGTTGAGGTCCATGCTGGCGGCGTCGCCCTCCGCCGAGTAGTCGTGGATCGGTCGATCGACGCCATCGGAGATGGTGCGCTCGGCGGCTGCGGGCGGCGCGGCGTGGACGGTGCCTGGCGCGGCGAGGACCCACGCGCCGAGGACCGCGGCTGCGGCGACGCTCGAGAACCTCACTGGATCTCGTCCTGCCCGATGATGTCCACGATCGCGAGCACGTAGCGGACCTCGAGGATGCGCAGGCTGTCGTCCCAGGGCACCGCGATACCGCGCTCCTTCTCGAAGAGCACGTTCGCGCCCAGTGGGATCCCGCTGACGTTCTCCCCCAGATCGCGTGCGTCGTCGTCGTCGTCGTCGTCGTCGTCGTCGTCGTCGTCGTCGTCGTCGTCGTCGTCGGCCGACTCGGCGCGGGGCTTGGACCGCGCGACCTCCACCACCTCGCCCAGCAGCGAGGCCGAGTGGCTGTCCTTCACGCCCTGGGGCAGGAACAGGCCGGCCTCGGAGCGATCGGGGTGCTTCACCACGCGCACCAGCACCCGCGGACCCAGGGGCTGGACGTGGCGCGACACCCGGGGCGCCGGCTCGGGCTCGGCGCCGAGGATGACCGGCTCGCTCGCGGGCGCTTCGGCGTCGTCGGACTTGGGCTTCTTGGGCTTGTTCGAACGGGTCATCGGAGTTCCGTCGTCGCGGCGGACACCGCGGCCGTGGGTGCGATCGGATCGGCGCGCAGCGAGTGACCGGTGCTCGTGTGCACCAGCGCCATCACCCGATCGCCGCGGCCGCCGCAGTGCGCCGGCAGCAGCGCGTTGAAGCCGTGCCGCGTGCGACCCACCACCAGATCACCGCGCCGCGCGGGGCCGCTGACGAGCACCTCGACGCGCGTGCCGACCTGCGCGGCGTGGGCGGCACGGGTGTGCTCCTCTTGCAGCGCGATGACCTCCTGCAGCCGCGCGCCCTTGACGTCGTCGGGCACGTCGTCTTGTAGGCGCCGTGCAGCGTGGGTGATGCCCCGGTCGCTGTACCGGAACATGAACGCCTGATCGAAGCGGACCTCTCGCATCACCTCGAGGGTCTGGGCGTGGTCGTCGTCGGTTTCGCCGCAGAAGCCCACCATCAGATCGGTCGACAAGGACACGTCGGGGATCGCCGCGCGTACGCGCGTGACGATGTCGACGAAGTCCTCGCGCGTGTATCCTCGGCGCATGCGCCCTAGCACCGTATCGGCGCCCGCCTGCAGCGGCAGGTGGAGCTGCGGCATGATCTGCGGGATCTCGGCCATCGCGGCGATGAGGCGCGGCGAGACGTCCTTGGGATAGGGGCTCGTGAACCGGATGCGGTCGATGCCGTCGACCTCGGCGACCGCCCGCAGCAGCGCGGCGAAGTCGACGTCCTCGTGCTGATAGGAGTTGACGGTCTGTCCGAGCAGCATCACCTCGCGATACCCACGCCCGGCCAGACCCCGCACCGCCCGTAACACCTCGCGCGGCGGCACAGCGCGTTCGCGACCGCGGGTGAACGGCACGACGCAGAAACTGCAGAACTTGTCGCAGCCGCGGCCGATGGTGACCTGGCCGCTGACGCCGTCGTCGTCCGGTACGCCGTCGAGGCCCTCGTAGACCTCGGCGCGATCGAGGGTCACGTCGACCACCCGCTCGCCTCCCCGCGCGCGCCCGACCATGTCGGCGATGTTGCGGTAGCTGTCCGGGCCCGCGACGAGGCGGATGTACGGCGCCCGCTCGGCGATCTTCTCGCGCAGGTGCTCGGCCATGCAGCCGGTGATGCCGATGACGAGGGCCGGGTTCGCCGCTCGGTGACGCAGCAACTGGCTCGTCCGACCCCAGACCCGATCCTCCGCCTTCTCGCGGACCGCACAGGTGTTGACGAGGATGACGTCGGCCGCCGCGGGGTCGTCGACGCGGCGGTAGCCGGCGGCGCCGAGACGGCCGGCGATGAGCGCCGTGTCGGCCTCGTTCATCTGGCAACCGAAGGTCTCGAGGTAGACGCGCGGCGCCGCGGGATCGGGCGCGGCCGACCCGTCGCCTTGCGGCCGCACTCCAGTCGGGGTGGACGTCGGGGTGGACGTCGGGGGGGACGATGCTGCGTGGCCTGGCACGCGGATCCGCACGAGTTGAGTCACGGCGCGGGCATCCTACGCGATCGCAGCCACGGCGGAACCGGCTGCGCAGGCGCATGCCCGAGCCCGCAGCTGCGGCCGCGCCGTGCCGCGCCCCGCACATGCGGCCTCCGCGCGAGCCCGCAACGGTGGGTTTGCCCGGCCGCGGCGGGTGTGCTTATTATCCGCGCATCGCGGAAGCGCCGGCGCTTTGCCCCCGTAGGGGTCGCGGCCGCCGCTCTTGGAGTGCCATGCGTCGCATCTATCCGATTCTCATCAGCAGTTTCCTCGTCTCGACCGGCTGCGGTAACCCGCCCACGCCCGAAAAGGCCAAGGACCTGGAGAAGATCCAGCCCAAAGAGGGTGGCGCGGCCGACAGCGCCGCGTCGCTGACGGCGATCCCCACCGGTCCGGTCGCAACCGTCGGCGGCGTCGAGATCCCGCAGGCGACGTTCCGCGAGATCTATGACCTCAAGGTCAAGAAGTACGCCGACCGAGGCCGCGAGATCCCAGCGTCCGCCGACCGGCGCTACCGCAAGTCGATCGTCGACCGTCTCATCTACCACGAGGTGCTGAAGCAGGACGCCGAGGCGCTCGGCGTGAAGTACGACGAGGCGGCGCTGACCGAGCGCGAGGAGCAGCAAAAGCGGGGCATCCGCGATTGGGACAAGCACCTCGAGCGCCGCGGCGAGACCGAGGCGAGCCTCCGCGAGATGTACATCGCAGAGCTGCGCGAGAAGGCGATCCTCGACAAGTCCGGCAAGCTGCAAGTCACGCCCGCCGAGATCGACGAGGACTATCAGAAGATCAAGGGCAACTGGAAGAGCGACCAGCCCCGGGTTCGGGCGTCGCACATCCTGGTGCCGATCGGCCCGCAGAAGGTCGCGATGGATCCCCACGTCGAGCCGGGCAGCGCCGAGAAGGCCCCCGAAGGCACCGACGAGGAGAAGGCGAAGTGGGAGGCCGACGCCAAGACGAAGGCCGAAGAGCTGCACACGGCCGCCACCGCCGAGGGCGCCGACTTCGCCGCAATCGCGAAGGAGAAGTCGACCGGACCCAGCGCCGCCAAGGGTGGTGACATCGGCATCTTCACCGCCGATCGCATGGCGCAGGAATTCAGCGACGTGGCCTTCAAGATGGAAATGGGCCAGATCAGCGCGCCGGTGAAGACGAAATTCGGCTTCCACATCATCAAGCTCGAGGGCAAGTGGCCGGCGGGCGAGTTGCCCAAGGAGGCGCTCGAGGATCAGATCGTCAGCCGCCTCGAGCAGCGCAAGCTGCACCAGGGCCGCCGCGAGCTGAAGGACGAGCTGCTCGCCAAGTACACCGTGGTCGACAACATCGCGCCGACCCTCGGGCCCGAGCCCGAGAAGAAGGTCGGCGCGGGGCGCAAGGGAATGGATCCGGCCGATCGAAAGGCTGCGCTCGAGAAGCGACGCGCGGCCGCCGGCGAGGCGCCTTCGCGCGATGCCAAGGGCCCGGCCGATGAGCCCGCGGCTGCCGATGCTGCAGACGCCGAGCCCGGCGAAGAGCCCGAGCCCGAGTGACGCGCGACTGCCCAACGCGCGACGCGTGGTGAGCACGTGAAAGAGGCCGGCCGCACTGGGTGCGCGCCGGCCTCTCGCGTTCGTCTTGCTGTGGTCGCCGCGACGTGGGGTCTACAGGAACGTGCCGCCGACGTGCAGGCCAAAGATCATCTGGTGGACCGGCGCGAGGTCGCGACTCTCGGGGTCCTTGGTGCAGGTGGTGTCGTTGCCGCGCTCGCGGCAGACCTTGCGGTGGCCGTTGAGCAGCAGGTCGACCTTGGCGCCGAGGAAGATGCGCCGCGAGACGAAGATGTCGATGCTCGGCGAGAACATCCACGAGAACCCCTGCGAGTAGTCCTTGTCGCCGTTGGACAGCACGAAGGCCTGACGCGAGAACCCGGGGCCCATGCCGAGGCCGAAGTCGAAGCGCCAGACCGGCAGGATCGGCTTCACGATGCCGAACACGCTGTTCTGCATCGCGCGCTTGTAGCCGGTGCCGCCAACGACCTCGTACGAGGTGTCGAAGAAGCCGAGATTGTACGCGGCGCCGGCGAAGATCCAGGGCCGGAAGCGGTAGCCGAGCTCGGCTCCCATGCCGAACGACGGCCGGGTCTTGCCGTCGATCGTGACACCTCCGTCCTGGATGTCGTCGCGCGAACACTTGGCCTTGCCCGGTACACACACCGATCCGCCCAGCGTCACTCCCCACTGCCCGCCCTCGCGCGTGATGTTGGGGCGGGCTTCGGCGGTCTGCGTCGCGCCGAGCGCGGCGGCCAGGGCCAAGGAGGGGATCGCGAGGCGGGCGAGGGCGTGCATGGGTGTGTTCCGGGGGTGGCAGCCGACCCCACGTGGGCAGGATAGACACAGTGCGCCGCAAGGGTATTCACGGGCTCATTGGGCGCGAAAACAGCAACTAACAGAGCCGTCGGCGCCCCTCGTCTCGCGCCCGAACAGGAAAGCCTGAGCCCGACCCGGCCTCAGAACTCGTACGAGATCGTGTACTGCACGCACTGCGGGACGGCGTTGTCGATGCGGATGTAGACCTGCGCGGAGTCGTCGGTGGTGCCGGTGCAGTTGAAGTCGGGCATCGCGATCGATGCGTCTCCACAGCAGCCCGGGCGGCCGCCGGGTGACTGGGCCAATGCGCTGCCCTCGGGGCAGGTGACCTCGGTCTCGAGGATCCCATCGGGGCACTCGAGGAATTTGCAGAGTCGGAGCTCGCCGTCGGTGTCGATGTCGCGAGTCGGTGCGACGCCCGGGCCGAGCTCGTCGATCCCCGCGTACGTGAACCAATCGACGTCGTCGGCATGGTCGAGTTCACCGGCGATGGAACCCGGGTCGTCGCCATCGGCGAGCTCGCCGAGATCCACCGCCGTCGCCTCGGTGTCGTTGGGCTCGTAGCCATCGACACCGCAGGTCTGGGGCGCCTCGCAACCACCCTGCACGCACACCGCGTCGCCGTTGCACACGGTGCCGTCGCAGCGGCAGCCGACCTCGCCGCGGTCGCAGACGCCACCGCTCGACTCCGATTCGGACCCGGTGTCCGTGGTCTCGCGGCCACCCGAGTCGCTGCTGTCGTCGGTGCTGGTCGTGGTGGTGGTGGTGATCGGATCGCCCGAGGAATCGGAGGGCGTCGACGTACTCACGGACACGTTGGTCGGATCGGTCCCCTCGGAGCTCGACGTCCCGTCGGGGAACTCGGCCGGCGGTGCATCGGAGCCGCAGCCAAAGGCGGCGAGCGTCGCGGTGAGGATCGCCCTGCTCAGGATCGTCGCGAGTGGGATCGAGGGGGTCCGGGTCGTCGTCGGGGCCAGTCCAAGGCGGAGCATCCGCCGAGGGTAGCCCGCGTGGGGCTCAGTCTGCGAGGGTCGATGCCGCCACGGCATCACCCGCCGATGACGACGGTACACTTGCCATCGGCGAGCGCGAGATCGACCGCCCAACGGCCCTCGGGCAGCGTTCCAGCGATCGGTGGCAGCGCGTGGTAGCTCCCCTGTCCCACCGCTTGCAGCTGGCGGGCGAGGTGGCCGCCGTACAACACGAGGAACGCACCGACGGCGGTGTCGAGGCGCGGGCTGGGTGACGCGCCCACGTCGACGCGAAGGGCGTCGGCCAGGCTCCGCGCCACGCGTCGGTCCACGCTGACGCCGATGGTGCAGCCGCTGGGACCCACCATCGTGAACTGGGCGGCGTACTCGTAGCGCACACCGTCGGCGGGTCGCGGGGCCGACATGCGCGCGGCGCCACCCAGCACTCGTCGGAGCAGGCGCGGCAGGCCCTCGGTCAGGACTTCGATGCGCGCGCGGGTCTCGGCGTCGAGATCGGTGGCGCCGGATTCTGCGTCGTCGTCGAACTCGGCCAAGAGGTCCTCGACCTCGGTCGCGCTGAGGAAACCCAGCTCGACCAGGGCGTCGGACAGCCGCAGGTTCTCGATCTGTTGCTCCCATGCGATCTGTTCGATCCGTGCGGCGGTCGCCCGGCCCACGCCGAGTGCGATGGCGATGTCACCCCAGCGACCATCGACGTGGCGCTGCAGCTCGCCGATCTCCTCGGCCTGCGACGCCGTGACGAGGCCGTGGGCGACGGCGAGCTCGCCGATCGTGGAGTTCACCGCCCGCATGAGAGCAAGCGCCTCGCGCAGATCGGCGGCGGTCATGAGGCCGCGGTTGACGAGCCACTGGCCGAACAGCCGCGGCCTTGCCCGGACCGCGGCAGCGCAGTACGAACCGGAGGTGGCGGCGGCTGTGGGTGATGCGGGTGTGGGCGCGACCATGGGACGATGGGGGCCATCGGCGAACCCCCCGGCCCACTTGAGCCCGGCGCCACCGCATCGCCGTCTTGGAAAGACGAGCGGCGTCCCGATCGCGGACAAGGCCATCACTTGGGTGGCGGTGCGTACCGGGAGTAGTTGAGCCTGTTCGAGGCGCTGACGAGCTCGTTGTAGCTGTCGCTGAGCTTGCCCGGGCTGCCCTCGACCCTGTCTCCGAAGCCGGCCGACAAGTCCTTGAACTCGCTGTCGGTGAACGCCTTGTTGTCGCGCTTGCGTCGCAACATCTCCTTGGCCGCTTTCTTGAAATCGTCGACGTCTGACTCCAGCGAGCTGTACAGCGTGACCGAGTCGGCTTCTGCGGTGTGGGCCTTGGCGTAGGCGTTCAGCGCGTCGACCTGCTTCTCGTACTCGGTGAGCGCCGGTTCGAATTCGGCGAGATCGAGGGCGAACTCGGGGGAGACGGCGACGTCACCGATGTCCATCACGTGCTTCGCGAGCAGCATGGTCTTCTTGTGGTGCCACAGCAGAACCTGGCCCATCTCGGCCTCGACGCGGCCCAGATCCCGCTCCTGCAAGGCGTCGTTCTTGGCCGTGACGGCCTCGCGCAGGGCCTTGTCGGCGGCGGCGAACGCATCGAAGGCGGCCACGAGCTTGGGGTGCATCTCCTGCGCCTTGGCGAACTTGTCGTCCTCGAAGTTCTTCTCGTCGTAGTATTTATGGGCCTCGTTCGCGATCCCGTAGACCGCGGTGAGCGCGTCGGCGTAGGCCTTCGCGACGCCCTCGAGCGCCGGGTCGTCGGGGTCCTGATCGGCCGACTTGGTGATGCCGTCCACGCACTGCTTGATGTCGCGGATCTCGAGCAGACTCACGCCGGTCTCCTTGGCGGTCGGAGCCACGGCGGGATCGGGGAGCCAGCGGAAGTACCGCGACGCGGAGTCGGTCACGTTGTGCGACTGCTGGTTGATGCACTCGATGTAGGGCTGGAGCTTGTCGCTGAGGCGATCGTCCTCGGTCTTCTCACCACCGGTCAGCCCACCGGTCTTCTCTTCCGCGACCGCCTTGGCCCCCTCGCTCACGGCCTCGGCGAGCTTGTCGCAAGCGGACAGGGGAATGAGGCACAGCAGGGCGACGCGGAGTTGGTTGGGGGAGAACAGCATTGCGCCCCGCTAAGGCAATGCGCGTGCCCTGTGCAATATCGCGAGGTTGGCGGCGGGCTGCCCAAGCCGTGCCCAACAGGGGCGCCATGCTCGCCCAACTGGGGCACGGCGTGCCCAACGGTCGCGATGTGTGCACCGCGGCTTGGCTGTAGGGCGGTGGCGCAGCGCGGCGGTGGGGCGAGCATGACCCGGTCTGACGGGGACGCTCTGTCCGTGAGCGCCGCGGAGTGCGGGCCGCGACGGGGATTCTACAAGGAGCGGGAGACGGGAATCGAACCCGCGACATTCAGCATGGGAAGCTGACACTCTACCAACTGAGTTACTCCCGCGCGCTCGACCTCGACTACCACGGATGGCGGGGGTTCGACAATGGGAAGCCGCGCGTGCGGTGCTCCGGCGGCCCCGGCGGCGCGACGGCTCCCGCCCCCTGCGAAAGCCGCCTGGCGGTACAGATCGGACGCAGGCCCGACGCGCCGGCGCGGCCGAGGGCCGGGCCGGCGGACGACATCGGCTATCCTCGGCGATATGACGAGGCTTACGGGGACGCTGTTGCTGCTCGGGGTCGGTGGCTGTGTCGGCATCGAGGGCACCGATGTCAGCACAGGGGCGGCGCCGAGCACCGAGGACGGGGCCGGACCGCTGTCCGATACCGCGAGCGACCCCTCGGGCGATCCCACCGCGGTGACGACGTTCACGTCCGCCGACACCGCGGAGGGCAGCAGCGGCCCCGGCGAGTCCGCGTCCGCCGACGGCGGAACCGATGGGGACGACACGAGCTCGAGCGGCGGTGATTCGACGGGCGTCGACGACAGCACGGACAGCTCGGGGACGGGTTCGACTGACACGGGCAGCTCGGGGACGGATTCCACGGGCAGCTCGGGCACCGACTCCACGGGTACGGACACCGGCGGCACGTGTGGCGACGGCGTGATCGCGTCGCCCGAGGACTGCGACGGCGAGGATCTGAACGGCGAGACCTGCGAGTCGCAGCGCCTCGGCCAGGGCGTGCTGCAGTGTGATCCGGTGGCGTGCACGTTCGACACGACGGATTGCGGATGACGGCCGCGCCCGGCCGTGCGGCGCTGCGCGAGGCGCTGCGGGCTCGCCGAGAACGGCTCACACCGACCGAGGTCACCCAGCGCAGCGCCGCGATCGCGGCGCGGGTGATCACGTTGTCGCAGTGGTCGACGGTCGGGAACATCGTCGCGTTCGTCGGGGTGCGACGCGAGCCCGAGACCTGGTCGATCCTCGAGTCGGCGTGGTCGCGCGGCGCCGCGGTGTGGTTGCCGCGGGTGACCGCGCAGGGGCTGGTGTTCGCGCGCACGGCCTCGCGCGCAGCGTTGGTGCCCGGTGGCTTCGGGCTGCTCGAACCCGCGCCCGACGACGCGGGCACGTCGCTCGCCGCGCTCGGCACGGCGCTGGTGCTGGTGCTGGTGCCCGGGCTCGGCTTCGGATCGGACGGTGCCCGCATCGGATTCGGCCGCGCCTACTATGACCGCGCCCTCGGCCCGGTGCGCAGCGACGCCCGCATCCACCGCGTGGGCGTCTGCTTTGCGCCGTTCCTCGACCCGCCCGAGGGCCCGATCCCCATGGCGGATCACGACGTGCCGATGCACACCGTGATCACCGACGATGCGCTCGTGCAGTGCACGGGGCAGTGATCCGAATCAGAACGGACGGACCGCCACGCCGACGCCGGCGAGGCACATCTCGTCGAGCGTGCCCTCACCGAGGGTGACGTCCTGCGCCGTGTCCAAGCCGACCTCGGCGAGCATCTCGGCGACGCCGGGGTTGGCGAGCGTGTTGTCGTAGGTGCAGCGGACCTCGACGATGTCGCCGGGCATGACCTCGGGGAGATCCTCGACGGGGGCGTCGTACAGATAGCTGCGCTGCCACCCGAAATCCCACCTCGGCGTCTGCAGCATGCAGGCCTCGTCGCCGCCGCGGATGATGGAGGCGCGCATGTCGACGCCGACCTTGTGCATGTGGTTGGTCATGGAGAACACGCGGATCTCCGGCACGCCGAGATCCGGCACCGTGAAGCGCACGCGCTCGACGTGGCCGGTGGCTTCGGCGGGGATCATGAACGGCGGCTCGAGGAGGTTGCCGGCCCCGGGCGCGCCGATGAGCTGGAAGCTGCCGACGTAGCGCGGCAGCGTGCTGCTCCAGCGCAGCGCCACGCCGGAGCCGGTGTCCGTCTGCGTCGCGTCGGATCCGTTGTGGTAGTGCATGTTGAAGATCAGCCGCGCGCCGGCCGGCAGCCGGATCGCGACGTCCGCGGGCGTCACGATCGGCATGCTGCCGGGCACCCAGCCGCCCACGAGCAGCGCCCCGTTCACGCCCGATCCGCCGCCGCAGTCCTCGCGCACGCCGCCCTCCCAGTCAGCGGAGCTGGCCTGCTCGTCGACGAACATCAGCACGTGGTGCACGACCTCGGCGTTGCCGGGCAGCACCTGCATGCCGTCGATGTAGACGTCCTCGGTGTTGCCGGGATCGAGGCTGACGCAGTGGAAGAAGTCGCGTGTGGGTCCGTCGGCCGGCAGCTCGATGGCGCTGGCCATCGTCGCGGTGGTCGTGGGATCGGGCAGAGCGAGGCTCGGTGGCGGGGGCAGGGGCGCCGCGAGGGCCGGATCGCCCTGGGGCGCGCCCGCGGCGGCCCAGTCCACGAAAAGCTGCTTTTCGTCGGCGCCCAACCGTGCGTCGTGCTTGAACGGAAGCGGCGGCGTGCACTCGTCGGTCTCGACCGCGTGCCACGGCGGCATCAGCCCGTTCATGACCTGGATCGCCGATGCGGCCGACCAGACCTCGGCGCTCTCATAGGTGTCGAGGGCGAACGGCGCGATGCCGCCGGCGATGTGGCACGACAGGCAGTGGGTCGCGACCAGCGGCGCGATGTCCTGCACGTAGTCGGGACGCGCGCCCATCGTGCCGGTGTCGGCGGAAGTGTCGTCGCCGGTGGGGAGCGGGCTGTCGGTCGACGCGACCGAGGTGTCGACCGACGCTGCGGTCTCGCCACCGCCGGCGGGGTCCGCATCTTCTCGCGTGCACGCGACTCCGATGCACGCGACGACGACGAGGGCGGCGATAGCGGGACGCGCGCGGGACATGCTCGCAGGATACGCGAAGGCCGCCCGCCCGAGTGCGCTGCGGAGCTCAGGTCGTGGGGTTGGTGGCCGGCGCCGCCAGGCTCGCGTCCACGGCCTCGATCACCAGGTCGGTGAGCGTGGCCAGCGAACGCTCGCCCTCGTCGCGGCTGGCCGCGGCCGGGTCGCCGCAGTACGCGTCGGGCAGCCCACACTCGACGAAATCGCGCGCGCCAGCGGCGATGCGCTCGTGCAACGGCACGACGTGGGCGGGCAGTCGCCGCGCGGCGGGCAGATCGACGAGCTCGGGGTGGATCGCCAGCACCAGGCTGCCCTCGTACTGCCCGGCGTGACACGAGCCGCTGCGGAACTCCTCGGTGAGTCGCGCCGCGGCGTGTCGACGGGTCTTGTCGGGGAAGACCAGGGGTTGGCCGAGCTCGTCGGCGAAGCGTTTTGCGACGCCGCGCAAGGTCGCGATGTGGGCCGGCTCGAGGTGGGCGTTGGTGATGACGACCCGATCGAAGCCCATCGTCGCGATCGCGCGGCACGCCTCGAACACCATCGCCGCGGTCGTCGCCGCCGAGATCGAGGTGGTGCCGGCGAACATCGCGGCCCAGTCGGTCACGCCGTAGGCGATCGCCGGGAATCGCAGGCACACCATGCCCTTCGCCGCGAGGCGCAGCCCGGCGCGGTCCGCTACCGCGACGCTGATGAACGTGTCGGTGCCCAGGGGCAGGTGTGGGCCGTGGGCCTCGACGCTGCCGACCGGCAGCAGCGCGATCTTCGGCCCCGCGTGCTGCAGCAGACGGCGGACGGCGGGGTAGGCGAGCCGGTCGATCTCGAAGAAGGCACCCCGACTCATGCCGTCTCCGTGCGCGTGCGCAGCTCGGCGCGCCGGATCTTGCCGGTCTCGGTGCGCGGCAAGGTGCCGAAGACGACGCGCCGCGGCACCTTGAACGCGGCGATGTGGTCGCGGGCCCAGCCGATGATCTCGGCCGCGAGCCCATCGGAAGCCGCCGCCGGATCGTGGAGCTCGACGAAGGCCATCGCCTTCTCGAGGCCGGTCTCGTCGCGGTAGCCGACCACACCGGCCTCGAGCACGGCCGGGTGGCCGAGCAGGCAATTCTCGACCTCGACCGGCGACACGTACACGCCCGAGCACTTGAGCATGTCGTCGCCGCGGCCGCAGTACCAGAAGTAGCCCTCCGCATCGACGTGGAACTTGTCGCCGCACTTGACGGCGTCGCCCCAGAACGTCTCGCGGCTCCGATCGCGCAGGCGCCAGTAACCGGCGCCGGCCGACGGCCCCTCGATCACGAGCGTGCCGATCTCGCCCTCCGCGACGTCGCGGTTGGCGTCGTCGACCAGGCGGTGACGATAGCCCTCGACGATGCGACCGAGGCTGCCCTCCTTCACGTCGCCGGGGCGATTGGTGATGTAGACATGGAACATCTCGGCCGAGCCGATGCCGTCGTAGATCTCGACGCCGTAGCGCTGCTTGAAGTCGCGGTAGATCCGCGGCGGCAGGGCTTCGCCGGCGCTCACCAAGGAGTGCAGCGACGACAGATCGAACGTGGTGTCGTGGGGCAGCGCCACGAGCTTGGCGATGTTGGTTGGCACGGTCACGAACTGCGTGACCCCGTGGCGACAGACTAGGCCGAGGTAGTCGCGGGCGTCGAGTCGCTCGTGCGTGAGCACGCAGCGGCCGCCGACACTGAGTGGAAAGAGCAGGTTGCTGGCCAGCGCGTACCCGAAGAACAGCTTGGGCGCCGACAGGGTGACGTCGGTCTCGCGCAGGCCCAACGTGCGCTGCGCGTAGGCGATCGTGTTCCACATGAAATCGTGGTGCATGTGCATCACGCACTTGGGATTGCCGGTCGAGCCCGACGACGACAGCCACGTCGCGAAATCGTCGCGCCAGGTCTCCTCGGTGCGGGCCTCGGGGCTGCTGCGCGCCATCGCCTGGTGCCAGTCGATGGTGCCGTCCGGGACCTCGCCACAGCGGCGATCGACCACGATGACGTGCGGGGGATACGGCGCGTCCTGCCACACCGGCGCGAGGGCGGGCCACACTTCGGCGTCCACGATGACCGCCCGGGGCCGGGCGTACTCGAGGTAGTATGAATAGTCTTTGGGCAGCAGCCAGGTGTTGGTGGGTACCGCGATGCAGCCGGCGCGCAGGACCCCGAAGTACGCCGCGGCGAACTCGGGGGTGTCGAGCAGCAGCAGCTGCACGCGGTCTTCGATGCGAAGCCCGAGCTCGCGCAGCAGGTTGGTCACGCGGCAACTGGCGGCGACGAGCTCGCGGTAGGTGAGCTCGGTGACCGTCGCCGCGGCGACGTCACCCCCGGTGGCGACGTCGTTGTGCACGATGGCGACGTCGTCGCCCCGGCCCTCGGCGATGCGGTCGTCGAGGAAGAAGCGGACCATGTTCAGGCGGTCGGGGATGACGATCGGCTCGGCCATGGCGGGTTCGATGGCAGCGTGTCACGTGGCCGCGGGGCCCCGCAATCGGGTAGCATCGAGCGCTCCGCGTGGAGATCAACTACCCGCTGCTGCGATTCGATCTGCGCCGCGACGACCTGGTCGTCTGGTTGCGCTGGGTCACGCTCGCGCCCGCGTCGACCACCGCCGTCGTCCCGGATGGTCCGGCGGCCCAGGGCATGCGTGTCGAGCTCCAGCTCAACCGCAACACGGTGATGGGCCCGACGATCGTCTATCGCCGCGAGCTCGAGCTCGCCCCGGTGTACCTGCGCAGCAATCGCGCCCGCATCGCCGAGGTGCTGCGCGCCGCCAGCGGTCGCGGCCTCGTCGACATCCAGCTCATCATCCACGGCTCGATCGCCAACGCGCCGTATGCCGCGCTGTTCCACGTCAGCGACTACGGCGGCGAGGCGATCGACACCCGCGGCATCGAGGCCACGCCGATGCTTCAGGTGCAGCCGTCGACCCCGGCCGATCGCTGGCACGTCGCGGGCCAGGCCAACCTGCGCGCGCGCCTCGAGCTCACGGGGGCGCCGCTGCATCTCACCGTGGTGCGGTGAGCGGCGCCTGGCCGATCACCTCTTCTTCTTGAGCATCTCTTGCATGCCCGGGATGTCCCCGAGCAGCGGCATGAGGACGATCTCGATGCGGCGGTTCTGTGCGCGGGTGTCGGGGTTGCTGTTGTCGGCGACGGGGTCGAATTCGCCGAAGCCGGCCGCGCCGAGCTGCGCCGGCGGGTAGCCCTGCTCGATCATGGTGTCGACCATCACCACCGCGCGCGCGGTGCTTAGCTCCCAGTTGCTCTTGAATCGCGCCGTCTTGATCGGGACGTTGTCGGTGTGGCCCGAGACCAGGAACTCGCGATCGCCGACGCTCTTGAGCGCGGGCACGAGCTGGGCGACCGCTGCCTCGCCCTCGGGACGCAGCTTGGTCTTGCCGCTGTCGAAGAGGATCGAGTCCGACAGCTTCACGACCATGCGGCCCTTGCGGAAGACCACCTCGATGGTGCCGGCGTCGACCAGCGCCTTGAGCCGGCCGAACAGATCCTTGTAGACCTGCAGCTCCGATTCGCGCTTGGCCTTCTCGGCGCGGAGCTCGGCGAGCTCCTTGGCGGAGAGGCCCTGCTGCTTGGCGAGGTCTTCGATCTGCGCGTTGAGCTGGGTGAGCTCGCCCTCGAGCTCGGAGATCCGGGCCTCGTAGGTCTGGTTTTGCTTGATCAGCGCGTCGTTGTCGGCGCGTGACTTGCCAAGTGCAGCCGTGGTCTGGGCGAGCTCCCCGCGGGTCTTGTCGAGCTCGACCTGCAGTTTCTTGGCCTTGCAGCCGCCGGCGAGCGAGAGTGACGAGAGGAGCAGCAGTAGCGTGGCGCGTCGCATGGGGCCGTCGAAGGTACCACCGGCGGGACGTCGTTCCGGCGATTGCTTGAGTTCCGTGTAGGAATATGTAGGATAACGAGGGATCCTGGCCTCGCTCGGGTCCCAAGTCTTCGATTCTCTGAGGGAAAATGGCAAACAGGCGGGGCAAGGCGAAGGTCGAGGCGGCACCGGTCGGGGTGCGGGGTTGGGGCGAATTGGCAGGCGTGGCCCTGCTGGCCCTGGGGATCCTGACCCTGGGTGGGCTGTTTTCCTACCAGACGGGCGCCACCGCCTGGATGGGACCGGTGGGGCACCTGCTCGCCAGCGCGTTGTACGCGAGCTTCGGGATGGCGGCGTACCTCGTCGCGCTCGGGGTGATCGCGATGGGCGTGCAGTCGCTGCTGGGGCGCGGCGTCGATCTCACCTTGGCGGACGCGGTCGGCTTCACGATCGCCACCATCGCCGGCTGCGTGCTGCTGCACGTCTCGTTCCCCCACTACCGCGTGCATGGCTACACCGCGGGTGGACTCGGGGGTGAGCTCGTGGGCGAGGTGTCGCTCGGCCTGTTCCACCGCGCGGGTACCTATCTCATCGCGGGCACCGTGATGTGCATCGGCCTCATCGCGTCGACGCCGCTGTCGGCCGCGCACCTGGTCGCGTTCGGTCGCACGGTGGCGCGGGCCTCGGTGTCGCTCGGCCGGTACCTCTACGACGGAGCCCTCGCGCTGCTGCAGTCGGCCCGCGAAGAGGGCCCACCGCCCAAGCCCGCGCGCACCGCCGCCGCGAGGCCCACGCGCGCCGCGGCGCCTGCGGGTCGCGGGGGCAAGGCGGGGGTGATCGACGAGGCCGAGGACGACGAGGGCGAGGACGCGGGAGACGAGGACGACGCGGGAGACGAGGACGACGAGGACGAGGACGGGAATGACGAAGCCGAGGACGGCGACGCGGTCTCGGACGAAGAAGACGAAGACGACGACGAGCACGCGGAGTCCGACGAGGACGAAGAGCCCGAGGTCCCCGCCCGTGGCGCCCGCGGCAAGGCGGCGCACAAGCGCGGCTCCGCCGACACGCCGGAGATCGTCGTCGGCTTCCCCGCCGAGCCGCCCGCGAAGGCGCAGAAGAAGGTCGCGCCGGCGCGGCTCGAGGACCTCGCCAAGTCGGGCCCTGTGCCTAAGATCGCCCCGCCCGCGCGCCGTCCCGAGTCGGCGATCCCCGGGGTCATCCGGCTGACCGACGGCGCCTATCAGCTACCGCCGCTGCACCTGTTCGAGGCCGCGCGCCCGGTCGAGAGCGAGTTCGATCGCAACTTCGTGCTCGAGCAGGCGCAGCGCCTCGTGACCGCGCTCGCCGAGTTCCGCATCCGCGGCAAGGTCACCAAGATCCACCCCGGTCCGGTGATCACCCGCTACGAGTTCAAGCCCGAGGCGGGCGTGAAGC
This sequence comes from Nannocystales bacterium, assembly GCA_038325765.1. GTDB lineage: Bacteria > Myxococcota_A > Polyangia > Nannocystales > Nannocystaceae > Xiheibacterium. The sequence goes on from JBBQJI010000010.1 coordinate 134,721, forward strand.
TCTCCAAGATCGAGAGCCTCGAGAACGACATCGCCATGGCCCTCGAGGCGCTGCGCATCCGCATCCTCGCCCCGATCCCGGGCAAGGCGACGGTCGGCTTCGAGGTCCCGAACAAGACCCGCGAGACCGTCTACATCAAGGAGATCCTGGGCACCGAGAATTTCGGCGCCGGCAATCGGCTGCCGCTGGCGCTGGGCAAGGACATCACCGGGCACGTCACGTTCACCGATCTCGCGAAGTCGCCGCACTTGCTCGTCGCCGGCGCGACGGGCTCGGGCAAGTCGGTCGGCGTCAACGCGATGGTGTGCTCGCTGCTGTACACGTCCACGCCCGAGGACGTGCGGATGATCATGATCGACCCCAAGATGCTGGAGCTGTCGATCTACGAGGGCATCCCCCACCTGCTGCTGCCGGTGGTGACCGATCCCGAGAAGGCGGCGCTGGCCTTGCGCTGGGCTGTGCAGGAGATGGAGCGTCGCTACTGCCTGCTATCGGAGGCGCAGGTCCGCGACATCGCCGGTTACAACCGCAAGCTTCCCGAGCTGCAGGCCCACTGGGACGAGGAGCGCCACCTGCTCGAGGTCGCCGCCGCCGAGGTCGAGCGCGACGCGGCCGCCCACGGCGAGGACGGGGCGCTCGGCAGCAAGCTGTCGGGGGTGAGCTTCGATGGGGCGGGCAACCCGTCCTCCGTGGTCGGCGGCCGAATCGACATGCCCGAGCGCCCGAGCAAGTTGCCGTACATCGTCGTCATCATCGACGAGTTCGCCGATCTCATGATGGTCGCGAGCAAGGAGGTCGAGCAGAGCGTCGCCCGTATCGCCGCCAAGGCGCGTGCCGCCGGCCTCCACCTGATCGTCGCCACCCAGCGCCCGTCGGTGGACGTGATCACCGGCACGATCAAGAACAACTTCCCGTCGCGCATCGCGTTCCAGGTCACCTCCGAGGTCGACAGCCGGACGATCCTCGACGGCAAGGGCGCCAAGCAGCTGCTCGGCATGGGCGACATGCTGCACATGGACCGCGGCATGCAGGCCGAGCGCGTCCACGGCTGCTACGTGTCGGAGGACGAGATCCTCAAGGTCGTCGACTTCGTCAAGCGCCAGGCCAAGCCCGTCTACAACATGGACATCGTGCGCAAGCGCGACGACGAGGGCGACATGGGCGACACGGACGAGAGCCTCGACCCCATGTACGATCGCGCGGTCGAGATCGTCGCCGAGGCCCAGAAGGTGTCGACGAGCATGCTGCAGCGGCGGCTCGGGATCGGCTACAACCGGGCGGCGAAGATCGTCGAGGCGATGGAGGAGCGCGGCGTGATCGGGCCTTCGCGGGGCACCACGCCGCGTGAAGTCTTCGTCACCGCGGCGTGAGTCGCACGGCGCATCGCGGCCACCGCCGTCGTATCGGTCAAGTGCGCCCACGCGGTGGCTCGCTCGGGTTTCCCTCGAAATCCGAGGCCGATGCGTCGACACCCCTGACGCGCCCGGCTACGCTGGACGCTCGGAGCCCACGCCATGGATCTCGTCACCTGCATGCTCTCGTTCGGCCTGGTCTGTAGCGCCCCGGCCGCGCCCACCGAACCCGAGCCGCTGCCGTCGGTGGAAGACTTCGGCGGCGACGCGCCGGCCGCTGCGAAGGGCGCCGCGAGCAAGGTCCTCGCCAAGGTGCAGACCTTCTACGACGAGACCACGGACTTCGAGTCGAGCTTCTCGCAGACCTACGTACATCCGGTGTACGGCACCAAGACCGTCAGCGACGGCAAGCTGCGGGTGAAGAAGCCGGGCAAGATGGTGTGGGACTACACCGCGCAGGACAACCCGGACTTCTGGGTCGATGGCAGCACGGTGCGCGTGGTCGAGCGCGACACCAAGCAGGTCTTGCGCAAGAGCGTCGACAGCTCGGATTTCGCGGGAGCCGAAAAATTCCTGTTCGGCGGCCGCAAGCTCCTCGAGGACTTCGAGGTGCGCATGGCGGGCGAGAAGCTCGTGAAGCGCTATGGCCAGGCCGGCCACACCGCGGTGGATATGCGGCCGATCAAGAAGAGCCCCCACTACCAGCAGTTGCTTCTGGTGATCGACGATGCCACCGGTCGCGTCGACGCCTTCGTGGTGCTCAACGGCGACGGCAGCACCAACCATTTCGTGCTGTCGGGCATGAAGCGCAACGGCGGGCTCGGCGATGCGGCCTTCACCTTCGTGAAGCCCAAGGGATTCACCGAGATCGAGGGCTGAGAGAGCGAGAGAGATTGGGAGTGGGAAGGTTCCGCCGGGCTTCGCCCGGTGGAAGGGGGACCGGGCCGGTCCCCCGAAAAGGACTGAGCTCCGCCGCGCCCAGTGGGGGGCATCCGCGGGGCATCCGCGGTGTGCCGCTCGGGGGCGGTGACGTGACCCATCGTGCACAGTCGGGTGCGCGAGCTCGCCCGCGGCCGCGTCGTCCGCGTGAGTCGACGCGTGGAGCACCGCCCGTGGGACCCTCCGCCCGAGCGTCCGGAACGCCGCGCACCTTGGCGACGCCCAGGCGCCCTGCTAGGCTGCGCCGACGGTGCGGCCGGTGTTCGACGTGTGATGTCGGAGCGCGCCTTGGCCCTCCCTATTTTCCGTTCGAGCAAAGGCAGACTCCGTGATGTTGAACTTCCGTAACGCAGCACTCTTTGGTTCCCTCTTCGCACTCGGCGCCTGCCCCGCAGACGACGATGGCGACATCGGCGGCACCGAGACCGACCCGAGCGCCTCGGCGACCACGCCGACCGGGTCGACCGATCCATCGGAGACGGACGTGACCGAGACCGATCCGTCGGACACCACCGAGGACCCGACCAGCGTGGACACCACCGCAGGCCCCGATGGCATGTGCTTGGGCGTCGGTGGACCCAACGCCGACGGCGAGGGCTGTGCCGCCAACGCGGATTGCGCGTCGGGCGTCTGTTCGATCTTCACCGACGTCCCGGTGAACGCCGACGCGGTGTGCGATCCGACCCCGGACTCGACCGATCAGGGCTGCAACACTCGGATCACCGGCACGGTCTACGACTTCTCGACGCTCGCGCCGGTCGAAGGCGCCGCCGTCAAGGCCGCTGCGGCGCTCCAGGCGATCACCGACCCCTCCGGTGCCACCGCGATCGTCGAAGCGACCTCCGGTGCCGACGGGCGCATCGACGTGACCACCGAGACGCCGATCAGCGCTGCCATCGCGCTCATCGCCCTGGTCGAGGCCCCCGGCAGCTACCTCACCGCGACCGGCCTCGCCTCGCCGGCCGAGGGCTCCGCCTACGCGGTGGCCAACGCCATCCACGACCTGTGGCTGGTCCCGACCGTCTCGCTCACCGCCTGGAACACGGCGCTCGAAGGCGACGCGGATGTGGCGGCCATCGTTCCGGCAGTGCTGCCGCTCGGCGACGCCGGCGGCATCGTCGGCCTCGTGCGCGACGCCACGGGCGCGCCGATCGCCGGCGCCGTCGTGGAGCCCGACGTCCCCAGCAACGCGATCGTCCGCTACGTGGCCGTGGATAACACCATCGTCGCCGGCGCGACCACCGAGACCGGGATCTTCATCATCGTCGGCGCTGTGCAGACGGGTGAGGACTTCAACGCGACCGTCGGCGGCGCGGTCGTGGGCTCGGCGCGGGCCGGTACGGCGAACGGCGCGGTGTTCACCAGCATCATCAACGCCCAGTAGGCGTGCTGCGGGGGGCGCTCTCGCGCCCCGACATCCGCTGGAACTGGACCTCCTCCGCCACTGGGCGGATTCCAGGCGGATATCCGGGGCCGGCCCTCGCGTGCGAGATCGCGACGCCGGCCCGCTCCTTCGGTACTGCTAGACGGGCTGACCTGGCCCTGATAGTGCGAAAATGAGGCGGGTGCGGCCCGCGTCGCGAGAATGACCATGACGTTCACCAAGCCCACCCCGATCGACGCGAGAGTCTGCGCCGTCTTGCTCGCCCTTGCCAGCGGAGCGTGTGGCAGCGATGCCGAATCCGACGACGGCAACGACACGGGCGCGAGCGCCGACTCGACCGGTGGCAGCGGCAACGTCGACACCACGGGCGATCTACCCGAGGGCTGCGACATCTACGTCGAGCCCGGTCCCGACGATCAGACAGCGCTCGCCGAGGCCTTCGTCGACGCGGTCGATGGCACCACGGTGTGCCTGGGCGCAGGTGAGTTCCGACCCACGCGTCAGCAGACGGTCGCGGGCAACGGCGTGACGCTCCGCGGCGCCGGTGCGGGCGAGACCATCCTCGATTTCACCGATCAGCAGACCGGCGGCAACGGCCTGCTGGTCAAGGGCAACGACGTCACGCTGCTCGACTTCGCGGTCCACAACACGCCGGGCGACGGCATCCGTGCCGACCAGGTAGAGAACATCATCTTCGAGCGCGTCGACGTCATCTGGGATGCGGCCATGTCGCTCGACAACGGCGCCTACGGTCTGTATCCGGTCCAAGCCACGGGCGTGGTGATCCGCGAGTGCCAGGTCGTGGGTGCCCGCGACGCCGGCATCTACGTCGGCCAGTCCACCCAGATCCTCGTCGAGGACTCGGTCGCCTACGGCAACGTGGCGGGCATCGAGATCGAGAACTCGACCGACGCCGTGGTCCGCCGCAACCAGGCGTACGAGAACACCGCGGGCATCCTCATCTTCAACCTGCCGGGCCTCGACGTGAAGGACGGCAAGCGTACCAACGTGTACGACAACGACATCCACGACAACAACCTCGGCAACTTCGCCGACCCCGGCACGGTCGTCGGCATCGTGCCGCCTGGCGTCGGGGTGCTCGTGCTCGCCGCCGACGCCACCGAGATCCACGACAACCGCATCTCCGGCAACGACAGCGTCGGCATCGCGATCATCGCGTACAGCCCGGAATCCATGCTGTTCGAGATGCCCAACGATCCGGGGTACGACATCTACTCCGAGGGTAACTTCGTCCACGACAACACGTACACGGACAACGGCAACGACCCCGACGCCCTGGTCCAGTTGCTGAGCGGCAACGCGATGCCGACCCCCGACGTCATCTTCGACGGCTGCTTTGGCGCCGACAAGGACAACTCGGACGGCTCGCTGTCCAACTGCGTCGGCGAGGCCGAGAGCGTCCGTTTCATGGACGCCGATCTCTGCGGTCAGGGCACGGGCATCAGCACCGATGCCAGCCTCGTGGCGTGCACGCAAGAGCCGCTGCCCTCCGAGATCGAGTGAGGAGCCCGCCATGACGCGCCATGCGATCTCGACCGGGTTGTTGCTGTGTCTCGGGTGCGGGGGCGCAGCCGACGGTGACGATGCCGAGGAAAGCAGCGACGCCGGCGAGACCACGGCCGACCCCGGCGAGCCGCCGTACGACGTGCTGTCGGACTGGGGCTTCTTCGAGGGTGAGCTCTCTGCGCAGCAGCCAGCAGCGGGTGTGATCCCCTACACGGTCGCGGCGCCGCTGTGGGCCGACTTCGCCGGCAAGGGTCGCTATTTTCGCCTGCCCGAGGGCGGCAAGATCGGCTTCACCGAGCAGGACGCGTGGTCGTTCCCCGAGGGCACGGTCTTCATCAAGACGTTCTTCTTCGACACCGATCGCTCGACCGCCAGCGACGCGCCGCGGAGCATCGAAACGCGCCTGCTGGTCCACGAGCCCACCGGCTGGTCGTCGTACATCTATCTGTGGGATGACGCGCAGACCGAGGCCACACGCATCAAGGGCGGCGCCGACGTCGACGTCGCGTACACCGACGCGCAGGGCGCCGCGGCGACCCAGCTCTACCTCGTGCCCGACCAGAACGCGTGCAATGACTGCCACGCGCGCGACGACGTCGCCGGCGTGCTCGGGCCCATCACCCACCAGCTCAACGTCGATGCCCCCGCCGAGTCGGCGATGCAGGGCAACCAGATCGACGGGTTCCGCGAGCTGGGACTTTTCGAGTCCGATCCGCCGGCGGCGTCGTCGCTCGAGGCGTTCGCCGCCCCCGCGGGCACGGCCGATCTCGACCTTCGCGCGCGGGCCTACCTGCACGGCAACTGTGCCCACTGCCACCGCCCCGGCGGCGGCGGCGGCCCGAGCGGTCTGTCGTTCCTGGCGTGGGAGACCGACCCGGCGAAGTTCGGCGTGTGCAAGGTGCCGGCTGCCGCGGGAGGCGGCGCGGGCGGGCGGCACTTCGACATCGTGCCCGGCGCGCCGGACGACAGCATCGTGCCGTTTCGCATGCGCAGCACCGACCCGGAGATCAAGATGCCCGAGCTGCCGAGCCTGCTGGCCGACGACTTCGGCACCGATCTCATCACGGAATGGATCGCCGCTATGGACGAGGCGCCCTGCGACTGACGACGCGGCGGGTGCTCGCGTCGCGCCGCGTCGTCAGACGCAGGGCCCCTCGTCCAAACCGGCGATCCATGCCGTGATGTGATCGGTGCCGAAGTCGTCGGCCAGCAGGCACGGCAGCTCGGGCATCTTGTTCTCCGGGT
>JBBQJI010000011.1:0-137970 GCA_038325765.1 Nannocystales bacterium
GGCCGCGCTGCCGCCGGGCTCGGCCGCGCTGCCGACGGGCTCGGCCGCGCCGGCGGATGCGGGGCCCTGGAGGCACAGCGCGAGGGAGAGGGTCAGCACGCGCCGCGGAGGATACCAAAGGCGTCCGCCCGCGGCGGGGCACGGGGCGATTGGTTCGCGCGGTGCCGTGGCGACCCGAGGCCGCCGATTTTGCCCCGCGCTGGCCTTTGGCGGCCGCGATACGGCAAACTGGTGGGCCCGTGCCCGTGCGCAGCATGACCGGCTTCGGCACCGCGACGCGCCCGTGGGTGACGCCCACGGGCGACGCCGTGTTGGAGGTCGAGGTGCGCTCCGTGAACGGACGTCACCTCGACGTCCGGGTGCGCCAGCCGTGGGGCGCGGGCGCGGAGCAGGCGGTGCGGCAGCTCGCCGAGGCTCGTTGCGGCCGCGGCCGCGTCGACGTCACCGTGACGCTGCGTCCGCCCGCCGCCGCGATCGCGACCGACGTCGGCGCGGTGGAATCCCTCGGCGTGGAGCCGGTGCGCCTGCGCCAGGTGCTCCGCGCCGCCGCCGAGGTCCACGCCGTGGCGCTTGAAGTTGGGCTCGAGATCACGGCCTCTAATGCGCTGGACTTTCTGCGTTTTGCTGCTGTTTCGTCACGACCCGCGACGACGGCCGGCACACCTGACCCTCCGCCGTTCCTCGAGGACGTCGTCGTCGAGGCGGTCGATGCGATGGTCGGGTTTCGCACCGCCGAGGGCGACGCACTCCACGGCGTGCTCGCGACGCTGATGGCGATGCTGCGCGCCGATGTCGCGCGCATCGCTGCTCTCGCCGACGCCCAGGGCGCGCCGTTGGCCGCCCGCCTGCAACGCCGTGTCCGCGAGCTGTGCGATGCGGCACGGGTGCAGGCCCCGGACGAGACGCGCCTCGCGCAGGAGGTGGCGCTGCTCGCCGCGAAGGGCGATGTCGCCGAGGAGATCGCGCGCCTCGCGATGCACCTGGACCGCGCGACCGACGTGCTCGCAGCCGCCGCGGCGCCGGGGCAGGGCCGCACGCTCGAGTTCGTCGCTCAGGAGCTTCTGCGGGAGTTCACGACGATCGGGAGTAAGATCGTCAGCCACGAGGCGGCGTCGATCGTCATCGACGCCAAGGGCACGCTGGAGCGGATTCGAGAACAGGTCAGCAATGTCGAGTGATGCGAGGGGTCTACTGTTCGTGGTGTCGTCGCCGTCGGGTGCCGGCAAGACCACCTTGTGCAACCGCCTGCGCACCGAATTCCCACGGCTGGAGTTCAGCGTCTCGTACACCACGCGAACGCCCCGTCCGGGGGAGCGCGACGGCGTCGACTATCACTTCGTCGATCAGCCCACGTTCCAAGAGATGATCGCCAAGGACGAGTTCGCCGAGTACGCGATGGTCCACGGCCACACCTACGGCACCTCGGCCCGGCTCATCTCCGAGGCCCTCGCCCAAGGCCGCGATCTGTTGTTCGACATCGACTACCAAGGCGGCCGCAAGCTCAAGCACAGCTTCTCGGCCGACGTGGTGCTCGTGTTCATCGTCCCGCCGTCGATCCGCGCCCTCGAGGAGCGCCTGCGCCGCCGCGCCACCGATGCCGACGACGTGATCCAGCGTCGTCTCCGGGTCGCGCGCGAGGAGCTGCGGCACTACGCTGAGTACGATTTCTTGGTCATGAACGACGAACTCGAGCACGCGTACGACTCGCTGCGCGCGGTGTACCTCGCCGAGCAGCACCGCACGCGGCGCCAGGCCGCCACCGCGGAGGCCGTGCTCTCGGGCCAGGAGCGCCTGCTGTGAGCGCATTGGGCGAGTCGAGCCTCGGGCCGCTGGCGGCGACCGCGTCGCCGATCGCGGGGGCGATCGCGGGGGCGCTCGCCTCGCCGATCGCTGGGGCGAGCACCTCGCCGATCGCTGGGGCGAGCACCTCGCCCGCTGCGCCGACGCTCGCCTCGCCGCCCGCCCCAGTCGCGACGCCGAGCACGGCGCCGGACATCGCCGCCGCCCCACCACCACCCGCCGCGCCGCCGAGCGCCCTGCACACCCGTCCGATCGGCGAGGTCGAGCTCACCGACGGCAGCGCCCGCCAGGCACTCGTGGACGAGGTGCACCGCCACCATCGCGGCGCCGACCTCGACGCGGTCGGTCGCGCCTTCGACCTCGGCGTGCGGGCGCACACCGGTCAGCTCCGCAAGAGCGGCGAGCCCTACTTCGTGCACCCCGTGCGGGTCGCGACGATCCTCGCGCAACTGGGCCTCGACGGCGCCGGCGTCACCGCGGCGCTGCTCCACGACGTCGTCGAGGACACCGAGACCACGGTCTACCAGCTCACCGAGGAGTTCGGCCGCGAGGTCGCGACCATCGTCGACGGCGTCACGAAGCTCGGCAAGGTGCCGTACCTCTCGCGGCAGGAACAGCAGGCCGAGAGCTTCCGCAAGATGTTGCTGGCGATGAGCCAGGACATCCGCGTGCTGTTGGTCAAGCTCATCGACCGGCTCGACAACATGCGGACGCTCGAGCACATGCCGCGCGACAAGCAGGAGCGGATCAGCCGCGAGACCATGCAGATCTACGCGCCGCTCGCGGGCCGACTCGGCATCGAGGTCGTGCACCGCGAGCTGCAAGAGCTGTCGTTCCGCTACCTCGAGCCCGGGGCGTGGGCATCGACCCACGCCGACATGCAGGCGATGCTGACGCAGCGCGCGGTGCTGGAGGACGGCCTCGCCCAGCTCCGCTGCATCTTCGAGCCCGGCGAGCCGGGGGCCGATCCGGGCGCCGACGACAGCCGCTGGCCCTGCGAGTACGGCGACGCCCGGGTGCGCATGTCGACGCGCAGCGCCTACCGGGTGTACCAGTTGTTGCAGGCCCAGGGCCGCGGGCTCGATCAGCTCTCCGACGTCGTGGGCTACCAAATCGTCACCCGCGATCGCCGGGCATGCTACGCCGCGATGGGGCAGCTCCACGCCCAGTTCCAGCCGGTGCCCGGCCGCTTCCGCGACTACATCGCGCTGCCGCGACCCAACCATTACCGGGCGCTGCACACCAGCGTCATCGATCGCCACGGCAACCGCCTCGAGGTCCAGATCCGATCGACACGGATGGACGCGGTGGCGGAGCGGGGCATCGTCGCCGAGTGGGAGCTGGATCAGTTCCAGGGCAGCGAGGCCCGGCGGCTGGCTTGGCTGTCGCAGCTGATGGACTGGCAACAGGCCGTCTCCGATCCCAACGAGTTCATCGAGGCGGTCAAGGCCGACCTCTTCGCCGACGAGGTCTACGTCTTCACGCCCGGCGGCGACATCCACACCTTCCCCAAGGGCAGCACGCCGATCGACTTCGCGTTCGCGATCCACACCGACGTCGGCATGCACTGCACCGGCGCGCGGGTGAACGGTCAGGTCGTGCCGCTGCGCTATCGGCTGCGCCAGGGCGACACCATCGAGATCCTCGCGAACCCGGCCATCGAACCCCGCGAAGAGTGGCTCAAGATGTGTGTGAGCTCCCGGGCCCGCGCCAAGATCAAACAGTTCCTGCGGCAGCGCGAGCGCAAGCGGCTGCGCGGGCTCGGCCGCAGCCTGCTCGAGCAAGAGATATCGTCGCGCGGCAACCCGATCGCCGCGCTGGACGAGGCCGACGCGCTCGGCGAGCACGCCGAGGCCCTGGGCCTGCCGCGCGAGACCGCCGACGATGGCGTGCTCGAGGCGATCGGCGCCGGCCAGATCGTGGCCGCCGCAGTCGCCGATCGCATGATGCCGCCTTCCAGCGATGCCGTCCCCGGCGGTGAGGAGAGTGGCCTCTTCGCGCGGATGCTGCGACGCATGACCACCCGCGGCCGCGGCGGTCCGGAGACGCTCGGCGCGAAGCCGACCGCACCCATCGTCGTCACGCGCGAGCGCGTCGAGGGCCGCGGCGGATCGCGGGCGATGATCGCCCTGGCGCCGTGCTGCGCCCCGGTGCCCGGCGATGCGCTCATCGGCTTCTTCGAGGCCGGCAAGGGCATCGTCGCCCACGTCCACGGTTGCCCCGAGGCCCTCGAGCAGCTCGGCGAGCGGCGCGTGCACCTCGAGTGGGAGCCGAACCTCTCCCTCGACTGCCCGGTCACGCTCGAGGTCCGCACCGCCAACACGCTGGGCCTGCTCGCCGAGATGAGCCGCGCGTTCTCGCATCACGGCGCCAACATCAAGCAGGCCAACTGCCGGGCGATCGGCGACGGCGAGCGGGCGATCAACACGTTCTATGCGACCGTCCAGCGGCTCGAGCAGCTCGAGTCCCTCATCGCCACGCTCAAGCGGATCGATGGGGTAGGGGCGGTGGAGCGCGTGTTCTCGCAGGGTTCGGGGATCTATCCCCGGTCCTGAGCGGAAGGTGGCCTCCGCGGCGCGCGGCGTACGCGCTTGACACCCCCGCAGCCGGGGGGCTACAAGCGCGGTCCGCCATGGCATCGTTTACCGCGATCACCCGTAAGAAGCGCGCCCGTCGACACAAGAACGCCGGCGCCGCGCGCAAGGCCAAGCTCGCCCGGCGCAGCACGGTCTCCTATGCCGAGGTGTTCGCCGCCTGCGGTGAGCCCGGCAAGCCCGCACCCAAGAAGCCTGCCTGATCGATCCCCGCGCGCACGGCGATCTGCCGGCGCGCATGCCCGCTGCCGTCATCATGGGGTCTCGAGATCGGGTCCCATCGTGCGGGGTCGCGCCGTGCGTCGCGCGGGCGAGACCGCCCGGTCGGCGTCGTGCCCCAGCCGTTCGGGCACCGATACCGGCGTACTTCTTGATTGCGACGCCACCACGGCCGTAGTCTCTTGCTCTCGCCCCCACGGGCGTGAAGGTGGCGCACGATGAGTTCGGCACAGCTAGCACCGGGGACCGCGATCGAGACGTTCACGGTCTTCGGCGTCTCGCGCGCCCGGGTCGGCGCAACCACGTACGACGGCACCGGCCCCGCGGGCGAGGCGGCGCAGGTCACCGTATACGGGGCCGATTGTTTCCCGTCGGCGCTCGTCCTCGAGCGCAGCCTTCGCGAGCTGCGGCAGCTCCAAACGATCACCCACGGTCGTGTGGTGCGCGTGCTCGGCTGCGGCAAGATTCCAAGCGGTGGCACCTGGGAGGCCCATGCCCCGCTGCCGTCGCAGTCCCTCGCCGAACTCCTCGCCGCCGGTGCGCTCGCCGAGGCCGATGCGTTGGCGATCGCCGGCCAGATCGGCGACGCGCTCATCGAGGCGCAGAAGGTCGGTGTGATCCATCGCAACCTCGGCGCCGATGCGATCTTCCCCTCGCCCGATGGCGTGGTGGTCACCGGCTTCGCCGTCGGTGCGCCGCAAGGCGGGCGCAGCTTCGGTCCGCTCGACACGATCGCCCCCGAGCAGGTCGAGGGCAAGGTCGTGGATCAGCGCACGCTCATCTACAATCTCGCGGCGCTCGTGCACCACATGCTCCGCGGTGCGCCGCTGTTCGTGGGCGACGCGGCCGCGGTGTTGCAGGCGCACCTTGGCACCGAGCCGGGCGCTGACGTATCGTCGGCGCTGCGCCGTGGACTCGCCAAGGATCCGCGGGTCCGGCCGATGATGCTGCGGCAGTTCGTCACCGAGATCGTCGGTGGCGTCAGTGCTGCGCACGGTGGCGGTGCGCCGACCAGCCGCGGCTGGACCATGTTCACCAGCGAGGCCGAGCCCGCGGCTGCGAGCCCTGCGGCTGCGAGCCCTGCGGCTGCGCCGGGGGACCCGACGGCGGGTGCCAAGCCGAGCACCCGTGGTTGGACCATGTTCATGCAGGCGCAAGAGGACGCCGCACCCGCCGCACCCGCCGCACCCGCCGCAGCCGCCCCGGTGACTCCCGCTGCGGCGCCAGCCGCCCCGGTGACCCCCGCTGCGCCGGCCCCAGGAGCCAAGCCGAGCACCCGTGGCTGGACCATGTTCATGCAGGCCCAGGACGACGACCCGGCTGCAGCGGCGGCGTCGAGCCCCGCCGCCGCGTCGAGCCCCGCCGCCGCGTCGAGCCCCGCCGCGTCGGGCGCGGCCCCGAGCTCGCGGGGTTGGACGATGTTCACCAACGCAGCCGAGGACGCGCCGGCCGAGGCCGCTGCGCCCGAGCCTGCGCCGTCCCCGGCCCCCGACGCCGCCAAGCCCAGCACCCGTGGGTGGACGATGTTCACCCGTGACGACGAACCGGCTGCGCCCGCGCCCCCGAGCGCGCCCGTGACCGACGCGCCCCCGATCGAGCCCGCCGACAGCGAAGGCGGCCCCCCGAGCAGCCGCGGGTGGACGATGTTCATGGAGCCGGGGGCCGCCGCTGCGGCGGGCCGCACGGTGATGACGCCGAGCGCCGAACCGGCGCCCGAGCCGGCGCGTGCGTCGTCGACCCCGACGCCCGCGTCGACGCCCGCGCCCGAGGCCGAACCCCCCAGCGGTCAGCGGCGGGGCTGGACGATGTTCATGGAGGCGCCGATCGCCGCCGCACCGCAGGCGCCCTTCGCCCCCGGGGCGACAGGGGGTCCGCCCGACGCCACCCCGGCGGGCGCGGCCTCGGCCCGCGAGGGCGAGGTGCCGTCCTCGGACAACCGCGGCTGGACGGTCTTCGGCGCCCCGGTCCCCGCGGGCATCACCGATCCCTCGTCGCCACTCGCCGCATCGCCCATCGCCGCATCGCCCATCGCCGCACCGCCACTCGCCGCGTCGCCGGGCGGCGCGCCGCCGCTGGCCCACGACGCCAGCGAGGGCCCGATGGCGTCGGGGCAGGTGACCTCGACCGAGGCCCCGGATCCGTCGCTTGGCCGCGGCAAGACGGTCGTCGCGTCCGGCGTGCCGGCGGTCCCCGGGTCGGTGGGCGGCGTCACCGGTCGCACGATCTTCCCGGCCGCCGCGCCGGGCATGCCCGACACGCAGTACTTCCGCCGTGGCGACGTGCCGGCGGACCGCACCGGTGGGCGAACGACCGTCGTCGATGTCCCGGCGCCGGCCGGCCGCGCTCCCGCGGAGGAGCGCGACCTCGCCACCGCGCGACCCAGCATGCCGATGCCCGTGGAGCACAACCTGCCCGAGCGGGCCGGCGGCTACAAGACCGCCGCGATGGTGGTGGTCGGCCTCGTGGTCGTGGCAGCGGCCGTGGCGATCGTCGCGACCCTCACCTGAGGGTCGCTCACCGAGTCACAGATCGGGCGATCCCGAGCAACCGGGCGACCCGCCGGTCGGAGTGGGCCGGAGCCGCGGCGCCGTCAGCCGTTGCGCGGTGTCTCGACGTCGATGTCGGCGTCGAGCTCGACCTCGGTCTCGATGTCCGGCTCGACCTCGGGCTCGACCTCGGGCTCGACCTCGGACTCTGGTTGGGCGGGCGCCCACGACTGCCCGGGCATCTCGCCGCCCGTGCCGTACACCATGGTCGAGTCGTAGTCCGGCGGCGCCGCGGCGGACGGCACCTCGGCGAACCCGGCATCCGTGGCGTGCTCACCCTCGTCGCTGGCCAGCGCCTCCATCGTCTCGATGTCCGCGGACTCGACGCCCTCGTCCTCGAACCCGGCCGCATCGGCGCCCGGATCGCCGAACTCGTCCGCGGGGCCGGACTGCGATTGCGCGCCGAACTCGGCCCCGAGGTCGATCGGCGCCGTCGAAGTGACGCCGGAGCCGGGCAGGGTGGGCGTGGCCGAGGGCGGCGGCGTCGGTCGTCGGCCGGCGCGGGCGTCGGCGATCGCCTGGCACAGATACGCGTAGTCGATCATTGCCGCGGATCCTAGCCGGGGCCGTCGCCGGCGGGAAGCGGCGCGCGAACAATTCGATATTCGACCGTCTCGCGGACGCCGGCGCGGATGCGGACGACGCGGAGCGCTTTGAGATCGGAGGCGCGCTCGAACACGGCGGTGTAGGCGTTGGGGGTCTCGAGCGAGTCGCCCTCGACGCTCACGATGATGTCGCCCGGCTGCAGATCGCAGCGGGGAGCGCACAGCTCGGGCGCGTCGGGGAAGACGGCGGTGATCGTCCAGCCTTCGAAGCGCCCGCGGGGCCGGTAGGGCTCCGGCGGTCCGAGTTGCCCGAGCAACCACCCCGGACCGCGGGCGGTGACGCGGTCGATCGCATCACCGGGGATGGTGCCGGGCCCGTGGTCGACAGCGGCCTTGGCTGGGGGGGCGACGATGCCGTCCGGGTCCGCCGCCGCCGCGTCGCCGGGCACGTCTGTCGCCTCGGGAGCATCGGTCGCGGGTGGCCGACAGGCGCACAGGACCGACAGCCACAGCAGGGGAGAGAGCGGTCGTCGGAGCACGGACGCGATGGTGTCGCGGGGCCCGCGGCTTCGCTAGTTTCCGACGCGCGTCGCTGTGCACACACGGATCAGAGCAGGCCAGCGTCGGCGCAGGCCCGCACGATGGCCTCGACGACCGCCGCCGGTGCCAGGGTGGCGTCGATGCCGACGACGCCGGGCAAGCCCTCGGTGACGCACGCCTCGTAGCGGGCGGCGACACGGCGCTGCACCGCCAGCGCATCATAGATGTCGGTCGGCGTCGCGTCGTCGTCGGCGCGCCGACGTACCCGCGCGTGCGCTCCGGCAGGGGAGATCGACAGCACGCAGCTGAGATCCGGCCACGGCGCTTGGTCGTTGATCCGGCGCACCCACGCAGGATCGCAGCTGTCGGCCTGGTAGACCCACGACGACATCACATATCGATCACACACCACCCAGTGCCCCGCCGCGAGCGCGGGCTCGATCGTCGCCGCGACGTGGTCGAGCCGATCCGCGGCGAACAGCAGTGCGAGCGCGCGGGCGTCGATCTCTGCCGCCGCGTCGGCGCGCAGGTGACCGCGGATCGCCACGCCGATCGGCCGGTCGCTGGGCTGGAACGTCCCGAGCACCGGGACGCCGCGGCGCTCGAGGGCGCCGCGCAGGCCGCGGGCCGCGGTGGTGGTGCCCGCGCCGTCGAGGCCCTCGAGCGCAATGAAGCGGCCTCGCACGTGGGGGTGGAGCGTACCAGGTGCGCCGGCACCCGCACTCGCGGCCTGTGCGCCTGATCCTGTGCGATCGACCCCGGCCATGGCACACTGCGAAGCGCCGCGCGTTGGACAGCAGGTCGACAGCGGAACTGCTCCCTCCCAACCCCCAGCGTTCAGTCGCCGACCGCGGCGCCCCACCTCCGATGGCTCACGATTCAAGGCACGCCCCGGGCGGGCACCCGCAGCACCCGCCCCAGCAGGGATACCCGTCGCCGCAGGGGCATCCACAGCAGGGCTATCCGCCGCAGCAGGGCTACCCGCCGCAGCAGGGCTACCCGCCGCAGCAGGGCCATCCGCCGCAGCAGGGCCATCCGCCGCAGCAGGGCTACCCGCCGCAGCAGGGCTACCCGCCGCAGCAGGGCTATCCGCCGCAGCAGGGCTACCCGCCGCAGCAGCAGGGTCATCCGCAGCAGCAGGGTCATCCGCAGCAGGGTCATCCGCAGCAGGGTCATCCGCAGCAGGGCTTCCCGCAGCAGGGCTTCCCGCAGCAGGGTCATCCGCAGCAGGGCTTCCCGCAGCACGGTCATCCGCAGCAGCCGGCCGCTCCGCGTGGCCGCGAGGACGAGCTCATGGTCGGCGGTCACAAGACCGTCTTCGAGTTCACGGGAACGGCTGCGCCCGAGGGCCGGGGCGGCTCGCGGCCCACGTTCGTGGGTGGCATGATGATGGATCTGTCCAGCGCCGGAGGACGCGAGTCGAACCTCGGCTCCGCAACCTCGACGTGGATCTTTCTGGGTGTCGGCGTCGCCGCGCTCGTCGGCGTGCTCGCCATGGCGTGGACCGGCCACGACGCCGCAGAGCCGGAGGCGGCGTCGGCAAAGGCCGAGGACGCGAAGGCCGAGGACGCGAAGGCCGGGGACGCGAAGGCCGAGGACGCGAAGGCCGAAGATGCGAAGGCCGAAGATGCGAAGGCGGCCCCCGCGGCCGGTCACGCGGCGGCGCCTACCGAGCCGACGAGCCCCGGCGAGCAGCCCGCACCCGCGCCACCCGCCGCACCCCCGCCACCCGCCGAGCCCCCGCCCCCCGCCGAGCCCACGCCCCCCGCCGAGCCGGCCGTGACGCCGCCCGCCCCGGCCCCCGCGCCCAAGCCTGCCGCGAAGCCCAAGGCCAAGCCCAAGGCCAAGCCCAAGGCCGAGCCCGCCGTCGAACCACCCAAGTCGCTCTCGCCGAAGAAGCCGCCGCGGGATCCGCTCAAAAACCTGCCGACCCCGCCGTGAGCACGCCATCTTCGGGTGCTCTGCGGCGGCACGGGCCACCGCGGCGGCTCAGGCCGTCGTGTCGCGGCGGCGGGTGACGCCGCCGACGCAGGCGAAGGCGAGCACGACACAGGCGCAGCCGAGGGCGAGCCTGTCGGCCGGCAGTGTACGCGTCGCGTCGAATCCCGACGGCGTCGCGGCGAGCGCGGCGGCGACGTGGGAATCCCCCGGCCGCAGCGCATCGGCTGTGCGGAGCAACATCTGGCGACCCCAGCGGGGCACGGCGCCGGAGTCGGCCTCGGCCAACAGCGCCTGCAGTCGCAGGGTCTGGGCGGTCTGCGCGTCGCGGCCCTCGAGGAGCACCGCGGCCTTGCGGCTCAGCGTGGCACCGAGCAGCGCATCGTCGGCCGCAAGCGCCGCGGCGGCCCCCTGGCGATAGGCGGCCGCGACCCGCGGATCGTCGCCGAGTTCGGGCCGTTCGGCGAGCAATCGGTCGAGCTCCCGTTGGGTGGCGGTCGGGTCCGCGGCGGCGAGAGCCGCCTCGATCGCCGCGTTGGACTCGGCGCGTCGACGGGCATCGAGGCGCTCGAACAGCGCCGCGGCGTGTCGCGAGGGCTGGGCGTCGCACGACGGATCGACGGGCTTACCCGCCGGCGGTGGCTCGCACGGCCGCTCGAGCGCGGCCGGGCCCTCGCGAACCAGAGCGTCGCGCACCGCGATCGCGGCGAGCTGCCGATGGTTCAAGAACGCCTGGGCCTTGCCGGTGCCGCCGCCGAGCAGCCGCACGCGGCGGCTGATGGTCTTGGGCATCGGTCCGTCGACGAGCTTGCCGAAGGCGCGCCGCGCCGCCGCGCGGACGGCAGGCGCCTGCGCGTCGGCGTGGGCGAGCATGATGGGCGCGGCGTTGCCGTTGCGGGCGTCGCCCCAGGCCTCGAGCAGCGCCGCGATCCGACGGGGCTCGGTGCGCAGCGCCGCCTCGGCGCGCTCCGGGATCCAACGGTCCATGCGATCGAGCAGGGCGACCGCGTACTGGGCCCGCGGCTCGGCGTCCTCGCCCGGATCGTCGCCGAGGATCGTCGCACGCATCAGCGCCGCCACCGCCTCGTCACCGATGCCGCCGATCGTCCGCGTGACCTCGTCGCGGAACGTGCCCTCGTGCAGGAACGCGACGTCGAGCAACACATCCACGACCTGATCTGAAACCGCCGGATTCTTTCCGATTTCGGCCGTCGCACGCAGCAGCGCCGTCTGCAGCACGACGTCGCGGTACACCGGCGTCAGCACCGGCGAGACCCGCCCCCGCGGCAACGTGAGCAGGTCCTCGAACCAATCTTCGGATCGCTTCACGGAGAAGCCGTGGGCCTGCTTCCACGCCAGGTCGAAGTGACCATGGCGATTGGGCACGTCGCCGCCGATCGCCGCGAGCATCGAGCGATAGTCGCCCTTGGGCGCGCGCCGCGGGGCCTGCAGCGCCGCGCGGATCTCGGGCCACAGGGCGTGCGGCGCGGCGGCGATGCGGCGGGCAGGACCGCCGACCTCGTCGAGCGCCCCCTTGCGGATCGCCTGGGTCAGCGCGCCGAGATCGGCCGCGCTCTCGGGCGGCCGCGCCGGCCCGTCGGGCACCGCGGCGGCGGTCGTCGAGGGGGCCGCGGGACGCAGCAACGCCTCCGCGACCGCACGCACGTCGCGGAGCTGGGCCCCGGGGTCGTGCTGGGCCCCGCGGCCGCCCACCGAGGTCTCGATGGCGACCTCGAGTTCGGGTCGACAGGCGGCCATCGCCACGAGGCCCGCGCCGATGAGGCGGGCGCCGATGAGGCGGGCGCCGATCGAGCGGGCGCCGATCGAGCGGGCGCCGATGGGCCCCCGGTGGTGTCGATGGCGGGCGGTGCCCGATGGACTGCGCGCTCGCATGGTCATCGCGAACTCCTGGGTGCCCGCGCGGATGCGGCTGTGACTGTGGCTGTGTTCAGTGAATCGGATGGCCGAGCTCGCCGGCGCCGGCCTCGGGCAGGAATCGGACGAACCGCAGCCCCACGCCGCACAGCGCCCGCAGCCCGCCTGCGTCCGAGTACTGCAGGTAGTAGTGGTTCTGGACCTTGGCGATCGCGCAGATCGACGGCGTGCCCTCGCCGGCGGCGAACCTCACCACCACCTTGGTGCGCAGCGGCAGCGGATCGGCCATCTCCACGAACATGCCGGTGCCCGAGATGTTGCGCGCCACATGCCATTGTTCGGCGTGCAGATCGCTGGCGATCAGCACCCGGAACACCTTGTCGATGCGCGTCGCGGCACGCCGCTCGGTCAGGAGATCGCCCATGCCTCCAGCATGCCTGGGGTCGGATGATGCAAGCAAATATCCTACATGTAGGACAGGTAGGACATGGCTGGACCAGGCGCGTCATAGCAGCAGCGCGGCCCCCCACAGCGCGCCGATCTGCACCCACGCCAGGGCGGCGGCGAGGGAGCCGAGCAGGGTCGCGGCGGCCCGCGCAGCGATCGGACCGGGCCCCAGGGCCAGTGCGACCGCCCCCAGACCCATCGCCGAGCCCGGCCAGGCCGGCGCCCGGAGGCCCGGCCACAGCGCCACGGCTGCGGCGGCGACCGCGGCCACCGCGAGGATCGCAGCGCACCGCGCACGCACGACGGGATCCCGGAGCATCGTCCCCCGTTATCAGACCGCCCCGGCGGTTGCACGAATTCGGCGAGGTGCCCACACTGCGCCGCCCATGCCGGACCCAACAGCCCACCGTTTCGGCTACGTCGCCGTGTGCGGCCGGCCCAACGTGGGCAAGTCGACGCTCGTCAACGCGCTCGTCGGTGAGCCCGTCGCGGTCGCCACGGCCCATCCCCAGACGACCCGCGAGCGCATGCTCGGCATCTGGTCGCGCCCGAGCTTCCAGGCCGCGCTCGTCGACACGCCCGGATTGCACCGGCCCAAAAGCGCGCTCAACCGCTACATGGTGGCCGAGGCGATCGCGGGCTGCCGCGATGTCGACGTCGTGTTGCTGCTCGCCGAAACCCCGAGCCTGCCGCCCGAGCGCGCGCTGGTGTGGGTGCCGGGCGACGTCGCGCGGGACGGACTCGACAAACTCGCGGCGCTGCGCCGTCCGATCGTGCTGGTGCTGACCAAGACCGATCAGCTCCGCGATCCCGGCTCGATGCTGCCGGTGATCGACGCCTGGCAGAAGCTGCACGACTTCGCCGCAATCGTGCCGGTCGCGGCGCTGCACGGCGAAGGCCTCGATCCCCTCGAGGCCGAGGTCTTTCGCCACCTCGGCGACGGACCGTCGCACTTCCCCGACGATCAGCTCACCAACCGGCCGCTGCGCTGGCACGCCGCCGAGCTGATCCGCGCCGAACTGTTCGAGCACCTCACCCAGGAGCTGCCGTACAGCTGCGCGGTGGTCGTCGGACGCTACGACGAGCGCGGCACGTCGGACGCCCTCGAGGCCACGGTGTACGTCGAGCGCGACAGCCAGCGCGGCATGGTCGTCGGCAAGGGCGCGAGCGTGATCAAGGCGATCTCGATGGGTGCGCGCGCCCGCATCGAGCGCTTCACCGGCCGCGGCTGCGATCTACGGCTGCGCGTCGACGTGGCGCCCAACTGGACCCGCGATCCGGCGCGCCTGGCGACGTTTGGCTACCTGCCGCCGGATGGGGGCGGACGATGACCAGCGTCGCAGGCGCGCCCATGGTCGCGATCGTCGGCCGGCCCAACGTCGGCAAGTCGACGCTGTTCAACCGCCTCATCGGCGCCCGCAAGGCGATCGTCGAGGACAACCCCGGCGTCACGCGCGACCGCATGTACGGCGTCGCGCACTGGACCGGCTCGTCGTTCATCGTCGTCGACACCGGCGGCATCGATCCCTCGCTCGACGACGGCATGCCGGCCCACATCCGCGCCCAAGCCGAGATCGCGATCGCGGAGGCCGACGTCATCCTGTTCGTCGTCGACGCCATCGAGGGCGCGTCGGCGATCGACAACGACATCGCGGATCGCCTGCGCCGCTCGGGCAAGCCGGTGGTGCTGGTCGCCAACAAGGCCGACTCGCCCGGCCGTGAGCAGGCGGCATCGTGGGCGTGGGAGCTCGGCCTCGGAGAGGTCTGCGCGGTGTCGGCGGCCCACGGCCGCGGCATGGGTGATCTGTGCGACGCGATCGTCGAGCGCCTCGGACCCACGCCCGAGGAGGTCGAGCTGATGCCGCCGGGGATCCGGGTGGCGTTCCTGGGCCGCCCCAACGCCGGCAAGTCGAGCCTGGTCAACGCGCTGTGCGGCGAGGCGCGGGTCATCGTGGACGACGTGCCCGGCACCACGCGCGACGCCATCGACCTGCCGCTGCGCTGGAAGGACGACGATTTCGTGCTCTGCGACACCGCCGGCCTGCGGCGCCGCCGTCAGGTCGCCCGCGCGCAGGAGCAGCTCGCCGCGATCAAATCGATCCGCGCCATGGAGCGCACCTCGGTGGTCGTGTTGGTGATCGACGCGACCCTCGGCGTCACCGATCAGGACCAACGGATCGCCCGCATGTCGTTCGAGCGCGGTAAGGGCGTCGTCGTCCTGCTGCACAAGTGGGATCTCGTCACCGATGACAAGGCGGCGGCTCACGCGGTGGTCGAGCAGGCCAACGAGGCGCTCGTCTTCCTCGAGAAGCCCGACATCGTGAAGACGTCGATCATCGGCGATCTGCGCGACCGCGGGCAGGGGCGGGCGCGCAATCTCGATGCGCTGATGAAGGCGTGCAAGCGCACTGCCTTGGCCCTGTCCAAGCGTATCCCCACGCCCGACCTCAACGACGAGCTGCAGCGCGCCGTCGCCAGCTTGACGCCGCCGTCGCACCGCGGCGCGATCGTGCGGCTGTACTTCGTGACCCAGGCGAGCGTGGATCCGCCGCTGTTCGCGATCTCGGCCAACCGGGGTCGGCCGCTCACACCCGCCTACGAGCGCTACCTGCTGCGGCGCTTCCGCGAGCGCTGGGATCTGCGCGGCGTCCCGATCCGTCTGGTGGTCCGCGGCCGCGGCCGCGGCGGCGAGAACCCGGACTGACGCGGATCTGCGGCCCTCGGCCGCGACCGCCAACTCGGGTGCCGCTGCGCAACGGCGTCTGCCAACCGCGGTGGCGGACATCGCCGCCCGGTCCGCCGCCCCCCGTTCCAAGTCCCCGCCGCGACAAGGGGGCTACTCCTGGCGGCGGCCTTGCTTTACTCTGGGCTCGGATGACAGAGCCCTAGGACGGCCCTCGGCCGTCGCCCCTGTTGCCCCTGCCCACAAGGAACATCCATGCGACGCATCTCGCTCGTCTCCCGCATGACCCTCCTCGCCGGCGTCGGTGTCGGCCTGCCGACCCTGCTGGCCTGTCTCGACCATCCCCTCAAGGACGTGCGCTACGAGGCGGCCTCCGAGGTCGAGAACTCGGTGCAGCTGACCGTCAACAAGGACGTCGACATCCTGTTCGTGATCGACAACTCGGGCTCGATGGGTGAGGAGCAGGGCCTGCTCGCGGACAACTTCCCGGCGTTCATCAACGTCCTCGAGGATCCGGAGGTCGCGGCGAATTACCGCATCGGCGTGACCACGACCGACAACGGCAACCCGTTTTGCGGCAGTACGGGCCCCGAGGCCGGCAAGCTGCAGCTCTCGAGCTGTCGCCAGCGCCAGCAAGAGTTCGTGTTCAGCGGCATTCCTATGGCCGACGCCACGGCGGTCGCGTGCACCGACGTCTGCGACCTCGAGACGATCGACATCGAGCCCACCATCACGGAGTTCGACGACGAGCCGAGCGTGCGCCCCTGGCTCGAGAACATCGAGGGCAAGACCAACCTCGCCGACGAGAACGTGACCACGGTCGAGGCCTTCCAGTGCTTCGGTCCCCAGGGCATCGCCGGCTGCGGCTTCGAGTCCCACCTCGAGTCGATGTACAAGGCGTTGCTCCGCGCCCAGCAATCCGGGGAGGACCAGTACGGCTTCCTGCGGAGCAACGCGATCCTCTCGATCGTCATCGTGACCGACGAGGTCGACTGCTCGTACAACAACGCGTTCTCGAGCATTTTCCAACCGGACTCGGCCGGGGGCAACGAGGTGTTCTGGTCGAACCCCGAGGACATGCAGCCGACGTCGGCGCTGTGCTGGAACGCGGGTGTGGTGTGCGAAGGCACGGGTAACCCGTACACGAGCTGCCGATCGAGCAACAAGGACATCGACGGCAATATCGACGTGTCCGATTCCGACGCCGTGCTCCACCCGCTGGGCCGCTACACGGATTTCGTGCAGCAGCTCGAGGTCGCCAAGCAGCAGATCACTCCGAGCCAAGAGGTTCTCGTCGCGCTCATCGGCGGCGTTCCGGCCAACGGCGAGCTGACGTACTCGAACTCGCCGGACACGGACGGCTTCCAGCGGGATTTCGGCATCGGTCCCGGCTGCACCTACGACGATGGCGACCCCGCGACGCCGCTGGGCACCGCGGTGCCGCCGGTGCGCATGAAGGAGTTCGCGGAGGCGTTCCAGGTCGGTGACGAGAGCAACGTCTACTCGATTTGCCAGCCGGAATACCGCGACGCCCTCTCGGCGATCGCGAACACCATCCGCGACCAGATCGTGCCGGCGTGCATGACCGCCTGCGTGGCGGACACCGACCCGGTCAGCGAGGGGGTGCAGCCGCAGTGCACCCTGATCCAAGAGGCACCCGACGTCGCCAGCGGTGACGTGATCGAGAGCAACATCCGCCCCTGTGGCCCCGACGATGCGGTGCCCGAGGGCCAAGACGTCTGCTTCGTGCCCCTGGTCGACGATGCGCTGTCGGAGTTCTGCGCCGAGGAGGGTTGGAACCTCGAGTTCCGGCTCGTCCGTCGCGAAGGCGTGCCGGCCCCCGGTGGCACCTCGGTCAGCGCGACCTGCCAGCTCTCGCAGCGCAAGCAGGTCGAGTGCCCGGCGCTGCCGTAGCACCTGCGCTGATTCGTCGCCGCCGCCGCGGTGTGACGCGTTCCGCCACCACGACGCCTCCTCTTTCGAGGGGGCGTCGTGCGTTAGGACGTCAGAACCGGACGCCCGCGCGCAGCCCCGCCTGCAGATACACGGGGAACACCGACGGCGCCGAGACCAGCGCGAAGTAGCGGACCGTCGCGGCCACCGACCAGCGGTCGCCGAGCATCACCTCGATGGCCGCGCCGCCGTGGATCCGCGGCACCACGCTCTGCCGGCAGACGTTCTCCTGCGTCGCGCACATCAGGCCGATGTCGCAGCCGCCGCCCGCGAGGCAGGCGCCATCGCGCTGACCGTCGACGGCGGCCCGCGGTGTGCGGACGAGGGTGCCGCCGATCCCCGCCTCGAGGCCCGGACGCACCCGACCGATGTCGAGCGCGAAGAGCACGGCGGCGCCGAAATCCACGGTGTGCAGCGTGCCGCCGCGGGCGGCGAGGGTGGGGGCGCCGTCGTCGGGGCGCATGAATTGATCGGCGAGGCGGTGCCCGCTGTACGAGGCTGTGAGCCGCAGGCCGATGGGCGAGAAGATCTCGACGTCCACGTCGGCCCCGATGCCGCCGCCTCGGATCGGCTGGTTGGGGCGTCCGATGAAGGCCAGCCGATAGCTGGCGAACAGCGGCGACAGCCAGAGCGTCACGCGGCGGCGCGAGGACGCGTTGCTCGCCCAGTTTGCGGCGCGGCGGCGGCGGTCGTCCGGTGGCTGACCGCCGGGCGCCACCATGTGCGGCGTGCTCGCGTCGGGATCTGTCGGTCGCGGCGGCGGACCGTGGCCCGATGCGGTGGCCGACCAGGCTGCGCACAGGGCGGCGACGCCCCACGCGACGGGCCCGCCGGGGCACCCAAGCGGCCGATCCTGCACCGGGCGAGTATATCTGGCATGGACGTGGACTGGCACGCGTGGGTACGGTACGAACGCGGTCGCCGGAGCCAGGCCCCAGTGACCGACGAGACGCGCAGGGACGACGACGAACCGAAGGCGGACGGGCCCGATCCCGCGGCCGAACGCATCGATCTGCCGAAGTGGAACCGCGCCCGGGTCAAGCGGGTGCAGCCCGAGGCCGCGACCGCCGAGGCACCCGACGCCTTCCAGCACGGCGTGCGCGAGGCCGGCCGCACCGCGGTGCGCCGCGGTCCCCTGGTGATCGGCGCGCTGGTGCTGGTCGCGGGGGCGATCGGTGGTGGGATCTGGTGGACGCGCGCCAACGCCGAGCAGGCCGCCCTTGGCACGCGGTTACTGGCGCAGCCCGCCGCATGGCGCTCACGGGGGCGCATCATGGACGTCGATCGCGTCATGAAAGATCGCCTGCGGCCGCCGCCGATCCCGATCGCCCGCGACCAGGCCGAGCTCGACGCCAACGTCGACGCTGCGATGGCGACGCTCGCCGCGAGCGACCACGAGCGCGCCGCGACCTTGGGCCTGCTCGTCGAGGGCGCCACCAAGACCGAGCGCGGCGACTTCGCCGCTGCCCAAGCCAGCTACGAGTCCTTCCTCGCCAAGGTCGGCGACGGTCACGAGCTGTCGTTCCTCGCCCAAGAGGGCCTCGCGCTCGCCCGCGAGGCGCAGGGCGACACCGATGGTGCCCTCGCCGATCTCGACAAGCTGGCGGGTGCCGTCGGCGATTTCTATCGCGACCAGGCGCTGTGGCACAAAGCCCGGCTGCTCGAGCACGCCGGCCGCGGCGACGAGGCGCTCGAGGTCTACCGCACCTACGCCACCGAATATCCCCTCGACAAGGTCTCGCTCGCACGCGAGCAGGTCCGCGACCGCCTCGCCGAGCTCGACCCCTCGCGGGTGCCGGCCGATCCCAGCGCCGACGCGGCGGGGCTCGCGGGTCTGCTCGGGGGATGAGGCCGGTGGTCGCCCTTGCCACCGTGGCCACGCCGACGAGCGGGCGTATACCCGGCTGCGCGCTGGCCTTGGGTCTGCTCGGCGCCGCGTGCTCCCGGGGAGACGAGCCGCCGCCGATCTACCCTGAACTCACCGAGGGCGCGAGGGCCCTCGGCGAGCTCGAGCTGATGCGACAGGTGACAATCCCCGACAACTTCGTGCTGCGGCCCGACGAGGCCGGGGCGGCCGGCGTCGATGCCGAGCGCGGGTTGATCTATGTCGGCAGCCGCGAGGGCACGCTGCTCGCGATCGCGGCCGACAGCGGCGACGTGCGCTGGGAGATCGATCTGGGCGGGCCGGTGTCCAGCCCGCCGGTGCTGGCCACAGACGGCGAGGACCAGACGCTGTTCGTCGGCACCGACAACGGCGAGCTGTATGCCCTCGATCCCGAGACCCAGGCCGAGCGCTGGCGCTACGCCACCGACGGTCGCATCCGCAACCGCGCGCTGCTCGTCGAAGGCGTCGTCTACATCGTCAACTCGCGCGACCAGATCTTCGCCCTCGACGCCCGCACCGGCAAGTGGCGCTGGCAGTACGAGCAAGAGCTGCAGACGGACTTCACCGTGCACGGGCACGCCGGGCTGACCTTCGCGAAACCCGTCGATCCGACCACCGGCGATGCCGGGCGCGTGTTCGCATGCTTCGACAACGGCAAGGTCGCGGCGCTGTCGGCGGGGTCGGGCGAGGTGCTGTGGCTGGCCTCGGTCGCGCCGACCGCAGGCGGCAACTTCTCGGACTGCGACAGCACGCCGCTCATCGCTGATGACACCGACGCCGTCTACGTCGCGGGCCAGTCGACCGGCGTGCATGCGCTCGGGCGAGAGGACGGCGCCCCGGTGTGGCAGTTCCCCGCCGAGGGAGTGGGCGCCGTGGCGTGGGGTCCCGGCGGCATGCTGGTGGCGGTGTCGTCGCTCGAGGGCGTGATGGCGCTCGATCGGCAGGGGCGCGCGCTGTGGCGGACCCAGGTCGACGAGGGCAGCATCGGCGATCCGGTCGTCGTCGGCGACACCATCATTCTCACCCACGTCGAGGCTGGACTCATCGCGCTGGACGTACCCACCGGCATGTTGCTCGGGCGCATCGTCACCGGCAGCGGGATGTCGAGCACGCCGGTCTACGATCCGCACACCGAGCGCGTCTACGCGATCACGAACCGCGGCGTCCTGCTCGGCGTCCGGCTCGTCGATCCCTGAGCGTCCGTCGCCCGAAACGGGCACTCGCTAGGCGTCGAGGTGCTGGGCGTGGGCGCGGACCATGCGGTGCAGTTGCTCGGCCTCGGGACGCGTGCGCACCACGAAGCGCACACCGAACCCCACGGCGCTGCCTTGGCGCTGCACCCACGACACGACGGCGGCCAGCCGGAGCGTCGGCTCGCCGCCGTCGCCCTCGAGTTCGACCTCGACGCTCGCGTTGACGGGCGGCTGCAGGTGGCTCAGGACGAACGCGCCGCCGCGGCTGAGGTCGCGCGCGCGGGTCTGCTGGTGGAGCTCACCGCAGCGCCAGTGCACCCCGACGTCGACCGGGATACGTCGATGGGCGCGGGCCGAGGGCGATCGCAGACCTGCGAGCACGCCTTGGACGTAGTCGAGCTGCGCGCGGCTGTCGTGCTCGAAGGCGATGACCAGGGTGGGCGGGCCGCTACCCTCGGCCGGGATCGTCGCCGCGACCTTGCCGTCGAGCTCGACCTCGTCGACCATCGGGCCAAAGCTGAGCTCGACGACGATGCGATCGCCGGGCGTGACCGACTCGCGGCACGGCACGCGGAGCCGCGCGACCTCGCCCGTAGCCTCGGCGGGCCCGAGGTTCGCGAGCAGGCGATCATCGGCGCGCAGCCGCAGACGCCGAGCCGCACGCGGCTCATCGCCCACCCGCTGCAGAGTCACGCTGGACCGTGGCGCCACCGCGCGAGCATAGCGTAGCGACCCCTTGCGTGCCCGGGGGACAGGACGCATCCCCGCGGCCGGTCGCGGCCACGGGGATGCGGGGTGTTAGCCGATCGCCGCGTGCAGCGCCTGCACGTGCCCGCTCACGCGGACCGGCGAGATTGCGTGTTCGATCGTGCCGGTCGGGCCGACGACGAACGTGCTGCGGATGACACCGATGCTCGTGCGGCCGTACAGCGTCTTCTCGCCGACGACGCCGAATGCCTTGGCGGTCTCGTTGCCTGGATCCGAGAGCAACGTGAACGGCAGCCCGTACTTGTCGCGGAACGAGCGGTGACTCGCGAGCGAGTCGCCGGACACGCCGAAGACCCGCACGTCCGCCCGCGCGAAATCGTCGTGACGATCTCGGAAGTCGCAGGCCTGCGTCGTGCAGCCCGGTGTGTTGTCGCGTGGGTAGAAATAGATCACGAATCGCTGCCCGCGCAGGGCCTCGAGCGACCACGTCTTGCCGTCGTCACCCTCGAGCTCGAACGCGGGCGCAACTTGTCCGGGCTGCCGTGCACCGGCCGAGGGCGCCGAGGCGGCCCCAGACGTGCTCGCGCGGGGCGCCCGAGACGAGGACGATCGCTCCGCCGAGCCGCGCGATGCCTCGCGTGGGGCCGCCTTGGCCCCGCGTCCGGCCGGCTTCGACGAAGCGTCGGTAGGGCCGTCGTCGTCGTCGTCGTCGCCGCCGTCGTCGTCGCCGTCGTCGTCGTCGGCACCGGCATCGACACCGGCACCGGCACCGGCACCGACACCGGCACCGGCGGTGTACGCATCGGCGACGGTCGCCAGCGCGCCGCTGGACTTCGAGCGGGCCTTGGACGCGCGCGTCGCCTTGGGTGCACCCGCCGAGCTGCCGTAGGCGTTCTCGGCGTACGAGTCCGACGCATCGGCGATCGCAGCGCCGCGCTGCGCCGGCTTTCCGGGCTTTTGCTGGGCTGCCTTCTTCGCCGCCTTCTCCGGCTTCGCCGGTGCGGCGCTCGTCGCCGGTGTACCAGCGGCCTTGCTCGCCTTCGCCGGCTTGCCCGCCTTGGCTTCGGCCTTCGCAGGTTTGCTCGCCTTCGTCTCGGGCTTCGCGGGCTTCGTCTCGGGCTTCGCAGCCTTCGTCTCGGGCTTCGCGGCCTTCGCCGGCTTCGCGGCCTTCGCCGGCTTCGCAGGCTTCGCGGGCTTCGTCTCACGCTTCGCGGGCTTCGTCTCGGGCTTCGCGGCCTTCGCCGGTTTCGCGGCCTTGGCAGCCTTCGCCGGCTTCGCAGCCGACGCAGTCTTGGCCGCCTTCACGGGCGTGGCTTCGGCCTTCGCCGACTTCGCGCCCTTGGTCGGCTTGCTGGCCTTGCTCGCCTTCGCGGGCTTGGTCGGCTTCACGGCCTTGGCCGCCTTGGTCGGCTTCGCCGCCTTGGTCGGCTTCGCCGACTTCGCGGCCGCGGTCTTCTTCTTCGTGGTCTTCTTCTTCGCGGTCGGTTTCGCGGTCGGTTTCACGGTCGCTTTCGCGGTCTTCTTGCCCGCGGGCTTGGCTGCCTTTGCGGGAGCAGCAGTCGCTGATTCCGCCGCAGCGGCTGCCTTCGCCGCGCGTTTGGTCGGCGCTGGTTTGGAGGGTGCACGGGAGGGGGCGGGCGCAGCCGGTGCCGCTTTGCCCCGCTTCGCATTCGAAGTGGTCGCCATGGGTGGTTCGCTCCTGGGCAGCAATGCGCCAGTCCGTTGGAGCGTGCCACGTTCGTCTGTGAAGCGACAAGCGTCGCGTGCGATCGTCGATCGTCCGAGGACACGATCTCGATCCGTTGCTGCATCGGGATCGCGGGTCGACGACGGACAGGAGGCGGGGGGGCGAGTCGGGCGAGTCGGGCGAGTCGGGCGAGTCGGGCGAGTCGGGCCTACCCTTCAGGGCAACGGGGGCGATGCGTCGCGTCGTCGCGCGTCGACTCGATCGTGTCCACGGGTGTGGCCCGGCACGCCGCGCCCGACTCCGGTCGGGGGCGGTTGCCCGGCACGCCGCGGATGCGGAGCCTCGACGCCGCCGGCTCGCCGTCGCCATCGAGGCCTGGCGCTGCCGAGCGGGCACGCTGCGCTACGCCGCCTGGGTCCGACTGGACAGATCCTCGGGCGGCTGGCTACAGTGGGCGGCCGACGATGCCGGCGGGGTGCACTCGGCGGCAACGGTGGAGGTCGACGCACGCATGTCCCGAGCCATTTCGCTGTTCCTGTCCTCAGCGCTCGCCGCGAGCCTCCTTCCCGCGTGCACCGACGGCGGTCCCTCGGTGGCCGAGGCCCTCGCGTCGAAGGCACCCGACGTCCCGCCGGACTACAAGCCCAACCCCAAGGCCCGGCCCGAGGACCTGCCGCCCCCGACCGACGCCGAGTTTGCCGCCTGGGACCGCAAGGATCCCGAGGGTGAGAAGCACCTCTACAAGTGGGACAAGGCCAACGGTGCCCGCATGTTGGGCTACTGGGAGCAGCTGCAGTGCTTCCGCGAGAAGGTCATGGAAGAGGGGCAGAAGGCCTTCGGGGCCGAGCCCGGCAGCCCGGCCGAAGAACAGTGGTTCCAGTTCAAGCGCGCCTACGTCGTCCACCTCGACGGCTGGCAGCAACGTCTGTTCGCCCTCGAGCCCCGGGTCCAGGAGAAGTCGAAGTACATCGGCAACATCCTCGAGGCCCACGAGGCGGTGATGAACAACTACCCCAAGGCCTACAACGAGGCCGACAAGACCGAACTCGAGAAGGTCGAGGCCCACTGGACCATCGTCGAGCAGAAGATGAAGAAGTACTCGAAGAACATCGGGGTCGAGTGGGTTCGACGAGACCCCGACGACGCCAAGCAGACCGCGGCCCACGCCAAGGTCTGCGAGGCGGCGTTCACTTCTCCCGATCGCAGCGGCAAGGAGAAGCGCGGCAAGAAGAAAGGCCCGATCTGAGCGGCGAGCGGGCCCCGCAGTCGTCGCCCTTGCGCCCGTGGCGCGGACCACTGTCGCCGGTTCGCGGCGCACCGGTTCGCGGCGCACCGGTTCGCGGCGCGCGGCGGAACCTCGGGCCTGGCTTCGGTGTGGTAGGCTGAAGTGGTGGCGCCCACGCAGGTGGAGGCCGAGACCTTGCGCTCGGACCTCAGCAACGAGCTCATGTCGCCGTACTGTCCTGGCCGCACGATCGCGAGCTGCCCCTCCGGCAACGCCCGCAAGCTGGAGGACCAGATCCTCGCCGACGCCCAGGCCGGCAAGACCCGCGCGGAGATCGAGCAGGGGCTCGTCGAGCGGTTCGGGCCCCAGATCATCGGCTACGCGCCGCAGCCGGTGGTGCTCTATGGCGCGGCCGCGGCGGGCGTGGTGGGGCTGCTGCTGCTGGGGTGGGCCGGCCGCACGTGGCGTCGGCGTTCGCGGGCCGTGGCGGTGACGTCGGGCGCGACGGCGGCCTCCGCCACCGCGGCGAGCCTCAGCCCGCGCGATCGCGACCGCCTCGACGACGCGCTCGACGAGCTCGACGAGTTCTGACGCGCCGTCCTTCGCATCTGCCCCAGCGCGCGTGCGAACTGGGGGGCTTGGCAGTCTCGGTCTGCCGGGGTAAGCGATACCCGGTGTTGCGCGTCGTCGTTCACGAAAAAGGGGGCCGTACCCAGCGGTTCAACTTCGAGGGCGACCAGTTCTCGGTCGGCCGCGAGGAGGACAACGACCTGGTCCTCGACCGCGTCAACGTCTCCAAGCACCACCTCCGGTTCCGTCGCCACTCGGGCGCCGTCGAGGTCGTGGATCTCAGCAGCACCAACGGCACCTACGTCAACGGGCGCAAGGTCGCCGAGCCCCGCGGTGTGCGGCGCTCCGATCGCATCTACGTCGGCGACTACATCCTCATGCTCGAGGGGGACGATCCCTGCATCGCCCCGCTCGAGCGCAGCGACGTGTTGGTCACCGGATCCGACGGCAAGCCCGCGGTGCGGGCGATCGCCGTACCGCCGGCGCCAGGCGACGACGCTTTGATGCCGCCTCACATCGCCAAGCTCGTGGGCGAGGGCGGCGACGACAGCGGCCTGTTCACGTCGGCGCGGCGCATGCCGGCGCCCGGGGTGCAGAGCACGTACCTCGATCGCATCGCCAACCGGGTCCTGCAGACGGTCCTGGTCAACAACCACGGGCTCGACCCGGTGGTGGCGGGTGAGATCACCGACACCGCCAAGGACGAGGCGGTGACCCTGGTCGACGGCCTGCTCGCGCAGATGCACGAGGCCGGCGAGATCGAGGCCGGCATCGACATCGACGCCCTGCGCAGCACGATCGTCCGCGAGCTCATCGACTACGGGCCGTTGGGCGAGCTGATGAAGGACCCGCAGGTGCAGGAGATCGAGGTCGTCGGCAGCGCCCCGTGCCGGGTCGTGCGCGACGGCGGAACCACGGCCCAGATCGAGGTCGCCGATCGGCGTTTCACCGGCGATCGGGCGCTCACCCTCACGATCCAGCGGATGGCCCGCAAGTGGGGATTGCTCGGCGGTGGCGCCCAGGTCTTCGAGGGCAAGGTCGACCACGGCTTCACGATGTACGCCCTGCTGCCGCCGTCGCAGGTCCGCCACGCGGTGCTGCACCTGCGGCGCAACCGCACCGACGCCAACAGCCTCAACGCACTGGTCGACGAAGGCGTGTTGTCGTCCGACATGTGCGAGCTGCTGCAGGCGGCGATCCGCGGCTGCCGTCGCATCCTCATCGTGGCCTCCGGCGCCACCAACCTCGATCGCTTCATGGGCGCCGTGGCGGGCGAGATCCCCGAGGAATTCCGCGTGGTGTGCATCTCCGACACCGGCATGCTCGGCGCAGCACGGTCGGGTTGGGTGCAGGTGCGGCGGCTCGGCGATGTCGCCGACACCGTGGCGCTCTCCGACGCGCTGGGCGTGGTGCTGCGCGGTGGCGTCGACATGCTGGTGTCGCAGCGCTGCCGCCACGAGGACGCAGCCACCGTGATGGACGCCTTCGCCGGCGCGACCCGGGGCGCCATCGTCTCGCTGTGGGGCATCGACTCGGCGCACGGCCTGTGGCGCCTCGCGGGGCTGTCGACGGTGGCCGCCGGCGCGATCGCGGCGCTCATGACCTCGCTCGCGCGATCGGTGGACCTGCTGGTGCGGCTATCGGTGGGCGTCGGCGGCGAGCCGATGCAGATCGTCGAGATCATCGAGCCGCGCATCAAAGAGGGCGGCGAACTCAACCACATGCCGGTGTTCCGCGCCCAGCGCAGCGAGACTGGGGCCACCGAGTTCAAGGCGACCGGCACGGTTCCGAGCTTCGTACGCAAGCTCGCCGAGGCTGGCATCTCCGTGCCCACACGGATCTTCAAGGCGTGAGCGGTCGTCGCAGCAAGGACGAACGCGGGCGCCACGACGACGCGGTGCTCGATCGGATCGAGGATCGGCTGCGGGACGCCGAGGATGGCTTCCACAGCGCGGGTGAGCCGGCGTCGGCCGCTACCCTCACGGCGTCCGGCGTCGACGACGACGAACGCGGGGTGTGGACGCGCTGGGACGGCATCGAATTCGCCGCCGGCGACGCGCGTCTGTACCCGCTCGCAGAGATCCCGACCGCGACCGCGGCCGCACTCGCCGACGGTGTGATCACGGACGGCGATCGGGTGATCGGCGAGCGCGGCCGCGACCTGATGGTGCTGCCCGTCGACCCCTGGCTCGAGGGCGCGGCGGTGGTGAAGGTCGAGGAGGCCGGCGACCGCAGCCCCGAGGCCAGCAGCGTCGCCCACCTCGTGCTCGGCTGGCTCGGCGAATTCGCGGTGCTCTTCGACGATCAGGGCGAGTTCTTCGACGATCTGTTCGGCGAGGACGGCGAGCTCGATCCGGTCGCAGAGCGCCGGCTGTGTCGGCGGCGGCTCGACCTCGACGAGGACGCCCCGAACGCGCGGCTGCGGCTCGCGGAGCTGCTCCGCGACGCCGGCGAGTTCGTGGCCGCCCGCGCCGAGCTGCAGCAGGTGATCAAGCGCGCCCCCGAGTTTGCCTGGGCCCACTTCGCGCTGGGCCGCACCTCGATCGCCCTGGGGCAGCCCGACCGTGCCCTCGCGGCGTTCCGCACCGCCGCCGAGTGTCCGGGCGATCCGGGGCAGCACGGGTGGTTCCTGGCCTGGGCCGCGCGCGTCGCCGACGCGTCCTCGCGGGTGAGCCTCGCCGCCGAGGTGCTCGCGCTGCGTCCGGACTTCGCCGCGCAGCAGGCCGAGGCCGTCGCTGCGCTGCTCGAGTCCGAGCGCATCGACGCCGCCCGCGAGCAGCTCGAGCTCGGCCTCGCCGTGGTGCCCGGTCACCTCGAGCTGCTGCGCTTGCGGGGCACGATGCCCGCGGTCGCCCGCGAAGACGCCTGAGCATGCGCGACGGCTGCGCGTCCAGGCGGGGGATCGCCGGGCGCCGCCCCGGGTGCGTCCGGCGCGGGCGCCGGAGCGGGTGCGTCCGGCGCGGGCGCCGGAGCGGGTGCGTCCGGCGCGGGCGCCGCCCCGGGTGCGTCCGGCGCGGGCGCAGGAGCGGGTGCGTCCGGCGCGGGCGCCGGAGCGGACGGCGCCTCGGGGCTCGCCGCCGGATCGGGCGGGGCCGTGGGCGGGGTGCTCGGTGGCTCCGTCGGCGCCCCGTCGTCGACCGCGGGTCTCGGCACCGAGGCGGGCGGCTCGGGCGGCTTGCTCAGCGCGTCGAGCCGGCGCTCGATGACGATGCGCTGACCGTCGGCATGGCGACCGACCAGCACGAGTACGACGTGGCCACCTTCGGGCATCGTCGCCGGCACGACGTCGCGGATGCGGCTGCTGCCCGGCAGCAGGGCGACGCGTCGCGCGACATCGCGGCGCCCGTCGGTGTGCTGTACGACGACGAGCAGCTCGCGCTCGAGCACGGCAGGATCGGCGTCGATCTCGACGATGTTGGCGCCGACGTTCAGGCGGGTCTCGGGCCACTGCGGCCACACCAACTCGAGGGCGTCGACGCTGGCCTGCACCGCGGCGGGCAAGAGCACGAGGGCGTGCTCGCGGAGTACCCGGCGGTCGAGATAGCCCCGCACGACGCCCGCATCGTCGGCGGTCCACGCCGCGAGGGCACGGCCGTTTCGCGTGCGCAGGTAGCCGGACTCTGCCGGCCACGGCGCGAGCACGGCGCCCTCGAGCTCGGCGTCCGCGAGACCAGCGCCCCCGGGGCCAAGCCATGCGCGGGCTGCTGCGGCTCCATCGAGGCTGCGGTCGATCACCGTGGGCGGCGGCACCGTGCCATCCGACAGAAACCGCGAGGAGGCGAGACCCACCAGCCCGCCGTCGCCGTCGTCGCCGAGCAGCAGGGCGCGCAGCGACACCGGCGACGGTCGCTCCTGGGCGCGCCCCGACAACGCCAGCGGCGTCGGCATCGTGCGGCCGAAGGTGACCCGCGCATACTCGCCCAGCGGCGAACCACGATCGCCGCGCGTGCTCGACAGCGGGACGATCATGCCCAGCAGATCGCCGCGGGCGTGGGCCGGCACCGCGAGATCCTGGACGACGTGGAGCAGGGCACCGCACGCAACCAGGGCGAGGGCGAGGTGACGGTTGCGCTCGGCGGCGGTGCTCGCCAACGAGGCGGCGCGCTGGTGGCCGAACAGCGCCGCGGGCCCGAACGGATCGGCATCGGAGCCGAGCCAGGCGATCGCCGAGGTCGCGGTCCCCGAGAATCCACCGCGGCCGATCCGGGTGGCCATACCGCCGCCGGCGCGACGCTCGACGCGGCGCCAGATCGTCCGGTGACGTCCGCTCGCCCGCCACGTCGGCCGCGACGGATCCTCGCCGTCGACGAAGTGATGCAGCAGCCGCGTGCGATCGGAGGCCTCGAGGGCGATGCCCACGCGCAGCCAGCCGAGTGCCGACGTCTCCCAGCGGTCGCCGTCGACGCAGCGCTGCAGCGTCTCGGTGGGCGCGGGCTGGGGCGGGCAGGCACCCGGACCGCCGTCGGCGATCGCCCCGACGTCGGCGTGGGCGTTGCGCATCGCCACCAGCAGGAGGCGCCGGGTCTCGGGATCGAGCGCGGCGGGATCCACCCGCAGCGGCGTGAACCAGCCCAGCTGCGCGGCGGTGCCCTCCATCCAGCGGCGGTGCACGTCACTCGTCGCGACGGCGCGCTCCGTGATGCCGACGTGGGTGCGCGAAGGATCCCACGCGCGTGCGGGCGCGGCCACCAGACCGCACAGCGCGGCCACGGCCGCGGCGATGAGCGTGCGGGCGCGCGTCATGGTGATCTCTCCACAGCGGGCGTCGCCGCCGGTTCCGTTGACTCCGCGGGGCTCTTCGTGGGCTCCGTCGGGGTCGCAGGCTTCGCGACCGCGCCCCTGCTCCCGCGTCCAGGGGTTGCGCCCGGCGTCGCACCGCCGCCGGCGTCCGCCGGCAACTCGGTCAGATCGTCGAGGTGATCCTGGACGAAGCCGGCCAAGATGAGCGCGGTCTCGATGTCGGCGCACTGCATGGCGCCACACGTGAGCAGCACGCCGACGTTGCGCTCGCGATCGATGAACGCGACCGCGCGCACCGAGTCGGTGTCGAGCACGTAGGTCTCGGGGGTGACGTCGGCGGTGGGCTCGACGTCGGGCAGCGTGGCGCGGAAGGTCTCGAGCACCGGCTCGAGACCGCCGGGCGGATCCTTCCAGACGCGGATGCCGACGTCCCACACCTCTTCGCGATCGACCGCCCGCAGGTGGAGGCCGTGATAGAAGTGGGTGCGGGCCAGGTCCGCGAACTCGGCGACCTCGAAGGCGTCACTGTAGCCGGTGCGGCGCCGGACCTCCTCGGGCGGAAGCAGGGCGGTGGCGTCGAGCAGGCCCAAGGTGCGCGCGGTGGGCTCGATGCCCGGCTCGGCCTCGACCCCGGTCAGCGCGCGCAGCAACGCGCCATTGGCGGGCGTCCGCTCCCACCCGGTCAGGCGCTCGATCTCGGGTGGGGGCGCCAGCATCAGCAGGTGCTCGGCGTGGGAGTCGGTGCCGGCCCACTTGCGCAGGCTGACGCGGTTGTGCCGCGCGACGAATTCGGCCCGGCGACCGCCGTCATACGGGACGTCGGAGCGGTAGCCGAGGTAGCCGCGCTTGTAGACGAACAGCGTGAAGTCGACGAGGCGCAGGGCTTGGCCGCGGAGCTTCGACGGGGCCAGCGGGATGCGATAGCGGCCGGCGCGGTCGCTGCGGACGACGAGGGTCTCGGAGCCGGCGGGGCCGACCAGACCGTCGCCGCGATCGTAGGACCACACCGCCACGACGGTCGCATCGCCGATCGGCGCGTTGGTGGTGCCGTCGACGATCTGACCGTTGTACGGGCCGGTCAGCGCGACGTCGGCCACATGATCGCGCGCACCACCGAAGGGCGCGTCCCGCACGAGCGGACTGCACGCCGCGATGAGCACCGGCATCATGCACTCAGCCGCGCGCCGCAGGACGCCGGAGCAGCGCACGGCGAGACCGCGGTGTGGAGCCGGGCTGGCATACCCGGCGGGCATCTCGTGCTGGCTCGGCAATTGACGGACCGTCGTCGGGTCGATACGCTCGACGACCGGACTGCAGCGGGGTCTATCCCAGCCTGTTGCGACTCGCAAGCGCGGCGCCCGACGATGACGATTGCGGGGACGATCCCATGCCCGATGTGTGGCTCCGATGTGCCCGCCGATGCGACCGGCTGTGGCGTCTGCGGCTACGTGATGGGCAGCCCGGCGGGGCCTAGCGGGCCGAGCAATCTCGGCGGCATCAAGTGTGCGCGCTGTGGATCGGCGGTGGAGCACGGCTTCGACTTCTGCCCGATCTGCGGGCAGAACCAACGCGAGCGGGCCGCCCGACCTGACACCCGCATCATCCAGATCGAGGCCGAAGCGCCAGGCCCGGACCGCACAGCGCCTGGGCCGGCGTTGCCGATCGCTCCCGGGGCGATGCCGGCGGCGGTGCAGCACCACTACGCCGGTAGGCCTGCGGCACCACCGCCGCTTCTGGCATCGATGCCGGCATCCACCGCGCCGGGCGCACCGATGGTCGTGATCCCGCAGGACCGAACGCCGGCGGTCGGCGCCACCGTGTTCGGTGCAGCGACGGTCGGCGGTGCCTCCACGAACCACACCGTCGTCGCCCCGCCGCGCATCGTGCACGCCCCGGCCGGTGACGACGACAGGACCGTGCCGGCGCCCGGCCGCGCTTCGCTCGACGCGTCGCTGCGCAGCCCCGCCGCGGTTGCCGACGACAACGCGCCGACGATGAGTTTCGATTCGCGCGAGGTCGCGGCCGCTGCGGCGGCCGCGGTGGCGGCCCGTCGCCCCGAGGGCGACACCCGCGAGGGCGCGAGCCCGCACGGCCCGTGGGCCGCATCCACGCCCTCGAACCCCGTCGTCGGCGTGAGGGGCCAGGCGTCGACACCGACGCACCCCGGTGCCGCCGTCGCGCGGCTGGTCCTCGTCGCCCGCGATGGCACCGAGGGCGACAAATTCGCGGTGGTCGGTGATCGCCTCACCCTGGGCCGTCGCGCGGCCGACGTGCTCTTCCCCGAGGACGATTTCCTGTCGCCGACCCACGCCCGCCTCGAGCGCTCGGGCGATCACTACTGGCTGGTCGACGCCGGCGCGCAGAACGGGGTGTTCCTGCGGATCCGCGGCACGTCGCCGATCTACCCCGGCGACTCGTTCATGATCGGTCATCAGCTCATGCGCGTCGAGAACGTCGACGGGCCGACGGACGAGCAGCCCCCCGACGAGCTCGGCACCCGCCTGTTCGGCACGCCGCTGCAGCCGGCGTGGGGCAAGCTCGTCGTCCTGGGCCGCGGCGGGATCCGCGGGGATCAGTTCGGACTGCGGGGCGCGCGGATCGTCCTCGGGCGCGAACTCGGTGACGTGGTCTTCCCCCACGATCCGTTTCTCAGCCGCGAACATGCCCGGCTGCGGCTCGAGCTCAACGGCGCGACCATGTCGGTGTTCATCGAGGATCTCGACTCTGCCAACGGCACCTACATCCGGATCCGTGGCGCCGCCCAGATCCACGACCGAGACACTTTCCGGATCGGCGATCAGATCATACGATTGAGGCTCGACTGATGCTCCGCTTCGAGGTGTTCGCCAGGACCGAGGTAGGTTGCGCCCGCGAGCGCAACGAGGACTCGTTCCTCGTGCTCCACCTCGGCACCGGGGAGTCGGGGCTGAGGCCCGAGGCCCGCATCGCCGCGCTCGAGTCGCCGGGTACGGTCGTCGGCGTGTGCGATGGCATGGGCGGCGCTGCGGCGGGCGACGTCGCGTCGCGGCTGGCACTGCACTCGCTCGATCAGGTGATGCGTTCCCACGCGCCGATCCACGGCATCGACGTCGCCGAGACCGCGCTGCTGCAGGCGGTGTCGACGGCCAACCGCACCATCATCGATCACGCCCGGATGCACCCCGAGAAGCGCGGGATGGGCACCACCATGACCGCCGCCGTGTTGTTCTCGGACGAGGTCGCAATCGTGCAGGTCGGCGACTCGCGGGCGTATCTCAAGCGCGGTGGCACGCTGCAGCAGCTCACGATGGATCAGAACGTCGTCGGGCAGATGATCGCGAGCGGTCGCATCACGCCCGGCGAGGCCCGCAACGTGAAGCAGCGCAACATGTTGCT
The DNA here is from genome assembly GCA_038325765.1 of Nannocystales bacterium. Taxonomy (GTDB): domain Bacteria; phylum Myxococcota_A; class Polyangia; order Nannocystales; family Nannocystaceae; genus Xiheibacterium. The sequence goes on from JBBQJI010000011.1 coordinate 32,524, forward strand.
CGAGGCGATCGGTGTGCAGGAGCGGGTGGGCCCCGACCTCGTACGCGTGCGGGTACAGCACGGCGACATGCTCATGCTGTGCAGCGACGGTCTGACCGGGCCCCTCGACGATCCGCGCATCCTCGAGTTGATGCTGATGCACGAGGATCCGGTGCGGGTGTGTCGCTCGCTCACCGAGGCGGCCTGCGCCGCGGGCGGCCCGGACAACGTCACCGTCGTCATCGCGCGCTTCGTCGAGGATGGTGCGCCCCTCGCGAGCGAGTCGGCCATCGCGTTCTCGCGGCGCAACGCGGTCGCGTGATCCCGGCCCACGGAGCATGAGCCCGGTCCGCGGACGGCGTGGGCCTCAGTTCCCGAAGTAGAACGTCGTCGCCAGGCCGAGGTAGAGCACGTTCGTCATCGGGCGGCCACGTGCTGCCGGTGTCGCGCCGATCCAGCCGAGCTCGGGTCCGACGCCGAAGCCACCGCCGCGCGTCGGCCGGAACCGCTTCGCGAACGGGAAGAACTCGTAGCGCGTCGCCAACGAGAACGCCGCGCCGCCGAAGCCCGCGCGCGACGACACCCCCGCCTGACGCACCGCACCACCGCCGAAGCCGAAGCCCGCGCGCACCGACCATGCGCGGCGCGGGATCGGGATGAACGTGGTGTCGATCATGAACTGGCCCTGGCCCAGGCGCTGGCGGACGCCGTCGTCGGTCCGTTCGCTGCGCACGCCGAGCACGCCGCCGACCGAGAGCCCGAGCCCGAGCCACGGCAGCACCATCTGACCGACGCGCGCGTGGCCGCCGAAGCCGGCGAACGGGCTGGCGGTGGTCTCGAGGCGGTTGACCCGAGCCAAGGTCGCGGTGCCATAGATCGCCAACCCGAGGTACGTGCCGTCGATGCGCGGCGGGATCGGTGGCCGACGCCAGGCGCCCCTCTCGGGGGGGGCGGCGTCGGCGGCGGCGGCGGTGGCGGTGGCCACAGGCTCGGTCGGGACAGCGGTGCGGTCGACCGTGGGCGCGGGTGGGGCGGCGCGCGCCGGCACGGCGGTGATGGCGACGGCAGAGCCCAGCAGCGCAGCGCAGACGGCTCGCACGCCGCAGAGCATGGTGCAGGCCGCGCGGCTTCGCAACGGCGTTCGGTGGCTTGCAGGGCGCGCGCGGTTGCCCTACGGTCCCGGCCCGCATGGCGACGCAACGCGGCCGCTGGCTCGAGCTCGCAGGCTCATTCCTGCTCGGTGGCGGCGTCGTCGCGATGGGCTACGAGTGGTCGCGCCCGGGCGACGATGCTCCGGCCGACGTCATCGCCCTCGCCGAGTCGGCTGCAGGGACCGAGACGCCCGAGCCCGCCGAGGCCGACGGTGCGGCGACCGACGCCACCCTTGCCGTGGCCGTCGCGCCCCCAGAGGTGGTCGATGACATGGCGGACGAGGCCGCGATTCCCGAGCACCTGCGCCCCGATGCGCAGGGCTCGTACATCGGCTGGGGTCGGATCGAGGCCGAGCCGATGGCGATGACCGCCGAGGATGAAGCCGCGTTTCCCCGTCACGGGCTCGTGACATCGCTCGCCGTGATCGTGCGCGCGCGGGCCGAGCTGACCGCACCCATCCACGGCATCTTGCGCGGCGGTACGCGCGTGCGCGTCGACGCCGAGCGATCGTTCGGCGGTGGCTGCTCGCAGGGCTGGCACAAGGTGTTCCCCCGCGGGTGGATCTGTCTGGCAGCCGGCCTGGCCACCGCGACCGATCCTCCGCAGGCCGAGGCCACGATCGTCGCGCCGGATCTCGACGGTGCGTTGCCCTACGAGTACTGGCGCGTCAACGGCGACGTCACGCCGTTCTTCCATCGGCTGCCCAGCTTCGGTGAGCAGGAGTTGGCCGACGCCGCCGGCGCGGCATGGCTCGCGGAGCACGGCCGCGCGCCGATGCCGACCGCGCCCGCCGACCGCCCCGAGGAGGTCCCGGCGGTGGTGAAAGAGTACATGAACGCCGCCTTCTACGTGACCAAGGCCGGCGAAGAGGTGAAGAGCGAGCGACGCTTCTTGCGGACCACGCGGGGCTCGTACGCGCGCAAGTATCAGCTGGGCCAGAAAGAATCGCCGATATTCCGCGGTCGCCTGGTCCAAGGTGGCGCCGAGGGGCTGCCGATCCATTTCATCCGCCGCGAAATCCCGCTGATGCGGCGCGAGTCGGAGGGCAGCGACGTGCTGGTGAAGACCGACACCATGCCCGAGCGGCTCGGGACGTGGCCGTTCGTCCGCAAGCTCCACGTCGGTACCGTCCAGTACTTCGAGGACGCGGACGGCCTGCTGATGCGCGCCTACGCCGTCGGCGAGGCCCACAAAATCAAGCGGCCACCGAGCGTGGCCCCCACGGAGCGCTGGGTGCATGTCGATCTGTCCGAGCAGACGCTCGTCGCCTACGAGGGTGACGTCCCCGTGTTCGCCACGCTGGTGTCCACCGGCAAGGAGCCCGGCATGACGCCGGTCGGTGTGCACCGCGTACAGATCAAGCACGTCGCGACTTCCATGCGCGATCAGCCGATCGAGGACGAGGCCTACTCGATCGACGACGTCCCGTGGACGCAGTACTTCCACGGCAGCATCGCGCTGCACGGCGCATTCTGGCACGCGGGCTTCGGCATCGAGCGCTCGCACGGCTGCGTCAACCTGTCGCCGTCCGACGCCCGCTGGCTGTTCGCCTTCACGGGACCGCTGCTGCCCCCCGGCTGGCAGGCGATCGCGCCGTCGGGTTCAGCGAAGGGGAGCGCGGTGGTCGTGACGGACTAGCCTCGCTGCCGGCGGCCGGGCATACTCGCCCACGATGAAGGTCGCGCCCGACACCGTCGTCACGCTCAGCTACGACATCTGCAACGAAGCGGCCGAGATCATCGAGAGTTCGGACATCAGCGGACCTGTCACATTCCTAGCCGGACGTTCGGGCCTGATCCCGGGGCTCGATCGTCGGCTCGTGGGCATGGAGGCGGGCGCCGATGCCACCTTCGAGTTCCCACCCGAGGAGGCGTTCGGCCGCCGTGAGGACGGCCCGACGCGCGAGCTCCGACGCACCGAGTTCCCGGCCGACGCCAAGCTCGAGACCGGTGCCCAGTTCGAGGCGGGCGTCGGCACCGGACAGAAGGTGTTGCTGCGGGTGATCGACACCACCGCCGACACGGTCACCGTGCGCTTCATCCACCCCCTCGCCGGGCAGAAAATCACGATGAGCGTCCGCGTGGAGGCGGTGCGGGCCGCGACCTCGGCGGAGAAGGAATCGGGCAAGGTCCAGAGCTCCCCGCCGCCGCCGCGCAAGCCTTGAGCTCCGCGGCCGCCGTGCTCGGCGGCCAAATCCGATGGCCGAATCCGATGGCCGAATCCGATGGCCGAATCCTACGGCCAAATCCTACGGCGAAATCCTACGGCCAATCCTACGGCCAGATGAACTGGACCCGGCGCTCCTTGGCGCGCTGATCCTCGCTGGCGCCCTGCGACTCGAGGTCGCCCTTCGCGATGACCTGCAGCAGGGCCTCGGGCACGCCGTTGGCGACCAGCATCTGCTTGACCGAGCCGCCGCGGCGCTCGGTGAGCAGGATGTTGTACTCCTCCGTGCCGACGTTGTCGGCGTGCGCCTCGAGGATGACGTTCTTGTTCTGCTCCGTCATGCAGGTCGCGAGCGCCTCGAGATCCTCGGCCTGCTTGTCGCCGACCTTGTCGGCGTCGAAGCCGAAGTAGACCGCATCGAGGCCGCATGGGTCGGTGCCACCGCCGCCGTTGCCGCCGGCGAACACGCAGGTGCCGCCGTCGCAGATCTCGTCCATCGGGCACTGGTCGTCGGTCTGGCACTGTCCGGTGTTGGAGCAGCGGCCGGTGTCGAGGTTGCAGGTCGACGGCGAGCACTGCATGTCGTCGGTGCACGTGGCGCATTGGCCCGCGGTGCAGGCCCAGCCGCCGAAGCAATCCGACTGCGAGGCGCAGGGATCACCGATCTCGCCGCCGCCGGCTCCGCCGCCCTCGGTGATGAGTGCAGGATCCTGGCAGCGGAATTCGTGACACACGAAGCCGGCGCCCTTGTCCCCGCAGTCCTCGTTGGTCGTGCAGTTCTGGCACGAGCCATCGACGCACTTCTCACCGAGGTCGACCTTGCAGTGCTTGTCCTTCTTGCACGCCGGGTACTCGGGCTTCTTGCAGGCCGCGAGTCCGAACGCGAGCGAGATGCAGGTGATGGCGGGGAGCAGGTGACGGATCATGGTGGACATCGACGGATTCTCCTGGGTTGGGATGGACCGCACGGCGGCCATCCGCGACGAGTGCAGGGGCGCAGAGCGAACGGAGGGATGGAGGCCGCGCCCCGGGCTGCGAGGCCGGAGTGTGACGGGCATTGGCACCGCACCGCAAGCGTCGTGCGTAGCTCGGGACGCGGCCTGAACACCGCCGCGGCAGCGATGCGGCCCGCTGCCGCCCCGCCCGGGGCACAACGCCACGGGCGGTCTCCGCTCGCCGGGTCAGAACGTCGCGCCGACGTCGAACACGAAACGGCCGTTCTGATCGTCGACTGGGCCCACGTTGCCGGGGGCGATCCGGTTGGGCACGAGCACCGCATAGCCCAGGGACACCGTGACGATGTTGATGTCCCACTTGACGAAGTTCACGCCGACGCTGCGGCGAAGATCGCGACGCCACACCACCTGACGCCAGTCCTGGGTCAGCACGCCGAAGTCGAAGAACAGCGAATGGGCGAGGCGTCCGCCGAGGAAGTCGCGGAGCGTGACGACCTGGATCGCGACGGTGCCCAGCGCCCGGATGTGTCCACCTTGCGCGGTCGGCCGCAGGGTGCTGGTGCCGAACGGACCGCGGATCTCCTCGACGTCGAGGAGCATGGTCTGCGGCAAGATGCCGCGCACGCCGAGGTCGCGGGTGCCGCCGCCGAAGTAGCGCCACACCTCGGGCACGCTGCTCGTGCGGCTGTCGGTGGGACGGCCGCACTGGCGCGGCAACGGGATCGGGATCGCGTGGCCGTAGCTCAGCGCGTAGCGGAAGTTCCACCGCCGCCCGGCGCCGGGCAGCGGGATGAAGTGCTCCCACGCGAAGTCCAGCTTGGCCCACCAGTCTTGGCCGCCAAAGCACGGTGACGCGACCATCGCCTCGGCGGTGGCGACGATGCCATCGTCGGGGTTGAAGGCGTTGTCGACCCGCTCCCACCGCGCGCCGGTCTGCAGCGCGCCGGTTCGATCGGGCACGATCGCCTCGCCGCGATTGGGCGGTCGACATGGCCGCCGACCGTTGGTACCGCAGCCGGTGTCGGTGCCCAGCGTCGGCTTCACCAGATCCTTGGAGATGTTGGCGGCCTGGAACAGGTAGCCGACGAACACCCGCCAGCGGCTGTTGATCGGCCACGTCAGGCGTACGTGGCCCAGCGCGCTGTCGATCTGGCCGCGGGCCGGTGTCACGCGCCGCTGGACCTGACCGGTGATGTCGAAGGTCAGCGGACTGCCACCGATGCGCTGGCGCACCAGCGACACCCGACCCGATCGCTCGTAGCAATCCTCGCCGACGCAGAACAGATTGCGAAAGGCGGGCAGGTTCGCGCCGACGTGGGCGTCGAAGGCGAGGTCCCAGGCGGTGCCCCACATGTTGGGGAACGACGGTCGGACGAAGCCGTACAGCGGATCGAGCGTGGCCCCGCCGAAGCCCCACTCGATGTCCATTCCGCGATCCTTCGACTCGGTGATGCTCACCACCTGGTGGACCACGCACGGGCGGCTCGGATCGGAGTCGAGGGTGCAGTTGCTCTGCTGCCCGCGGATGACGACGTTCTCGGTCACGCCCATGCCGTCGATGCCGGCGCGGGTGCGATCGACGACACGCTTGCCCCAGACGTCGCCCTCGGTCCATGCGATCTCGCGGGCGAGCGCAGCGGGGCGCCCGTTCTTCCGCAGGTAGCGGGTCTTGAAATTTCCGCGCACCAGCGTGGTGCCGAACCGTGCCCGTCGTCCCTCGTACACCGCGAGCTCGGTGTCGACGGTGATCGAGGGGGCATCGGCGTGATCGCGGCACAGGCCGACGGCGTCGTCGGTGAGACGATCCGCGCTGGCGACACGGTGGGTGGTGCCCGCGGGATCGGTGTAGATCCACCGCACCTCGGTGTCGGCCAGCGGGTAGCCCGCGTCCTGATAGCGCCGGGTGACGTCGCGCTCGACCTCGCGATCGCGGGTGAGATTCAGGGGGATGCGTCCGACGGTCGCGTCACCTTCGCGGCGCAGCGGACCGCCGCGGAGAATCCGCGGCGCGCCCCATTGCCCGCTGGTCTGGGGCAGGGCGTCGACCTCGCGCGACGCCGGGATCTGGACCTCGAGGTGGCGCACGAACTCGCGGTTCGACGTCACGACCCGTGGTCCCGGCTCGATCTCGATCGCCACCCACACGCCGGCGCGGCGACGGCTGCGGATGGCGGCGAGCCCCGCCGGCGACAGTCCGCCTTTGGCGGTGAGCCATCCCGCGCGGCCGTTGTCCTCGAGCTCGCTGCCGAGATCGAGGGTCGCGGACGAGCCGCGCTCGCCGAGGGCGGACTTCCAGAACCCCGTGCGCACGCGGCCGCGCGCGCACAGGTACCCGCGCTTGGCGTAGGCCGCCAGCACCAGCCCCAGATCCTTGCGCGCCGAGACGTCGGTGAAACGGCTGCCGGACTTGAGCGCACGCGCGCGGCCGACCTCGCGCTCGATCGCGTCGAGCACGGGCTCGCGCACCTTTGGCGGTCGCTCGAGATCCACGGCGCGGACCCGCACCCGCGGGCCCTCGACGATGTCGAAGGTCAGCTTGTGCAGGCCGCCGAAGTCTTGGAACTTGCCATCGACCTGGGCGAGCATGAAGCCGCGGCTCTGGTAGTAGCCGCGCAGCTGGGCGGCCTCGCGGCTGGCGGTCGTGGCGTTCGCGGCCTCGCGGCGCTCGAAGATCTGCAGCTGCGATCGCAGCCGGTTCTCGGCGACGTGGAGATCGCCGAGGAACCCGGTGTCGACGCCCTTGCCGAGCTGGACGTCGATCGCCAGCGGCAGCTTCCGCCGCGGCGGCACGTCCTCGGGGCGGAGCCTGTCGAAGCTGGTCTCGACGCGGACGCCGGGGTAGGGCAGCGTCAGGCCGCGTCGCGCCCGACTCCGCGTGCCCGCGCGCGGAGTCGCGTACTCGCGCTCGACCTTTTCGCGCGCCGCCTCGATGTGCTTGCGCGTGATCCGCTTGGGGATCGGCAGCACCGGGCCGAACGTGGGCTTGAACATGCGCCGCACCCAACGCTGATCGCCGGTCGAGAGGTTGCCGGTGACGGTGGGTTCCTCGACGCGAAACGGCTTGCCCTTGCGCAGGATCACCCGGAGCTCGGCCTCGTCCGCGTTCCTGCCGCACGCCACGGCGAAGTCGACGGTGCCGCGCAGGTAGCCCTCGTCGAAGAGGTAGCGCTCGATGCGGCTGCGCTCCGCGAGCTCCCACGACTCGCAGACCAGATCCCCCGCACTGCACATCGGCGGTACCGTCGCCCGCTTGGCGCGGGTGCGCAGCGCGTCGCGCTGGATGCATGACGCCGGCGCCAGGGCACCGGGGCGCGCGTCCAGCGAGAGTACCCGCCGGATCTCGCGCTCGTACAGCGGGGTGTACCCGTGGACCTTCACCCTCCGGATCGAACGCCCGGGCGTGACCTGGACCTCGACGCGGCCAGCGGCGCTCGGACGCAGGATGCTGCGGTAGCCCACCGGGCGCAGGGCCTCGGCCACCTCGATCGGGATCAACACCCCGGCGCTCACGTCGACGAGCTTGGCGAGCGTCTCGATCGTGTCGCCCGGTCGCAGCGAGCCCGTGATGGTGACCGCGTCCACACCGAGGAAGGCGAGGCCGCGCTCTTGGCCTGGCCGCGCGCGCAGCACGATCAGATCGTAGCGGTCGGGGCCCGTCGGCCGCAGGAGCACGGCGAAACCATCGGCGGCCACCTCCTCGAGCACGTACTGCGTCCAGCGATGATCGCTGCCCACCAAGGTGGTGGTGAGGATGTCCCCCTGCAAAGGGTTGGCGCTGCGCTCGATCGTGCCGACGACGGTGCCCTTCTCGGCGATCGCGTCGAGGCCGGCTTCGACCGGCGCCATGGGATCGGCGAGATCGACGACCGAGGGCAGCACGCGATCGGGTGCCTCGGAAGGGACGGCGGGCTCGCGATTCTCGGTGTCGGGATCGCGACCGACATCGGGAGCGGGAGCGCCGTCGACGGGAGCGGCGTCCTCGTCGATCGGCGAACCACTGCTCAGGTCGGTCGCGTCACGGTGCTGCCGCAGGGCCTCGGCCTCCTCGTCGGATGGGGCGGGCACGGCGGGCACGGGGGTTCGCCGCGGCGCGGGAGCGGCTGTGGGCGGGGCGGAGTCAGTGGCAGCATCGGGCGTGGGCGACGGCGCGTCGTCGTCGTCCGCAGCGTCGTCGCCCTCCGGCGCCGGCGCTTCGGGTGTCGGCGCCCGGGCCCGCGCGTCGGACATCGCGAGCCACGCGATCCCGCACGCGAACAACAGACAAAGAACGGCGCGCACGCTCGCGTCAGGGATCGCACAAAACCGCATCGCCGTCACCCGTCCAGCCGCCCGCGCTGGCCGAATACGCTCGGCCTGTATGGGCGCATCCGCCTCACCGCAGGCTGGGCGTCGTGAAGTCGAAGCGCAGCTCGAGGGTCCGCTGCGTGAGCGGATCGAACACGACGCGCTGGTTGAGATAGGAGCGGATGCGGCGGCTGAACTCCAGCGTGATCGGCTCGAGCAACTCGAAGCGGATGGTGAGCTGGCGACTCTGCCGCAAGAAGAACCCGGGGTAGCCGCGGGTGTAGTCGCCGCCGAACGAGAACCGCCCGTAGTCGAAGTCGAACCACTCCTGCGGGGTCGCGATGCGCAGCTCGGGTCCGATCTGCCCCAGTCGCAGGCGCATGTCGGGCACGTAGCCGCGCAGCCGAGGCACTGCCTCCTCGGCGCGCTCGTCGATGTCGAATTCTGTGACGTGGCCGACGACCTGCAAGGGCTTTCTGGCCTCGCCGAGACCGCCGCCGCCGAAGCGGCGGACATCGGCCTCGGACACCTCGACGTCGCCCGCGCCGAGCACGAGGTAGTCGAAGCACGACCGCGCCGTTTGACCCGAGCTGCCCGAGTCGCCGTCGGTGACGCAGTCCCAGTGGATCTCGGACAGGGTCCCGCTCAGCAGCAGCTGGAGCTGGCGGGGCTGAGCGTCGACGTAGATCGGCTCTTCGCGGAGCGCCGCAACCTCGACCTCGGCGTCCTCGATCGCGCCGAGCAGGTTCACGCGCCCGCGTTGGATGGCGTAAGTGCCGGTGAGAAACGGAAGATCGACGCGGCCGCCCGACTCGACGTCGATGCGGCCGGAGAACTCGGGGGCATCGTAGGTCCCCGTGACCGCCACCGTGGCGTTGGCCTCGACGCCGCTGGCGACGTTGTTCTCGATGCGCAGCGGGTCATCGGTGACCACCCGCAGATCGAACTGCAGGTTACGGATGATCTCGGGTGGCGGGGTCTGGGCGACCTCGACGTCCTCGGCGAAGGCGAGGATGTCGGCGCCCTGGATCGCATCCTTGAAGTAGCGCGCCCGCGCCAGCTCGATGTCACCCTGGACGACGATCGGCTCGGCGCCGCGCAGGGCGATGCGTGGCGCGGTGATCTCGGCCTCGGCGACCGGGCGGCCGCGGGCATCGAACGCACGGAAGGTGACGTCGGCCACGCGCACGTCGAGCTCGGTGTGCAGCGGCATCCCGGTGCTCGGGTCGAGGTAGACGCGCCCCCACGCCGTCGCGCGCCCGCGGCTGCCGAGCTCGGCGACGATCGCGTCCTGGGCGGGGTCGGTCGCGGGCGCCCCCGTCGCGTTGCCGAGGTAGATGCCCAGGGCGCCCTCGGGCAGCCCCGGCACCTCCTCGCACTGACCGACACCGCAGCGCGAGACGAGCACCCGCCCTTGGCGCAGCGCGATCTCCTCGAGCCCATCGGTCGGGCGCAGCCGCAGCTCGTGATCGGTGAACGACAGCGTGGCCTCGGCGCGTTCGATCGCGAAAGGCGAGGCATTGCCGCTGACGAACGCACGATCCACGCCGACCCCGCCGCGGGCATCGGCGACCGAACCGCCCATCACCGAGCTGAGCAACCGGGTCCCGAGCGTACCCTTGGCGGCGAGGTCGAAGTGGCCCACGCACGGACCGGCGAAGGCGAAGCCGGTGCGCTCGCCACCGCTCGAGCCGAACTCGAGGGTCTCCCCGAACACGCGCACCGAACCCCGCGCGGCGATCCACTGCGGCGAGATCGACATCGCGAGATCGGCGAGCTCGATCGGGAACGACAGACCTTCGGGTTGGATCCACAGGCTCGGACTGTCGGGTCTGCGATCGAGGCGACCGGTGATCCGCGGCGCCATCACAGGGCCATCGAGGCCGATTTCGACGTCGACCAGGCCCTTCGCCGTGGCGAGTCCGTAGGGCTCGAGCACCGCCTGCAGCGCGCCCAGGGCGACCGTCCCACGCAGGGTCGCGGCGCCCAGATCGGCCGGCGCCGCGCCGACCGCGGGCACGAGCTTGGGTGGCGGCGGCGCAGGGGCACGGCACGCCGTCGCCTCGGCCACCGCCTGCGCGGGCGGGCTCGAGAGATCGAAGCTGCCCGCGAGCTCGGCCGCGGTGCCATCGGGCGATCGCAGCCGCAGCGGTGTGTCGAGCCGGACGGTGTCGCCCTCGAGGGCTGCGGACAGGCCCTCGACACAGAGCGTGCCGGCGACCTCGCACGGCGTGCGTGCCGTGGCCCGCTGCTGACGGGCGACGGTCGATCGGGCCCGGGGTCGGATCCACGCCCGATCCAACGACACCGCGAGCGCCAGCGCCGTCGCCGTCTCGACGGTTCGGCCATCGCAATCCGAGAGCATCGTGGTGCCCGCGTCGCAGGCGAGCACGTGGGCCGAGAACCCCTCGAGCTGCCCTTCGATCTGACGGGCGAGCACGGCCGTGGGCGGAGGTTCGGCCGGGCCGCCGAACTCCGGGGGGAGGCCGGCGGCGGCGCGCAGCAGCAACGGAAGTCCCACGCGATCGAACGCGACGTCGAGCTGGGCTTCGATGGGCGGCGACTGGCCGCGGCGGGTCGGCCTGCCGATCGCCACGACGGCATCGATCGACCAGTCGATTCGCGCGTCGCCGCGGGCACCGGTCGTCAGCTCGCCCTTGGCCCACACCTCGCGGTGCGCCGCGAGCGAGCCGACGGCCGCCGCATCGTCGCTCTCGACCTCGAGGGTGCCGCTGCCCAGGGGCACACCGAACGCGGTGAGGCCCACGAGCGCGAGCCTGCCCTCGACGCTGGGCCGGGCCACGGTGCCGGTCACGTCGAACTCGGTGCCGGCGCCGATCTGGCCGCGCACGGGGAGATCGGCGCCCAGCAACGCGGCGACCGACGCGAGGGGAATGCCGCCGGCCTCGACCTGCAGATCGAGCTCGGGATCGGCGAGAAGCCCCACGGTGCCGGCGACCACCAGCCGACCGATCTCGACCTCCGCACCGGGCTCGCCGGCCGGCCCCACGTGGCGATGCAGCGGCAGCACCAGGCGCTCCACCGCGAGCTGCCCGGCGGTGTAGCGGAACGCCAAGGTGGCGTCCTCGAACTCGCTGTCGCCGTAGCGCAACGCGGGGACCTCGGCGGTGCCACTGACGCGCAGATCCGAGATCCGTGCCGCGTCGCCATCGCCATCGCCGACATCGAGCTCGACGTCGGCGAGACCGGTGACCAGACCACCGCTCAGCTCGCCCAGATCGAGCGTCCGGAGCTCGGCCTCGGCCCGGATCCGGGGATCGCTGGCGATGCCGCCGCCCTCGAACAACTGCAGCTCGGCGTCGACGCGGCCGCCTCCTCCGAGCAGGCGGACGTCGTCACCGCGCACGTGCAGGACGCCGGCGTCGATCCAGACCTCGGCCTCGGTGGCGCCGGCCAGGCCGCTGCCCGGGGCCGTGAATCGAAGCCGCCCGTCGCGACCGGTGGGCGCACTCACGGGCCCCGACAGCGTGAGCGAGGCGCGGACGTCATCGACGTAGCTGGGGATCGCGAGCCCACGCGCGAACGCATCGCCGTCGTCGATCGTGACCTCGATCGTGGTCTCGGCCAGCGTCGAGAAGTTGCCGTCGATCGCCCCTGAGGTGCGCAGCCGTGCGCCGGGGATCGACACCCGCACATCATCCCAGTCGATGGCGCCCTGCTCGTCGATCTCGACGGTGCCGTCCAGGCCGATCGTGCGCGGCAAACCGTCGTCGCGGGGGCCGCGGTCGCGCTCGATCGCGATCCCGGTGAACTCGAGCCGCGCGCGCTGAAGTCCCATCGAGGCCGCCATCGCCGTGCCGTCGGCGAGCAGCGGCGTCACCTGTCCGAGCCGAAGCTCGTGGACCCGGATGCGCCCGCTGGCCTCGCCGCCCAGGGTGGCCATCAGCGCCGGATCGTCGGGCACCAGCTGCGCCGCGTTCACCGCGCCGAGTTCGAACTCACCGTCTATCAGCAGCGGCTCGGTGTCGTCGCCGGGCAGCACGATGGTCGCGCGCCGACCATCGCTCAGGTGGATCGTTCCGTCGAGCGCGGTGCCGTCGAAGGTGTCGAACGTCGCCACCAGCCGCGGTGCGGCATAGGCCGCGCTCCATCGCTGCGGTGCGCGCTCCTTCGCGAGCCGCACCGAGACGCGGGCGTCGTCGACGACCCATGCCGGCTCGTCGAGCGGATCGATCGAGAGGCCCTCGGCGGCGAGATGATAGACGGTCTCCGACAGCGGCCCCTCGACGCGGGCGACGATGGACGCCCGCGACCCGTCGATGGCGTACTCGGGCAGCTCGAGCTCGCCCATGACGTGCGCGAGCACGTCGCCGGCGTCGCGCGAGGCGGCCCGGAGCTCGACGGTGGGGGTCGGACCCCAGATCACCGGCGTGCCATAGGGCAGGGGCTCCATCGCGGGGACGCGGGTGCGGGTCAGGGCGTGGCGCAGTCGACCGTCGATCTCGACGTCGGAGCCCGCGGCCTCCAGCAGTGCGGTGTAGCCGATGTCGCCGTACGGGATGTCGTCGGTGCCGCCGCGCATGTGCAGGTGCGAGACGGTGTCGATCGGCAGGGCGATCTCGTCGATCTCGAGAATGCCGTCGCCGCCTTCGCCGACGAACGAGAACTGCAGCGGCAACGAGGCGGGCACCGGCGCCCGCGGATCGATCGACACGAAGCGCAGCCCGAACTCGGCGCGGGCCAAGGTGGTGGCGAAGCGCCAGTCGGCGATCTCCGTGAAGTCGACATCGATCGTGGCCTCGTCGAGCACGGCGTGATCGACCGCGAAAGACAGGCCGCGGTTGTCGTTGGGCACCGCGGCGTGCAGCACGAAGGCGTCGCGCAGACCGATGAGCGAGACCTCGCGGCCGTCGTCGCGCTCGTCGCGATAGCCGCGGACGTCGAAGCGACTGGCGCCGATGATCTCGACCTCGGCGAAGTGCAGGGCCCACGGGATCTCGAACATCGCCGGGATCGCGAGGCGATTCCAGGGGATGATCTCGTGCAGCACCAAGGTGGCCTCGATGTGATCGGCGTGGGCGGCCGCCCGCTGCTCGCCGCCGTAGCTCTTGTACGGCTCGAACACGGTGACGTCGCGGACGGTGACCGGGCTGGGCTGGCCCGTGAGCAGATCGAGGATCAGCCCGCCGTTCCAGTGGATGCTGCCCATCTCGAGCCCGCCCTCGACGAGACCGGAGACGCGGGTGCCGACGAAGCGGCCGAGGACCTCGTCGTTGAAGAAGTAGTAGGCGCCGATGTACGCGACGTTGAGCAACGCGACGAGGATCATCACCAGCTGCAGCGGTAGCTTGACCAGCAGGTAGCGCGCCATGGGGTGGCGCTGCACGGCCGGCTGGGCGGAGGCGAGCAACGCGACGATCCGCGGATGCAGGGCCCGCAGCGCCTCGGGGTCGCCGATGACGGCGTCGAGCAGGGCGTCGCGCAGCGCGTGCAGCGTGCGCTCCGACGCGGCCCCGGTGGCGGCGGGGGTGGCGTCCAGCTCGGCCGACGTCGGCGGATGGAGCAGCTGCGCCGCGGCCTGTCGGAGATCGGGTTCCAGCCCGCCCAGCGCATGCTTCACCGCCGCCGGGGCGGTGAAGAACGTCGGCGGGCGCGCGGGCGGCAGGCGATGGTTGAGCCGACGGTTGCGGGCGAGGGCGTCCCGGCCGACCATGCCGTCGACAATCCTTCGGAGGGCCCGCGCGAGCTGCCGACGCGAGGTGCCGACGCGGGCGACGGTGCGGCGGCGATCGAGCTCCTGGTAGGCGAGCAGCAGCAGCGACGGATCGGCGCCGTGGGGATACAGGTGGCGGATCCGCCAGGCACCGCACCGGCGCTCGAGATGCTCGCGTCCCAGCGCGAGCAGTTCGGCTTCGAGCTGCCACGGATCGGGCGGCTGCGGGGGAGGGCGGGCCATCGGGCGGAGCCGGTACCGTAGCACCCGCGGCCGCCCGGGCGGGTTCGCGCCCGCACCGCCAAACCCACCGCGGGAGGCTCTGTGCCCCCCGCCCACGCCTCGATGCGCGAGGCGGCCAACCCACGCCGGGCAGTCGCGCGTAGTACCCGGGCGGTGCCGGCCGAGCCCCGAATCGATCCCCCGATGGCGCCGTGCGGCTGGCACTTTGCCACGCTGCGCGGCTTCCGGGACGGCGAGCCCGCGGCGCTGCGCGACGTCTACCGCCTCCACGTCGGCGACGTCACCGGCTTGCTGCGTCACGGGTTCTCGTTCGAGTCGGCGGGGCGCGGCCACCGCTTCGTCGGTTACGACAGCGCCTACGAGCTGTAAGACGCCCTGCACGAGACCTTCCGCCGCGCGTTCGAGCCGCGCGTTCGAGCCCCGCGCACGGCAGGCCTTCGATGGCATCCGACCCTACACGCCGTACCTAGGCACCATCGCCAGGAACGTCGTGCTGCGCAGCTTTCGGGCCCAGCTCGTCGATGCCTGCCGCAGCGAGCAATTCGTGCTCTCGCGCGGGCGCAACCGCTGGAAATCGGACCAGGCCGAAGGCGGTTACGGCGAGGCGGTGCGCAAGTACCTCGACGAGCACCAGCTCGGCGCGTTCCCCAACACGGGCGTGATCCTGGCGCGCTCCGTCGATCGACAGACCCACGAGTGGGAGCGCTATCGCGGCGGCATCTTCACCCACGAGTTGGTGTCGGGGCTGCGTGGTGGCGCCGATCTCAACGGCGATGGACGCATCGAGTACAGCGAACTCGGGGCGTTCGCCTCGGCTGCGAAAAGCTCCGTCGACGATCCGCGCGCGCGGCTGCAGGTGGTGGTGCGACCGCCCGCCGCCGACGCCGGCAAAACCCGCCCCGATCCCCGCGACGCGCCACAAGCCGTGGGTCGGCATCGGCTTCGGCACGATCCTCACCCCCTTCGCGCCGCCTGGCCGCATCGGCGCCGAGGGTGTGTCCCGCGTGACGTCCAACGGCTTCCCGGGGGCGGTCGTGCGCGAGCACCCCAACCGGGCGATGGCGCTGCGGGGCTTCGATCTGCGCTGGCAGGTCTTCAGCATCGACCACGACCACCGGTACCCGCGGTGGATGGGCTACTTCCGCAGCGGCTACACCGCCGGCTACGCCGAATTCCTCCGTCCTCAGGAGGCGGGTGCCGGTCAAGCGACCGCGCTGTCGTACTTCACCGTGCCCATCTTCGTCCGCGGCAATTTCTACCCCTTCGCCAACTTCCCGCTGCGTCCCTGCCTCGGGCTCGGCGCCGGCTTCGACGTGCTTCGGGTCTCGTACCACCGCGTCGGCGAGGGCCGTCTCGACGACGTCAGCGCCCGCATCGGCTTCGAACTCCACGCCGGAATCGAGGCCCGCATCACCAACCGCGTCGCGCTGTCCGCCGAGGTGATGCAGCTGTGGAGCGCGCGCCGTCGGCTCTCGGGCGTGCCCGACTCCGCCAACGAGGGCTTCACGATCATCACCGGCGTACCGGTGGCGTTCCCGCTACCCAGCGGCCGCCGCTCGGCGAGGCCCGTCGAGCGCGCCTTGTCGTCACCCAGGGCGGGTGGGTGGTGCATGAACGACGACGGCCCCGGAGGTCACCCTCCGAGGCCGTTCGTAGTAGCGGGGACAGGATTTGAACCTATGACCTCCGGGTTATGAGCCCGGCGAGCTACCTGGCTGCTCCACCCCGCAACAGGTGGGCGGTTATCTACGCGATGCCGCATGGGCCGTCAACCTCGGTCGTGCAAGTGGGGCAACACGGGGCGTGGGCGGGGGGTTTGCCGGGTGTCGGCGTTGGGTTCGGTCGCATGGAGGACATCGCCACAGCGTGCGCTGATGACGGGGGCCGCGCCGGGTGCGTCGGCCTGTCGTACACGGGCGGTCACCAGGGCTGCGGTCACCAGGGCTGCGGTCACCAGGTAAAATTGGACCGGGCGCCGACTATTGACCCGGGCAAGGCCGGTGCGTACGGTCGGCCACCCCCATGGACGTGGAAGCTGTTCGAGCCGCACTGTCGGCCCCAGTGCTGGCGCCTCCGATTGCGCGAGCGCTGGGGTTGCCGCCCCATGCCGTAGAGACCGCGCTCGCGCTGCTTGCCGAGGGCGCGCAACCGGCGTTCATCGCCGTGCACCGGGCGGACCGCGTCGACGGTCTGCCCGTCCGCGACCTCGAGCGGATCCAGGCCGCCGCCGTGCGTGCGGTCGCCTTCGAGTTCCAGCGCGAGACCCTCCGCCAGGAACTCCGCGATCGGCACCGCGCTGAGCCGGTGCTCGACGAGATGGTGCGGGCCGCGGAGCATGCGTTGGATCTCGAGGACGTGCGGGTCTTGCTGCGCAAGCGCAAGCGGGGGCCGGCCGCGAAGGCGCGGGGCCTCGGCCTCGGGCCGCTGGCCGACGCGCTGTTCCGCGTGGGGACGGTGGGGGCCCTGTCGGATCCTCAGGTCTTGGATCTGCGCCGGGGTCAGCGGAGCCACGCGACCAAGCGGCGGCGTGGAGCCGTCGAGACGGCCCCGGGCGCGGACTCCGAGTCGGTCGTCCATGACGCCACGCGCGGGCTCGCCGAAGCCACGGAAGTCTCCGACGCGGCGCACGACGCGGACGCGGCGATGTCGAGCTCCGACGAGGCGACCGAGGGCGCGCACCTCGAGGACGCAGAGGGCTCCGACGCGAGCGGGCCGTTCGACGCGGATCCGGCGTCCGACGCGGGCGCCGAGTCCTCCGAGTCCTCCGAGTCCTCCGAGTCCTCCGAGTCCTCCGAGTTCGACGCGAACGCCGAGTCCTCCGAGTCCTCCGAGTCCTCCGACTCCGGCGCGAACGCCGAGTCGTCCGACTCCGGCGCGAACGCCGAAGACGGGTCGACGACGGCCGATGACGCGGACGAGGCCGACGAGACCTCGGCCTCGGCCTCCCCGCCCGATCCTTTCGCGTGGGCCGAGTCCCGCGTCGGCGAGACGCTGCCCACGATACAGGACGTCCTCGCCCACGCGCGGAACATCTGCGCCGAGCGCATCGCCGAGTGGCCGCCGCTGCGCCTGGCGCTGCGCCACGCGGTGCTCGAGCACGGCCGCATCGTCGCCCACGGCCACGAGAAGAAGGACGAGAAGAAGGACGAGAAGAAGGACGAGAAGAAGGACGAGAAGAAGGACAAGGGCGCCCGCTTCGCGAAGCTCGCGAACAAGCCCGAGGGCTGCAGCCAGATCTCCTCGCCGACGCTCCTGGCCATCCACCGTGGCGAGCGCGAGAACGTGCTCTCGGTCGAGGTCGAGGTGCCCGATGGGCTGGTCGAGGAAATCGGCCGCGACGTGCTGCAGATCACCCCCGGCCCCGCCGGCGACGAGGTCGCGGCGGCGCTCGCCGAGGCCTGGCAGTTCTCGCTGGGTCGAGCGGTGCGTACCGGCGTGCGACGCTCGCTCAAGGAGCGCTCGGATCGCGACGCCATCGGTGCGTACGCCGAGGCCCTGCGCCCGCTGCTGCTCGCGCCGGCCCTCGGTCCGGTGCGCGTGCTCGGCATCGACCCCGGCTTCGCGCCGGGCTGCCGCGTGGTGGTGCTCGACGTCGACGCCGCCGTCCTCGAGCACGACACGGTGTTCCCGCTGCAGCCCAAGCTGCAGGCCCCGCAGGCCAAGGCCCGCCTCGGGGAGCTCATCACGCAGCATGGGGTCGCCGCGGTGGCGATCGCCGATGCCGGTGGGGGCCGCGATCTCGAGCGTCTCGTCCGCGACGTCATCGCCGCCACCGAGGGCTTCGAGCAGATCCCGGTGGTGATGATCGACTCCGAAATGGTCGCGCTGCTCGCCGCCGCCCGTCCGACCAAGGACGAGCTGGGCGAAGAGGCGCCGCTGCGCCGCGCGGCCGCGGTCGGCCGCCGACTGCAGGATCCCCTCGCGGAGCTCGTGAAGATCGATCCGCGCAAGCTGGGCATGGGTCAGTACCAGCACGAGGTCGACCAAGAGGAGCTGCGCGCCACGTTGGATCAGGTGGTGTCGAGCTGCGTCTGTGACGTCGGCGTCGACGTCAACCGGGCCGGCATCGACGTGCTCTCGCGCGTGCCGGGCATGAGCCACGCGATCTCGCGGGCGCTGCTCACCTTCCGAACCTCCCACGACGGCATTGCGACCCGCTCGCAGCTGTTCGATGTCCCGGGCTTCGCCGGCAAGACCTTCGAGCAGAGCGCAGGCTTCTTGCGGATCGACGGCGGCGAACAGCCGCTCGACGGCACCGCGATCCACCCCGAGCGCTATCCGCTCATCACCCAGATCGCCCGCGATCTCGGGGTCACGGTCCCCGATCTCCTCGGCCACCCCGAGCACGTCGACCGCATCGACTCCGAGCGCTACATGGGCAACCCCAGCGTGTCCGGCGAGCCACTGGGGCCGCGCGTCATGCTCGGGATCCTCGACCAGCTGCGCACGCCCGGTCGCGATCCGCGGCCGCCGTTCGTCAGCATCGCCTTCGACCCGCAGCTGCGCAGCTTCGCGGATCTCACCGTCGGCATGGAGCTCGACGGTGTGATCACCCGCATCGCGAGCTTCGGGGCCTTCGTCGATGTCGGCCTCTCGCACGAGGGCCTAGCCCACATCAGCGAGCTGTCCCACACCTTCACGTCGTCACCGGCCGACGTCGTGCACATCGGCCAAGTGGTGAAGGGGCGCGTCATCGAGATCGACGCCGAGCGCAAGCGCTTCTCCCTCAGCCTGCGCGCGCTGCTGCCCAAGCCGGAGCGGACCGAGCGGCCGGCCGAGCCCCGCCGCAAGCCCGAGCGCGAGTCCGCCCGCGAGCCCGCGCGCGAGGGGCACGGCGCGGGGCGACGCGACGAGCGTCCGCGCACCGATCGTCGCGGCGAAGGCGATGCTCGGCGTGGCGGTGGCGACCGACCCGGTGGCGGCGGCGGGCGCGGTGGCGGACCTGGACGTGGGTCCGGAGGTGGCGGACGTGGCCGCGATCAGGGCGACCGCCGCGACGCGCCGGAGCGCACGCTCAACTTCAACCTCGATTTGAGCGCCCTGATGGATCGCGTCAGCAAGGGGTGATCGCCCGAACGCCGCTGTGCGTGCTCAGGGCGACTCGCCGGCGAGCACCGCGAGCTCGACGCGGTCGGCACTGCCGTCCCACATCTGCGCCATCACCGACAGCGGCGCGTTGACGGCGTCGAGCGCGAGGACACTCGCCCGCGGAGGCGTGTGCTCGGTGAAATTCAGCGGACACACCGAGTCGGCATGGCTGCCATCGTCGAGGGTGGCGCGCACCGGCAACCCATGCGATCGACAGATCAGCGGGCGCTCCTCGTAGATGGCGCAGCGATCGTCGACGAGCAGCGCGCAGATGCTCCGATGCGGGTCGTGCCCCTGCGCGCGGACCCTCGCGCGGAGCGCTGGATCGCTGCGGGTGAGGGCGGCCAGCGCAGCGCGCACGCGATCGGCCTCGATGCCGGTCACGCCGATCCGCACGTGGCAGCAGGCCGAGCACCCGACGCGGCAGGCGAAGGCGTCGGGGGTGCGCAGGACGGCCGCGTCGAAGTGGGCGTCGACGCGGCGTCGCAGCTGCAGCAGGGCGGACGCTGCGATCGACCGCGGGTCGTCGGCGTCGCCGCTCACGCATTGGCCCCGCGCAGGACCTCGGCGATGAGGCGCTGGGCGTCGAGCGCCGCGTCGAATCCGTCGGGGCCGAAGCTCGCGCCACCGACGAAGGGGTGACCGCCGCCACCGAAGCGCTCGCACAACGCCGAGATGTCGTGCTCACGGCCGTCGCGTGGCAGCCACGGATTGTAGCCAGCGGTGAGCTTGATGCTGCCGTCGGGGCCGATCGAGAGGCCGACGACGTAGCGGATCTCGGGGTGGTGATAGTAGGGGATGAACTTGTTGTAGGCCCGCGGCGGCTGATCGAGCAGGTTGAACTCGAGCACGCCATCACGGGCGGCGCAGCGCTGCGCCAGCAAGGTGATGTCGCGTTGGTGGCGTTCGAGTACCGGACGCAGCGCTGCGTCGATGTAGCCGGCAGAGGCCAGCTCGGCGAAGGGGAGGCGGATGAGATCCTCGATGAAGCGCCCGCCGAGCGCCACATCGCGGTTCTGCTCGGCGAACGTCATGAGCCGCAGCGCCGGATCGGCGAGCGTGACCGGCATGGTCGGGTCGGGGAAGGCGGCCGAGTCGATGAGCTCTGCCCAGCGCAGCAGCTCGGCGTGGGGGGAGGCATCGAAGTCGAAGTGGGCGGCGACGCACTTCGCGACGAAGCCCGCGCAACTCGGGGCGCGCGGGTCGTAGTAGCGCCTGCCACCCGTGTGGCGGTCGAAGTGGGCGCGCTCCCCCGGGAGCTGGAACGCCGAGGCGTGGTGATCGAAGAACCACCCCAGGCCCGGCGCGCTGGTGTATCGGAAATCGAGGATGGCGACGTCGTCGGCCGCGAAGTCCTCGGCCACGAAGGGATCGCCGGCGCGATGCTGCTTGGCCACGTAGACCAGCTCGGCGTCGGCGTCGATGCGTGCGCGGTAGAACGCCGCAAAGATCGCGGAGCTGGCCGCTCCGTCGAAGCAGTTTGCGTGGTGGAGCACGTGCACCCGCATCGGCGCCACAAACCTACCAGCTTTCGGTGCCGGCCAACGCGCTCACGTCACACGACGGTGGCGATGACCACGCTCAGGTCAGGTCAGATCGCGCGCGAGCGTACGCGGACGCAGGCACTCGACGGTGAAGATCCCCTCGGCCACACGCTCGGCGCCCGTGGGTGGCAGCTCGGGTGGCCCGTCCGGATCGTACCAGAGCAGATTGTGTCGGGCGGCGGCGCGCGCCTCTTCTTCGGCGCGGACCATCCGCCCCGTCGGCAGCGGCGGTGCGAGCGAGTACATCGTCCCGCCGCGGTGGATGACGCCCAGCGTGCGGCCATCGCTGACCATCAGATTGAGCGGCCCATCGACGAGCAGCGCTTCGGTGGTGCTGAGCGCGCGACGGACTTCGTCGGCCGAGGCGAACGGTGCACCGAGCGCGCCATCGGCGTGCAGCGCCGCGAGGAAGCGCAGGAACACCAGCTCGCCGTCATTGTGGACCGATTGACTGCGCGCGAGGAAGTCGGGAATGTCCTCGCGCAGGCGGCGACGCGTCTCGGGTGCGAGATCGGTCTCGGCGCGGGTGCCGATCCACCGGCGGAAACGGGCGAGCCGCACCGAGGGGTGGGATTCGGCGAAACGCTCGTCGTCGGTGCCGACGTCGAAGCTGGCGAGCGTGCACGGCGCGGGGTTGCGCAGCACGTCCTCCACCGACTCGCTCTTCGCGTCGCGGACGGTGGGACGCGCCTGCATGAAGGTCTCGTTGCCGACCACCGAGGCGACCGACCACCCGCGAACACGATGGCTCGCCGAACGATCGGCGGCCAGCGCGACGCGGGCGTGCAGGCGCTCGTCGAGGACGCTCGCCAGCCATGGCGCGGGCACCTGCGAGCCCGTGGGTCGGGCGTCGAGCAGGGCAAGAAGATAAGAATCGGCCACGGGAGCAGCATACCAGCGAGCCCCCGTGCGGCCAGGACCGAAGGAGGTCGGCGCGATGCCGAGGGCATTTCTCGCCGGCCGCGACCGCCGCCGTCGGCCGCTGCCGCCGTCGGCCGCTGCCGCCGTCGGCCGTTGCCGCTTTGGAGGATTATTTTGGGGCGGAGCGGGCGCGCGGGTAGGGTCCGGGCATGTCGCCGGCATCCCGTCGTCGCGGTCAGAGCCGCCGCATCGTCGCGGTCGTCGGCGTCGCGGTCGCGCTCGGGTGCGCGTCCCACAGCCGCGACGGCGTCGAGACCCCATCCGACGGCACCAGCGCCGCCGACAAGCACTATGACGTCGCTGTCGGGTCGTTTCACAACGGGATGTTCGAGGACTCGAAGCTCCAGATCGAGAAGGCGCTCGCCGCCGATCCGAAGCACGCCGATTCCTATTATCTGCGCGGCCTGCTGTTCTTGAACGAGGGCAAGTCGCTCGTGGACGCCGTGGAATCCGATCAGTGCCTCGAGGACGAGGCCGCCGAGCAGCAGCGTACGCGTTCACAGGAGCTGCACCGCCGGGCCCGCGAGTCGTTCACCGCCGCGGTCGAGCACTACGACGAAGGCGCCGCCGGTCGGGGCCGCGCCTACAATTCGCTGTCGGTCGTGGACCTCCACTTCCACGCGCCCGACCGCGCCATCGAGCACGCTCGCAAGGCGCTCGGTGAGAAGTTCTACGCCGATCGGTACTCGGCGTTGTCGAATCTCGGCTGGGCGTACTATGGCGCGGGAGATCTCGTGTCGGCGACCTCCGAGCTTCGTCAGGCCGTGCTGCTCAACCCCGACTTCTGCGTGGGTCGCTACCGTCTGGCCCAGGTGTATCTCGACGTCGGTCTGCCCGAGCAGGCGGTCGAGCAGGCGGTCTCGGTGGCCGAGAACCCGCGCTGTCCGATCCAAGACGCCCACCGGATCCTGGGGGCGGCCCGGCTGCGCATGGGCCTCGACGCGGAGGCGGACGCGGCCTTCGCGAGCTGCGTCGAGATCGCGCCGCGGAGCTGCCTGGCCCGGCAGTGTCAGCGTCTGATGAGCGCCGACCCCAGCGAAAACGATACGTTGGCCAGCGCCGACGGCTCCTGAGCGGCTGGCGCGACACCGCAGGTCGGTCGATCGTGCGGGGTGCACGCCGTGCGGCGACGGCATTCCCGCGCCCGTTGGCCCCCTTGCCGGCCCACCCGCGGCAGTCCACACTCGCCCGCGATGCAAGGCGACAACGGACGCCTGCGTGTCGTGGCCCACGAGGAATCGGAGCGCCACGGTGCGCTGCCCCCGGGTGACACCGCGGACGCGCCCTCACCGGGCCGCTTCTTGCGGGAGCAACGCCTGCGTCGCGGGCTCAGCCTCGAGCAGCTGGCGGCGGCGACCAAGATCCCCAGGCGCAGCCTCGAGTTCCTCGAAGAGGATCGCCACGAGGGGCTCCCAGGTCCGGTGTTCGTGAAGGGGTTCGTACGCTGTGTGGCCCGCGCGCTGAGCGTGGACGTGCAGACCGTGATGGACCTGCTGTACGAGCGCGAGCGGGCGGCGATCAGCGCGCGCCGTGGCGGGCGACCGGGCGCTCCGGTCGCGCCGGCGGTGCCGGAGTTCGCGGGGCTCGGTCGCACCGCGCCGCGGCGGCGCGCCAAGGCCTCGCCGACGGCGCCCGGTTGGCGTGACGCGATGCGCGGTCGGCTGCCGTCGCCGGCGGTCTTTCTCTGGGTGCTCGTCGCCGCCTTCGTCGCGATGGTCGTGCTCGCCGCGTTCAACCTCGTCGGCGGCGCCACGCCAGGTCCGAGCTGATCCGCCCGAAGGTGGGTCGAACGCCCGCCCCACACCTGGACGAGGGCGCGAATCCGATCGTCCACGCACGGGGCGCGCCCGGTGTTCCCGAGTCCGACGCGGAGTCAGAGCCATCGGATCCACCGCGATCACTTCGCTATGATGCCGGCGCTTCGATGTCCGGGCCGCGTCCACGCCACGAGCGAATCCACGAGCTCCTCCACGACGACGACCACCGTCGGTTGCGGCGCGTGCTCACGCGGCTCGACGAGGTGCAGATCGCCGTCCAGCTCGACAACCTGGGACCCGACGATCAGCGCGTGATCATGGGCTTGCTGCCGGTCGACCGGCGGGCGCCGGTGCTCGGCAACATGCGCTACGAGGCCGCGGCGATCCTGGTGGCGCGGCTTGCCCCCGAGGACGCCGCCGACCTCCTCGACGATCTGCGCCCCGACGACGCCGCCGACATCCTCGGCCGCATCGATCGGGAGATCCTGGCCAAGATCCTCGCCCGCCTCGACGAGGACGATGCCGAGGCCATCGAGGGGCTGCTCGCCTACGAGGACGACACCGCCGGCGGCATCATGTCGCCGCGGGTCTTCACGACCCGGGCCGACAGCACCGTCGAGGAGGCCGTGGCGCGGCTGCAGGCACTCGAGCTGCCGACCCACGTCAGCTACGTGTACGTCGTCGACAAGGACGGCCGCCTGGTGGGGGTGTGCTCGCTGCGGCAGTTCGTGCAGCACCGCCCGCACGAGCGCGTCCGCGACTTCATGCAGGCCGAGGTGGTGTCGGTGCGCGTCGACGCCGACCAGGAGGACGTCGCCGAACTCGTCAGCCGCTACGACCTGATGGCGGTGCCGGTCGTGAACGCCAACGACGTCCTCATCGGCGTCGTCGACATCGACGACGTCGTCGACGTCATTCGCGAGGAGGCGACCGAGGACATCTTGCAGATGGCCGGTGCCGGCCATCAGCTCGCCGATGCCCGCTCGTTCTGGCCGAGCCTGCGCGTGCGCTGGCGGTGGCTCGGTGCAGCCGCGGCCGGCGGCACCGTCGCGGCCTTCAGCCTGGCCTCGTTCGACGCCTCGTTGTCGGAGGTGCCGGCGCTGGCGTTCTTCATGCCGGTGGTCGCCGGCATGGGCGGCAACGTCGGCATGCAGAGCTCGACGATCGTGGTGCGCGGCCTCGCGGTCGGCTTCATCGAGGCCGACCGTGCGCGGCGGCTCGTGCTCCGCGAGGTGGCGCTCGGTGCCAGCTTGGGCCTGCTGTACGGGGTGCTCATCGGGCTGTTTGCAGTGGGGCTCGGGGCCGAGGGCGCCGATCCGTGGCGGCTGGGCGTGGTGGTCGCATGCGGCTGCGCGGGCTCGATGGTCCTGGCCGCGCTGGTCGGCACCTGCACGCCGCTGGCGCTCGATCGTCTGGGTGTCGACCCAGCCATCGCCACCGGCCCGTTCGTGACGACGTCGGTCGACGTGATGGGCCTGCTGTTCTATTTCTGGCTGGCCAACGTCCTGCTCGGCACCGGTGGTCCATGACCGAGCGCTCCGATGCAGTGCTGCTGCGCACCCACGCGCTGGGCGAAGCCGACGTGCTCGTCGTCGCTCACACCGAGCGTTGGGGCAAGATCCGGGCGGCCGCGCGGTCGGCCCGCAAGTCGAGGCGCCGCTTCGCCAGCGGGCTCGGGGCAGGTGCGGTGGGCGCCGTCGAGGTCCACGTCGCCCGCAACGGCGGCGGCCTGTGGCGGCTCGACGGCTTCGTGCCGCGGATCGATCACGGCGCGATGGGCCGCGACCTCGATCGCTTCGCGTACATCACCTATCTGTGCGAACTGACCGACGTCCTCGTCGACGATCTGCACCCCGAGGCCGGTCTCCACGCCGCGCTCGAGTCCGCGATCTGCGTGATCTCGGAGCGGCCGCCCGAGGCCATGATGCTGCGGCGCTACGAGGTCGCGCTGCTGCATCACCTCGGGCTGCTGCCGGCGTTCGACGCGTGCTGCGTGTGCGGCTCGCCTTGCGCCGACGGGCCCGTGCCCTTCGATGCGATCCGCGGCGGCGCCCTGTGCTCCGATCACGGCGAGGGGGCTCCACGCCAGTCTGCCGAGGTCCTGTATTGCGCGGCGAGGCTGCTGGGCGATGCCGAGCAGGCCACACCTTCGCCCGAGGTCCGTCGGGCCCTGCGCGATCTGCTGCGCGCGCAGATCCACGGCCATCTGCGTCAGCCGCTGCGATCGGTCGAGCTGTTCGCACACCTCGGTCGCTCGCGCGTCGTGGTGCCCGCAGACGGCGCACGCTAATCGCACGCTCCGGGCATCGCGGCCCTCGGCACCAGCGCCCGTCGGCCTCGATCGTCGGGTTCGTTCGGGGGCTTCGGCCTGTCCCACATCCGCCCCCGGACGCGGTCGGCGTGCTAGCGTCGCGCGGCCCATGCCCCCAGCCTCCGACCCCGGCCGGCGCGCCCTCGGCCCCGCCGTCGCGACGATGCTCGCCATGGCCGGGTCGCTCTTGGCCACCACCGGCTGCTCTGGCCGAGACGTCAGCGATCCGCCGCCGACCGACGAGTTCTTCTTCCCATCGGGTCTGCTGCTCGATCCCCGGGCCGCAACGGGCGAGCCGGCGCGCTACCTGTTCGTCGCCAACGGCAACAACGACCTCGCCTACGACTCGGGCACGTTGGTCGCCGTCGATCTCGAGGCGTTCTTCGCAGCCTGGGCGATCCCCGGCACCGTCACCGTCGATCCATTCTGCAACGAGCGCTGCGTGCTCGACGTCGGCAGCCCCGTCGACGACGACCTGCCGTGCCGGCGCTTGGCGCTGCTGCCCCAGATCGTCGAGTGCGACGAGGGACCGTTCATCCGCCTCAGCCAGCGGACCGGTGACTTCGCGACCCTGCTGACCCACTCGTGCGAGGACGAGATCGGCGACGGGCCTGCGCGGGGCGACTGCCAGCGCTCGCGCATCTGGTTGCCGGTGCGCGGCGATCCCAGCCTTCTGTACCTCGATTTGCCCACGGGCTCGGGCACCGACGAGGTCCCCGTGCTCGACTGCGGTCAGGACGACGAGGGGGTCTGCGGCGCATCGAACCGCCTGCGATACCTCCGCAACGACGAGGACCTCCGCGAGCTGCCGCGCGAGCCCTTCAACATGGTGATCTCGCCCAGCCAACGGCTGGCCTACGTGACCCACACCGATGGCCCCGGCATGTCGCTCGTCGACCTCGACGGCATCGACGACGGCACGGGCGCTGGGGACGGGCGGCCGGCGCTCGTCGACATCTCCTCGGTGTTCCTGACCGCCAACGGCACCACGGGTGGATTCGGCCTCGCCGAACGGCCCTGCGACCCCGACCGGCCCTCGCCCTCGATCACTCTGGGCTGCAGCCGCCCGCTCGTGTATGCCGGCTTCCGCTTCGCGCCGCTGCTCACGAGCTTCACGGTTCAGGCGGTCGAGGGCGTCGACCCGGCCCAGTGCGCGGGAGCCGGTGAGTTCGACCAGGCGGGCAAGATCTCGTGCGACGAACGCGTCCGATCGCAGCGGCTCATCGTCCCCGGCGGTCTCGATCCGTCGTCGACCGGGTTCCGGCCCGTCCTCGGTGATCTGGCGTTCCCCGACTCCACCGGCGACGAGTTGCTGGTGCTGCAGACCGGCCCGGGGGCGCTGCTCAAGATGAACACGCAGATCGGCCCCGATGGCGAGCCGTTCGACACCCCCTCGGCGCCACCGCTCGAGCTGTGCGACGAGCCCTCGCGCATGCATCTCTACGAGGACGCCGGCCAGCGCTATGCCCTGGTGTCCTGCTTCCGTGCGGCGATCATCTATGTGGTCGACCTGCAGGGCTTCCGCGTGATCGATTCGATCGTCGCCGGCACCGGCCCCTACGAGCTCACCATCGACGAGCCACGCAAGCTCATGTACCTGTCCAATAACCTCGAACGCTCGATCTCGGTGGTCGATCTCGCGCGCGATCGGCCGACCCGCTTCCGCGAGATCGCCCGCATCGGTCTGCAGGAGCCGTTCTCTCGATGACGTCTCGCCGTGTCGAATCCCGGGTCCTGCGGTGTGTGCTGGGGCTGCTCGCGCTGTCCGCCTGCCAGAACAACCAAACCGTGGTCGTGCCCAACCGCGTGCTCGACCGGCCCCTCGACGTGTCGCTGGCGTGCGTGCGCCGCGACGGCGACGAGGTCACGGTGCTCGCCCTCAACGAGTGCGATGGTGCGGCGCTCGGAGATTGCGAAGACGACGGCGAGACCCAGCTCATCGGCTTCGTCGCGAATTCCGACAAGAACGAGGTCGGCATGTTTCGCCGTTGCGACGTCAACGGCATGGTCGATCTCGACCCCCAGGCGCCCGGCTACAACTTGGTGCCGGTCGGCGCGATGCCGTCGCGGATCGTGCAGACCCCGGATTGCCGGGTGGTCACGGCCAACGTCGGCAGCTGCGACTTCACGGCCCTCGACGCCCGCGCGCTCGCGTCGTATGCGGTGGGGCTCACGCCGGCGCAGGCGCCCTCGGCCCTGGTCTCGACCGTGGTGCCGCTGTTGAGCGATGGCACACCGCTGGGGGCGCGGCCGGGCGACATGCTGGGGGTGCCACCCGAGCTGTCGCTGGCCGGCGCCGCGGAGCGTCCGATCGACGGTGGGGACACCGATGGCGGCAGCGACGCCGGCGCGTGCGACCCCGACCGGCCCGCCAGCGTGTACGTCACGTTCCCGGCGTGCCAGCTGATCGCGGAGGTCAGCCTCGGTACCCAGCGGATCCTGCAGAGCCGCCAGTTCGTCGTCGGCGACGACGGTGAGGTCGACATCATCGACTCGGGTCCCGATCCCGAGTGCGCCGTGGAATGTCCGCGACAGTTCCCCGATGGCGTCCCCGACCGGCCACAGGCGCAAGACGGCGGCGTGTTCCCGATGGCGCTCGCCCTGGTCCAACCCTACGAGGGCGATGATCCGCAGCCCGGCGACGACGAGGTCACCTTCCCGTCGCTGTTCGTCGGCGGCACCGGCAGCGACGAGGTCTTCGAGATCGAGTTGCTGCGCGACGCGGGTAGCAACGCCTCGCTGGGCTTCTCACCACCCTCGGGGCTGCGTCGGCTCACCCTCGAGGATCCCTCGGGCATCGCCGCGATCCGGCCGACGCCGGCGATGGTGATCGACAACGATCCGCACCAGTTCCTCTACATCATCTCCGGCGACGGCTCGACCCGCGTGGTCCAGCGCGACCTCGACGGCACCTCGCTCGGGGTCGAGTGCGACACCCAGGTGGACCCGTCGCAGGCGACGTCGCGCGCGTGTCATCCCATCGATCCCGACTCGCAGGTCGGCTCGGCGGCGCGGCGGCCGTTCGCGGCGGGACCGGGCATCCGCGGCAGCGACGGCTCGACCATCACCGATTGGACGTTCAAGCGCATCGTCGGCCCCACCGATCCCGGCGATCGCTCGCGCGGGCCGCTGGGGCAGACCGGCGTCGTCGGCGTCGGCGTCACCAGCTTCGGTCGCGTCGTCCTCGCCGTGTTCTCGCAGTACGACGGAGCCGCGCCCACCGTGCCCACCTCGAGCGACGGGCGCGTCATCGATCCGCTCGGCTTGCTCAACGTCGAGATCCGGCCACACATGCTGTGGCCGGTCACCGATCCCGAAAGTGGCGAGCCGTCCATCTTGCCCCTGGTGGCCGACACCGATCCCGATCGGGTGTTGCCTGCCCAAGACAACATCTCGCAGGTGCTCGCGCCGACGCTGCGCCGCATCGACCGCGCCTATACGGCCACCGGTACGAGCGAGGGCACGTTCTCCGAGGACCAGAACACGATCGCAGCGGCGCTGGGCAACCCGGGCAACGCCGATCGCCTCGGCGGCTTCGACGACGACGCGCTGTACTCCAACAACCCCGTGCGTGTCGCGGTTCGCGACTACCGTCAGTGGCGCCCTCAGCAGCGGTGGACGGTCGAGTACGAGCCGCCGATCCCCGGCACAGAGAGCGCAACTGGCCGCATCCTCTGTGAGAACCCCAGCGAGTACGGCGGCGGGACGTGCCACGCCGGCGACGATCCGGACGTCCCCGACATCCAACTCGTCGACGAAGGCGCGACCTTCTGCGACGAAGGCGTGCTCCCGGGCGACAAGCTCATCGTGTTCGGCTGCGCCGACGATGACGCCTGCGGCGTCGGCAGACGGTGTCTGCGGGATCCCAACGCCACCGGTGCGGCCAGCGGCATCTGCGTGTCCGGGCAGGCCTACGAGGAGAGTCTCGAGCAGCTGCGGGCCGTGTGCGCGCCCTTCGTCTCCGACGCCTGCGGGCAGCCGCGACGGGAGTACACGATCACGGGGGCGACGCAGACCGAGCTGACGTTCGTACCGACCGACATCCCCGCCACCACGTTCTTCACCGACGGCACGTGCCCGACGCCGACGGGCGCCGACAACCTGCGCCCGGGCAGCGATGGCAGCGGCCCTGGGCGCATGGAGTGCGTTGCCGCCGAACCGCCGGGGGCACCGGGCACGCAGGTCATCGAGACCGAGTGCGAGGCCCGGCTGACCTGCGCCGGCGTCGTGCAGCCGGCCGGCGGCTGCAGCGACGACACCGAGTGTCCCGCGGGCGAGCAGGGCGAGCAGTACGTCTGCTTCGACGGCCTGTGTCGCACGCCGTGCGAGGGCGGCAGCTTCAACTGCCGGCAGACGCCGCTGCCGGGACCTGGCTGCTTCGGCGAGTTCGTGCGCTACTCGGTGGCGCTCCGCGAGTCGCTCGGCGTCTCGGTCGAGCCCAACCCCACCTTCATCACCGACCGCGTCATCACCGACCCGCAGACCGGGGCCTGCCGCGAGGACCCGACCGTCTCGACCCTGCTGACGAGCCGCATCCGGCTCGGCGTCGACGAGACCTCGACCTTCGCCGACATGCCGTACTGCATCGACGATCCGTCGCCCAGCGCGCCGAATCCGTGCCGCGTCTTCGCATCGCGCGAGTCCGACGAGACGTCGCTGTATCACACGCTGTCGTATCTCGGGACGCCCATCGAGGCGATCCGATACTCGAATCCCTTCGGCACCATCGTCCTCGATCTCGTGAGCCCGCTCGATCTCGCGGCGCCCAACGAGCTGCCGGGCGAGCGGTTCACCGAGTGTTTCGCCGAGTTCCGACGCGCCCGGATCCCACGCACCTATCGCGAAATTTTCCAGACGCCGAACGTCACCGGTTACCAGGCCTACAACGATCCGATCATCGTCGGAAGCACGCCGCTGACCTACCCCGTCCGCGTGGTGTCGGCGCCCGAGATGAACGCCGTCTTCGCGGTCGACGCGGGCGGGCGCGGGGGCACGGCGGGCGTCCGCGGGCAGGTCGTCCGCATCGAGATCCGCGAGGGCGCGATCCGGGGCGACGAGGACTTCCGGGTGCGCTGAGCCCCCCTGGTCGCCGAATCGGGCCCGGGTGCTCGCAGGGCGCGCGGGCGTCGCACCGCCGGGCCCCGCGCGGCGGCGGTCAAAGGGGTATCCTCGACGAAACGTGACCCTTTTCCGCTTCAAGATCGGGGGCAAGACGGTCCTGTTGCCGGATGGTCGCCACGACGTCGGCCGTTTGGGCGAGTGCTGGCTGGTGCTCGACGACGACCTGGTCTCGCGCACCCACGCCCGATTCCATGTCGGCCAAAATGGCACCGAGCTCGAGGATCTCGGCAGCCGCAACGGCACCTTCATCAACGGCGACCGGCTCGAGGGCCGCCGTGCGCTGTATGACGGCGACCGCATCCGCATCGGTCGCGAGGTGATCGAGGTGATGGGCTTTGGCACGTCGCAGGGCGCCGATGAGGACGATCTGCGGCGCACACTCGCACCTGGCGAGGACACCCGCTTCCCGTCGATGATAGGTCAGCTCGTCGAGAAGAGCATCCGCGCGGGGAAGGTGAAGGAGGCCGAGCGCTACGCGACGGCACTGGCGGCGCAGCTTTCGGCCGCGCGCGTGCCCGTCACGCACCCCGCCGCCGACGCTTGCAACCGCTGCATGGTCCAGCTCGCCGACAAGACCGCGTCCGGCTCATGGATCGATCGGCTGTTCCGGCTGTACGCCCAGCAGTCGTGGATCATGGCGCCGTCGACGGTCGAGCAGGTCCGCAGTGCGCTCGATCGGATCCCCCGGGTGCCGGGCACCGGCCTGCGGGACTACGAGCAGGCGCTGCGGGTGCTCGGGCGGGACGGCACCGTGGTGCCACCCGAGCTCGTACAGGCGGTCGCGGAGCTCGCCGACGCCTACGGCGGTGGCTGATCCGCCTCGCGGTCACCCACCGATGCCCTACGGCGGTGGCTGATCCGCCTCGCGGTCACCCACCGAATTTTTTCACCGTAAACGCGGTGCGGTTGTTCTTGGCGCGGCCCTGCTCGGTCATGTTGACGGCGACGGGCTTGCTGGCACCGTACCCCTTGGTCGATAGCCGCGAGCCGTCGACGCCCTTGCCGGTGAGGTAGGCCTTCACCGCCTCGGCGCGCTGGTCGGTGCGCTGCTGGGCGGCGCCGCGGTCATCGGTGTGCACACCGATCTCGACGGCCTGGAACTCCGGGTGCCCGCTCATGAACGCGGCGAGTTCGTCGAGGATCGCGTGCGACTCGGGGTGGACGCCGTTGCCCTCGTAGCGGATGCGCTTCTTGAGGCGGATGCCGCTCTTGCTGCCGCTCACGTTCGGCGTCGCAACCGGTGCGTCGCGCTCGAGCTGCTCGCGCAGCGTGCTCTCGCCGTTGCCCTGCACCGTGAACGTGATGGTCTTGTCCTTGAAGCCGGGCGCCGTGATGGTGCCGCGATACTCGCCGGCGACCAACTCGAGGGCGATGCGACCGTCCTCGGTGGAGCTGAAGGGCTCGTCGACGCCCTGGCCGGTCACCCGCATGGTGAAGACCACCGGCGCGCCGGCGCTGTCGGTGACCGATCCCTGCACGATGCCGGTGGCCGCGGCAGGGACGGTGGTGACCTGCAAGGTGACCGCGGTGTCCTCGCCATCGGTGACCTCGGCCGTGGCCTCGTGGGCGACCTGACCGTTGATCTCGACCTGCACCGCAATGGTGCCGGCGGGGAAGCGGAAGCTCGTGAACGAGCCGTTGGCGTCGGTCACGATCGCGTTGGCGGCGACCCCGGGGAACAACACCTTGACGTCGGGAATCGGCGCACCGTTGGGATCGATCACCTGGCCGACGAGTCGGCCCTCGAGCGCCATGGGCGTGCTCGGAGCCGGCGCGGGCGGACCCGCGACCTCGACCTCGCGCACCACCGGCGTGGGATCGAAGCTCCAGCCCAGGCCCAAGATGATCTGCCACGGCGGCTGCCGCGGGCCGTACTCGAAGTTGGGCGACGAGAGGCCGATGTCGGCGGCGGCGTCGATGTGCAGGCCCGAGACGACGTTGGCGCGCATGCCCACGGTGAGCCACTGGGTGGAGCGGGGGAGGGGGGATGCGACGGTGTCGGGCTGAACGAACGCGGGCTCGCGCACCGTGGAGATGTCCCACGCCCACTCGAGGATCGGGTCGATGCCGAACTGGCGGCGCTTGCCCAGGCGCACCGGGAAGTCGACGGCGTAGCGCATGCGGACGCGGCTATGGTTGCCGCCGAGGGCGAACCGCGAGATCTCGCGGCTGGGCAGGTCGGTGATCGCGGCGTAGTCGGCGACGCGCAGCGAGTTGTCGAGCATCCAGCCGACGTTGGCGCTGAGCCGGATCGGCAGCTGCTTCTTGGTCAGGTAGCGGAGGTCGACGGCGAACAGACCGTCGAACCAAAAGTTGACGTTCGACGTTCGCAGCCGCTCGCTGCCCGACAGCAGACCGAGGCCGCCGACACCGCCGACACCGATGCCGTTCTTGAAGCGATGGGCACCCTTGATGCCGAAGTCGATGTCGCCCAGCGCGAACACGGACTCTGCGTCCTGGCGATCGGCCTGCGGCCGCTCGTTGCGGTTCGCCGAACTCTTCACCGAGAAGAAGACTTCGCCGAACTTGAGCGGCGTGAAGCCGAGCGACACGCCGCCGCGGACGCGAGCGTGGGTATCTCCCGGGGCCATGAACTCGGCTTTGCGGAAGAAGTCGGTGTGGAGTCGGAAGCGGAACGTGTACTTGCCGCCGACGTCGGGCAACGTCGTGTGGAAGAGGCCGATCGAGCCGGCGTTGATCGGCATCATCGGCTCGCGGCGGCCCTCGACCATGCCGGGATCGTCGTCGCGCACGGCGTCGCTGCCCTTGCCCTTGCCGCGCTTGCCGCGTCCCTTGCCGTCGTCCTCCGCGGAGGCCTCGGCGACGTCGGCCGACGCACCGGCACCGAGGTTCGTGGAGAGGTCGATCTCGCCCCCGGCGGAGGCGTCGACCCCCTCGGGTGGTGCATCGGTGGCCGAATCGGTGGCCGAATCGGTGGCCGAATCGGCGGCCGGATCGACACCGGGAGCCGCGAACGGATCGGCGCCAGCGCCCGGATCCGGCGGTGTGGCGTCCGCAGGCGGCGTCTCGGGCTCCCCCTGCGGCAATGCGGGAGGAGCGGCCCAAACCGCCGACGGCACGAACACGCCCAGCCCTCCGAGCAAGGCACGAACCAGACAACGACGCATGCCCGAAGCCTCACCCAGTCGGCTGCGACTGTCAAACCAATCGCCATGCTCGTGTGGCCCCCGCACGCCCCGGCGGACGTCTCGCTGCCGGTTCTGGCGGCGCCGTGCGTCGCCGTGCGTGGGGGACGCGAGGGCAGTGTCATCCGGACACGACTCGGGGACAACCAGTGTCGCGGTGCTCCGTCGCCCCCGGCATCGAGCGCGGGTCGCCGAACCGATGGCGTCAATCATGGCAAGATGCGGGCACTGCCGTACACGTCACCGTTGCCGATGGGCGCGCGGCGCCGCGTCGTCGCGCTGCTCAGCGCCTGGATGTGGCTGTACGCAGGGTCGGTCGCCCTCGCGAATCCCCGCGCGCTGGCCCCCGATGCACCGCGCGCCGTCGCGGCCCCGCCGATGCCTCTGCACGGTGTCCCCGGCCCGATGCTCCGGGGTGAACTCGCCGTCGCAGCCGTAGACGTCGGCCTGACGATCCATCGCGCTGGCGAGCGCCTACCCGATGGCACACGCGTCGATGGCAACGGCGCCCATGTGGCGGGCGTAGCGACATACACGCTCGATCGGCCGGCAGCACCGGGCGAGCGCCTCACATTGTTGGATTTCGCGGGCTCGATGCGCGAGGAGCCGCGGCACCTCGACGAGGTGACGCTTGGCTCCTACGTCGATGGTCCGTTCGATGCCGGCGGCATGACGATCGCCGGCGTGTGGGGAACCGACACCGTGCAGCGGGTCGGGGCGCGCCGCGATCTCGTCATCTCGCTGCCTGTGGGCGCGACCTCGTTCACGCTGCGCTACAGCATCGACGTGCCCCACCGCTATTGGCCGTTTGGCTGCGTGCGGCGGCGCTGCAGCCTGTCGGGGGCCCTCGCGCCGCTGCCCAGCACGCCGGCCAAAGGGGGGGTGTACCTGCCTGCGGGCGGACGCGTGGTGGCGCCGGCCCGCTGGCACCTGCGCGCCGCGTTCGCGACGCCCGCCGACATCCCGCCGGGCACGGCGCCGCATCGCCGCGCCCGCGTGCCCGATCAATTGATCGTCGCGGGCGGCCGTGGCGAAGTCACCGCCTATCCGTCGGTGTTCTTCGGCCGTCGCTGGCACGAGACCACGGAGCTGCGCCGTGGCGTCCGCGTGCAGGTGTATACACCGCAGCCCAGGCCCAGCGGCCAGGTGCCCGACGAGACCGCCTTGCAGCTGCGGCCCGACGTCGCCGGCAACGTGCTAGGCACCTTCGCGGAGCTCGTCGAGCTGATGGGCGTACTCGGTCGGCCGCCGCCGATCGACACGGATCTCGTGGTGGTGCAGGGGCCGCTGCGGGCCCAGATCGCCGAGGCCCACCCCGGCGCGGTGATCGTCAGCGACCAGGCCTTCGCCCTGTTCCCGCTCGAGCGCTTCCGCCGATTCCACGAGGACGCGATCGCCCGCGGCATCGCCCAGGCGCTCGTCCACGACACGATGCGCGGCAGCCACGATCCGTCGACCGATCTGTGGCTGGGTGGCGCCGTCGCCTACGCGATGGTGCAGCTGTGGCGGGCGACCCACCGCAGCCGCGACGAGTTCGCCCACGACATCTTGAGCCGATTCACGTTCGTGCCGGCGGTCGATCGGTTCTTGTACACGCAGCAGGCGAGCTTCTCGAGCGCTTACTTCCGCGGCGTCGAAGACGAGATGCCGGTGCGCAACCACCCGCTGTGGTTCGCGCACCAGCTGCCGACGGGCCGCCGGATCCACGAGGAGCTCGCCGACATCCTCGGCGGCGCCGGCCTCGACGGGTTCTATCGCCGCCTGCTGGCCGCCCCCTCGCGGGATCCGGTGCGCCTCGCCGAATCGGTATGGGGGCGACAGCTCGATTGGTTCTTCGCCCAGTGGCTCGGCCCGTACCCCGAGGTCGACTACGCCATCGTCGACGTCGACAGCCGCCGCGGCGATGCTGCCGAGGGCGGCTGGGATCATCGCATCACGATCGCCAAGGACAGCGCCGTGCCGCTGGTCGAGCCGGTGCAGGTGCTGGTCACCGAGCGCGGCGGCGAGCGCCACCATCTGACATGGAACGGCGAGCTCGGAAACACCGGCTCGCTGGCGGACGAGCCGACGGCGGGCCGGAAAATCTTCACGCTGCACACCCGCGCCAAGATCGCCTCGGTGCGCCTCGACCCGCGCAGCCGGACGCTGCAGACCGCACGCGCGCCCCGCGACAACGTCGATCCCCTGTTCAACGACCGCACACCCAAGAGCTTTCGCTTCCTCTACACCGGCGTCGGCCTGTCGATCGCCGCCTCCGAGTTCGTGTCGGCGGCGACGGCGACGGCGCGCTTCAACGCGATCGCCGGGTTCGCGCTGTTCGAGAGCAGCCTGCGGCGGGACCTGCGACGCACCGGACACGTGCAGATCGCCCGCGATCGCGAGACCGACATCGCCCTCGGGGCCGGCACCAACCTCTGGTTCGGTCGCAAGGTCAACCGCCAGCGCCGCCGCGCGCGGGTGCGGCTGTTCGAGACCATTGCGCTGCTCAACGGCCGCTCGCTCGATCCGCGCGGCGGCCTGCGGCTCGTCGAGTCGATTGCGGTGGCCGACGACACCCGCGCATTCGGCTGGTGGCCCGAGCGCGGTCGGTCGCTCGCGATCTCGATCTCGGCGCGCCACACCTTGCGCACCGAAGGCCGCCGCGATCATCGACACGACCTCGAGATCGACGCCGGCTGGGTGCAGCTGTGGCGCCTTGCCAAGGATCACGTGATCGCCACCAGCGTCTATGCGGAGCTCATCCGGCCCCTGGTCGGCAGCTCGGAGTTCCGCGCGCTCTCGCGGGTCGGCGGCATCTCCGGGCTGTCGGGGTACTCGGCGGACGAGGCCTTCGGCATGGCGGTCGCCAGCCTGCAGGCCGAGTATCGCCACGTGTTCGTCAACGATCTGCGGCCGAACTTCGCCCACGTCGCGTGGCTGCGCAGCATCGGCGGGATCGCGTTCGCCGGCGCGTCCACGGCCTCGCCGTGCGATCGCCTCGCCGGGTGGTTCGGCGCCCGCTCGTGGTACGGCACCGTTGGCTACGCGCTCACCGGCTATTTGTCGATCCTCGGCGTCACGCCGCAGCTCATCCGCGTCGAGGTCGCCGCGCCCCTGGTGCGCTACCGCAACGAGCAGTGCCTCGGCCAGCGATTCCCCGACTACCTCGGCCGCGTGCAGGGACTCACCGGCGTGGCGCCGCTGCTGCCACCGGTGAGCTTCAACGTCACCTTCCAACAGTCGTTCTAGGGCCTTGGCGATGTCGACGAGCCAAGAGCCCGCACTCGGGTGGCCGCGACAGCTCCGCGGGGTCGGTTCAGGCGAGTTCGTGCGCCAGGCCGACGGCTTCGCGCAGCTCGCCGCCCAGGATCGCGACCGCGAGCGCCTCGATCTCGGCGGCGTGGGAGCGGTCGGCGCGAAGCGGCGCGACATGGCGACGGATCGCGGCGTGCACCGCCTGCAGCGGCGCGCTGGTCGGGTGCCCGCGCAGCTCGAGGGCGCGCGCGGCGACGATGGCCTCGATCGCGAGCACGCGCGCGACGTTCTGCGCGACCGCGGCGAACTTGCGCGCGGCGATCGGCCCCATGCTGACATGGTCTTCTTTGCCCGCCGAGGTCGGGATCGTGTCGACCGCCGCGGGGAACGACATCGACTTGCACTCGCTGGCGAGGGCCGCGGCGGTGACGTGGGCCATCATGAAGCCGCTGTCGAGCCCCGGCGAGACCGCCAGGAACGCCGGCAATCCCCGCGAGGTGTGCTCGCCCATGAACCGATCGGTGCGGCGCTCGCTGATCGTCGCCAGGGTCGTCAGCGCCGCGGTCATGTGATCGAGCCCCAGCGCGATGCTGCCCGCGTGGAAATTCCCGCCCGAAAGCACGTCGTAGCCCCCGCCCTTCGCCGCGAGCACGAGGGGGTTGTC
Organism: Nannocystales bacterium; assembly: GCA_038325765.1. Lineage (GTDB taxonomy): Bacteria > Myxococcota_A > Polyangia > Nannocystales > Nannocystaceae > Xiheibacterium. Next base: position 70,764 of record JBBQJI010000011.1, read on the forward strand.
GGTCATGCTGTTGATCTCGATCGTGACGGCGAGGGCGACGTAGCGCAGCGCTCCACGGGCGGCGCCGTGCACCTGCGGCATGCAGCGCAGCGCGTACGCGTCCTGGACCTGGCCGCAGTCGCGGTGTGACGCCCGCAGCGGCGAGTCGAGCACGAGCGACACCACGATCTCGGCGGCGCGGAGCTGGCCGGGGTGGGGCTTGCCGGCGTGGATGCGGGGGTCGAACGCGTCGAGGGTGCCGAGCGCAGCGTCGAGGGAGAGGGCACCCACGATGTCGGCGGCCGCCACCAGCTCGGCGGCGTCGCACAGCGCGAGCGCACCGATCCCGGCGGTGACCTGGGTGCCGTTGATGAGCGCCAGGCCCTCCTTGGTCGCGAGCGACAGCGGCGAGAGGCCGGCGCGCTGCAACGCGATGCCGCCTGGCAGCCGCTCGCCGTTCCACATCGCCTCGCCCTCTCCGACGAGGACCAGGGCGATGTGAGCGAGGGGCGCGAGGTCACCGCTCGCGCCCACGCTACCTTGCGACGGCACCACCGGGATCACATCGGCGCGCAGCATCGCGATCAGGGCGTCGAGCAGCTCGGTGCGCACGCCGCTCGCCCCGAGCGCCAGCGTGTGCGTGCGCAGGGCGAGGATCGCCCGCACGGTGTCGACGGGCAGCGGTGCGCCGACGCCCATCGCGTGGCTGCGCAGCAGGTTGAGCTGCAGCTGCGGCCCCTGCTCGGCCGGGATCGCGGTGTCGGACAGGGCGCCGAAGCCCGTGTTGACGCCGTAGATCGTGCGGCCATCCGCGAGGTCGGCCTCGAGCTCGGCGCGCGTCGACGCGATGCGGGCCCGGGCGGAGGGCTCGAGCGTCACCGCCTTGCCGCGGCGGGCGATGTCATGGACGTCGAGCAGACGGAGCGTGCGGCCCAGGGCGAAGGCGGCGGTCATGGTGGGCGGGTCGACGCCGGAGTGTAACCGCAATGGCGGCGTCGCTCGGCGCCGGAGTTCCGTCGCAGATCCCGCGAAGCCGCGTGACGCGGCAGGTTTGACCCTCCCCGAAGACGCGACTAGGCTCGTCGACAATGAAGGTGTGCCCCCGTTGCGGTGGGGCCTATCCCGTAGAGGAGGGGTTTTGCCCCATGGACGGGACGCGGCTGGAGACACTGCACGCGACCGATACGTCGGCGCCGCCCGGTTCTGCCCCGCACCACGAGTTCCTCGGGCGGGTGCTCGACCGGCGCTACCGGCTCGACGAGGTGATCGGCGAGGGCGCCATGGGCGTCGTGTTCCGGGCGACCCACACGCTCATCGGGCGGCGGTTCGCGGTGAAGGTGCTGCGGCGCGAGCACCTCGACGTCGAGCAGGCCGCGAGTCGGTTCTTGCTCGAGGCTCGCAGCGCCTCGAGCGTCAAGCACCCGAACGTCGTCGACATCAGCGACTTCGGCGAGCTCCCCGAGGGCGGCGCGTTCTACGTGATGGAGCTGCTCGAGGGCCGCTCGCTGGCGCGCGTGATCGACACCGGCGGACCGATGTCACCGGCCGACGCCGGTCTCATCGGCCTGCAGATCGCGAACGGCCTGGCCGCCGCCCACGCGATGGGCGTCGTGCACCGCGACCTCAAGCCCGACAATGTGTTCGTGTGCACGCCCCGGCGGGGGATGGCGCACGCGCTGGTGAAGCTCCTCGACTTCGGCATCGCCCGCGTCGGTCCACGGCGCATCACGGTCGTTGGTGCGGTGCTCGGCACGCCCGAGTACATGTCGCCAGAGATGGCCTGCGGCCGCGACGTGGATCACCGCGCCGATCTCTATGCGCTGGGCGTGATCCTGTTCGAGATGCTGACCGCGACGGTGCCGTTCCGCGACAAGGAGCTGTCCCGAACCCTCGAGATGCACGTTCGTGCGCCGCGTCCGAGCTTGGTGTCGCGGCGCCCCGAGCTCGCGAGCATCCCCCACGTCGCCGAGCTGGTGACGGCGCTCATGGCGGTCGACACCGACGCGCGGCCGGCCACGGCCGACGTCGCCGCGCGGATGCTTGCCGCTGCGCTCGCCCACGATCTCGATCGCGATGCCGCCGTCGCGGTGCAGCGCGCGACGTTGGCGATGGGATCGAGCATGCTGCCCGAGCCCGCCGATCCGTCGCGGCCCGCCCAGTGGCAGGGCGCCCCGGCCTGGCCCGCGCCCACCAGCGATGCGATCCTCGGTCGGGCGGCGTGTGCAGCCGCGCCGATGATGATCGCCGAGGATGCGCCCGTCGTCGTGGCGCGGACGGGGCCTGGCCGCGCCGCCGCGGCTGCGCTCGGGGCCGCGCTCATCGCTGGTGCCGCGACGTTCGGTGTGGTCCGATGGGTGGGCGTCGAGCCGACGACCGGCGAACCCGCGGCCGAGGTCGCGCCGGCGGGGGACGCGGGCAACGGCGCCGAGGCCGAGTCCGCGGCACGGAGGCCGGCGTTGATCGCGGCGCCACCGGCGGCAGGTTCCGCCACCACACCGCCGCAGGCTCCAGGTCCGATCGTGACGCCGACCGAGCCACCGATGTCGGATCCCACGCCGCCCACCCCGAACGACGCGACCGAAGTCGCGCCGAGATCGGGCTCGACCCAGGAGCGTACCAAGGCCAAGCGCCGCAGGGATCCCGCCCCGGCTCCGGCGAACGCCGACGATGGCACAGGGCCGGCCCCCGCCGCGGCGGATCCCCCATCGCCCGCGCCCCCGGTGCCCGGTACCGGGCCCGATCCCGCGCCGCCGAAGACGTCACCGCTCGACCTCAAAGACCCTTTCCCGAAGAAATAATGTACGCTCGAGGGCACTCATCGACCGTGTCGAACTCTGATGATCATCGTGTGACGGGCGGAGCCACCATGGTGGCGGGCGGCTTGGCTGCCGCTCCGGCCTATGGCACCTCGTCCTCGGCCGGCGCGTCGCCGGGAACCCCGGTACCCGGTGTGCCCGGCCATGTGATTTCCCAGAGTTCGCATCCGCTGGCGACCCAGCCCGGCATGCCGACCGACCTCGCGGGCACGGTGCTCGCCGATCGCTACCGCATCCTGAAGAAGCTGGGCGAGGGCGGGATGGGCAGTGTCTATCTCGCCGAGCACACGACGATCAACAAGCGCCTCGCGATCAAGGTGCTGTCGCCCGAATACTCGCACAAGCAAGACCTCGTCGACCGGTTCCTCCAAGAGGCCCGCGCCGCGTCCATGATCGAGCAGGAGAACGTCGTCGAGATCACCGATTTTGGCTCGACGCCGGGTGGCTCGGTGTTCTTCGCGATGGAGTTCCTCAACGGCGAGGATCTGTCGTCGACGATCAAGCGCGAGGGGCCGCTGCCGTGGAACCGTGTGCGCGTCATGATGCAGCAGGTCTGCTCGGCGCTCAGCGCCGCCCATGCCGCAGGGATCATCCACCGCGACATGAAGCCGGAGAACTGCTTCCGCATCCGCCGCGGCACCAACGAAGACTTCGTGAAGGTCCTCGACTTCGGCATCGCCAAGGTCCAGAGCGACGAGGGCGACGGCGGCAAGGGACTCACGCGCACCGGGATGATCTTCGGTACGCCCGAGTACATGTCGCCGGAGCAGGCCAAGGGCGAGCGCGTCGATCACCGCGTCGACGTCTACGCCTCGGGCATCATCTTGTACGAGCTGCTCACCGGCCGGGTGCCGTTCACCGCGGACACGTTCATGGGCATCTTGACCAAGCACATGTTCGAGGCGCCGCCGGCCCCGAGCAGCGTGGTGCCCGGCCTCGCGATCCCGCCGGACGTGGAGGCCATCATCCTCAAGGCCCTGCAGAAGGACCGTGAGTACCGATTCCAGAGCATGGACGCGATGGCGCGCGCCATCGAGTCGGTGGGCACCGGCGCGATGCCGGTCAGCGTCGTGCGCGAGGATGTCTCGGCGCCCCGTTCGGGCCAGATCCGCTTCGCGGGAAGCTCCACGTCGATCGCGCTCGACGACGATTTCGCCGAGCCGCCGCGCAGCCGTGCGGGCCTCTTCGTCGGGCTCGGCGTCGGCGCCGCGGTCGTCGCGGCCGGCGCATTTTTCGCCATGCCGCGTCCCGACGCGGTAGGTGCGTCCCCCGCGGCTCCTGCAGCGGTGATCGTGGCCAACGCTGATGTGCCGTCATCTGACCCGGCGCCCGCCGGCGACCCGCCGCCGACGGTGGTGCCCGAGGCCGCCACCGTCGAGGTCACCATCGCAGCGGCGGGCGTGAACGCGGCGGTACACAGCGACTCGGACGACGGCCTGCTCGGCTACACCGACACGCCGATCAAGCTCACGCGCGGCCCCTCGGCCGTATCGGTGCGCCTGCGCGCAGAGGGCTACGAGGAGCTGCTCGTCGACATCACGCCGGACGCGACGAAGACCATCTCGGCGACGCTCTCGCCCCTCGAGGCCGTGGCGGCCGATGCCGCGCCGGACGCGAAGAGGGGGCCCCGCAACGGGGGCAAGAAGCCGGCGGGCAAGCCCACGAAGCCGGACAAGTCGAGCACTGCGGGGACACCGGCGGTGGTGCCCGACAAGCCCGCGGTGGTGCCCGACAAGCCTGCGGTCAAGCCCGACAAGCCCGCAGATCCGAAGAAGCCCCACGGCTCACCGGATCTCAAGGACCCGTTCGGCCGGAACTGACCGCTGCGGGGCGCGGCCTGTCGAGCGCCGCGTCGAAGTACGCGAGCAGACCGGTGACATCCTGCTCGATCCACGGCGCCGGCGTCCGTGGGTTGAAGCGCCAGAACTTCGAGGGCGCGCGCCAGTGCTGGCGCCAACTCGCGACGAGCGAGAACGTCTCGACGCAGACCGCCCAGCAGTCGAGGCCGTGGTGCAGGTGGTCCTCCTGCTCGCCCGTCCACGCGTCGATCCAGCGGCTCGCCAGCCTGCGGTAGCGGACGTGGGCTTGACTGCGGGTGAACGCATCGCACAGCGCCGCGTAGCTGCGGTACGCGGCGGCGTCGCGGACACGCGCGGGGATGAGCGTGCCCATGAACGAGTGCAGCCCCGCGGCGGCGTGGAATCCCTGCGCGCGCGCGAGCTCGTGCACCGCCCGGGTCTCGGGCTCCGACAGCGGCGAGGGGCCGCAGTAGGTCGCATCGCCCGGGACGTCGGAGCCCGCACCGGGCAGCGCGAGACGGCGGGTGCCAGGGGGCAGGGGATAGTTGCGGTTGAGATCGACGCCGCGGGCGTTGGCCCGCAGCTCGGCGAGCGGGCCCAGGCCGCCCTGCGCCCACGTGCGGCGGTAACCATCGGGATTGAGGCACGGGACCACCCAGACGTCGGCACGCCGACGCACGGCGGCCGCCAACGGGTCGTCGCTGCCCAGGCGCTCGACGAGGCCGAGCGCGACCAGGCCCCCGATCCACTCGACGCCGTGGATGTTGGCGGTGCACAGCAACGTCGCGCCGCCTGGCCCGGTGGCGCCGAGCCGAATCGCCTCGACAGGCTCGCCCTCGACGCTGGTGCCGATGACCGCAACGTCACCCTTCGACGCGAGCGCCAGCGACCGCACCACCCGCGCCCGATCATCGGGCGCGAGGTAGGGCGGTGCGATGGCGAGTTCGGTCACGGGGGGCTGACCGGATCGACGCCGTCGGTGGCCGGCGCGGCGGTCTCCGGGGTGCCCTCGGCCTGACTCGTCATCGTTTCGTGGGCATCGCCGATCATCACGGTCGCGGGCTCTTGGGCCTCCGCCGGGGCCTCCGCGTGCTGCTCTACGGTCGTCGAGGGCTCGCCCGCTGGCGCTTCGATGGTCAACAAGGTGACGTCGACGACGAAACCGTCGATCGCCTCACCGGTGAACGCCTTGGCCAACCGTGGCCACGCGCGTCGCCCGACCTGGAACTCGGTGTCGCGATCGCCCACGGTCAGGTTGCGCACCGACTTGCCGGTGAGCCCGGTGCGATCCGCCAGCAGGTCGCGGATGTCTGCGGCCTTCTTGGCGTGGCTCCGGCCCAGCGTCAGCCGTACGTCGACCCACACATCGTCGATGATCGGCGCCTCGGTGGGGCGGGCCGAAGAGCGGCCTTCGCCGCCGTGACTGCGGCGGTGCGACTGCACCTGCGGCGCCGGCTCGTACTCCGGTTCGGGCTCGGGTTCGGCCGAGGCCGGATCCTCGAAGTCCTGGTAGTTGAAGTGCGTCGCCCAGACCTCCCAGAAGTCCTTGTGCGGCGGCACCATGAGGGGCGGCGGCGCGGGTTCGGCGTCGACTTTCTTCTTCTTGCGACGACGGCGACGGCGACGGCGCTGGCTCTCTTCGTCGGAGCCCGCCTCGGTCGTCTCCTCGCCCTCGGACCCGCTGTCGCCCTCGTTCTCGGACTCGTTGTCGCCCTCGTCGGACGCGTCGTCGGCATCCGAATCGCCGTCGGCGTCCGCCGATGCGGTGGATGACGGAGCGGGCTCGACGCGATCGGCCGCCGTCAGATCCTCGAGCTCGACCTCTTCGGCGAGGGTGTCGAGCACCCCACGGCGGCGGGCCTTGAGCGTGAAGTCATCGAGTTCGTCGATGTCGCCGAACTGCTCGCGAACGAGCTGGAGCTCCGACTCGTCGATGTCGACGAGGATCTCGTCTTGGCCAGCGGGGCGCTGCGGCGCGACCAGCTGCTGGGTCGGTGCCGCGGGCTCGGCAGGTCCACCACGCCGACGTCCGCGTCGTCGCCGACGCCGTCGCCGCGCAGGATCGCTGGCGTCGCCCGCCTCTGCGCCGTCGTCTTCGCCGTCGGCGGGTCCCTCGTCGTCGTCGTCGTCGTCCGTCACTGCTGCGGTCGCTGCGATCGGAGCCGGTGCATCGCCCGACGACGACGCGCCGGGGGCCTCACCAGAGCGCCCACGTCGCCGACGGCGCCGGCGGCGGCGGCCGGGATCGCCCCCTGTGGCCCCGTCACCCACGGCCTCTGCCGTCCCCTCTACGCCCCCGCCGTCGTCGTCGTCGTCGAGGCCCGCGTGCACGCCGAGCTCGAGGCCGTCACCCATCGCCGCCGGGGACGCGTTCGCGAACTCGCCCGCGGCGTCGCTGGCATCGCTGGCATCGCTGGCATCGGCCCCGATCGCGTCGTCGCCCGCGGCCTCGAGAGGCTGCACATCGGCGGCTGCGGAGGTCTGGGTGCGCTCGTCACCGTGGCCGTCGCGTCGACCGCGTCGCCGCCGGCGACGGCGACCGTCACCCTCGGGGCGTTCGGCCGCCTCGGCACTGCCCACCGCGTCGGCGCCTGCGTCGTGCGGGGCGTCGATCGCCGACGCGTCTGTGGCGTGCTCGGTCGCGTCGCCGCCGGTCCGCGGTGGCGCATCGCCGTGGCGCGGGTCCCGATCCCGATCGCGACGTCGGCTGCGGCGGTGCTCGCCCCCGCCTTCCCGGGCCCCGTCGGTGGTCGCTGCCGTCGACTCGGTCGAGGCCGCCTCCGAAGCCGCCCAGCGCGGACGCCGTTCGCCCTCGGCGATCGACTCGGGCCCCGCCGCGCGCTCGAGTTGCGGGCGGTCCTCGCGGCCGCGCCCAGGTCCGCCTTCGTGCCTGGGCCTGTCATCCCTGGGCCTGTCATCCCGCCCACGATGCGTATCGCCCTCGCGGCCGCGGCCATCGCTCATCGGCACGCGTCCGCGTCCACGGCTGCGATCGTTGCGTTCCCACCGCCCGCGGCCGGGTTCTTGCTCGACCTCGACGCCGTTTTCGTCGACGAGCAGGCTCGGACGTTTACCGCGCTCGGCCATCCCCTTGGAGAGCAGGTACGCGATCACCCGTTCGCCGCGGGGATCCTTCATCAGGTTGCGCGCGAGCAGGGTCCACTCCGGCGAGACGAGCTCGGGGAACAGGCTGCTGACATGATCGAGCTTGAGCTCGCTGCGCTGGGCCTGCAGATCGTCCCCGGGAGGCAGCTGGCTCTCGGTGAACGTGATCGTCGGATACTGCAACTTCAGATAGTAGAAATTGCCGAGCTCGAGCGACGAGATGAGGCTGATCGCCTTGCCCGCGCGCCCAGCCCGGCCGGTGCGACCGGTGCGGTGCACGTAGCTCTCGGCGTTCTCCGGGAACGAGTAGTTGATGACGTGGCTGATGTGCGAGATGTCGATGCCCCGGCTGGCGACATCGGTCGCCACCAGAAACCGCAGTCGACCCTCGCGCATCCATCCGAGCACGCGCTCGCGCGCCGTCTGCGTGAGATCCGACGAGATGGGCTCGGCGGCGAAGCCCTCGCGTTGCAGCACCGAAGTCACGAGGTTGACCTCCTCGCGGGTGTTGCAGAACACCAACGCGGTGGCCGGCTCCTCGACGGCGATCACGTCGAGCAGGTCGCGGGTTTTCACCGAGCTGGTGACCGAGTAATAGGTGTGATCGATCGCGGCCGCGGCGACGTCGTCGCCCGACAGCATGAGCGACGTCGGCGACTGCATGTAGCGCCGGGCGATGCGCTCGATCGCCGAGGGCACCGTGGCGGAGAACAGCGTGGTCTGACGCTCGCGTGGGCACGCCTCGAGGATCGCGTGGATGTCCTCGAGGAAGCCCATCGACAGCATCTCGTCGGCCTCGTCGAGGACGACCATGCGGACGCGGGACAGATCGAGGGAGCGGCGACGGATATGGTCGAGCACGCGGCCGGGCGTACCGACGACGGCGTGCACGCCGGCCCGCAACGCGGCGAGCTGGGGCTGCATCGCGGTGCCGCCATAGACCGGCAGCGCGACCACGCCACCGAAGCGGGCGAGGCGTCCGAGCTCGTCGCAGACCTGCTTGGCGAGCTCGCGCGTCGGGGTGAGCGCGATGAGCTGCACGCCGGTGTCGGCGGCGTCGCCGTGCTCGAAGCGAGCGGCCAGCCACGGCACGCAGAACGCACCGGTCTTGCCGGTGCCCGTCTGCGACTGCACGAGCACGTCGCGGCCCTGGGTGATGGGCTCGAATGCCGCGCATTGGACCGGCGTGGGGTGATCCCAGCCGATCTCGCGGATGGCATCGCGCAGCGTCTGCGGCAGGTCGAACTCGTCGAACGAGCGTGACGGCGGCGCGGCGGGGGTCTGCCCGGCTTCGGAGCCCGCGGTCTCGGCGGGCGGCGTCGTGCCAGTGGCGGCGGCGTCGTGCGTGGCGTCGTCGTGCGTGGCGGAGTCGTGCGTGGCGGCGTCGTGCGTGGCGGCGTCGTGCGTGGCGGCGGCGTCGTGCTTGGCGGCGTCGTGCGTGGCGGCATCGTGCGTGGCGGCGGCGTCGTGCTTGGCGGCGTCGTGCTTGGCGGTGTCGTCGGGAGGTGCGGCGTCGGCCGTGGGGACGTCAGTCGCCGGGGTAGAAAGGATGGGCTCGCGCGACGGATCCGTCGCGCCCTCCGGCGATGCATCGCCGGGGTCGTGGATGTGGGACATGTACTTGCGTCCTAGAGCGCGAGCAACGCACGGCGGGCCTGGGCTTCGCGGAGGCGAAGCTCCAGGTGATCACGCAGGCGGGCAGCGACATCGTCGAGATGCTTGGTGCTCTCGATGTCACCGCGGGCGGCGCAGGCAGCCCGGGTCTCGCGGATGAGGTTGGAGACGACATCGTCTTGGGGGTCTTCCGCACGCTCGTGCGGGGACCGCTCGGTCAGAGCCACGACCCGGTCGCGAAGGAGCTTGACGCGGTATGCACAGTCGATCGCTTCGGGCACCAGGCCCGATCTCTGCTGTGCAAGGCCTCTCGAGATGCCGACGACCCCCCAAAGGATCGCCCCGACAGCCCCCACGATACGGATCAGGGTTGCGATCCGTGCCGGCCGGGGTGGTTGGTGACCTTGATTCAGTGCGCGGTCAGTGTCCGGCACGGCGGCGTGCGGGTCAAGTGTCCGACGTCGGGCCCAAGTCAGTGCGTCGACTCACCAAACCGGTTTCGGTGTCGGTCGGGCCGCAGTCGGTGGCCACGCTCGACGCGGGGCACGGCAACGCCTCAGCCGGGGCATCGGCCGGCGTCGGGGTCGGTGCGCGCGGTGAAGCGCACTTGACCCACCTGGCTGGCCGATAGGCTCGAGCCGCTGATCAGGCGCCGAATGCGGCACCCCTGCGGCACCTCGTTCGGCGGCTGGAGGCACTCGGCGGTGGCGTTGAGATCCACCGTGCGGGTGGCGGGGTCGGGATCGTCGACGCGGCCCGGGTGGACGAGATCGCGCCACGACCCGCGATCGAGCGGCAGGATCTGTGCGCGTCGATCGAACCCCACGAGATCGAGGGAAACCAGCACACCGCTGCGCAGGACGAGATCCCGCTCGAGCTCGGCACCGTCGTCGACATCCCGCAGATCGAGGATCGAGATCGACGCCGGGCCGCCCTGGGATCCGGACCGGGGCAGGGCGGTCATCAGGTACACGCCGCCGGGATCGAGGGGCAAAACATAGCCGCCGCGCCTGTCGTCCACGGGATCGAAGAACGTGGAGACCTCGTGGAAGTACGGCCCGGGGATCGTCTCGACGCCCTCGCCCGGCATGCGCAGTCGTTCGGCGCGGATGATGGCGCCCTCGGATCCGCAGTCGCCGTCCACGCTCTGGGCGCAGGCGATGGCGTCGAGGACCACGCGGCCGCGGACGAGCACCCTGCGACGCAGCGCGAGCTGCTGCGGTGCACCGGCGGGCTCGACCGCGACCGCGACGATGTCGGACGCGAACAGGCTGCCCACAGGCGACTCGATCCGAAGCCCGTAGTCGCGCGGGCTGCCGTCCGCTCCGGCGGCGAGGTCGGGCGCGATGCAGGTGGCGTCGGAGCTCGCGCCCGAGCAGTCCATCCGCCGTCTGATGCCGCCGACGATGCCGCCAGCGCCACCGTCGGGGAGCTGGCAGTCGGCGGCCTGCCACGCCAAGCGCTCGGCGGCGTCGAGCGCCAACGTGGCCGACACCGTGACCTCGGGGAGCGCGCCCGAGGCCGTGCGGCCGTCGCATCGGGCGAGCTGGCTGGGCTCCGCGGATGCGGCCTCCTCGGCCGTGGCCGGCAGGCAGCCGACGTCGCAGCACCGATACTCGTCGGCGCCTGAGCCAATGAGCGCGATCGACTCGGCGTCGAGCTGCAGCTCCAGCGGCACCGACACGCCCCAGTCGGGGACGCAGAGGCGGCTCGGCACCCGCGCGTCGGGGGGCACGTCGCCGGTGAACGCCGCGATCGAGGTGTCGAAGGTGTAGCTGAGGGCGGCCAGCGGTCCGGGTGGGGTCGCCGAGATCGTGAACGACCGCAGCAGCGCGGGGTTGCCCGGCTCGGCACCGATCTCGCAGTAGGTGTACACCTCGGCGCCGAACTGGCCGTCTTCGGCCGTGCTCATGGTGCCGGAGTCAGCGGTGCGTCCGGCGAGCGCGAGCACGCACTGGCGGGTCGACGGATCGCAGAGTTGCTCGCCCACGATGCACTCCGCATCCGTGGTGCACATCGGTTCACGATCGGCCGGCGCGGCGTCGTCGATCGCGTGGACGCCGAGCTTCGGTGCCCCCGATGTGTCCGCGTGCCGCACGGTCAGCTGGGCGCCGCTCACGGGACCACGCGTCTCGAGCGTCTCGCCGTCGACCACCACCATCTCGCCGATGAGGTCACGGCTGCAGCGCGGATCGTACCGCGCGCGGTAGAGAAACTGGGGGTTGCCGATGATGCTGCACTGGCCGAGGCCCGGCAGGCAGATGTTCGGATCCTCGGGGTCGCAGGCCTCGCCGGTCTGGTCGAGCTCGCAGCAGTCGGTGTCGACGGTGCACGCGTCGCCACCGCGGGGCGGTACCAGCATCTGCAGCATCGGCGCGTCGCCGTCGGGCAGCAGGCGCCACTGCACGAAGCCACCGCCGCGCAGCACCGGCGGCGTGTCGACGTCGTCATCCGGATGATAGCGCGGCCAGCGCACGGTCGTGGGGGCGAGCGTGAGCAGCTCGCCGCTCTGTTCGAGCGTGGGGTAGTCGATCCGCGGCGGCACCAGGGGACCCCGGCTGAACCGCGAGGCCTGGCTGAGCTCCATCGTGCCATCGAGCAGGTCCTCGAGCGTGGGGGCGTCGATGTCCTCCGGCGTGCGCACGAACGCCTCGAGCTCGAAGGTCTGGGTGAGGTCGCGCCCGCGCACCGAGAGGTTGGACTGGGTCACGGTCATCTCGCGGTCGCACGCGCTGACCTCGGCGCGGAAGACGAGCTGTCCGCCGACCACTTCCTGCAGGTCGAAGCCGAGGTCGGCGATCGGCCATAGGTTGCTGTTCGGCACGCAGACGCGGGTGTCGGGGGCGCACAGATCGCCCTCGTTGGGGCAGTCGTCGTCGCTCTCACACTCTTGGGGAGAGGGCAGCGGCGCCAGGGTGCTGCACCCGGCCAACATCCCCACCGCGATGCGGCACGACCAGAGTCGGACCCGAGCGCCCGCGTCGATGCTCATTCGTCGTCTCCGTCGCAGCGGCAGTCGGCCTCGGGATCGCTGGCATCGCGACACTCGAAGCCGAAGTCGATGGTGGCGTACGTCGCGCCCGACGCGAGATCGGGGACGCCCGGCTGCTCGTTGCCGTACGCGGGATCTCCGTTCTCGTCGACGGCGAACCCACCGTCCAGATCCAGCGCGCGCGGGCGGAAGAACGGTCGGTCGGTGACCATGAACCGCAGGGTGTGAAGCCCCGCGGAGACCGGCCGGCCGGCCTCGTTGCACAGGTCGATCTCGCGGATGCCGGTCGAGTCGTCGAGCTGGAACACGCTGAGGCCGGCGGCGGGGCGACCCGAGGGCGGCGCCGTGCGATCGCCTTCCAAGTCCTCGGCCTCCTCGACGGGCTCGCCGGCGCGACCGGGCTGCCAATACTTGCCGTAGGCGACCGCGTTATAGGGTTCGTCGTCGGTGGCGTCGGCGTCGAGCAGCGCTACGCCGTACAGCGTGTCGGCCCGCCCCTCGACCGCGCCGTCGGCGTCCTCGGCGTAGATCTCGAAGCTCGCGATGGCCCGGCGATCGCTGCCGGGCTGGTTGCCCGACGCCCTCGGGCAGACGCAGAAATCACCGCCCTCGGGCGCCATGATGAGGCCCGACGGGCGCGTGCGACGGACCTGGGGGCAGTACGCGGGCTGGGGATCGTCACTCGGGTCGAGGTTGCACAGATCGTCCATCTCCGCGACCCGCGGCGCTCGCTGCACGATGCGCACCGCGTTCTCGTTGTCGAGGCCGCTCTCGATGCGGATGTCGCGGTCGGGGATGATGCACGCGCCGAGCAGGGCGAGGGGCCACAGCGCCGGCGACGTCGCGAGCGCGCGCACCATCACAGCTCCTCCACGCAGTTGCAGACCGCCTCGGGATCGTCGCCGTCGCTGCAGCGGAATACGTAGTCGGCGACCGCATAGCTCGCGCCGCCGGGCAGGTCGGGGACGCCGATCGACGCCTGATCGACAGGCACCCGCACGATGTCGCCGTGGGCGTCGACCATGACTTCACCGTCGTCCTCGTACTGCAGGCGGCGGTACCATGGTCGGTCCGTCACGATGATCCGCAGCGAGTGGAGCCCGGGGTCGAGCTTGCCGTCGGGCGCGGCCGCGTTGTCGTTGCACAGATCGACGCCGGTCTCGGCACCCAGTGTCCAGCGCCGCACCAGCGGCTCGGGTCGCTCGAGCGCGTTGGTGTAGCTGTTGAAACCGAGGTTTACGGTCTGCGCAGGCACGTTGGCGGGCAGCAGGTTGCCGTACGCCAGGTACGGCGCGGGGTCGGGCGACGATGCCGGCAGATCGAGCAGCAGCACCCCCAGGATCGCGTCGGCGGGCCGGCCGTCGTCGTCGATGTCGGGATCCTCGACGTAGATGTCGAAGTAGCTGAGCGCGTTGCCATCGCGGCTGGGGCACACGCACATCGGGCTCGCGGGATCGATGGCGCCGAACGGGAGCGTCTCGGGGACGATCGGGCAGGCGGTGAGATCGACCGAGGCAGCGTCACATGCTGCCGTCGCCTGGGCGCTGACCGTGACCGCCTGCAGCAGCCGCACGGTGCCCGGGTTGACCGCGTCGCCCTGCACCTTGAGCTCCGAGTCGGGCACGATGCACGCCGCAAACGCCGCCGCCAGAACGGCGGCCGCACCTGCGCGCCCGAGCCGGCCGATGCGGCTATGGCCCGCCACCGTCTTTGCCTTCCTTCTCGAGGTGACGAAAGATCGTGCGTGGATCGACGCCGAGATCGCGGGCGGTCTTGGTGCGATTGCCACCATTCAGGGCCAGCGCGCGGTTGATGTACTCGCGCTGCCAGGCCTCGCGCGCGTCGATGAGCGGCGCGATGAATTCGTCGTCGACCTTCGCGCCCTCGGGCGCCTCGAGGTCGAGGTCCTTGGCGGTGATCTGCGGGCCGTCGGCGAGGACCAGCGCCTTCTTGATGTGGTTCTCGAGCTGGCGGATGTTGCCCGGCCAGCCGAACTTCATCATCGCGTAGCCGGCCGAAGGCGCGAACGCCTTGGCAGCATCGATGTCGCGGCCATACTCCTTGGCGAAGCGCTTGACGAGGTAGCGCGCGATCAGCATCACGTCGTCGCCACGCTCGCGCAGCGGCGGCAGCTCGACGCCGATCACGTTGAGCCGGAAATAGAGGTCCTCGCGGAAGCGGCCGCTGCGGACCTCCTCGACGAGTTCGCGGTTGGTCGCCGCGACCACGCGGACGTCGATCGGCATGGTCTTGGTATCGCCGACCCGCTGGATCTGCCGCTCCTGCAGCACCCGCAGCAGCTTGACCTGCAGCTGCAGCGGCAGCTCGCCGATCTCGTCGAGGAAGATGGTGCCGGTGTCGGCCGCGTGGAACTTGCCGATCTGCGTGGCGATGGCGCCGGTGAACGCTCCTTTGAGGTGGCCGAACAGCTCCGACTCGATGAGGTTCTCGGGGATCGCACCGCAGTTGACCGTGATGAACGGCCCTTTCGCCCGCGGCGAGCGGTTGTGGACCTCGCGGGCGATGAGCTCCTTGCCGGTGCCGGTCTCGCCGGTGATGAGCACGGTGATGTCCGTGCCGGCGACCTTCTCGACGCGGTTGTAGACCTCGATCATCTGCGGGCAGCTGCCGATGATTTCGCCGAATTTGAACTGCTCGAGGCGCTCGGCGAGCTCGGCGCTCTCTTCACGGAGCTCGACCAGCAGCCCCGCATTCTTGATGAACAGCGCGGCCTGGGCCGCGAACAGCTTGAGCATCTCGAGCTGCTCGGCCTTGAACAGATCGCGCACGTCGTCGTTGCCGACGTAGATGAGGCCCAGCATCTCGCCGCGGACGATGAGTGGCACGCACATCACGCTGCACAGCTTGAGGTTGATGACCGACAGGCTGCTCTGGAAGCGGGTGTCGCTGTAGGCGTCGCTGATGATCTGCGCCTGCCGCGAGGTGATGACCTCGCGGATGATGTTGTCGGACAGCAGCTCGGCGGGGTCGTCGACCGGCTGGCGTTCGAGGTTCCGGGCGACGCGGATCTGGTAGTTGCCCGAGTCGTCGGCCAGGACGAGGAACCCCTTGTGGGCCCGGGTCAGCGCCACGACCTGGTCGATGAGCTCCGAGAGCAGATGATCGAGGTCGCCGGGCCGCAGCAACAGCTCGGAGAAATCCACGAGGCGCTTCACCGCGTCGAGCTGGTGGGCTTGGACGGCATCGATCGCCTGGCCCTTGGCCTCGCCGCCGGACACCGCCGGCGCCTCGTCGAGGGCGCTGAACACCAGCTCGCAGCCGCCGAACACCACGACGTCGCCGTGGCGCAGCTCGTGGCTGCGGGTCTTCTTGCCGCGGACGAAGAACACCGCCGCCCGCTGCGCCGACTCGAGCATGAACCGTCCGGGCTCGTGCATCAGCGTCGCATGCGTCGGCAGCACGTCGGGCCCCGGCAGCACGAGGTGACACTCCGACGACGAGCCGATCGACGTCAGGTGGCGGACGATGGGATGGCGGCTGGGCCGGCCGCCGGGGGCGGTGAGTTGGAAGTGCGGCATCAGAACCGGACGTGCACGCCGATGCCCGCGCCGCGGGGCGACACCATCGGGGCTGTCCGCAGACTAGCACGGGGCTTGTCGGGGTTGGCCCGGCCACGGCGCCGCCCCGTCGCGGGCGGGGCCTTGGCCTCGGCCTCGAGCACGCGGCGCGGGACCCGGCGCACGCCCTCGGTGCGGAACTTCTCGAACATGATCTGCGCGACGATGATGTCAGCCGCGACCACGCCGAGCAGCATCCAGCCCATGACCTCCTCGGCCTTGCGGCGCTGCACGATCTGATCGCGGCGCGCATCGATGGCGGCGGGGTCGTCCTCGCCCCGCAGATCGCAGCTCAGCGATCCGCTCTGGAATCCGCGGGTGCGGCGGCAGCCGTCGACCACGGTGCGCTGGATCAGCAGGCCCAACCCGGCGGCGCCGAAGATCGCCTCGGCCGCGAGGAACGAGCCGCCGAGCGCCGGTTGGCCGTTGTAGAAGTGGCCGAACCCCAGCGGAATCGCCGCCAGCACGCGGCTGCGGGCGACGGTGCTGCGGACCTCGACCTCCTGGGCGTCGAAGCGTCGCTGCAGCGCAGCGAGCCGCGCCCTCTCCCGCGCAGTCTCGTCGCGGCTGCCGGCGAGGTCGCTGCGGCAGACGACGACCGACGCCTCGCACTCCTGACCGGCGCGACCGGCCTGCTCGATCCGCAGCTCGCCGTACAGATCGTAGAGCTCCGGGCTGTAGGTGCCCTTGGGCATCACCCAGTCGGGCGAGCCGTCCATGATCCGGCGCAGGTAGTTCGCCGCCTGCTCGCGGCGCTCGGTCGAGTCGAGCGACTTGTCGCCGAGCCAAGCGTCGGCGAGCAGGACCAACATGTTCTCGCGCTCCGCCGGCTCGAGCGTGATGGTCGGGTCGGCGGCGACAGGCTCGAGCAGCGCGCGCACGGTGGCGAAGTCGCCGCGACGCCACGCTTCGTCGGCGGCAACCAGCGCACCGCGTCCGCTCGGATCGACCACCATGGTCTTGCCGTTGCCGGACTTGGCGTCCGCCTTGGGGATCGGCGCCGGCCCGATCGCAAGTGCGAGACAGAGCCAGCCGGTGAGCAGCGCGACCATCGAGCCGAGCGAGCGCGCAGCCTACCGCGATCGGGGGCCGCCGCCCAAGCGGTCAGCCCGGCGTCCGCGGCTCGAGCTGCACCTGGATGGAGTTGGATCCGGGCCGCAGCGTGTGGACGACCGTCTTGGGCTCGAAATACTCGTTCTTGAAGCGGAGCTTCACCCGCCGCGTGTCGGTGTCCCGATCGAACGGGATCTCGGGGAATTTGTCGGCCATCGCGGTGCGCTCGGGCCCGAGCAGGTCCTCGGGGCACCCGTCCAGGCAGGTGACCGCCAAGTCATTGGGCGCGCCCACGAAGGCTAGCCGGGCCGGGTTGGGGGTGACGGCGAGCTTCACCGGGCCAGCGAGGCAGTCGTTGCGCGTGACCCGACGTGCGGCCTTCCACGCGCCTTTATGGATCGACACGCTGGCCTCGGTGCCGGGGAACGACACCTTCATCGACAACGCGTCGATCGGAACGGACGTCGAGCTGCCCTCCGTCGGACGGATCGACAGCGACAGGTTACGGGCCGTCGACAGGGCGATGCCGTCGAGGGCGATCTCGCATTCGGAACTCGGCGGGGTGCGGACCGGGGGTGTTCGCGGGCCCGGGCGCGTGCCCGGGCGGGTGCGGCCACCATCGTCGGTGCCCTCGCCGGTCGACTCGGCCGCCACGCCGTCGCTGCCGGCACCGGACGGCGGCTCGACTGCGGTCGGCGTCGTGGTGCCGGCCGCGGTGCGCGGGCGACCGGGTGCGATCGGGACCACCGGTCGGCTGTCGGCGGGCTGCATGCTCCCCAGCGACGCGCGGTCGGCCGCGTCTGCGCTCGACTGGGCGCCTGCCTCGGCGATGGTCTCGCCCCACGGCGCCCCCGGGAGCAGCACCGCCCCGGCGACCACCAGACCGACGAGGCCGAGGCCGGCGGCGGCGACCATCACCTGCCGCATCCGCCGCGCCCGCACCCGCAGGCGCACCAGCATGCTGCGGGCCTCGCGGTTGTCGCGGTCGTGTTCGAGCACGCGGCCGAGCAGCCGCAGCGCGCGGGCGTGCAGCCCCTCGCGCGCGGCCTGTTGGGCCCGGGTCATCAACGCGGTCGAGATCCGCAGGTCGAGATCCTCGACGGCGGCCTTGGCCCCGTGGAAGTACGTGCGCAGCTCGGCCGCAGTCGGCTCGAGATCCATCTCGGCGAGATAGGCCGCGAGCTCGCGCGCCATCGCGTCCGCCGACTGGAAGCGCTCGTCCGGGTTCGTGGCCAGCGCCTTGGCCAGGATCGCCTCGAGGTCGCCGTCGACCAGCGGGTTCACCGACGACGGCGGCGCATAGTTGCCGTCGGCGATGCGGTTGAGGACCTCGTGGGGATTGCGACCGGCGAACGGCAGCTCGCCGGTCGCGAGCTGATACAGCAAGATGCCGAGCGAGAACAAGTCGGTACGCGCGTCGAGTGGGCGGCCGTTGATCAGCTCCGGGGCCATGTACGCCGGCGAGCCGATGAGCTGCCCCGTCATCGTGAGCTTCTGGTTGTCGAGGATCTGCGCGATACCGAAGTCCATCAGCTTGATGCAGCCGTCGTCGTGACGGATCATCACGTTCTCCGGCTTGATGTCGCGGTGGACGATGCCGGCCTTGTGGGCGTGGACCAGCGCGAGCGCGAGGCGGTGGACCACGAGCGCTGCGATCGCGGGACGGGCGAGGTAGTCGTCCTCGAGCCAGTCGCGCAGCGTCGGTCCGTGGATGAACTCGGTGACGATGTAGCTGTCGCCGGTGGCGCGCCCTGCCTGATCGACCGCGGCGTCGGTGCCGGAGTAGTCGAAGATCTCCAGGATGTTCTCGTGGCGGAGCTGCGCGACCGCGATCGCTTCGCGCTTGAGCCGGGCCCGCGACTCGGCGCGGTCGGCGAGGTGCGCGTGCAGGACCTTGACCGCGACCTCGCGCTCGAGCACGCGATCGATCGCGCGATACACGACCGCCATGCCGCCGTGCCCGACCTCTTCGAGCACGTCGTACTTGTCGAGCTTGGTTCCGGCGAGCGACGGCAACGGGGGCGGTCCAGTCTCCGCGGGGAAGGGGCGCAACCGTGCGCCCAGACGGGGATGTGCGGGAGCTACGATGGCGCCTGCGCCCGCGTCCCGTCACGGGGTGAATGGCCACGGCGCGAAGATTTCTCGGTCGGGCCATCCGGTTGGGGTGCCGTCTTCGTGACCGGTGACGCCTTGTGGTAAAACCGTTGGGGCCCGGGGGGCCGTCGATGCTCGGAACTGCGTTTAAACCCCATCATGGGGCCGTTTTCGCCGCCCGCCACGTCCTCGGCGGGGTCTTGCACCAGGTGAAGACCCGGCCCGATTCGCCGGCGTTCCGCACGCGGGTGGCCGGGGCCTGGCACTCGGTGTCGTGGGCGCAGTGGCACACCGCCGCCCGCGAGGTCGCCGCGGGGCTCGCGGCCCGCGGCCTCGGCCCCGGCGCGCGGGTGGCCGTGCTCGCCCGCGAGGGGGCCGCCAGCATGGCGGTGGACCTGGGGATCACCGCCCTGGGTGCAGTGACGATCCCGCTGCCGCCCGGGGTCCCGGCGCCGGAACTCGGGGCGATTCTGCGGGATGCCGAGGTCACGTGCCTGTTCGCGGACGCGGAGTTCACGGCCCGCCTCGCGGGCGCGTGCGGGTCGCTCGGTGCAGTGATCGAGCTCACCGCCGACGGGTCGGGTGGCCGCGGCCTCGAGACGCTGCGTGCGCAGGGGCGGGCCGCCCTCGCGGATGGCCCAGCGCCGTCACAGCTCGCGGCGGTCGCTGAACGCATGGTCCCCAGCGACGCGTGGTGCATCCTCTACACCTCCGGGACCACGGGCGTGCCCCGCGGGATCATACTCACCCACGGGGCCGCGATCTACCAGGGCTGCGCCCTTGCCGAGGCGGGCCGTCTGGGGCCGGACGACGAGCAGCTCCTGGTGTTGCCGACGTCGCAGATCTTCGGCCGCATGGCGCTGCAGGCCGGCGTCGCCGCGGGCATGCCGACCGCGATCGGCGGGGTCCGGAGCTTCGATCGGGACGTCGTCGAGATCGCGCCGGTGTATTTTTCGGCGGTGCCCGACCTGCTCGAGCGGCTCGCGGCGCGCTGGCGCGACGCGCTGGATGCCGCCGGCTGGGCCCGGCCTGCGCTGGAGCGGGCGCTCGCGGTCGGACGCCGGGTGAGCGCCCTGCGTCAGCGCGGCGAGGCGATCCCGCTGGGGCTCGGCATGCAACATCGGCTCGCCGAACGCATGGTGCTGACGCGGCTGCGCGCCCAGCTCGGCACCCGGCTCCGCTTCGTCGCCTGCGGCGGCGCGGCCCTACGCCGCGATCTCGTCGACTTCTTCCACGCCTTCGGTGTGTCCGTCCTCGAGGGCTACGGCCTGACCGAGGCCGGCGGCGTGGTCGCCTGGAATCGTCCCGACGACTTCCGTTTCGGGACCCTGGGCCGGATCCTGCCCGGGTGCGACGCCAAGCTGGCCGACGACGGCGAGCTGCTGGTCCGCTCGCCCTCACTCGGGACCCCGCTGCGCACAGACCCCGAGCAACCGAGCGTCGACGAGGGCGGCTATCTGCACACCGGCGACATCGCGGAGCTGCAAGATGGCTTCGTGCGCCTGGTCGGCCGCAAGCGCGACATCATCAAGACCATCGGCGGTAAGCTCATCGCCCCCCAGAAGCTCGAGGTGCGCCTGGCGGCATGCGAGGGGATCGCCCGCGCCGTGGTGTTGGGCGAGGGCAGGGCGCGGCCGGTCGTGCTGGTGGACATCGACGAGGATGCCATGATGGATCTCGCGCGGCGCGAGGGCCTGGGCTGTCGCAGCCGCAGCGATCTCGTCGAGCATCCGCGGATCCGGGCCCACATCGCCGAGGCGATCGCGGCGGTCAACGCGAGCTTGGCCCGGCACGAAGCCATCGCGGACTTCGGCCTGCTCGCCGAGCCGCTTCTGGCATCGGCCGGCGAGCTCACCGCCACAGGCGCGCTGCGTCGCCAGAGCATCGCGGCGCGCCACGCCGACCAGGTCGCGACCTTGGGCGCTGGTGGGGCGGGAGGCGAGAGCCCGGCCGGGCCGTCGGCCACCGCGTCCGCTTGAACGGCCCACGCCATGGGGGGGACTTGACGCTGCCCCGAGGACGCGATAAACGCCCTGCCCGTCGCGCGGACGGCAGCGTCCGCGCGGCTCGCAGGGCCGTAGCTCAGGGGTAGAGCGCTACCTTGACACGGTAGAAGTCGACGGTTCGAGACCGTCCGGCCCTACGGCGGCAGCCCGGAAGCCAAATTGGAAGGCACCGGGCTGCCCTGCTTGACGATCGAACGGGAGGCGTCCGAAGCTCCACCCGGCCGAAGCGCCCCCGCCTTGCGGGAGCCAGTCGCGCTGCACCGCCCGAACCGGAGTCATCGCCATCTCTCGCACGAAATCCAGACCTGCACCGCGTCCATCCGAGCAGCACCGCGTCGGCCGTCGCATCCGCGCGCGAGAAGTTCGCGTGATCGACGACCAAGGTGAGCAGCGCGGGATCATGACCACCCAAGACGCGATGGATCTGGCCGCTACGGCCGGTCTACAGCTCGTCGAGGTCAATCCCAAGGCCGTTCCGCCGGTCTGCAAGATCATGGACTATGGCAAGTTCAAGTATGAAACTGCCAAGCGCGAGCGCGACGCGAAGAAGAATCAGAAGACCTCCGAGGTGAAGGAGGTCAAGTTCCGACCCAAGACCCACGAGCACGACTTCGACTTCAAGCTCCGGCACATCCGGCGCTTCTTGGGCGAGGGCGACAAGGTCCGCCTGGTCGTCCAGTTCCGCGGGCGAGAGATCACCCACCCGGAGACGGGTCGCGCGATCCTCGACCGCGTGTGTAAAGGCATCGCGGACATCGCGACGGTCGCGCAGATGGCCCAGCTCGAGGGCAACCGTATGAACATGGTCCTGGCGCCCAAGCCGCAGCGGCCGGGGATGCCGCCCGTGGTGCGGCCCAAGCCCGCCGCAGGCGCGGCGGCGACGGGTCCGGCGGCGCAGGACGACGACGATCTGCCGCCGTTGCCCGATGACGACGACGACGACGATGACGATGACGACGACGACGCTGCGCCCGCGGAGACCGCGGCCGAAGGCGCCTGAGCCGACTTGCCCTGTCCCCCCACTTGCCCTCGCCTCAACAGTTGGGGTAAAAGCCCGCCCCCGGGGTCCGCATGACCAAAATGAAGTCACACAGTGGCGCCAAGAAGCGCTTCCGCTTCTCCGCAACCGGCAAAGCCAAGCGGAAGCACAGCCACAAGAACCATATCTTGACCAAGAAGAATGCGGATCGAATCCGCAAGCTTCGCGGCACGACCGTGGTCTCCAAGCCCGACCAGATCCACATCGAGCAGATGCTGCCGCACGGGGGTAGGTGATCCATGCCACGCGCAAAACGAGGGTTCAAAGCCCGTCGCCGTCGTAACCGGGTCCTCAAGCACGCGCAGGGCTTCGTCGGCGGTCGCCGTCGCATGTGGAGACGCGCGGTCGAGGCCGTCCACCGCGCATGGATGCACGCCTACCGCGGCCGCAAGAACAAGAAGCGGTTCATGCGTCGGCTGTGGATCGTCCGCATCAACGCCGGCGCCCGCATCAACGGCACCACGTACAGCCGCCTGATCAACGCGCTCATCCGCGCCGGGATCGAGATCGATCGCAAGGCGCTGTCGGACCTGGCGATCGCCGATCCCGCTGCGTTCGCGAAGGTCGTCTCCACCGCGACCCAGGCCGCCGTCGCGGCCTGAGTCCCGCCCCATGACATCCGCGCCTCCGCGCTGGCGGAGTCGGTTATGGTCTGCGCCGTGTCCGACGACGACGCCCTCGCAAGGCTGCTCCACGACTTCCTCGGGGTCGAGTTGCCGGCTGTTCACACGCTCGACGACGCCTATGCGCTGAAGGTCAAGTACCTCGGCAAGAAGGGGTTGCTGACCGAGCTGTCGCGGACGCTCGGCGGCCTGCCGCCCGAGCACAGGCGCACGCGCGGGCAGGAGATCAACGAGGCCAAGGCCAGCCTCGAGCTGGCCTACGAGGCCCGCTGCGCAGCGCTGCGGGCCGAGCTCGACGCCCGCGAGCTCGCGGCGTTCGAGGATCTGACGTGGGTGCCCCAGGGATCGCCAGGCACGCTGCACCCGGTGACCCGAACCCGGCGCGCGCTCGAGCGCGTGTTCGAGTCGATGGGCTTCGACATCGTCGACGGCCCCCACGTCGAGTACGCCCGCTTCAACTTCGATGATCTCAACATCGGCCCCGACCATCCGGCGCGCGACATGGCCGACACGTTCTTCGTCGATCCGCCTGCGGGATCGCGGTGGCGACCCGGCGAGTTGGTGCTGCGGACGCACACCTCGCCGGTGCAGATCCGGACGATGCTGCAGCGCAAGCCGCCGATCCGCATCGTCGCGCTCGGCACCGTGTTCCGCCGCGACGACGACGCGACCCATAGTCCGATGTTCCACCAGATCGAGGGCCTGTGCATCGACGAGCGGGTGAGCATGGCCGATCTGCGGGCCACGCTGTACCGCTTCGTCAGCGCCTTCTTCGAGCGCCCGCTCGAGGTCCGCTTCCGGCCGTCGTTCTTCCCCTTCGTCGAGCCGGGCGCCGAGTTCGACATGCAGTGTCCGTTCTGCGCCAGCAAGGGCTGCACCGTGTGCAAGGGCAGCGGCTGGATCGAGCTCGGCGGCGCGGGGATGGTCCACCCCGCGGTGTTCGAGGCCTGCGGCATCGACCCCGAGCGCTACACCGGATGGGCGTTCGGCTTCGGTATCGATCGCATGTCGATGCTGATGCACCAGATCCACGATCTGCGGCTGCTGTTCGACGGTGACGTCCGCTTCTTGGAGCAGTTTCCATGTTGATCTCCCGTGTGTGGCTCGCCGAGCTGCTCGCCGACGCCGTCCTTCTCGAGGCCCTGTCCGACGACGAGCTCACCGTCGCACTCACCGGGCTCGGGCTCGAGGTCGAGGGCCGCCATCGCACCGGCGAGGGGCTGGGCGACGTCGTGGTCGCCGAGATCATCGCGGCGCGGCCCCATCCGGACGCGGACCGCCTGCGCGTCGTCGAGTTGCACGACGGCGACGGCGTGCGCCAGGTGGTGTGCGGCGCTCCGAACGTGCCGGCGCCGGGCGGACGGGTCCTGTTCGCGCGGCCGGGCACGCGTCTGCCCGGCGGCTTGGAGATCGGCGCGCGCGCGGTCCGTGGGGTCGACAGCGAGGGCATGATCTGCTCCGAGACCGAGCTCGACATCGGTCCCGGTGCCGACGGCATCGTCGTGCTCGAGGGTTCGCCCGCGCCCGGCATCGCGCTGCACGAGCTCGTCGCCGGCGTCCGCGACACGCTCATCGAGCTGTCGGTGACGCCCAACCGCCCCGATGCGTTGGGCCACGTGGGTGTGGCCCGCGACCTGGCGGTGAAGTTGGGGCGCAGCTGGGAGCCCCGGCCCGCGGCGCTGCCCGTGGTCGCCGACGATCCGCGCCTGGCGAGCATCGAGGCGCTCGACGGTTGCGGCCGCTACTACGGCATCGCGTTCGCGGGCGCCGAGGTCGGTCCCTCGCCGCTTGCGGCCCGCGTGCGCCTGCACCGGCTCGGCCTGCGGCCGCTGTCGAACGCCGTCGACATCACGAACCTGGTGCTGATGCAGTGGGGCCAGCCGCTGCACGTCTTCGATCGCGCGGTGTTGGGCGAGCATCGCGTCGTCGTGCGACGGGCCGCTGCCGGCGAGCCACTGCGAACGCTCGACGGCCGCGATCTGTCGCTGGTCGCCGAAGACCTCGTCATCGCCGATGCCCACCGCCCGATGGCGCTGGCCGGGATCATGGGCGGCGAGCACTCGGGCGTGGCGGCGGGCACCACGACGCTGCTGCTCGAGGCGGCGTGGTTCCACCCCGCGGGGATCCGCCGCAGCGCACGGCGCCACGGCATCTCCACCGACAGCAGCCAGCGCTTCGAACGCGGCGTCGACCATGGTGCGGGGCTCACCGGAGCCTGTGCCGAGGCCGCAGCGCTGCTGCAGCGCTGGTGCAGCGCGACACCGGTGGCGATGCACGTCGCCGAGGGCCACCGCCCGACGCCGGTGACGATCCACTTTCGACCCGAGCGCTGCGCGATGCTGCTGGGGATGGAGGTGCCGCGCGCCGACATCGAGCGCATCTTCGCGGCGACGGGCGTCGAGGTGGACGCGGCCGATGATGCTCGCTGGCGCTGCGTGGCGCCGACGCACCGCCCCGATCTGGCGCGCGAGGTCGATCTGGTCGACGAGGTCGTGCGCCACCACGGGCTCGAGCGGCTGCCGATGCGCACGACACCGGCGACGGCCGAGGGCGAGGCGGCGCCGCCGGCGGTGCGGATGGCGCGGCGGGTCGCCGTCGCCGTCGTCGATGCGCTGCGCGAGTGCGGCCTGCACGAGGTCGTGTCGCTCGCGTTCGCCCGGCCTGCTGCGATCGCGGCGGTGGGCGACGATCCCGAATCCGCCGCCATCGTGCGGCTGACCAACCCCATGCGCACCGAGGCCGGCCTGCTGCGCACCCATCTGCTGCCCGGGCTGCTCGACGCGCTGGCGCTCAACCTCGCCCGCCACGCCCGGCCGGTGGCGCTGTTCGAGTGCGGTCGCACCTATCGGCACGGTGACCACGCGACGCTGCCCGGCCCCACGGCCGAGATCGACGCCGCGTTGCCGGCCGAGGCGCCGATCGCCGCGGTGCTGTGCGGCGTGGGTGCGCACGCCGACGCCGCGGCCCGCACCGCCGCCGATCCACGGCGCGTGGGCCAGGCGCTGCTGCACGTGCTCGTCCGCGTCGGCACCTCCGCGACGATCCGCGTCCCCGCATCGCCGGTGCCGTGGCTGCATCCGGGTGCCCAGGCCGAGCTCGTGCTGCCGTCGGGCGTCGTCGTGGGCCGCTTCGGCCGCGTGCATCCCCAGCTGCTCGGCACCTGGGATCTGCCGCGCGGCGCTCAGGCGGCGTTCGGCGAGCTCGAGCTCGAGCGGCTGCCACCGCTGCAGGTGCCCCAGTTCGCCGCGGTGCCGCGCTTCCCCGGCACCGCGCGCGATCTGTCCATCGACGTCTCGATCGCGCTGCCCGTCGCGCGCATCGTCGCGGCGCTCGACGCTGCGGCGGCGCGCAACGTCGGCGAAGGCGAGGATCCACCGCGGCTCGTGCCGGCGCAGTGGCGCGCGCACGGCGACGACGTCGGCAGCGGCGCGATCGTGCTCATCGAGGACTACAGGGGCGAAGGTGTTGCACCGTCTCGCCGCGCGCTCTTGCTGCGCATGCACTACGGCGCTCGCACGCGCTCGGTCACCGACGCGGAGGTGCAGCAGTCGTACGAAGCGACCGTCGAGTCCGCGTGCGCCGAGCTACGCGCCGCCGATGGCCTCCTGCGGCGGCGCTGAGCGTTGCGGCGGCGTGCAGCGCCAAGGCGTCGGCAACCGCCGCCGTCGCTTGCGCTCATCCCACAGATCGGCAACGATGCGGGGCCATGACGAAGGCCGACATCATCGATCGGGTCTGCGAGGTCGTTGGGGGCTTCTCCAAGAAGGAGGCCGCCGATCTCGTCGAGAAGATCTTCGACGTGATGAAGTCGACGCTCGAGGACGGCGAGAAGATCAAGATTTCCGGCTTCGGCAACTTTTTGGTGCGCGAGAAGCAGCCGCGACCGGGTCGCAACCCGCAGACCGGCACCGAGATCACGATCGACGCGCGCAAGGTGCTCACGTTCAAGCCCTCGCCCGTGCTCAAGCAGGCGCTGAACCAGCCCTGATCCCCCGAGGGTTCATCGGGCGTTCGAACGATGGTTTCGCCGAAGACACCGACGCGTCGTCGCGCCGCTCGCCCCGCGCCCGAGGGTGACGACGCCGATCTGGGATCGGACAAGCTGTACTTCAAGATCGGCGAGGTCGCGGAGATCGTCGGCGTGCCGGCGTACGTGCTGCGCTACTGGGAGAGCGAGTTCAAGGCGATCCGCCCCCAGAAGTCGCGGACGCAGCAGCGCGTATACCGGCGGCGCGACGTCGTCACGCTGCTGCGGATCAAGCACCTGCTGTACGAGAAGAAGTTCACCATCGCCGGGGCCCGGGTCGAGCTCAAGGAGGCGGGTGCGTCCGAGCAGCGGGCCAAGCCCAGTGGGGCCTACCTCGCGCGGCAGTCCCTCCGGCGCGTGCGCGACATGCTCGACGAGCTGCGCACCTTCGTCGGCGCCGAACAGCCCGGTCCCATCGCGGCCGATCCGAGCACGTTCCTACGCCGCGCCGGTGGCGCTCGGGCGCTGCTCGCCGAGGACGACGCGCCGCAGCAACCCCGGGCCGACCGCCGCGGCGACGCCCGCTGAGCCGCCTCACCTGCTCGGATCCGACCGGCGGCGGCGCGATGCGCCCGATCGAGCCCCATGCAGCCCCCTCGGGCGCGGGCCGCTTGTGCGAAGCCCGAGCACCAGGTATAAGCCAGGCCGCCGTTTCGGGGCGTAGCGCAGCCTGGTAGCGCACTAGACTGGGGGTCTAGGGGTCGTGGGTTCAAATCCCGCCGCCCCGACAAAACGGGTTCCGCGGCCTCGGGTGATACCGAGGCCGCGGTCCGGCGGCGGGGCAGGGGACTTGGGGTGATACGACCGCTCATCCTCGTGACCAACGACGACGGGGTGCTGGCACCGGGCTTGGCCACGCTGGTCGAGGCGCTCGAGGGGCTCGGCGAGGTGATCGTCTGCGCGCCCGAGACCGAGCGCAGCGGATCGGGCCACGCGATCTCGTTCCACACCCACTTGCGCGCCCACGCGCTCCGGCCGGGCTGGTGGAGCCTGTCGGGCACCCCCGTCGACTGCGTCTACTTCGCGATGATGCACCTGTGCCCGCAGCCGCCGGCGCTGGTCTGCTCCGGCATCAACGTCGGCTACAACCTCGGATCCGACGTGCTGTACTCGGGTACGGTCGGCGCAGCGGCCGAGGCCTACCTGCGCGGCTGCCCTGCGATCGCGGTGTCGGCCGAGCGCACCCTATACGGCGCGGCGTGGGCGGCTCCCGTGGTGCGTCGCGTCGCGGCCGAGCTCCTGCGCCTGCCGTCGCCGATGCTCCTCAACCTCAACGTGCCGCCGCCCCATGGCCCCGGCGACGACACCGAGCCCACCGTCGAAGCGCTCGCGGCCCCGCGGCCTGTCGCCGTCACGCGGCTGGGCGTCCGCCGCTACCGCGATGGCGTCGAGCCGCGCACCGATCCGATGGGGCGCCCTTACTACTGGATCGGTGGGCCGCCGGAGCCCGGATCGTCGGATCTCGAGCACGACACCGGCGCCGTCGCGGCGTCGCTTGCCTCGCTCACCCCGCTGCAGCTCGACCTCACCGCGCCCGACCTCGAGCCGGCGCGGATGATCGCGGCCGCCGTGGCCGCCCAGCCCGACTGAACCGTCGTCCCCATCGGAGTTCGAACCCATGCCCGCAGCCCTCGACGGTGACACCCGCGCCCGCCTGACCGCCACCGTCGCCGACAGGATCCGTGCGGTCCCGGACTTCCCCCGGCCCGGCATCTTGTTCCGCGACATCACGCCGGTGCTCGCCGACGCGGCGGCCCTGGGCGCTGCGCTCGATCTGCACATCGATCGCATCGCCGACGTCGTGGACCGCATCGACACCGTCGTCGGGATCGAGTCGCGCGGGTTCCTGTTCGGCATGGCGGTCGCTGCCCGCATCGGCGCCGGCTTCGTGGTCGCCCGCAAGCCCGGCAAGCTGCCCGCCCCGACGATCGAGGCCAGCTACGCGCTCGAGTACGGCACCGACCGCCTCCAGATGCACGCCGACGCCATGGTCCGGGGCGCGCGCGTGCTCGTCGTCGACGACCTGCTCGCGACCGGCGGGACGGCCGGGGCGGCGCGCGAGCTGGTGCTGTCGCTCGGCGGTGAGCCAATCGCAGCGCTGTTCCTCATCGAGCTGCGGGCGTTGGGGGGTCGGGCGCGGCTCGGCGATCTGCGCGTCGAGGCCGTCCTGGGCTACGACTGATCGCGGCCGAGCGACCGCACGTCGACGCGCCGGGGCGACATCGCGTCGAGCTCGCCGAGCTCGTGGTCGTGGGCCGCCACGATGACGCCCGCGCCGCTGGACAGCGCCGCGGCGAGGCGTGTCCGCATCGCGGCGCGACCGTCGACATCGACGCCGGCGAAGGGCTCGTCGAGCACGAACAGCCGCGGGTTGCCGACGCACAGCCCGAGGAACGCGAGCCGGCGGCGCAGGCCCACGCTATACGTCGTCGCGAGCTGATCGAGCACCTCGCCGAGCTGCGGGTCGTCTGGCGGCGGCGCGGTGGCGCCGAAGACGTCGGCGCAGAACGCCAGCCACTCGCGGCCGGTGATGCCGGGCGGCACCTCGACCTCTTGGGCGAGCGCCCGCAGCCCTCGACGTGCGCCCATGGGATCGGCGCGCAGATCGTGACCATCGATGGCGATGTGACCGTCGTCGGGCACGACCTGGCCGCAGATGCAGCCGAGCAGCGTCGACTTGCCGGTGCCGTTGGGTCCGCGCAGCACCACGAGCTCGCCGTCACCGACGTCGAGCTCGACGCCGCCGAGGATCACCCGCGCACCGTAGCGCTTGGTGACGCCGCGCAGCTGCAGCGGCGCGCTCATGCCTCGCCTCCCACGACTCGCGACGCGACGACGCGCCACGCCACCGGCAGCGCGGCGAGCACTACAGGCGCCAGCAGACACGCCCACGCCCGCGCGCGATGATCGGTGAGGGGCAGGGGGGAGAGCAGGCGGCGTTGGGCCTGGCCGTGGCGACGCAGCGCGTCCGCAGGCACCAGCCACAGGGCGACGAGGCCGACGAGGATCCCGAGTTCGGCGATTCCCGGTGCCGCGGTGCGCACGGTGAGGATGACGGCGGTGCCGAGCAGTGCGACCAGGCGCAGCGTGGGCACGGGCGTCAGACGCTGGTGCTGGAGGATCGTCAGACGCAGGCCGGGATCGCGGATCGCGGCGAGCCACCGCGGCGCCGGTGATGGCACGGGTGGGCCGGCGAGGGTGCGCATCGCCTGGCGCAGCCACGGCACGGCGTCGAACATCCCGCGGCAGTACGCTGGCACCGCCGCGACGCGCAGCACCGCCGCGATCGACAGGGCGAGCGTGCAGGCGACGAGGTGCGCGCGGCCAGGTGCACGACCATCCGCCCAGCGATCGATGGTGAGCTGCAGCGGCATCGCCACGGCGGCCGCGGTCGCGAGCGCCATCGCGGGCGCCCACAGGTGTACGACGGCCTCGGGGAGCGTCCAACCGCCGCCGGCGGCGCGCTGGAGCTGGCCGGCGACGCTGTCCTCGGGCACGCGGCGACCGAGCAGGGCCGACGCCGCCGCGCCGGCGGGCTCGACCAATGCGCACGTCAGTACCAGCGCCAACCAGTCCGCGACCAGCACCATCCGCGCGGGCGCGTCGCTGCCCGCGATCGCGAAGGCGACCGCGCCGCACACCGCCTGCCACAGCAGACCCACGAGGTGACTGCGCCACGCGATCGCGAAGCGGCGGCGCGGTGGCACCGGCAGCGGCAGCGTGGTCGCGAGTCCCTCGTCGTGGAGATATGCCGCGGTACGGGCGTGCAGTGTGACGAGCAGAAGCGCGGGCCCCAGGGCGAACGCGACGCTGCGCTGGGCCTCGACGCCCAGTGGCCGCGCGCCGCTCGCGAGTGAGGCTGCGATGCCCGCCGCGACGAGCGGCAAGGTCCAGCTCGCATGCGCGACGTCCCAGGGACGCAGGGGTGATCGCGACGCCACGTGAGGGGAAGACATGCCATAGGCGAGCGCCCGCATCGAGGGTGGGGCCAAGACGGGGCCCAAGATGCACGCATCAAAGGCACTGAAAACATGAGCATTTGAAGATACTTGGTTGTCATTGTCGAGGATTCGGTCGATGCATTCTCCTGGACCGTGGGCCGTGGGCCGTGGGCCGTGGACCGAGGCCGCGAACGCGACGCTCGACCGGCGCCGACGCGGCGGAAGCGAGGGTGTGTTCACCGAGCGACGGGTCGATCCGTCGGCGTACACCCATGCAGTGCCGATTGATCACGATGGGATGGACGCGACGCATCGCGCCCGAAAATTTGCGCGGGCGTGATCCGCCGACCACAGTGCATCTCGGAATGCGCGCGTTCTTCCTGGCCCAGTGGCTGTCGATCGCGGGTCCCGTCGCCGGTGCCCACGAGGTTGCCCGCGGCGAGAACCTCTGGGGGATCGCGCGTGAACACGGCACGAGCGTCGCCGAGCTGCGGGCCGCGAACCCGCGGCTGACCGACCCGCTTCGCATCGGCACCACGCTCACGCTGCCGGCCGCACCCACCGCGAAGCCCGAGCCCACCGCGAAGCCCGAGCCCACCGCGAAGCCCAAGCCCACCGCGAAGCCCAAGCCCACCGCGAAGCCAGCGCCGCGCATCCACCAGGTGGTCGCGGGCGACACGCTCGGTGCGCTCGCGCACCGCCACGGGCTCACCGTCGAGGCGCTCCAGGAGCGCAACGGCCTGTCGAGCGCGAGGATCGTGATCGGCCAGCGCCTCGTGCTCGGCGATGCGCCCCTCGCCGAGCACGCGCTGCCCGATCTCGCCGACCTCCCGCCGCCGCCGGACGAAGTCTCGGCGTTGCCCGCCCCCACGGCGAAGCGGCGCGCGGCTGCGGTCGCCAGCGAGGCGCGGGCGACCGCGAGCACGTCCTCGTCGCTGGTGGGAGCCGTTTTACTCCCCCACGACCGCATCTACTACCTACGCCACCCCACGCGGGCCTGGGGCCTGCCCCACGTCGTCACATCGACGCGCGCCGCGATCGCCACGGTGAAGAAGAAGCACCCGGGCGTCCACCGCCTCGCGATCGGCGACATCTCGGCGAAGGGCGGGGGCCGGCTGCCCGGCCACAAGTCGCACCGTGCCGGTCGCGACGTCGACATCGGCCTGTATTTCCGCCGCGTGCCCGAGGCCTACCCCAAGCGCTTCGTCGGGGCCGGCGCGGCGCCCCTCGATCACGCAGCGACGTGGGCGCTCATCGAGGCGTTCTACAACCAGTCCAAGCGACCGGGCGGCCCCGTCCAGATCTTCCTCGACTTCGCCATACAAGGTGAAATCTACGCCTGGGCCCGCAAGCACGGCGTGTCGCGGCGGGTGCTCGGCGAGGTCTTCCAGCATCCCCACGGCCGCTGGGCGCGTCGCGGCCTGGTCCGCCACGAGCCGGCCCACGACGATCACCTGCATGTTCGATACGCGTGCCCGCGCGGGGGAACGGACTGCTGATCTCAGAGCCCGGAATCTTCACAGACTGCGTTCAGGACCTCGATGAGGTCGGCGATCTGCGGGACCAGGTCGTTCGTCGAGCTGCAGATGTTCCCGGCGTGGATGTGATCGGTCAGGCCGATTCCGGTGAAGTGCTGCATGAAGGTCAGGATCCGCTCGCCGTACTCGGCGCCCTCGCCATCGGAGTTGCCCGACGAGGGCTGCCATGGCGCGCAGGCATCGGGCCCGTTCGCGATCAGCGCGAGTACACCGACCGCCGTGGGCGGCTTGATCGCCGTGAGTCTGTCGAACCAGTCGGTGGGGGCACCCACCGAGCCCGTGCGCCCCGGCGCCTCGTTGGGATCGAGGCTGTCGTCGTCGTCGTCCTCGTCGGTGATGAACACTACGATGAGCGCGGCGTCGTCCCGCAGAAACCCCTCGTTGCACGCCCCGGGCGCGCCGAGTTCGGGCGACAGGGCCGCCAGCGCGGTGTCGAGCTGCTTCTCGTCGTCGTCGTAGTTCTGGCCCACCGCGAACAGGCAGCCGATGGTCGTGAGCGCGTCGCTCTCGTCGAGGTATGGCGGATGCGCGTCGTCACCGAAGCAGGAGTCGCCACCGAGCAGCGCGCCGCTGCGCGACAGCGCCCCGCGGACGTGGCAGACCTCGGACTGGTAGTCCGGCGCGACCTCGGTCGTCGTCAGCCCCAGGTGGTAGGAGCACAGCCCACCGAACACCGAATCGAGCAGATCGGTGAACTCCGCGAGCGCCGGGACGAACGCCGCGAACTCCTCGGACATGCTCCCCGAATTATCCATCACGATCAGCACGTCGACCTTGTCGCATACCCCGATCGCCTGACCGCACGATGGGCCGGAACTCGACGACTCGGACATCGGCGCGTCGGTGGACGACGACGCGGTAGCGGCGTCCGTCGTGCCCGCGCTCGCCGAGTCGGATCCGACCGTTGTCTCCGTGGTCGGCAGCGGTGCCGTCCCCGACGACTCGGCGGTCCCGCCCGCCACGCACACGCCGTCGACGCCGCACGACTGACCCGCATCGCAGTGACTGTCGTCGCCACACGCGAGGCCCAACGTACCCGGGACCTTGCACGAGCCGGCTGCGAGTAGCCACGCGCACGCGATGAAGCCGGCGGCTGCGACGTGGCGCACGGCCAGCATGGTAGCCGCAACGGGCACGGGCGGAAGGAGACGACGGGGGCGTCTTGTTGCGCGCCTGCAAGGGCGAGGATCCGAGGGCGCGAAGGTCCCCGCGCGCGCGACACCGAAACTGGCGGCCGCGGGCTCGGGACCGAACCCGTCGGCGGGCTGAGCGCCCGCTCAGGATCGCGATGGCGTCGTGGCCGGCTCGGTCCTCACCCGATCGCCAGGGCGACCGGGGGCTTCGTCGTGGGCCTCGCGAGCAACCCGGACGCCGACGTCGAGGCCATCGAGGGCATTTGCAACGCCTACCGCCTGAACAGCCACGGCGTGTTCGACGGACGCTAGACGAGGCCGGCAGCCCCTCACTACCTCGACCGAGCGCGAGTCGTGCGGCGGATGACTCGCTCGCCGGTTGCCCGCCGCCGCCGGCGGCGATACGTAAAATCTCGAATCCAGCCACCTGCGGGCGCCCGCGGGAGGGATCGAACCTCCGACCTACGGTTTAGGAAACCGTCGCTCTATCCGACTGAGCTACGCGAGCGGGGCGCCCGGACCCTACCAGAGTGCCGCGGCCCGGGACAGACGCCCAGGCGGGCGGGCTCAGGCGTCCTCGCCCCACCATCGAGTGTCGTCGATCTGCGCGGCGACCAGGGGCTCGCCGGGCTGCTCGAGGTGGGCGCGGAAGGCGACGACCCAGCGGCGCATGAGATCGAGATCCTCGCGCACGCGGAAGTCGGTGTCGAGCTCGAGGCCGAGGGCGTCGGGGTCCCGGGGTTGCAGGCGATCGTGCGCGCGCAAGGTGCCGTGCGCGGCTTCCCAGGCGACGACGTGATCGCGGCCGAGCGACGGGGCTTCGTCGAGGGCGCGGGCGGCCCAGCCCTCGAGATCTTCAGCCCACGGATCGATGACGCCGGTGCACGGGTCCATGCGCACGATGCCGTGCCGATGGATGCCGAACTGTCGCCCGTGCACGTCCTCGGCGAAGAGCCAGATCATGGTCGCGTGACGGTAGGGCGCCCGCCACAGGGTCAGGCCGTTCCAGTCCCCGCAGCCGCGGATCTGCGCGACGGTGACGGTGGGCCGCACGTACAGCGCGCCATCCAGGGCGCGGAAACCATCGCGCAGGTGGAGCAGGGCCTCGAGCTCGAGGACACGCTCGCGCGCAGCGGTGATGGGGACCTCACGCAGGCGTGCAGGGACGCGCGAGTGGGCGGGACCAGCCGTGGTGAGGAGCTCTGCGAGCGCACGTCGGCGGGCCATCGTGGGCCAGCATACCGCGAGCCCGTCGGGTCGCTTCCACCGACGGTGTGAAATCGCGCGACGTACGTGCGTCGCCACGCATCGTGTCCCCGGACCACGTCTGCCGCGCATGCGCCGTCGCTGGTATGTTCCGCCCATGCTCCGTCGCGCACTGCCCTTGGGTTTGTTCTGTGTGATCTCGCTGCCTGCGTCCGCCGCCGAGCTGCGCTTCAACGCCACCGCCGCCGGCAGCGTGGTCGCGACCGGCAACACGCTGGGCCTCGCCAAGGCGCTGAACGCCAACGGCCCCGGGACCCAGGATTCGATCGGCACGTTCATCAGCCTCGACGCCACCGATGTCGACAACCACCCGGTCGCGATCGGCAACCCGTGGCCGACGGGCACCACCTCCGACTGGACGCTCAATGGCTCGACCGGCGATCTCGTGCTGCCCAAGGACGCCGAGGTGCTCTACGCCGAGCTGGTGTGGGGCGGCAGCACGTTCTACGGCCTCGAGGACGTCCGCGCGGACCTCGACGACGCGGTCACGTTCGAGTTCGGCGGCGACACGGCGATGGTCGATCCCGACGCGACCACGGCCATGACCATCGACGAGATGTCGGCGGAGGGCTTCTTCGTCCGGTACTACATGCGCACCGCCGACGTCACCGACTTCGTCGTGGCCCACGGCGCCGGCACGTACTCGCTGGGCGGCGTGCCCGGCACCCAGGACGCGACCATCAACTCGCTCAACGCGGCCGGCTGGACCCTCGTGGTCGCCTACCGCGACAGCATGCAGCCGATCCGCAATCTCACCGTGTTCGTGGGCGGATCGTTCGTCGACGAGCAGTCCACCGAGGACTACTCGTTCGCCGGCTTCTGCACCCCGCCGATGGGCGCCTTCAATGGCACGGCGGTGGTCAGCGCCATCGAGGGCGACGCCGACCTGACCGGCGACGGGCTCGCGATCGGCGAGACCGTCCTCGGAGCGTTCGTCGATCTCTCCGGCCCCAACAACCCCGAGAACAACTTCTTTGCCTCGCAGATCAACGGCGCCGACGGCCTGCTGGACACCAGCGGCAGCTTCGGCGACGCCAACCACGATGCCACGCTCGGCGTGAACCAAAGCGGCGCTCGTCAGGGCTGGGACATCACCCATCTGCCGCTGTCGTCGCAGGACGGGCAATTCGCCAACGGTCAGACCGAGGCGGTCCTGCGCACCCAGACCGAAGGTGACTCGTACGTCCCGACGACGGTCGCGTTCGCCATCGGCGTCAACGCGCCGGACTTCTCGGGCCGCAACACGCTGGTCGGGGTGGCCCCGGGGGAGATCACCATCGACGAGACCGCAGCGCTCACGGTGTCGATGACCAACAGCGGCCTGGTCAACGCCGACGGCGTCTCGCTGGTCGCACCGCTGCCGGCAGGCCTCGAGCTCGAGAGCTTCACGATCGACGGCAACGACGGCGACATCTCCGGCGACCCTGTGACGGCGGCGGCGCTCGGGACCGGGGTCGACATCGGTGTCGTCGGGCCGCAGGAGACCCGCGAGATCGTGATCACCGTGCGCGCCGCGGACGCGCCCGAGAACGGCGATGGCTGGGTCATCGCGCCGCGGTGGAACTTCAGCTACGTCAGCTGCGTGGGCGAGGATGCGCTCGAGGAGCCGTATGTCGCCGCACCGGTGCAGATCGACTTCGTCGAGCCGGCGGCCGAGACCGGCGCCGTGGACACCAGCGGTGGTGACACGGCCGCCGATACCACCGGCGACAGCGACTCGGACAGCAACTCCGACAGCGAGGGCGACGCCAGCGCCACGGACACAGACAGCTTCGGCGACAGCAGCGGGAGCGCGGGCGCAACCGGTGGTGCCGGCAGCGACGACGGCTGCGGATGCAACGAGGGCGGACGCGGTGGCCAGGGCTGGCTGGCACTCGGCGTGATGGGCTGGCTGCTCCGCCGTCGTCGTCGCTGAGCATCGGCACGCAGGCTGTGAATCCGACGCCGCGGTGGCCACCACCGCGGCGTTCCTGCGTGGTTCGGACCGCATGGCCGCCGATCGCAGACGCGTGCGTTGGGCTTCGGCCCAGGCGTTCCGCCGGGCCTCACGGCCGCAGGGGGCCCCCTGAAGCCTTCTATCGGGAACGCCGATAATATAGATTATGTAAAGTAGGGTCTGGTGCGTTCGGCCCGCCGCCGGCGCCAGCCGCCGCCGCGAACCTCCTAGCGGATCGGCAGCCAGAAGCGCGCGAGCGGCAGCCAGATACGCTCGGCGCGGCCCTTCACGTTGCCGCGCGGGACGAACGGACGCGGCCGCTCGGCCTGCGGGTCGATGAAGTTGCTCGGGTCCACGGCCTTGGCCGCCGCCCGGTGCGCCAGCGACAGCGCCAACTCCCGCGTCGGGCACAGGCCCTTGCGGCACTCGATGCGAACCACGGCCTGGGACTGCGGCACGCCGAAGACGAGCTCGAACGCATCGTCACGCTCGGCCGCCATCGCCCCCTCGGCCACCGACGGATCGGCCACCAGCGCGTGCTCGGTGCCGAGCTCGGCGACCTTGGCCGGCAGGCCCTGCTCGGGCCGCAGCCACGCCTCGACCACCACGGTGTGCTCCCTGCCGCGGACGGTACCCTCGAGCCGCACGCGATCGAACTCGGATAGCTCTGGGATGCCGGTCGGCACCTCGTCGTAGCCCGGCACCTCGCCCGAGGTGAGCAGCACCCGCAGCTTGCGGCGATCGCCAGCGGCGGCCGGCATTCCCTCGGCGACGATCTTGCCCAGCGCCTCGGCGGCGGCGGCATCGGAGCAGAACGCCGCGCCACACTCGAGCACGACGACGATCTCGCGCTCGGCGTCGGTGAGCACCAAGATCTGACGGTCGGGCCGCGCCACCCGCAGCGCGTCCTCGCCGAGCCCAGGCACGCGATCGGCCATGCCGCTCGAGCTGCCAAAGGCCCACAGCGCAGCGTCGCGCACGAACGTCACACCTTCGACCGGCTTGCGGAACGCCCGCAGTCGCACCTTGTCGCGGGTCTTGTCGCCGCCGGGCCGGACCAGCGTGCGCTCGAAGAAGTGCTCGCGCGCGTCGCTGCGGCCCGACCAGTGGGTCGTGTAGCGGACGTGTTCGGGGGCCTCGAGCAGGGTCCGCGCGTCCTGGGCGTGGTTTCTGTGGAACTTCTCGAGCACGTCGGCGACGACGAGCCCGAGCTTGGGGTCGTCCTTGCACACGCCGGTCCCGCACGATACCCGCAGCACCGCGTCGGCCGACTCGAGCAGCAGCACGGCCTGGCGGGCGTCGGCGTCCTTCGCCATCACCAGGCGGTCGACGCCGGCGCCGAGCTCGAGCGCGCGGTCGCGGTCGGCCCCCGCGCTGGCGCCGGTCAGCAGCTCGGCCATCGTGCTCGGACGGCTGCCCGCCAGCGACGCCCCCACGGTCTCGAACACCGTCTGGGTGCCCAAGGTCGGCTTGCGCCACACCTCGAGCAGCACGTCGTGGCTCTCTGAACGGTGGCTGGCCAGGTACGTCACCGCGTCGTGGCGACCATCGTCGATGCCGCCGACGTCGGTGTTCCGATCCATGGTGAACATGCTGTCCGACGTCAGGTCCCGCAGATCTTTGAGGGTCAGCAGGCTGTCGGCGCCCACGGCCTCGACCTGCACCGTCCACTCGCGCGAGTCGTGCGACTGGTTGCGGTTGTCGCCCATCACCAACAGGTGGCGATCGGGGACCTTCCACGTGCGCGGCTTGTGTATCAGGTCGTCGCGGTCGTCGATCGTCGTGGTGTAGCGGACGACGTAGGTCTTGCCG
Source organism: Nannocystales bacterium (assembly GCA_038325765.1). Classification (GTDB taxonomy): domain Bacteria; phylum Myxococcota_A; class Polyangia; order Nannocystales; family Nannocystaceae; genus Xiheibacterium. The sequence goes on from JBBQJI010000011.1 coordinate 109,115, forward strand.
TCGAGGGTCTCCTCGAACAGCTGGCAGTTCGCGACGTGCTTGACGCCGGCCTCGTCGAGGCAGCGCTCGGTGCTCGCCTCGCGCTGCACGTCCTCGAAGTCGGCGGCGCCGGGCCGCCTGATCGCGAGCGTGCGGCCGGTGATGCGGACCTCGTCGCCGGGCAGCCCGATGACGCGCTTGATGAAGTCCTCGGTCTCGTCGATCGGGTAGCGGAACACCACCACGTCGCCGCGCTCGATGTCGCCGATCGCCTCGCCCACCACCTGCGTGGTGAACGGGATCTGGACGCCATAGGCGAACTTGTTGACGAAGATGTGATCACCCGAGCGCAGCGTCGGCATCATGCTGCCCGAGGGGATCTTGAACGGCTCGTAGAAGCACGAGCGCAGGCCCAAGGCGACGACGACGGCGATGAAGACGTTCTCGAGGGTCTCGCGCAGCGCGCTCTTGCGGGCGAAATTCGCGTGTTGGTGGAGCAGGTCGTCGAGGCGCTCGGCCTCGGTCTCGAGCACCGGCCAGTCCTGGGCGGTGCGCAGGGTGTCGACGGCCGCCAAGCTGGCGCGGATGGCATCGGCCGGCGCCGCCGCAATGCGCGAGCCGTGGCGCTTGAGGATGCGGCGCCCCTCTTTTTGCAGCATCGACGCGGCCGCCCTCACCTGCCGCGGAGTCCGCGGCTTGCGGGGGGCGGCAGGCTGGCTCGGGCTCGGTGCGGCGGCCGCCGAGCGGGATCCATCGGGTGTCTCGGGCGCGCTCACCCATCCTCCAGGGTCAACACCGCGTGGAACGCCTCCTGCGGGATCTCGACGCTGCCGATCGCCTTCATGCGCCGCTTGCCGGCCTTCTGCTTCTCGAGCAGCTTGCGCTTGCGGCTGATGTCGCCGCCGTAGCACTTCGCCGTGACGTCCTTGCGCATCGCCTTGACCGTGGTGCGGGCGATGACCCGCGAGCCGATCGCGGCCTGGATCGCGACCTCGAACTGCTGCCGCGGGACCAGGTCCTTCATCTTGTTGCAGAGGTCGCGGCCCCGGTTGTAGGCGGTGTCGCGATGGGTGATGAGCGATAGGGCGTCGACGTTCTCGCCGTTGACCAGCAGATCGAGCCGCACCATGTCGCTGGTGCGGTGCCCGGCGGCGTCGTAGTCGATGCTGGCGTAGCCCCGCGAGCGGCTCTTCAGGATGTCGTAGAAGCCGAACACCACCTCGGCCAGGGGCAACTCGTAGACCAGCTGCACGCGCGTGGGCGTGAGGTACTTGAGATCCTTCTGGATCCCGCGTCGCTCCTCGCACAACTTGAGGATCGGCCCGACGTACTCCTGCGGCAGCTGGATGCGGGCCTCGATCACCGGCTCATCGATCTGCTCGGCGTGGCCGAGATCGGGGAATTTCGCCGGGTTGTCGATCACCTGCGTGCTGCCGTCTTTGAGGTGCACGATGTACTTCACCGACGGCGCCGTGGTGATGAGATCGAGGTCGTACTCGCGCTCGAGCCGCTCTTGCACGATCTCCATGTGCAGGAGCCCCAAGAACCCGAGGCGGAACCCGAAGCCCAGCGCCAAGGAGGTCTCGGGCTCGTACGAGAAGCTGGCGTCGTTGAGCGACAGCTTGGTCAGGGCGTCGCGCAGCGAGGGATATGCCGCGTTGTCGGTCGGGAAGACCCCGGCGAACACCATCGGCTGGATCTCCTTGAAGCCCGGCAGCGCCACGGCGCCCTCGTCGTCGGGCTCGGCCACGGTGTCGCCCATCTTGCTGTCGGCGACGTCCTTGAGGTTGAACACCACGAAGCCCACCTCGCCCGCGCACAGCTCGGTGAGCTCGGTCATCTCTGGGGCGAACACCCCGGTGTTGACGACCTGGTAGGTCTTGCGGGTCGACAGCAGGCGCACCTGCTGACCTGGGCGCACCCTGCCCTCGAACACGCGGATCATCGAGATGACGCCGCGGTAGCTGTCCCACCAGCTGTCGAGGATGAGCGCCTTCAGCCGGCCCTCGCGGTCGCCCGACGGCGGCGGGATGCGATCGATGATCGCCACCAGCAGATCGTCGATGCCGATGCCGCTCTTCGCCGACACCATGAGCGCGTCGCTGGCGTCGAGCCCGACCATCTCTTCGATCTCGGTGCGCACGCGCTCGGGATCCGCCGAGGGCAGGTCGATCTTGTTGATGACCGGGATGATCGTGAGCTGCTCGTCGAGCGCCATGTAGACGTTCGCGAGGGTCTGGGCCTCGACGCCTTGGGCGGCGTCGACCACCAGCAGCGCGCCTTCGCAGGCCTTGAGGCTTCGCGACACCTCGTAGCCGAAGTCGACGTGGCCGGGCGTGTCGATGAGGTTGAGCTCGTAGGTCTCGCCATCGGGCGCCGTGTACGCCATGCGCACGCTCTGGGCCTTGATCGTGATCCCGCGCTCGCGCTCGATGTCCATGCGATCGAGGTACTGGGCGCGGGCCTCGCGTTGGCCGACGAGCCCAGTCGCCTCCATCAGCCGATCGGCGAGCGTGCTCTTGCCGTGGTCGATGTGCGCGATGATGCAGAAGCTGCGGATCTTGGCAGACGGTGGCGCGGTGGGGACTGGCGCCTTGACCTGTGGGTCGTTCATGGGGGCGGCGAGGACGGAGTCGTTTCGGGACCGCGAACGGCCCGGCGTCCAGGCGGCAGACGTATCATAGATGCCCGCTGCTTGCCGGCGCCGCTGCCGGACCCTAGAGTACCCAGCGTGCAACGACGTGGCTCGAGCTTCGTGGTCGCGGTGGGCTTGCCGGCGTGCCTGGCGGCGTGTGCGGCGAAGCCGGGTGCATCGAAGGCCCCCGACGAGTCTGCGGAGGACGAGGTCGAAAGCCGGGCCGCGCCGCCCAATCCCAACCTCAAGCCCCTGGTCGTGGATGCCGCCCGCTGCGGCGCGTCTGGCGGGCGCACCGACCAGTTCGATCTGAACCACGACGGGCGCGGCGATCTGATCGAGATCCATCACGGCCAGCCCAAGGCCGAGCTGCTCGCCTGCAAGCAGGCCGACTTCAACTTCGACGGGCGGCTCGACGCCTACTTCCACTACGACGACAAGGGCGAGATCGTCCGCGAGCAGTTCGATCTCGACTTCGACGGTCGCATCGATCTCGGTCGCCACTACAAGGGCAAAGAATTGGATTTCGACGAGCAGGATCTCGACCGCGACGGCTATGTCGATGCCTGGCGGCGCTACGACAAGGGCCGGCTGCTGCGCATCGAGACCGATCGCGACGGCGACGGCAAGCCCGACATGTTCACGTACTACCTGTCGGGGCGCATCGATCGCGTCGGCTACGATGTGAACGGCGACGGCCGCGTCGATCAATGGGATCACGACGCCGCCCGCCGTGCGCGGCTGGCCGAGTCGTCGCGGACGACCAAGCGCACCGAAGATGCCCAGAAGAGCGACGCCACCGAATACGTGGAGGAGCCCGGTAAGGACCAGGACGCCGGCGCGACCCCGGCGACCGCGGATGCGGCGAAGGCCGGGGCGGGCAAGGCGACGACCGGGAAAAAAGCTGCGAAGACCGACACCTCGAAGTCGGACCCGAAGTCCGACGCAAAGGTGTCGAAGCCCACGGCCACGACGCCCGAACCCGGCGCGAAGAAGGATTCCGCCAAGACGCCGAGCAAGCCGGGCCCTACCGCCGACGATCCCGCCACCAAGCCGCTCGCCCCGACGACGCCAGCGAAGCCCACCGCGCCGTCGGCGGGCGCACCCACACCCGCCAAACCCAAGGGCGCGCCGTCCTCGACCCAAGGCTCGCCGTTCCCAACAAAGTGATCGGGTGCGACGAGGCCCGCGCTCTCGCGCCCGCTGTGGCGGCTTCGGTTTTGCGGTAGTCTCGGCGCGAATGGCCGAGCCCGACGCGCCTGAATCCGACGACCCGTCGGATCACGATCCCCCCGCCGTCCCCGACGCGGTGGTGCCCACCGATGACGAGTCGTCGGATGTGCCCGACGAGGACTCGGACTTCGGCCCGCCGTTTTCCGCCAAGAGCTTCGGCGCGTCGTTCGTCTGGGCCCGCGGTGAGCAGTACGTCGCGACCGTGCTCCGCGTGAAAGAGGGCGAGAACGTAGTGGTGTCGACCCAGAACCGCCGTGACATGCACGTGATGCTGACCGGTGGCCGCGGCATCTTGGAGGTCGACGACGGCACCGATCTCGACAGGGTCGAGCTGCTGCCGGCGTCGCCCGTGTTCATCGATCCCGCCAAGGCCTACCGTCTGGTGGCGATGTCGGAGGTCGAGCTGTTCACCGTGTTCTCGCCGCTGTGACACCACGGGAAGGGACGGACCGCCCTTCCATCCGTCGAGCAACGCCCGCCGGCGCGCTTTTCATCCGTAGCTCAGAGGCACTCGAGCTGGGGGTCGCCAGGCGCGTGGCAACGCAAGCACATGCGACGGTTGTGCCCGGCGAGGGCGTCGCAGCGCGCCGAGCGGGCGAAGCCGGGGCCGTGGGGGCTGACGTCGAGGCCGGGACGCGCGGCGCCGGTGGTCGCGTGACACGACAGACAGCTGTCTTCGCTGTGGCACGAGACGCACGTGCCGATGTTGCGCTGGGCGGCGTGCGCGTGGCCCTGGGGCATGCCCGGGGGGCCCGCCCAGTCGGGGGGATGGAACTGCAGCGCGCCGCCGACCCCGAACTCGCCGTCTTGCCGATCGCCGAAGCCGACGCGATCGTGGCACGCCTGGCAGAAGCTCTGGGTGCGATGGCAGCTCTGGCAGTCGGAGATCGCGGCGCGGGCGTCCTGCGCGTGGATCGTCAGGTAGTCGCCGGCGTGGATCCTCATCGGCCGGATCGGACCGTCGTGGCAATCGATGCAGAACGCGTCATCGTGGCAGCTGTTGCACAGCTTGCCGTTGGACTTGGAGATGGCGGCGTGATCCTCGACGAAGTTGAGATCGTGGGCGGCACCCCATGCCGATGCGCCGCGCGGGATCAGAGCCGGCAGCGTGCGATCGTCTTGGGCGCGCATGAGCAGGCGGCCGTCGCTGCCGGCGGGATGACAGGCGCCGCAGCGCGCAGTGGCCTGGAAACCGTCGTGACAACTGAGGCAGCTCGCTTCGCTCGGTAGCTGCAGCACGCTGCCGAGCCGCACGTGGCTCATGTCGTGGCAGTCCTTGCAGTCGGAGCCGCGGCGCGTGTGCAGCTCGTGGTTGAAGTGGAGCAGCGGCCGGGGCATCCGCACGCTGGCGGTGAGCCGATCGCCGTCCTCGACCTGGGTGTGGCACAGCGTGCAGCGCATCGGCTCGTCGTCGGGGCGTGGGTGCTGTTGGCCATGGCACTCGTCGCAGGCCTCGCCGGTGGGGATGAGCAGATCGGCGGAGCGCTTGCTCGTCGCCGCTCCGCCGTGGCAGCGATCGCACGACAGCCCGAGCGCGAGGTGGCGATCGTGGGTGAAGCGCAGCGGAATGTCCTGCGCCGGATACACCGCGCTGCCGAGCATCGTGGGTCCGTTGGCGACGCCGATCGTGGCCGGAATCTCGGCGCGCTCCCGTGGCGGCTTGCCCTGGCGGAACACCGGCCCCCGTCCGACCGCCGTGGGACGCAGCCCGCCTCGTGCCTTGGCCGGACCGGCAGTTCCGATCTGTGGCTGCAGACCGAGCCCGAGCCCCCCCAAGGTGGCGCAGGCCCACAGCACCAACCACAGCAGCCTCCGCTTCGCCGCGCTCATCGTCGACCTCCGCGGACGGCCCAGTCGAAGCTGAGCATGGCCAGGGCACGGAACGCCGTGCTGTAGAACTGCGTGAACAGCTGCTCGCCGACGACGTTGAGGTACACGCCGTGGGCGAGGCGGAGGTTGCCGCCGGCTTGCAGCGCAACCGAGTACCCGCGCCGCGCCGCGACCAGATCGTCGCGGTAGCCGACGACGTACAGCCGACCGTCGAGCGCGAGGCGGTCGTAGACGACGTGGGTGCGCGTGTCGACGTTGCCGCCGATGCGTTGGCCACCCTCGCCGCCCATGCCGAACAGATCGGCACGCGCGGCGAACCGCCGCCGCCGGTAGCTGGCGCCCCCTGCCCCGCCGCCGCCAAATCGTGTTGGCTGCTCGGGATCGGTGCCCAGCGCAGCGGTGGTGTCGCTGCGGAAGATGCGGCCCTGGAAGCGGCCGTAGACCGTCCAGTACGGTCCCGGGCGCACCTCGTAGACGACGCGGACGTCCTCGATGGGCTCGATGGCGAACACGTTGAAGATGGAATCGAGATCGAACGACGGGATGGTGCGGATGTACTGCGCTCGCACCGTGTGCAGCTCGGTCATCGTCCACGACAGCATCGCGCTGGTGTCGTCGAGCCGGGCGGTGCCGAGGTTGTAGCGCGCGGCGAACGACGGCGAGACCCGGCCCTTGGCCAGCCGCAGCGCCGCGGTCGCGGTGACGAACTCCTGATCGACGGCGCCGGGCAGGCCGAGGCTGCCGTCCGGGTTGGCGAGGTCCTCGCCGAACGCCGCGGGAGACCACGCGCGGCGATAGGCGAACCGCGCGTCCATGAAGTTCACGTCGGCCATCGCGAACGCGGCACCGACCATCGGGGTGGTGATGCGATCGGTGGAGGCGTCATCGGTGCCGTCCTGCTCGAAGGTGGGGAATCCGAAGATGTCGCTGGCGTCGACGGCGAAGCCGCCGAACGCCTCGAAGGCCAGGTGGGCCGGCGTGCGCACGCGGATCCATCCGCCGTCGAACGCGTAGAAGTCGAGCCCCGACATCTCGAACTGCCGGCCGGCCCGCAGGTCCACCGCGCCGCCGAGGTTGCGGCCCTCGAGGTAGCCATACAGCAGATCGATCTGGCGGCCGTCGATGCGGTTGACCAGGCGCGCGGCGTCGCCGGTGGCGTTGCGCGTGAAGGTGCCGAAGTCGTGGCGGATGCGCAGGCTCGACACGATCTGCAGCTGCCCGTCCTCTTCGCGGCGCTCCCACTCGTCGACTTGCTTGGGCGGCAGGATGCGGTAGACGCCCACGCCGACGTACTGCACCAGGCGGCGCCTGGACAGCAGCGTGCCGTCAGGCCCCGGCGCGCGGACCATGTAGCCCTCGCCGAACGTGCGCGAGATGGTGCGGACGTCGGCCGCGTCGGCGGTGGCCCCGACGCAAAGCCCGAGCCCGCAGCCCAACGCCGCCGCGATCGTCCGGCCCGCGCGTGCCCGCGGCACGGTTGCGTCGTCGATCGCCGGCACGGTGGGTATGCTAGTCGAGCGGATGGCCGGCGTCGTCTCTCATGGGAACCTCGTGCGGACGCCGCTGTCGGAGACCCCGATGCGGCGAACGGCGGCTCCGTGGGTGTTGCTGCTGGCGCTCGGCGGCTGCGCCCACGGCGCGAAGGTCGGGAGCCGGACGCCCGCGGCGTTCATCGAGACCTCGCCTGTCGGGGCCACCGACGATGAGGTCGATCGCCTGGGCGCCCTCGCCACCGGTGACACCCGCGCCCGCGCGGTGCGACTCGAGCGACTGTTGGATCTCTTCGACGCCGCGCGCCTCGCCGACGACGCCGATGCGCGCGACGTGCTGTGGGCTGCGCTGGGCGGCCACACCAGCGGCCGCGGTGAAGAAGCCACCCGCGAGGCGCTGGGCCGGCTGCTCGCCGAGGCGACCGCGCTCGACGATCTCGGCGTCGCGGATGACGACGCGCGCAGCTTCGTCAACGATGCGATCGCGCTGCTGACCACCGATCTTCAGCCGCCGTCCGACGCGGACGGCCTCGCGATCCGCACCCTCGCCTATCGCTCGCTCGCCACGGGCGGGCATCCGCGCATCCGCGACAACGCCCGTTGGCGGCTCTACGATCACGTCCGCGGCACGCTCGTGGGTGCCCTCGCCCGCCCACCCGAGGGCCGCATCGAGGTCGCGATCCAGGCGCAGTACGCCGCACGCGAGAGCGTCGAGGCCGAGCTCGCCGACACCGGCGTGCACGAACGTCCGCGGTGGGAGGGCGCCGCGGGGCTCGTCGCGCTGCTCGAGACCCAGCGCGCGGCGCTCGCGGAGGATCCGGCGTGGGCCGCTGCTGTCGCGGCGCGGTCCGGCAACGACGACGAGTTGGCCGCCGCGGTGCTGGCCGGGCTGCCGGCCGCCCGCACCGCGCCGTGGACCGCACCGATCCGGCCACGCGGCACGGGCCAGCCCGAGAGTCTGGCGCCCATCGTCCACGTGTCGGCCGGCCGCGTGGATGTCGACGCGGGCCGCCCCCAGGCGCGCGCGCTGCCGCTGGCCGACGATGACATCGCGCCGGTGGGCGACGCCGTGCGCGACGCCCTGGCGCAAGATGGCCGCGGCGCGCTGCTGCTGGTCGCCGACGCCAACCTGCCCGCACCCCAGCTGCACCGGGCGCTGCGCGCGGTCCGTCGCGGCAACGCGGCGCGGGTCGAGATCGCCGTGCTCGAGCCGCACTCGGCCGGCGGCACCGTCGCGACCGCCCTGCCGCTGGTCGTCGTGCGCGAAGGCGCCGCGGGCACCACCGCAGCTGCCATCACCACCTCGCGCATACACGTGCACATCGGCGGTCGCGGCCTCGAGATCGCGCTCGACGGTGCGTGGTTGCCGGGCGTGGCCGGCGGGGCCGGCGAAGTCGAGGCCCGCCTCGGCGCGGTCGCGAAGGCGTACCCCCGCGAGCGCGCGGTCCGGATCACGCTGGGTCCCGACGTGCTCTACGAACAGATCGTGGACGCCCTCGTCGCGCTCACCGGCGGCACCCAGCCGCGTTTTGCCGTGGCCGGGTGGCTGCCCGACGATGCGCGGCCGGCCGGCGCCGCTCTTCCGGCGCTCGACCGACTGCTCGCCGATCGCGTCGCGTGGGCCAGCATCGGCACCATCGCGATCGACCAGCCCTTCCCGCTGGCCACCGACGATCAGAAGCGGCTGCGCGCCTTCGCCGACGCGGTGCCCCGGTGCCTGCCCGAGCTCGGCACTCGCCCGGCAAAGGCCCGCGCGCTGGCGATCCCCATCACGCTCGAGGACGGTCGGCTGCAGCCGATCGCCGCGCCTGTGATCCCCGGCGTCGCGGCGCTGCGGATCGCGGCGATGACCCGGTGTCTGCAAGACGAGGGCTACGCACTACGGCTGCGCGAGCACCGAGACCGGATCTCGATCACGCTGCGCGGCGGCTGACCCCGCCCCCGCGGCCTGCAGCAGCGCCTGCTCGGCGGTCTCGACCGCGCGCGCGAACCCGACGAACGCGGGGTACTCCGCAGCCTGGACGACCCCGGCTCGCATCGTCGACACCAGCTCGATCGCGACCTCGGACTTGCCGACGCCGCCCTTGGTGATCGCACGGCGGTAGGTGCCGAACTCGGTCTCGATCTCGATCGGCGCCGGCACCTCGCGCAAACTGCCGCCCGCCGTGCGGACCACCAGCCGCGCCTCGAGCCGCGGCGCGTACGGGATCACCATGCCGGTCTTGCGCGAGGGCAAGCTGGCCAGGCGCGCCGCCGTCGACAGCGGCAGCGGGTTGCCGCGCATCGTCAGCATGCTGCCCTGCTCGATGGCGTACTGGCTCCCGGTCGCGGTGAACTTCAGCACCAGCGGCCGGTCCAGGTGCTTCTCGTCGACGATGTCGAGCGTCCGCAGGCTCGCGCCGCGCAGCCAGCCGAGCTCGGCCTGCTGGAAGACCTCGCGGATGCGATCCCGATCCACCTCGCGCAGCGCCTGCCGCCATGCGAGGGCCTCGACGCCGTGCAGCGTGATGGTGCCGCCGACGGTCGCGTCACCCTCGGTGTCGACGTCGATCTCGACCGCCCACTGGCGGCGATCGGCGAGCGCAGGGCTGGCCTTGGGCACCGCCACGGGGCCGGGCGGTCCGTCGCGCTCGTCGAGGTGCACGCGCAGCGCATCGCTGCCCGCGTAGCCGGGGCTGAGGTAGCCGATCGGCATGACCTTGGAGGCGGTGAGCACCATCGTCGGCGGCCCGCTCGCCGCGCCAGGCTTGCCCGGCAGTGCGACCGCGGGCAGCACGACCGCGAGCATCGCGGCGTCGTAGTTCTCCAGCATCGGGTGACCGCCGGGTAGCGGCGCCGCACCGAAGCGATCGCGCAGCAGCCACAGCTCGGCGTGCACGCCGGCCTCGCGCAGCATCGTGCGCAGCAGCATCAAGCGGCTGCCCGAGCGCGCCGCGAGCGTGGCCGTGGACGACGCCCCCAGATCGCCGGCGTCCTCGACGTTCTCGACGACCCATGTCCACAGCGCGGTCAGGATCTGCCGGGGATCGCGGCGCTTGCCGACGATGCGCGCGACCTCGCGGCGGAGCTCGACGTTGCTGCGCTGCCCGTTGCGGATCTGCGCGGCGAGGCCGTCGAGGTACGCTGGCACGTCGAGGTCGGTGTAGACCCGGACGTTGGGCAGCTCGTCGATGAGCGAGCGATGACCGGGCTCGTCGCCGAGCCGCTCGACCTCGCGCATCCGATACAGCCGCGAGGTGAGCGTGGCGCCGCCGAGGGTGACGGTGCCGAGCACCGGCTCGGGCGCGCCCTGCCGCAGATCCTCGCGGATCGGCAGCTCGGGCGGGTGGACGACGAGGAGCTCGGTGCGGTGATATGGGATGTCGAGCGAACGGAAGCGGAACGTCGAGACGTCGACGTAGCCCGGCAGCGCCGAGGCCGGCTCGCGCTCGATCGCGAATTCGTACTCGACGAAGTCGCCGATGGCGAGATCGCGGAGTTCGATGCCGTCTTTGCCCGGCACCACCTCGCCCTCCATCAGCGCGCCGCTGGGCTTGATCGACCGCAAGGTGAGCAGCCTGGCGCCCTCGGGGACCTCGATCTCGCCATACCTGTCGAGCGCCGCCTTGCTGAGCAGGTGCACGACCAGGTGGACGATCTGCCGCTGGCCACCGTTGGGGTACACGCGCGCCGCCGATCGGTCGAGCACCAGTACCTCGCTCGTACCCTCGTAGCTGCGAGTCGACTTGCGATACTCCTCGAGCGCGGCGAGGCCGTCTGTGCGGAGCGACTCGAGCTCGTCGGGCACCCCGAGCAGCGCGGCGCTGAGGTGCAGCGCATCGGCGTGGGGGAAGCGGGCAATGGCGACGCCGATCTCGCGCTTGGCCGCGCCCATGTCGTCGCCGGCCGCGGCGAGATCGGCGAGCACCACCAGCGCCGAGGCGCGCAGGGGATTGCGGCCCAGGATCGATCGCAGCGTCGCGATCGCCCCGGCGCGGTCGCCCTTGGCGGTCTGCAGGCGCGCGAGTGACTCGAGGGCGTCGAGGTCGTCGGGGACGCGGGCGATGGCCTCGCGCCACAACGCCTCGGACTCCTCGAAGTGACCGCGGCGCTGGGCGAGACCCGCCCGCAGCTCGAGACTTCCGCCGCAGCGCGCGAGCCCGGCGGTGACCGCATCTTCACGGGCGACGTCGTCGTTCTCGCGCGCCCGTCCGCGCTGCATCGCGAGCACCCTACAGTTGCCGGGCGATCGTTTGGCGGCCGCGGCGATGGCACCGTCGGCGCGGCCCTCGTCGCCGGCCTGCAGGTAGGCGCGGGCGCGCAGCAGGTCCCCGCGGAGTCCCGGCACCCCGCCCTGTTCCCGCCCGAGGGCCTCGATGACCTCGGTCTGCTCGCCGCGCTCGAGCATCAGCTCGTACTGTCGCAGGCGCGCCGCGGCGGCCTGGCGGTCCCGCTTGCGCGCCCGGCCAAGCGCCGCCTGCTCGCGCGCGAGCGAGACGCTGCGGCCGCGCGACGGATCGAAGCGCTCGAACTGACCGACGGCGAAGCTCGCCTCGGCCGAGCCTTCGTACTTGGTCAGCGCGTCGCGGCGGCGCTCTGCCGCATCGACGTCGCCGTCGTGGATCGCGTCCTCGAGCGCCAGCATCGTGCGCAGCGGGGCGTACAGCGGCTCCGCCAGGCGCCCCTGCGCCGTGGACCACACCGATTCGACCACGGTGGGCGGCGCGCTGGCGGCCGGCGGCGAGGACGAGAACCCGGCCCGCGAGGTGACGGCACCACCGCCCGGTGTCGTCGCGCGGACCAGCACCCAGGCGCGGTCGCGGGGGATGACGGTCGCGATCTCGAGCTGGTGCTCGCCGCGGGTGACCGGCACCCGCAGCACCGTGCGCGAGCGCGGGAACCTGTCGGTGAGATCGGTGCGGTGCACGGGCGCGCCGTCGACCCACACGCGCATCGCCTCCTCGGCGGCGACCTCGAGCTCGAGCGTGTCGCCGGGCACGGTCAACGTCGTGCGCATGCGACGAATGCCGGCGTGCACCGTCGGATTCCACAGGCGCACCACACACGCCAGCGCGACGGGGTCCGCATCGGCGGCGGGATCGGGGCGGAACGGGCCGTGATCGCGGGCGAGCTCCAGATCGGCTTGCACGCCCTCCACGGGCCCCAGCACCCAGTCCTGCACGCAGCCCTGGCGGCGGTAGAACGCCGCGTAATCCTCGTTGCGCGTGCGCGCGATGTTGGCCCGCGTGCTGAGCAGGCTCTGCCGCGCAGCGGTGCCGAGGCGGTCGAGATCGATCGCGGCCAACAATGCGACGAGCCGTGCGTCGTCGTCCGGGTGCTCGCCGTGCAGCGCGGCGATGCGCCGGGCGGCGACCTCTGCGGCGCCGAGGTGGAGCCACCTGTCGGGCCCATCGCTCGCCCGCGCGGCGTCGCGGAGGATCGCATAGGCGAGATCGGCGGCGGTCTCGGTCTGCAGCCGCGCGTCGGCGATCATCAAGCGGCCCAGTCGCGCCAGCGGATCGCCCGCTGCCGCTGCCCGGTCGAGGCCGGGGATCGCGGCATCGGCCTTGCCCAGGTGCATCCACCGGACCATCGCCAGGTCGCGCACCGCCTCGAGATCGTCCGGGTGTCGCTTCACCCGCGCGGCGAGGCGTGACTCCCACACCTTCGGATCGTCCTCGCCGGGCCGGTTGGAGTTCCGCAGACCATGGCAGCCCGACAGCGCGGCGCACAGAAGTCCGAGCCACAGCGCCAAGGCGTGCAACGGGCGCGACGGATCACGGCGGAGGTTCGCGGCGGTGCTCATCGGTCATCCTCGATGGTGAAGCTCTGATCGAGACCGGCGTCGATCTGGCGCAGGAACTCACGGAACGCGGGATACTCGGTCCTGCGGATCCGCGGCCGCGACAGCTCGATCGTGGCGCGGATCGTGGCGCCCTCGTCGGTCGACTCGACGGCGAGATCGAAGCGACCGAACGGGCTCTCGATCACGCGCGCCACCGGCATCGCGGTGAAGCGCTTGCCGCGGGCCAGCCGGTACCGCACGGTGTGGCGCTCGGTCGAGGGCACGTCGATGACCAGGTCGTGCTTGCGCTCGTCCTGCGGCGCGAGGTGCTCGGCGAGCCGCGAGGGCCGCCCCAGCACGCGAAAGCGCTGGCGGCCGTCGCCCTGGGACTGGGCCCAACGCTCGACCCGCAGCAGGACGCGCAGGTTCGGCGGCCGGCGGATGTCGGCGAGCCCCTTTGCCTCGAGGTGCTCGACGACGGCGCCGGGATACAGATCGCCCATCGCCTTTTGTAGTTTCTCGACACGCTCGCCGGCCGACTGGAACTCGTAGCGGACCCCCGCCGCGGCCGCGCCGTGCACGGTGAGTTCCTGCTCGATCACGGCCTCGCCCGCCGCGTCGATGCGCACCTGCTGCACCGACTCGCGGAGGTTCGCCGCCGCCTTGCTCATCGGGATCTCGCGGAACTCGGCGCCCTTGCCGTCCTTGACGATGAGCACCGTCGCGCCCTGATCGCCGGCCGGAAGCTCGTCGGGGCCGGCCCACTCGGCGGTGCCGTCCAAGAAGAGATCGAGCGCCGGCACGTACGTGATCGCGTGGTTGAACAGCGCCAGCGAGGCCGGGCTGCTCGGCGCGTTGCCCTGGTCGCGCGTGCGCACGAGCACCAGGTGGCTGTCGATGCCGGCCTGGCCGAGCATGACCTTGAGCAGGCTCGCCTTGTCCTTGCAGTCGCCGAAGCGCCGGCTGTACACGTCGGTGGTGCGGTAGGGCTTGTAACCGTGGATTCCGAACTCCAGCCCGACATAGCGGGTGTTGCGGACCACGTGCTCGTACAGGGCGTCGACCTTTTGCTTGGTGTCGGCGCCCGCGGGCAGTTTCGCGAGCACACCGGCGACCGCCGCTGCGATCGCGTCGTCGACGATGAGCTGCTCTTCGACGAGGCCCCAGTACCAGCGCCCGACGTCGTCCCAGGTGCGGTAGGTGCTGACGTGGAGGAACTTCGTGATCTCGATCCAGCCCGCCATACCCTGCTCGGGCTTGATCGCGGCGACGTCGGTGAGCCGGTGGCGGTACGTCGTGGTCCGCCCGTCCTTGCTCTTCTTCGAGTCGACCGGGACGTTGAAGTACATCGGCTTGTCGGAGGGCGCCTCGAGCACGTAGTCGATCGACGCGCGCGGCTCGGTGCCCGACAGCGTCACGATGTCGCCGAAATACTGGTCGAACATGTTGCGCGTCGCGGTGTCGCGGCGGCTGAACGCGACCTCGAGGGTGTCGCCGACGCGTAGGCCGGCGAACACCACCTGGACCTGGCGCTGGTCGTAGTACATGCGGTAGCCGGCCGACGCGAGACCAACCAGGCGCTTCTCGCCGACCTCTTCGATGGTGCCGTCCTTGCGACGCACACGGGCGCGGCGGACCTCGACCATGCTCTCGGCCGGATCGTAGGTGTAGACCTGCACCGCCTGGCTGCGGATGCCGCGATCGTCGACGATGCGGATGATGCGGTGATCGAGGCGTTCTGTCAGGCCGTTGGGCAGCACCTTCACCGCCATGCGGTGGTGCAAGATGCCGGCCTGCTGGCCCTTCCACGACGCCGGCGTGGCGGTGGCGCCGACGTCCTCGAGCTTCACGCCCCAGCGCACGAACAGATCGGCCGCCTCGCGCTTGTCGAGCGAGGTGAGCAGCTCGCGGACATCGGGCTGCTGAGGCCGCAGCGCGAGCGAGCGCTTGAGGCTGGCGACGGCGGCCGGGGCGGCGCCGCTTCTGGCGAGGAGCCGACCGTGGTCGGCGTGGAGCTCGGCGTCTTGCGGGGCGAGCACGACCGCGCGCGCCAGCGCCTCCTGTGCCGCCGGCAGATCGCCGCGTGCCTGCTCCAAACGCGCCACCTCGGCGTGGGCCTCGGGCAGGCCCGGCATCGCCGTCGCCGCACGCCGGGCCTGCTCGGCGGCGGCGTCGGCACGCCCCAGCTCGAGCAGCGCATCGACGCGCGCCGCGAGCGTGCCGCGGTTGCCGCCATGATCCCGCATGCTGGCGTCATAGACCGCAAGCGCCGCCTCGGTGCGCCCGAGCTCGCGGAGCCGAGCGGCGAGCGACAGCTGCATGGTCTGCGAGCGGGGATGTCTGCGGACCAGATCCTCGTTCCACCGCAGGGCCGACCACGCCAGGCCGCGCTCGGCCATGCGATCGGCGAGGGCGAGCTCGATGATCGGATCGTCGGGCGCGATCTCGTGGGCGCGCTCGAGCAACTCGTCGTGGCGCCGATCGAGCCCGAGCGATCGTTCGCGCCACGCCAGCTCGAGGAGGATCTGGCCGTGCAGCGGCGCGCTGCCGCGCTCCTTGGCGGCGCGCTCGGCCCCCGCCGCGAGCGCCTGACGGCTGCCGTTGGGATCGGGATCGAGGATCGCGAGCAGCAGCGACGAGCGGGCGCTGCCCACCTTCGCGTCGACCTGTCGCGCGCGCACCGACGCCGACTTGTCGTCGCGATCGAAGGGGTGAACCCAGCGATAGAACTCGACCAGCGCGAGCCCGGCGTCGCCGCGGCGGGCGGCCTGGGCCTCGAGCTCGCGGCGCAGCGAGGCGATGCGCAACGGCAGCGCCGGTCTCGTGCCTGCGTTGGCGACGACGTCGCTCGGCGGCTCCGCGCGGACCTGCAGCCCGGCTTGCGGGCCGCCGCCCACGTCGGAGATGCGGGCGTGGAATCCCCACATGCCTTCGAGCACCGCGACCTTCATGAGCACGCGATTCCAGCCGCGTCGCAGCGCGATCGGATGGGTGTCCTGCAGCGGATCCGGCATGCGGTAGGCGTCACCGCGGCCGACCTCGACGCCGTCGATCCAGATCACATAGGGGCCACCGGTGCCGACGTGGATCGCCCCGGGGGTGTCGCGCTCGACGTGGACCCACGTGGTCGCGTAGCCGATGGCCTGCTCGGCGGGGCGCAGCAGATCGTCGAAGCCGACGTAGCCGCCGCGTGGCAGGCTCTCGTAGTCCCACGGGCGCCACGTCAAGGGCTCGCCGGCGAGGCTGCCGAACATCGGCGTCTCGGCGGCGAACGGGGCGCGCTCGGGCTCGTACTGCGTGGTCTCGCCGACGCGCCCGGCGTTGTCGAACGGGCCGATGATCTGCCAGTCGAGCAGGTGGCCGTCGGTGCGCAGGCGACGGGCCGCGGACTCGAGCCGACCGGCGGACTCGTCGAGTCGCGCCATCAGGTAGTGTGCGTAACTGCGGACCAACGGGTGGCGGCCGGTGTCTTTGCCGATCTCGGCGACGAACTGCTCGAGGTCCGCCGGGTCGATCTCGCCGACGAGCTCACCCAGCAACCCCAGCAGCCCGACGATCGCCGCGGGGTCGCGGCCGCGGTGCCGCGCGAGGATGGACTGCCGGCGATCGAGTTCGCGGGCGAAGCGGCCGGGCCCGCCCTTGCTGCGGGCGGCGGCCGCGGCCCATGGCGTGGCCTCGGCCGCCGTGCTCGTGGCCGGCACCGCCAGCCCGAAGAGCGCGGCGACGACGACGGCGACGGTCCACCGCGTCGTCCACCTTCGCGCGTCCCGCGGACGCGCGCGCCTGTGGGAGCTCGCATCGTGCCCAGGCCGCCGAGATGTCGCGCGCATCGGGGCGAATGATGGCCAACCGGCGGCGGACGTGCCACCGCTTTCGGCCCTGCGCGCCGCCTTTGTGGCCGCCGCTCTCCCCGCTGCATGCCCCGCGGACTAGGGCCCTCGCACGCGGACCGCAGCGCCGGAGTGCATCACCGGGACCGCAGGACAGCCCTCGGCGAACCCGGCACCGACCGCGGCTCGGTTTCTTGCTATGACTCGCCGCCGTCCATGCGCGACACCCTTGCCGCGAGCATCTCCCGAGTTTGGCTGTCGATCGCGCGTCGTTGGCCGGCGTGGCTGGTGATCGCGCTGGGATGCTGGCTCATCTGGCCCGCGCCGCTGGGCACGATGCCGATGAGCCAGGACCACACCGTCCATCTCGCGCGCGCGTGGATGTACGGCGAGACCCTCGCCGCGGGCCACGTCTCGGCGTGGAGTTCGTACTGGTACTTCGGCTTCCCGCTCGGCGAGCTGTACCCGATGCTCGGCGATCTCGCGGTGGCGATCGTGCGCGTGGCGAGCTTCGGCCGGCTCGAGTGGTCGGCGTGCTACGCTCTGGTGTTCTCGTTCGCGTACGTGCTGCAGGGGCTCGCGCTGCTCCGCGTCGCCAAGGCGATCGGCCTGGGGCCGGTGCCGGGGGTCATCGCAGCGGTCCTGACGTTCCTGGACCCCGGCGTGCTCCGCGAGGGCGGGTGGAGCTACACCGTTCACTACGGCGTGTGGCTGCAGCCGGTGTGCTGCGCGCTGCTGTGGTGGGGCTTCGCCGAGATCGTGCCCTCGTGCGATCCGAGCAAGCCGCTCGAGCCGCGCAAGCTGGTGCTGCCCGCGGTGCTGCTCGGGCTCGCGATGCTCGCCCACCCCGTCGCGCTGCCGGTGCTCGCCCTGGGCGCGGTGCTGTTCGTGCTGCACATGGGCCTTGGCCGCGGCAACCTCGGTCGGTCGATGCTCGCGGCCGGCGTGCCCGTGGTCGTCGGTTTGTGCATCGCCGCCTGGTGGGTGCTGCCGCTCATCGCCAACAGCCCGTGGATGGCGAACTTCGGCACGCTCTACAGCGATCTGGGCACGATGCTCGCGCGGCTCGCGAAGGGCGCGTGGGCCAAGAACATGGCGCCGACGATCGGCGTCACGATCATGATCGGCCTGCTCTGGGCGTGGATCCGCGGGCCCCGCTTCGCCAAGTTCATGGCCACCTTCGCGGTCGTGCTGTGGCTGATGAGCACCTCGGACTTCTTCTTCCGACTCCGCCTCGACTGGCTGTCGGAGAACTTCCGCTACCTGCAGTACCAGCGCTTCATCATCGTCGCGAAGCCAGGCCTGTATCTGTGCGCGGGATCGGTGGTGGCCGCGCTCGGCGTGTGGGCCCAGCGCGCGGCGCAGGACCTCCCGACGCCGGGCCAGCGCATGGTGGCCCGCTCGTGGCGGATGGGCTTGGCGGTGGGGGTCGCGTTGGCGATGGGTCTCGGGGCGCTGTGGGCGGCCCAGGAGCGCAAGGTCGGCCAGATCCGGCTCAACCGCCTCGCCTCGGGCAAGGCCTCCGACACCGGCTTCGAGAAGGAGTGGCAGCAGTTCGGGGATTGGGCGAAGCAGCGCTGGGACGCGCGCGACGGCTTCTATCGCTTCGCCTACAAGGCCAAGCGCCACAGCCATGCCCTCGCCGACGCCGCGCTCGTCACCGGCGCGCCGGCGTACAAGATCGGCTTCACGCCAGGCGAGGTGTTCCTGCACAAGCTCGAGAGCGAGCAAGCCGCCGTGCTCGATCGGCTGCGCGTGCGCTATCTCGTCGCCACCACGACGCCCCGCGGGCAAAAGATCGTCAAGCGCTTTGGCCGGATCAAGGTCGTCGAGCGCAAGGTGACCGAGCAGGTCGCGCGCATGGTCGGCCCCGGCGAGATCGAGGTGCTGCATGACGATCCCGACCGCGACGGCGTCATCGTGGCGGTCACCGGCGCCGCCGAGGACAGCCGGCTCGAGTTCAACATCGCCGGGTTCGCCCGGTGGGAGCTGTTGCACGACGGTGTTCCCGTCGAGTGGTACGAGGTGCCGGTCCTCGGTACCACCAAGACCGCCACCCAGGACGATCGCCGGGCGGGGCGGCTACGCGCGGGCCAGGGCAGCACGGCGTCGCCCAGGGACCCCATGCTCATCGCCATCGACGCCCAAGACGGCACCTATGAGCTCCGCTATCGCCACTGGATGCCCGCCGACATCGCGGGCGTGGGCGCCTTCTTTGCCGCCCTGCTCTTCTGCGGCCTGAGCCTCGCCCGCCCCGCGCCCGTCGCCGCCGTGCTGGCGCGGCTCGAGGCGTGGCTGCGGCCGTGGGTCGCGCGCTTGCTGCTCGCGCTCGCCGCGGCCGTCGTATTGGGCCGCTATGCCGCCGGCTTCGCTGCCGAGTCGTCCCTCGCCAGCGGCTGGATCCGCGCGTGGCGGGCCGAGGACGTCGTCGGCATGACCAACGGCCCCCTCAAGGTCGACCGCCTCATCAGCCCTGCCATCTTGGTCGAGGCCGACGCCGACACCCCCGCCCACGTGACGCTGCCGCGCGTCTCCACCGAGGGCGGCGTCGTCACCGGCTGGATCGCCGTCGACGACCACAGCCTCAAGGACGCCAAGGGCAGCTACACCTTCGTCGTCGAAGCCAAGCCCTCGGGCACGGACGACGCGCCCGACCAGGTGTTGTCAGTCGGCATCCGGAGGAGCTCCGGCAAGCAGGACATCGAGATCCCGCTCGAGGGGTTCGCGGGGGAGGATGTGGATCTGGTGATCACCGTGCGCGGTCGGGGCGGGGCGGCGCCGCGGATGGGGTTCGACTTGGAGCTGTGACGGGCTCACTGCTTCGCGGAGTCGAGGATTTCCGCGACGTCGATCAGGTACATCTGCCGACCACCGGCGTGTGACGAGTCCACCACCACGCTGCGCTCGTCACGACTGAGGCGGGGGTGGGTGTCGGCGCGATAGATCCCACGGTACTCCCGCGGTGAGAGCAGATCCGCGATCGCGAACACTTCGTCAGTCGGCCGGTGGTACAGGAACGGGTGCTGCAAGCGATAGCGGTCCGGGTAGGTATCCGCGAGCATCCACTCGCCACCGCGGAGAAACGTCTGATGGCCGTCTGCATTGGACTCCAGAATCATCGATACATACCCGACCTCGTCCTCGAACAAAGCGTACCCATCGTAGTTGTCCGAGTAGATCACGATATGCTTCTCGTCGAGCCAGGCGACGTGGCTCAGGTGGCCCCTGTGGCTGAGCATGAACAGGTCGGAACCATCGAGGTCGGCGGTCAGCACCCGCTGCTCTAGATTGGACTTGCCCACGACCCAGCGCTCGTAGAACAGGAACCGAGTGCCAGCAGCGTTGATCTGCAGCATCTCGACGAAGTGCTCCTGCTCGGGCACCGCGCCCGCCGGCCGGCCGGTGGCGAACACCTCGGCCACCGACACGATGAGCTCGGATCGACCGGTCTCCATGTCGATCCCGTAGATCCCGGCGTCTTCGGGCGCGAGGATCCCTTCGGTGCGATCGGTGGCACCGACGTAACCGTAGGTGGGCCGTGAGCGCCCGATTCGCTCGAAGTCGATGCCCAGCGCTCGCTTGCCGTCGGCGGCGATCGTGTAGATCGGGCGGGGCAGCAACCGCTCGGTCCGCGATCCGACATCGAGGATTCGGGTGACGAACCTCGCGCCATTGCCCTCACCGATCCGATCGTTCCACACGATTTCGTCGGTCGCCCCCGGACGCCACTGCAGCATGCAGCCCTGCTGCCAGTTCCACGCCCGCGTCTCGCCCAGGCGGATCCACTCGTCGTTCGATCGCAGATCGATCATGCCGATCTCGACGGCGTCGGTCGGGTGCGTCCGGCGGTTCTCGAAGCCCACTGACATCCCCAGCACGTATCTTCCTGTCGGATCGAACTGGTGCTTGTCGTAGTAGCCGAACCAATGGAACCCTGGTCCCGTCGTCAACGCCCGCATCGGGGGAGTTCTCGGCAGTGCCGAGCGCCGCCCGTGCGCGGTCGCGATCTCGACCACCTCGCCCGCGGACAGCGCGCGATCGAAGATGAGCACCTTGCCCACGAGCAGGTCCCTCGATGGCTGCTCTTCGCGCGTGCGTCGGCGGATGCCCAGCGGCGAAGCGCCCAGGTGCACCGCAGGGACCACCTGGTCTTGGCGATGGATCTCGACGCCGTCGAGATACAGCCGCACCTCCTCATCGGGCACCACCACCGCGGCGAGCTCGTAGGTCGCGCCCAAGCGTAGCTGCTGCGTCGCGCGGATCGCCGTGGAGATCGTGCGCGTCAGCTCGCCGTCCTCCGACAGCGCGAGGTATGGGCGTTGGCTCTCGTCGATGCCGAGCTCGTAGGCGCGGTCCTGCTGGCGCACGCTCCAGCGGGTGATCGCTGCCGCCTGCTCGTGCGGGCGCCCGTCGAGCCGCACCTCGGCCACGAGCGTGAACGGCCCCGCTTGCCTGGCCGCCTTCGAGTCCGCAGGCGTCGGCCGGCAGTTCTCGACACGGAATCCACAGTCGAGCGCGACCACTGCTTGGGCCTCCACCGCCACGGCGGGGCTCGTGACCGCCACGACTGCGCCTGAGTCGGCCGGCTCGCGGTTGCACGCACCGGCGACACACATCACCAGCGCGCACGATGTGAAGCCCTGCCCTCGACGCATGCCAACGGTGCCCACGTGTCACCCCCGTCCGACGCGCTCGATGAGCCACCGCGAGTAGTCGGGCGCGGCGTCGCAGGTGATGTGATCCGCGTTCTGCATCTGATGGCGATCGTAGGTCCGCAGCTCGCGGTGGACCATGACGCCGGGGAATGGCTCGACCAAGCTGCGCAGCGCTTGGATCTCGGCGTCCATGTAGCGTTCGTGCCGCTCCTGGGCGGCCAAGCGACCGTAAATCGGTCCGGGCACGATGTCGACCCGAAACCCGTGCTCGACGGTCAGCTCGGCGATGCGAAGCAGCGCCTCGCGGTTGTCGCGCGAGATACGGAATCTACGCTTGGCCAGGGACCGACGGTGCCCGCGTTCGTCGCCGGCCACATGGGCGGGCATCGGATCGCACATGCGGACGAAGCCGTTGCCGACCAGCTCCGGCTCGCTGCGCGGCAGCCCGCGATCGGCCGCCCGGATCGCCGCGAGTTCGGCGTCGTCCTTGACCAGCGTCCACCAGGTCAGCTCGAGCGCCTTGCGGATCGACGCGCGCTCGGCGTAAAGGCGCGCGTGGCGGTTAGTGACGAGATCCACGAGTGCGTCGCCCTCGATCTCGTAGCGCTCCCGGATCCTCGCGCTGGTGGCCCAGCCCCGCGGCACGCGGCCGATGAGGGTCCGATCCAGCGGACGATGCCACACGTCATAGGCGTGGACCAGCACGACGCGCTGCGGTGCGCCGAAACGCTCGAGGTACTCCTCGAGCATCCACAGGTCGCCGGTGACGCCGAAGTTGCCGATGGTGCCCAGGTTCACCGCCGTGATGCCGGTGTCGCGGGCGAGCACGTCGGGGTCGAAGGCCTGCGCCACCGAAGAATCTCCGAGCACCAGCCAGTCGACCGGCTGCTCGAGGTCGGCGAGGACCCGCCACTTGTGGGCGATGTAGCGATACCCCAAGTTGGTGCCGTGGCGATCGAGCCATGCTCCCACCGCCGCGTCCACCGCGAAGACCGTCGCCAGCATGATCACGATCACCCACGCGATCCGTCGCGGCGTGGTGTGGAAGCAGAGTGACTCTTCGTACGCGCGCTCGAGCATGGAACCGCCTCAGAACTGGAAGTAGATGAACTCTTTGCTCTCGCCGGTGCCCAGCGCGACACATGCGGCGATGAGCAACCCGTACAGGATGCCGCGCAGCACCGCGGGCAGCCGCATCGGAACCAGGAGATCGTCGCGGGCGAGCTGTGCGAGCTGCATGAGCAGCACCGGCAGCCAGATCGCGGCCAGCGTCGCCCAGGCGAGTTCGTGATCGACCTCGTTCGACACCCACGCGCCCGAGGCGAACGCGCGCAGCCCCGCCACGGAGTCGACGCGAAAGATGATCCAGCCGATCACCGTCAGCGGGAACATGGTCGATACGCGCACCAGGTCCGCCCACCACCTGCGTGCGGGTAGCCGTGGCCCCGGCAGCGAGCCGAGGCCGCGGTACAGAATCAGCAGGAGCCCATGGTACACGCCCCAGATGACGAAGTTCCACGCGGCGCCGTGCCACAGCCCGCCCAAGGTCATCGTCAGCATCAAGTTGCGTTGGGTGGCCCACGAGCCGCCGCGGTTGCCACCCAGCGGAATGTACAGGTAATCGCGCAGCCAGGAGGACAGCGACACGTGCCAGCGGCGCCAGAAGTCGCTGGGGCTCACCGCAAAGTAGGGCAGCTTGAAGTTGATCATGAGCTCGAACCCCAGGATCTTGGCGAGCCCGCGCGCCATGTCGGAGTAGCCCGAGAAATCACCGTAGATCTGCGCCGTGAACGCCAGCGCACCGAGCAGCAGCGCATCGCCCGAGTGTGCCGAGGGGTCGGAGAAGATCGGATCGGCGATCGCCGCCGCGTTGTCGGCGACCACGACCTTCTTGAACAGCCCCCACAGACACAGGAACAGCCCGGCCTCGACGCCCTCTGCCGTCAACTTACGCGGCTTCTGCATCTGCGGCAGCAGATGCACGCTGCGCTCGATCGGCCCCGCGACCAGCTGCGGAAAGAACGTCACGTACAGCGCGAAGTCGCGGAAGCTCGTGCACGCCGGCAGCTCCCGTCGATACACGTCGATCGTGTAGCTCATGGTCTGGAACGTGTAGAACGAGATCCCAACCGGCAGCACGATCGACAGCGTGGGCAGGGCAGC
Organism: Nannocystales bacterium; assembly: GCA_038325765.1. Lineage (GTDB taxonomy): Bacteria > Myxococcota_A > Polyangia > Nannocystales > Nannocystaceae > Xiheibacterium. The sequence continues at coordinate 132,694 of JBBQJI010000011.1, forward strand.
CTCGATGCCGAGCGCCATCAACAGTTCGCGCAGGCTGTCGAGAAAGAACCCGAAGTACTTGAAGCCCGCGAGCACCCCGAGGTTGCTGACCATCGAGAGCGTCAGCCAGCGCCTGCGGAGCGCCGCGGTCGGTGCCGCCTGAATCCTCAGCGCGGCGACGTAGTCGACGACCGTCGACAGGAGCACCAGCCCGAGAAAGCGCCAGTCCCACCATCCGTAGAAGACGTAGCTCGCGACGAGCAGCATCGCGTTTTGCCATGCGACCCGGCGCTGCATGAGGGCATACAGCGCGAGCACGACGGCGAAGAACGCGAGGAAGACCCAAGAGTTGAACAGCATGGGGGGGGCCGAGCAGCGGCCGCGGTTGTGAGGCTGTGAGCCTAGCAAATCCCGCCGACGACCGCGACATACCGTGGCCTCGCCCCGAACCGGCGACGTGCCAGGTCGCTGCAGCTATGGCGGGAACGCGGAGGTGGATCTGGTGATCACCGTGCGCGGTCGGGGCGGGGCGGCGCCGCGGATGGGGTTCGACTTGGAGCTGTGACGGGCGATGGCGCTGGGCTGTCGGCCTTCTTGCGCACGTAGAGCGAGACCTCGCCGATCTTTCCGAAGAGCTCGAACCGCGACTTCAGGGCCGTCTTGAAGCTCGGCATCTGCGCGTCCCCGACAACGACCACCTCGGTGCTCGGCAGTGCTGCCTGCGCTTCGTTCGTATTCGCGATCGGCGTCCGCGGCGGCACGGTCTCCCGGGTGGACCGCTTGGCACCCTTCGCCGGCTTCGGAGACTTTCGAACCGTCAGGTCCTCGACCTGGTAGACACCATCGGAGTAAGGCGCCGCGACGCCCAGCACCAACACGTCGAGCGGCCCTGCCTCGATGGGCGGTTCGGGGGCCAACTCCACCAGATCCCACGCCCCGAACTTCTGCTGTGGCATGCCCTGGCGAGCGACCAGCTCCGAGAACAACACGCTCGACTGCAGCGTGCCCGCGTAGTCATGGTTCCGCTTGAAGAGGACGTGGGTGATCCCGCGCTCGCGGTAGTGCTGCCAGAGCTCCTGCGCGGTGCGCAGCGGACCGTAGTAGAAGTTCCCCTGCTGGGACTGGACATCGCGATGGGCGTAGCGGTCGAGACCCAGGTGCATCCGCGGACCGCGGACCAGGATCTGGGCATCTTCCGGCGTCGCTTCAGTGACCCGCTTGAAGCCCCTCCACCACGGATAGCGTGCCTCTGGATCGAGCTTTCCTGCCCACCCCGACCGCGCCAGTTTCAGGGTGCTGATGATCGGTCCGTCCCCCGTGTACGTCGCCGAGTCGAGCCCCCAGATGGCTTGGAGCAGCACGAGCGGCACGAGCATCACCCGGGCGAGGAGCCCGAGTTCCCAGACCCGCACGATGAGCGCAACCGCCGTCGCGGCGAAGATCGTAGACGCGGTGTTGAGATAGCGCGTCTGCAAGTAGAGGTTGCACCACACCGAGATGACGACGAAGCAGCATCCGATCCCGATCCAGATACGACCGGGGGATCGAACGAATAGCGCGCATGGAAGCAGCAAGGTGAACAGGCTGCCGAAGAAGGGCCATAGCTGCTTCACCACCACGTTACTCGGGCGGAAACTGAACGTGAAGAAGTACTGGAACCCCGCAGCGACACGCCCGAGCCCCTGGAACTTCGGTCTAGCGCCTTCGGATCCGAGCGTCGACTTGAAGAACGCCACTGCCTCCGGATGGGTGGGATGCACCCCCGGGATCTTGTCGACCAGGAATGGATAGAGGGGGTCGCCGTAGAACACGAAGTTCTTGATGAAATGTGGCGCCGCGACGGCCGAACCGAGGCCGATCACGAGCAACGGCGCGATCCACAGGCGCTTGCGCGGAACGATGGACTGCCCCCGAAGATCTGCGACGAGCAACCAAACCCAGCGAGCGGCGATGAATGCGCCGCACGCGGCGATCATGTACACCGATTGATAGCGCGACAGGATTGCGCCGCCGGCGAACACGCCGAGGATCGCGCACCACCGCGGGTCGAGGTCCTTCAGCATCCGCAGCGTCGCGACGAACATCGGGATCGTCCAGAATCCGCTGAAGTGTTCGGGACCTCCGCTCACCGAGTTCGCGAAGGTGAAGACCATCGGAAACAGGAAGAAGCCCGTCCACAGCCCGCGCGTCCGAGACTCGCCGAGCATGATGTGCGCGCCCACCGCCACGCCGAGCGCTTTCCACAGGATCATCGAGTAGTCGAGGTGCAGCGCCATCATCCAGTCGAATGGATGTTCCATCCCGGGGAGCATGAATGCCCATGTGAACACGATGCTGTTCATCTGCGGGAAGTTACGGTTGTACTCCGACGGAAACGGAATCAGGCCTCCTGCACGCACGTAGTCGTGCGCCACGGGCAGGTGGTACCAGGCTGCATCGAGGGAGATGGTGGCCGGCGTGAAGCCGATGATGTAGATGATGGCGAGGCCCAGCAGAGCCCACGCGCTCGCCACCTTCACCGTGAGATCACCGAAGACCGTGCCATCCGCCCGACGCTCTCGAACGGTCGACACCGTGCGGCCCACGAGACGGACCAGGTCACGCCAACCCACCGCGAGACACAGGATCGGGAGGGCGATCGACATCGCCGGATGGAACGCACCGATGGCGCCGAATCCGTAGAGCGACACGACGAATGCCGCCTGCCCTGCGGCCATGCCCAGGAGCCACGACTCGAGCACCGCAGACTCCGGCACCCGGAACGCTCGCCGCAAGAGCACGAGACCCACCCCGACGCATGAACACGAGTAGACTGCGACGTAGAGCCACAGGAGCGCGATGCGCCAGAACAGCCACTCCCGAAGCGGGTAGTGAGAGTTCAGCGCCAGCCCGAATCCGATGAGCCCGCCGGAGCACACGAGCGCGCTCAAGCGTGCGGGCCACGCGCCCTGACGGAGAGTCTGGAACCAGCGGAGGTGGGGGCTGTTCATGGGGAAAGGCCGGATGCGCCCCGCGCGGAACTCGGCACACGAGGCATGGGGGTGGCGTCTGCCACCTCATACCACATCTCGCAGACCGGCTGAGTGAGCCGAGCCGTGACGCGCCGAACGCGCACCTCGGCACGTCGTGCCTCGTGCGCGCACCGCGCGCGTTCTGCGCGGCCCACCAGGTGGCGTCAATCGGAGCCCCACGTGACAAGCTCCCCGAACCCGTGCCAAGATCCCATGTTCGGCACTATCCATGACGTTCACGGCCCGACACCTTATCACCGCGGCATTTGCGCTTTCATCATCGTCCGCACAGGGGTGCGGCGACGACGCCGGCGACGCCATGGAGGCCTCGAGCCCGACTCTTCCTTCAACCTCGGCGGGGGATGTTGCCAGCGGGACCACCGGCTTCGTGGCGGAATGCACCCCAGGAGAAGTCCGCTGTGGTGACGCGACCGCGCTCGAAAGATGCGCGCCGACAGGCAAACAGTGGATCCTAGAGCCGTGTCCGAGCAGCACGGCATGCGTGCCGTGCGGCGAGGACAACTGCACGCAGGACCGCTGCGTGGGGCCCTGTGATTCTGTCGACGAGCTGCCGTCCTCGGCCGGCTGCTCCTTCATCGCGAATCGCCAACTGCATGCGACGGACATTTTCGATGACGGACTCATTGTCGCGAATCCGAACAGTTCTGCAGTCGCCACGGTCCAGTTCTACTCGACGCCCGAGGGAAGCAATCAAGAGATCCTAAACGAGGAGATCGTCTTGAATCCACTCGAATCCCACGTTTTCCTGTTGTCGACGAATTTCGTTCAAGGCGACTCCTCGATGTATCGAACTGGTGGCACCCACCGGGTGCAGAGCGACGTCCCGGTCGTCGCATACCATCACGCACCATTCGGCCTTGCATCGGGAAATGACTCATCGCTCCTGCTCCCGGAGTCTTCGCTACGCAATGAGTACGTGGTGTATTCGTACGGGCCCAATCTGGGACCTCGAAACGGCGAGCCGAGCTACTTCGAAGTCGTCGCCCTCGAAAACTTCACCAACCTCGAGTGGTTTCCTCCCGTAGACACCGCAGGAAACGGACTTCCGATACCCTTCGTTGCTGCCGGCGAGCAGGGTGCCCTCAAGATGAACCGTTTCGATACCGTGCGCATCGCTGCATCCGCGAACTTCCAGGAGACACTCTCACTACGAGACGTTTCCGGCACTGTGGTGCGCGCGGATAAGCCTATCTGGGTCACCTCAGGGGCGGCGTGTGCCCGGGTTCCGACTCGAGATGTCGCAGTGTATCCCACCGGCCACTGTGATCCCCTTCAAGAGATGCCGATTCCCCTCGAATACTGGGGGAGTACGTACGTCGGCATCGCATCGCCGCTTCGCGGCTCCGAGACGCATTGGTGGAGGCTGTACGCAGGCAAAGATGGTGTTGAAATCGTCACAGACCCGCCGCAGACCGGTGGGCCCATCGTGCTCGAGAAACGAGGCGACTTCGCCGAACTCGAGGTCGCGAGCGGCCAGAGTGTGGTCTTCCGAAGTTCGAACGGCGTGTTCATGCCCGTGCAATACCTCCAAGGAAAACGGTTCAACGCTGGCGCGACGCCCGAACCGGAGGAGTCGAGCGCGCCCAACGGAGATCCATCCATGTATCAGATGATACCGACCGAGCAGTTCCTGTCGCGGTATGTGTTCGTGACCGCGGTCAACTTTCCGTTCAACTACGTCCAAGTGATTCGCTCAGCGGGCGGTCCGCCGGTCGAATTGGACGGCGAACCGCTCGACGAGGCGGAGTACCAGTCGGTTGCGGAGTTCGAGGTTGCCACGTTCGAGATTTCTGAAGGACCTCACCTGATCGAGAGCGACGACGAATTCGGCATCATTCAGGTCGGGTACAGTCAAGAAACGAGGGACCCTAACTGTTTGCTGGAGCCCGAGTTCATCGACGAAAACGGCGAGCCTACTGTGAGCTGCCCATCCTCGTACGCGTATCCGGGAGGAATGCGCGCGGATCCAATATTCATCCCTTGAGCTGATCTGCGGCTCACCTTTCTTCGGGCGGTAGCTCGACCGCCCGAAGAACTGCGACCGCCGCAGCTCGGACATCCGGGCTGCGGTGAGCCATGAGCGACGCCGCCGCGGCTCCGATGACGGGGCTATGGTTCGAACTCCCGACCAGCTCGGCAGCATTCTGCAGGAGGCGCGCCACGGTGCGATCGGACGTGAGGGGGTCACGATACGCGTGTTCGATCATCCGGGCCAGCGGCTCTGCAAACAGCGTGGCCGGCTTCTTCCACTCGGCGACTAAAGAGA
>JBBQJI010000012.1:0-135722 GCA_038325765.1 Nannocystales bacterium
CAACGCGCCGGGCGTCGGCCAAGGGGGCGCCCAGGATTTCGGCCAGTTCCGCGCCATCCTCGAGGACGGCGGCATCCCGGCGCCGCAGACCCTCGACGATGTCGGCTTCTTCAACGAGCACAAGCTCGAGCTGCCCGCGCCGGACTGCGGCGACGACGTGTGCCTGCACGGCCAGCTCGGCGTGATGGGCAACATGATCACCGGCAGCAACTGCACGGTGGTGATGCTCGGCATGAACACCCCCATCGACCCCAGCGAGATGACGCGGCCGCCACTGGATCTCGCGCTCGTGATCGACACCAGCGGCTCGATGGCGGGCGAGCCGATCGAGTACGTGCGCGAGGGCCTGCTCCGCATGCTCGACGATCTGCGCCCCGAGGATCGGGTGTCGATCGTGGCGTTCTCGGACGGCGCAGAGATCCTCGCCGAGCGCGTCGCCGGCGATGCCACCGGCGAGCTCACCTTGGCGATCGACGCGATCGTCGCCCGCGGCAAGACCAACCTCTACGACGGCCTGCGCACGGGCTACACCCTGGTCGCGGCCGACGAGGAGCCCGGCCGCCAGACCCGCGTGGTGCTGCTCTCCGATGGCGAAGCGACCGCGGGGATCACCAGCACCTCGAAGATCGTGGCGATGAGCGCCGGCTACAACGAGATCGGCCACACCCTGGCCACCATCGGTGTCGGCACCGAGTTCGACCCGGTGCTGATGCGCTCGCTCTCGGAGTCCGGCGGGGGCGCGTTCTACTACCTCGAGGATCCTGCGGCGGTGCAGGAGGTCTTCGAGCAGGAGGTCACGACGTTCTTGGTGCCGCTCGCCCGCGATGTGCGGATCGACGTCGACATCGAGGCCGCGTGGTCACTGCGGGCGATGTACGGCACCAAGCTCTTCGAGCTCGACGGCAACTCGGGGACCATCCAGATCCCATCGGTGCAGCTCGCCCACCGCACCGCCGCGAGCGACGACGTGGGGGGTCGCCGCGGCGGTGGTGGCGGCATCGTCGTCGAGCTAGTGCCGCGGGCCAGCGCGCTGTTCGACGAGTCCGGCGTCGTCGGCCGCGTCGCCATGAGCTACGTGCGACCGAGTGACGGCGAGACCATCGCCCAGGAGATCCCGATCTTCACCACCCTCGCCCCCGATGAGCTGCCGGCCGGGGGTGAATTCGACGGCTTCGCGGTCGAGAAGTCGTTCGTGATGCTCAACATCTTCGTCGGCTTCCAACTCGCCAGCGAACGCGCGCTGTGGGGCGACGATCCCGGCGCGGTGGGCGTGCTGCTGGCGCTGCGCGAGTCAGTGCAGGACTGGCTCGACGATCAACCCGACGAGGACATCGCCGACGATCTGCGCTACATCGACATGTTCATCGCGAACCTGAGGGGCCGCGGGGCGGAGGATCCGCCGCCGCAGAAGAACCCGCCCGAGCCGTGGCCGGCCGACTGATACGGAGGATGGCGTGATCGCGGAACCGGCGAGCCGCCGGGACCCGATCACTCCGCGTGGGTGCCGTGGATGATCCGCACCACCTTGCCGTCGTCGATGGCGAAGATGATCCCCTCGTAGATGTCGCCGACCACGAGGGCGGTCTTGGTCGACTCGCGCTTGTTGACCTGCTTGCCGTAGGCCTGCTCGACCTCGGCGCGCGTGCTGCCGACGCCGATGCCCAGCTCGGTACGCAGGGCGCACGGGGCCTCGCACATCACCGAGTGCGCCGCGCCGTTTTCGGCCGTGACGAGCTCCACGCCCGCCCACTTCCACGTGGTGTACTCACCGCCATCCGAGCCCCAGACCTCGCGGCTCTTGCTCGCGGGCGCGCCGAACATGCGCGAGGCCGACTCGCCTTCGAGTGCATCGAGCGTGACCGCAGCGCCCGCGCCCTCGGCGGGGCGCAGGGTGTCGATGACGTCGATGAGATCGGTCTTGCCGCAATCGAGATCGCCGCCGCAGGATGTGGCGAGCACGGGTGCGCGCCGCGTGGTGTACACGACCTGCTTGCCGACCAGCGCGCTGGCGTCGCGCAGACCGGCGGGGCACAGCTCGAAGTCGCCCTCGATCGAGTACTGCGCGCCGCCGGCCTCGAGCTGCACGTAACACGCCCGGTCGCCGCGCTCGAGCCCCTGCAGCACGCCCTCGGGCGTCGCCGGCACCGGCGTCGCGGCGGAGGCAGCGGCCGGCGCCGTCGCCTCGGGGGACCCAGGACACTGCGCATCACCGGGCGCGCATTCGGAGTCGCTCGCCGCAGGCTCCGGCGGCGCCGACTCCGGGCTGCCGCCGCCCCGATCGCACGCGGGCATGGCTGCGAGAGCGAAGAGGATGGTCGGCGAGAGTCTCGTGAGCATGCCGCATGCTAACGCGGATGGGCGCACTCGAACGCGATCGGGACCAGCTCGCCGTGTACCGCGTGGATGACCTTGGTGCCGGAGCCGACGAAGGCGACGTCGTGTAGTCGACGGGGTCGCCAGCGCTGAGAGAGCGACAGCGATCGAGAAGGGGAAGGTTCCGCCGGGCTTTGCCCGGTGGAAGGGGGACTTGGCCGGTCCCCTAGCTAGAAGGACTGGTGTCATGGGACGCGGTGGCGTCGGTGTCGGGCAAGCGGGCATCCCCGGCACAGGCGATGGGCGCGCAGCAGCGGGCGAGCGCGCGCCGATCGGCGGCGATGGTGGATTCACGCCCGGCCTCCGCGATCGCTGCGCAAGGCGGGCCGGAGCCAAACCCGACGTGGTACAGCCGCCCCGTGATCACCGTCCATCACCTCGAGCTGTCGCGTTCGCATCGGGTGCTGTGGTTGCTCGAGGAGCTCGCGCTGCCCTACACGATGGTGCGTTACGCCCGGGACCCCAAGACGATGCTCGCCCCGCCGACACTGTCGGCGGTCCATCCCCTGGGCAAGGCGCCGGTCGTCATCGACGGCGATCGCACCATCGCCGAGTCGGCCGTGATCCTCGAGGAGTTGGCGGAGCGCCACGGCAACGGCCGCCTGCTCCCCGAGCGCGACCATCCAGACTTCGCCCGCTGCCGCTACTTCATGCACTACGCCGAGGGCTCGCTGATGCCGCCGCTGCTCGTGAAGCTGCTGTGTGCGCGGGTCAAGGACGCGCCGTTGCCGTTCTTCGTCAAGCCGATCGCACGCAAGATCGCCGATGGCGTCGGTGAGCTGTTCGTCGAGCCGAACCTGCGCCGCCACGCCGCGTTCCTCGAGACCGAGCTCACCGATCGCACATGGTTCTGCGGTGACGAGTTGACGATCGCCGACATCCAGCTGAGCTACCCCATCGAGGCCCTGGTCTCGCGCGTGCCCGAGCACGCAGGCCCGCGACTGCGCGCGCTGATGCAGCGCATGCGGGCGCGGCCGGCCTACCAGCGGGCGCTGGCCAAGGGCGGGCCGGTGATCCCCGAGTGAGCCGCGATCGCACGGCGTCGCGGGCAAGCCCACGGTCGCGAGGGCGGGCCACCCGTACTGCTGGCCGCGCAGCGCACCTGACCGCGCTCAACCGGCCGCGAGCAGCGACGCCGCGAGCCACGCGTCGATCGCCGTGACGGGGTTGTCCAGCGCCGAGGGGCTGTTCGCGAACGTCGCCCGCGCCTGCTCGGCGAGGATCTTCGCGCGCGGCCGGTCACGGATTCGCGTGCAGTCATGCAGCGCGCGCGCCAGCGACCAACGCGTGGCGGCGAGCTCCACAGGATCGATCTCGGCGCCGATCCGCAGGCCGAGCGCGCGCTCGAGTAGCGGCACGGCGGCGTCGGCATCGCCGAGCTCGATGAGATCGGTGCCGATCGAGGTGAGCGCCAGGGCGATGTCGTCGTGGCTCGGATCGAGCTTCTTCTCGTAGATCGCGAGGGCACGCGCGTGGAGCTCCCGCGCCTCGGAGAAGCGGCCCAAGCGATATAAATCGGTGCCCAGGTTCGCGTAGTTCTGCGCGATCGCAGGGTGCTCGGGCGGCATCGTGCGCTCACGGATCACCAGGGCCCGCTCGTCGTAGTCGCGGGCGGCCGCCAGATCCCCACGCGCTGCGGCGACCACCGCGAGGTTGTTCAGCGCATCGGCGACCTGGGGGTGCTCGTCGCCCAGCGCGGCGCGCCAGATCGTCAACGCTCGCTCGAAGCGCTGCTGGGCCTCGGCGAGCTCGCCCATCGACATGGCCACTGCGGCGAGGTTGTTCTCGAGCTGGGCGACGTTGCGATGCTCGGGGCCCAACGCATCGCGCTGCAGGGCGAGCGCGCGCCCGAACGCCGCCCTGGCAGCTTCGTATTTGCCCTGGCGCCACGCGATGTTCGCGAGGTTGTTGATCGGCTTGGCGAGTTCGGGATGATCGGGGCCCAAGGTGCGTTCGGCGATGCCGAGGGCGCGCTCGAAGTGGACGGTGGCCGCGGCGAATTGGCCGGTCTCGATCTCGATGAGCCCGAGCATGTTCACCGACGCCAGCACCTCGACGTTCTCGGGACCCAGCGCCTGCTCGCGCGCGGCGAGGCCGGCGCTGGCGAACTCGCGGGCGTCGTCGTAGGCGCCCTCGCGCAGGGCGACGCCGGCGAGATTGTGGAGCACGTCGGTGGCGAGCAGCGCGTCGTCCTCGGCCTCGGCGTGGGCGCGCGCGTGCTCGGCCCAGCGCCGCGCCTCGGCGCCGCGCTGCTGGACCTCGCCGACCACCGTCACCAGCTCGGCTGCGCTGCGGGCCGCGATCGGATCCAGCCCGTGGCGCACCGCCAAGAAGAACGCGTCTTGCAACGTGCGCTCGGCGTCGCGCTCGGCACCGTTGACGTGCTCGAGCACCCCCCGTCGCAACAGCGCCCGCGCCGTCATCGGCACCAGCGCGAGGGCCTCTGCACGCGCGACCGCGGCCTGGGCCATGACGAGCGCCTCGGGGTACTTGCCGGCATTTTCGTGCTGCTCGGCGTCGGCGAGCGCTTCGTCGAGCGCATCGAGTTCGGCGGCGAGCTGCGGATCCTCTGGACGTGCGTGTTCATCGAGCAGCGCGGTGACATCGGCACACGCCGCCACCGGTGCGAGTTCGGCGACCATGACCGCCGCGTTCTGCACGACGGTGGGATCGGCGTGCGACAGCACCCCGACCAGCGACCGCGCGCTGCGCAGGCGCGTGTCGAGACAGGCCATGCGTCGATCGAGCAGCGACTCCGGCTGCTCGCCGCGAATGCGCGTGGCCGCGCAGGCGTCGGTGCGGGCCTCGACCCACGCCTCCGCATAGGCATCGAGCCCCGGCTCGACCCGCTCCCATGTGCTCTGGGCAAAGCCGACGCCCGTCGCGAAGAGGGCGGCGCGCACGGCCTCGCGCGCGGGCGCATCCCAGACACCCGCCAGGTGTGCATCCGTATCGGCGCATGGCGTCGCCGCGGGCTCGAGCATCGCCGCGCCGGCGATCCCCACCCCGAGCAGCCCGACCACCGCGGCCGCGATGATCCGCCTCCGCCGGATGGCAACGCGATCGCGATCGAGGATCGCGATCAGCTCGGCCATCGAGTCGAAGCGACCGAGCGGATCGGCCTCGAGACCCCGCAGCAGCACCTCGCGCAGCCAGCCCGGCACGCGAGTGCCCGCGGGCGCGTCGGGGATGCGGGCCTCCACCACCTCGATCGCCAGGGCCGACGGCGACTCGGCGGTGAACGGCCGGCGGCCATACAGCGCCTCGTACAGCGCGACACAGAAGCTGAACTGATCGCTGCGTGCATCGGTGGGCAGCCCCAGGTGCTGCTCGGGTGCCATGTACGACGGCGTCCCCATCACCGCGCCGCTGCGCGTGGGCGATACGCCCGCGGACGCTGCGGGGGTCGCCATGGCTACCGCTGCGTCGTCGCCTGCCGCTCCGGGCAACGCTCCGAGCTCGCGTCCGTGTTCGTCGCGCCAGCGCGCGAGCCCGAAGTCGGTCACCTTGACCACGCCTTCGTCGCTCATCATCACGTTGGCGGGCTTGAAGTCGCGGTGCACGAGTCCGACCTGGTGCGCGGCGGCCAAGCCACGGGCCGCCGCGGCGAACACGACGACGACCTCGACCCATGATCGGCTGTGGCAATCCATCCACTCGCCCACGGTCTCGCCGTGGACGAACTCCATGGCGATGAACACCGTGCCGTCGTGGACGCCGACATCGTGCACCGCCACCACGTTGGGATGCGAGAGCTTGGCCATCGCCTGGGCCTCGCGCATGAGCCCTGCGCGCGCGTCCGTCGAGATCCCGTCGCCCTCCGCGTCGTGGTGGAGCATCTTGATCGCGACACGCCGATCGAGATCGGGGTCGTAGGCGGCGTATACGACGCCCATGCCGCCGGCACCGACGCGCTCGAGCACGTGGTAGCGGCCGATCTGCGCGCCGCGCTCGAGGGACTCGATGCGCTCGCACAACACATCGTCGGTCGAGCTGTCGACCATCGTGTGTACGGCCGCGCGATCCTGCGTGCCCCCCTCGCTCACCGTACCGCCATGCTATCGGACTCCGGGGGCGATGGCGACCTCGCGGGACGCTGGGCCGCCGCCGGTGGTCCGCTGCCCCACCGCTGCGCGGATCAGCGCCGCGCCACGATCGCGTCGACGATCGCGCGCCCGCGGTGTCCCCAGATCGGATGGGGCACCGAGCACGCCTCGTCCGCCATGGCGTTGGCCGCCGCCGCGGTCGTGATGCCCTCGTCGGCGGCCCTCTGCAGCACCCGCTTGGTCACCACGAACACGGCGTTGTCCCACTCGCGGCCGAAGTGGCGCTCGATCGCCGGATCGGCGTCGATGCGCCCGTACTGCTCGTTCGCGCAATTGACGATGCCCATGCGGTTGGCGACGAAATCGGGGACATAGGCGATGCCTCGCTCCGCGAGCAGCCGGTCGTCGCGGCGATCGTCGAGCAGCTGGTTGTTGGCGGCGCCGCACACCACCTTGGTCTGCAACATCGCGATCGTGTCGGGGTCGAGCACACCACCCAGTGCGTTGGGGGCGAACACGTCGCAGGGCTCGGCGAAGATCGAGCGATCGTCGGCCGCGGCGTGGCGGAGCTCGACGACGGTCGAGTCGGTGCCGCGCGCGTCGAAATGGGCGCGCAGCTCGGCGCAGCGATCGGCGGAGATCTCGGTCGCGACGATCTTGGCGCAGCCGCGCACGATGAGCTCGTCGATCATGAACCCGGCGACGTTGCCGGCGCCCTGCATCGCCACGGTCTTGCCCCTCAGCTCGCCGCAGCCGAGGTGATCGAGCGCGCCCTCCATCGCACAGATCACCCCCTTGGCGGTCGCTGCCGAGGGGTTGCCGCTGCCGCCGACAGAAGGCGGCACGCAGGTGACGTAGCGCGTGGTCTCGAACACCGCCGCCATGTCGGCGGGTCCGGTGCCGACGTCTTCGGCCGTGATGTACACGCCGCGAAGCGAGGTCGTGAACGCGCCGTACTCGCGATACAGCGCGCGACGATAGCCGGCGTCCTGCCATGGCGAGTCGGGTCGACGCACCACGATGCCCTTGCCACCGCCCCACCACAGACCGGCCAGCGCGTTCTTGCGCGACATGCCCAGTGACAGCCGCAGGCCGTCGCGCAGGAACGACTCGAGGTGGGGGTATGGCCAGAACCGCAGACCGCCCGCCGCCTGACCGCGCACCGTCGCGTGGACGAACGCCCCCATCAGCGCGCCGGTCTCGGGGCCAACGGAGAGGAACACTGCCTCGTGGCGGTGGACGTCGCGCGCATCGCCGGTCATCCACGCAGCGAGCGGTCCCAGCCACGCCGCGTCGGTGATCATGGCGTCCGTGGCTGCATCCCAGCGCAGCTTCGCGGTGCCGCCGTACTCGCGCAGCGTGATGGCGAAGGCGTCGGGATCGAGGTCGAGCAGTGCAACCATGGCCGCGGTGTACCAGAGCCCCGTGCCGGTGCGCGGTGCCGGCCGTGCACGCCGATGCGTGAGTTTCGGCCCGCCGCCCTGCTACCCTGCCGCCCAGATGGCGACGATGGGCTGGGTCCTCGCGGCGGCGGTGATCGCCGCCATCTCGTGGATCCTCGCGCTGGTGGGCGGGCAGCTCGCGCGGGGCGACAGGCGCCGTCGCCGACTGGCCCAGGCCGCCGCGCTCGAGTCCGCACCGCGGAACACCCGGCGCCGTCGTGACCGTCGAGCCGGGCGCCGTAACCGCCGCGGACGAGCGTCCGTCACGGTACCAAGCACCACCGCCCGGCTGGACCTCATCGGCGAGTTGGCGCCGCGATGGACCACGTCGATGGTGTCATCCCGACGACGGTGTACTAGGATCGATCCCATGGCCGAACAGACCCACGGCTACTGTACCCGGTGCGAGCGAACGGTCGACGTCGAGCACAAGCACAGCCACGCGACGCGCCGCTGGCTGCGCTTGTACCTGTACATGCCGCTGTTGTTGCTGCCCGCGTTCCCGATCCTCGCCGCCGACTACATCGTCGCGCTGCCCACCTGCATGCTGTACATGCTCGGGATCGGACCGGTCCTGATGATCGTGCGCGAGCCCGGGCTGTGTTGCGAATGCGGAGCCATGGTGGCCAAGGGCGGCGCTGCGGCGGCGTCGACACCGTGAGCCGGGGCCTTCGACTCATGGGTGCGATGTGCACCGTGCTGCTCGGTGGCTGTGCCAAGCCCACCGCAGCGATCGCGCCCAGTGATCCACCACCGCCGCCACTCGCCCAGCCGCTGCCACCACGGTCGCCGACACCGGCGAGTCCCCAACCGATCGCGTCTATCACCACCACGGCCGCGAACCTCTGCGAGCCCGACGTCGCGCCCTTGCTCCGCACCGCCGGCGATCTCACTGCGCACGCGCCCGCGAGCCCGCGCGAGAGCCCCGGATTCCGCGGACGGCTGCGCACACACACCGAGGGTGGCCTCACCCTCGGCAGCGCGCGGACGTGGGTCGGCCCGGTGGTCCCGGGCTACGTGCCGCTCATGATCGACACCGCCGAGCTCTTCTTGCTCGAGCGCGACGGCGAGACCTACGTGGCGCTGTACCGCGACCCCTATGGCGCCGGCAGCTGCGAGCTCTCGACGCCCGCGAACTGCCGCTTCGTCGTCCGTGGATTCCAGGACTGCGAGCCCACCTACACGCTCGAGCTCGCCGCGTTCATGTCGCGGCCGACCCACCTCGAGATCCAGGACCTCCGCGTGATGGACGGCGTCGTGTACTTCAACGAGGCCTGCCAGAGCTACGCCAAGGACGCCGGCGGCCGGTGCTCGGCCTTGGTCGCCGTCGACGCCCGCAGCGGCACGCTGCGCTGGCGCACGCGCAACCTGGTCTCGAACAACCGCTTCTTGCTGGTCGGCGCCTACATCATCGCCGGCTACGGCTTCACCGACGAGCGCGACGCGCTGCATCTCGTGCGCCGCACCGACGGTGCGGTCGTGCACCGCACGAAGCTGCCGACGGCCCACGAAGACCTGGTGATCGGCGACGACGGTGTCCTGGAGGTCGCGCTCGCGACCAGCGGATCGCGGCGCTTCGTCCTACGCGGGTTCGACACGCGCAAGCCCACGCTCGTCCCGGCCCAGGCTGCGCAGGCCCAGTCCGACTGATCGGGTCGAGCTCGCCCCACCACCGTCACCCCGCGGGCGAACATTGACGGCGAAGCCAGCCGCGCCCACGCTCGTCGGGTGCACGCCGTCGTGATCGAACGCGTCGTCGGCGACCCTGCGGCGTTGATCCCCGAGGTCGCCGCCGCCCTCGGCGTCACCGCCTACGACGTACGCGCCAGCCTGCAGGCGCCCGGCGGGGGGCCGGCCATCCTCGCGGTGCATGCCGACGCGGCGGCCACCGGCGCGATCGTGTCCACGTTGCGCGCGATCGGACTGGAGGCGTCGAGCCTCGACGTGGCGCTGGGCGGCGCGTCGATCGGCGACTTCGCGGTCCGCCACTTCGAACTCGGCGCCGACGCGCTCGCCGTCGACACCCGTGACGCTCGTACCGCCGAGCTGCGCTACGCGAGCGTCGACGTGATCGTGCTGGCAACCTCGATCGTCAGCACCGAACACACGGAGATCGTGCGCGAGCGATCGTTCTCGCCCGGACGCACGCTGTTGACGGGCGGCCTCGTCAATACGCGAACCCGCGAGAGCACGCAGCGCTCGACCCATGTCGACAGCGAGGAGATCGCGTTCGTGTTCACCGGCGGTCCCCAGGCGTTCCGCTTCGGCGAGTCCGCGCTGGTGTTCCAGGGGCTCGGCGACGCGATGCAGCCGGCACGCACGGCGAACTTCCGGTACCTACTCGACCAGCTACGGGGGCGGTGTGCCACCGCGCGCTTCGACGACCGATTGCGCAAGCGGGCGCAGCAGGTCCAACTGCTCGGCCGTCTGCTGTCACCCGACGAGCACCTCGGAGTGGCGGTCGCCCTGGTCGCGGCGCGCCTGCGACGGGATCGTGCGGCGCCCTGAAGGCGAACTCGAACCCGGCTGCACGGGTACCAGGGCCCGGAGCGCTCGCGCACTCCGGGCACCGGCGAACGCCGCTGTTAGACCAGGCGGACGTTCTCTGCGCGCGGGCCCTTGGGACCCTCGCCCTCGGTGAACGAGACCTTCTGGCCCTCGCGGAGCTGCTCGAAGCTGGTCCCCACGACTGCGGAGTTGTGGAAGAACATGTCCTTCCCTCCGCCGGTGTCGATGAATCCAAAGCCCTTGTCGGTGAGACGCTTGATCGTACCTTCTGACATGTCGTGATCTTTTCTGTCGGGAGCCCGCGCGTTGCGTCCGTCAAATCGACGGGGCGAACCCGCGGAGCCTGATCGACTACCTCGGCGCGACCGAGGTGTCTACCCGGGCGAGCCCGGCGCCGGGGTTGCAAGCGGGCCTGGCAGGCGTGCGCGCTCGCCCCACGCGCCGCGAGGTGCCCTCGTAAGGCCCCGTGGTGGCCGTTTCACCGGCGCCCGATCCCGCGTGTGGATCCGTGGGGAGGGCCCGGACGATCGTGGCGTGCGCTCGCGACGGGGAGAACGCGGTGGTGGGGTTCGATGCGTCGAGCTCGCCCGCGCGCCTTCGCGCCTGCAGCGCGGGCTATGCTGCATCGATCCCCTGAACCGCCGAGCCGCGACCATCACTGACACATCGGAACACGCCGCCGCCGTGGCGTGAGCCCTCGAGGTGCACTGGCACCTCGCCTCCCAGAGGTTCCCATTGCTCACCCACCGCCTGACCTCGATCGCCTGTGCCGCCCTGTTGTCCGCCTGCGCAGGCGGTGAAGACAACCCCTCCGCGACGTCCTTCGATCCCAGCGCCGCGAGCACCGGCGCCGAGGACACGGGCGAGACGCGGTCATGCGTGCCGGGGGCCCAGCTGTCCTGCGCATGTCCGGGGGGCGCCGACGGAATCCAGCCGTGCAACGCCGACGGCTCCGGCCTCGGCGCCTGCGAGTGCAGCGAGGTCTCCGACTCGGCCGACTCGACCGCCCCGAGCACGGGTGCCGACGAGACCGGCGATCCCGATCCGTGCGGCGACTCGGTGTGCGCCGAGGACGAGAGCTGCGATGTCTGCCCGCAGGACTGTGGCGAGTGCGTGCCGTGCACCTCGGCGCCCTCGTGCGAAGGCGCCCTCATCCCGCCGGTGATCGACAGCCACGCCGATGGCCTCGACAACGTCCAGATGATGTACGTGGCGCCGGATGAGGCGCTGTCGCTGGTGGCCGAGCTGATCGAAGACGGCGCACCGGGCATGCGCGTCATCGTCGCGGCGCTCGACGAGCCGCAAGCCGACGAGCACCCCTTCGTGGTCGCGGTGCGGGCCGCCCTCGAAGCCAACCCCGAGGCCACCGCCGCGCTGCGCCGCCAGCTCGCGGCCGCCGGCCTCGGCCATCTCCGGTCGTACCGCGACGCCAACCCCGAGCCGCGGCCCGACGCGATCACTGCGACGCCCCAGCGCCGAGCCGGCGGCGTCGAGCAGCCCTGCGAGAACCCGCGCCTGCGGATCCGCGTCGCCCAGATCGACATCTTCGAGGAGTACGACGACGTCACCAACGACGTCGTCTACTGCCTGATCTCTGCCGAGGGCAGCGAGGCCTCGGAGCTGCGGCTGACACCGCTCACCCCCGAGCTCGACGAGGGCAGCAGTTACGCGTTTCCCCTGGCCAGCGGCGTGGTCTGGGGTCAGCAGGATCTCGTGGCGCCCAAGGGCAACCTCGCGCTCACCTACAACTGCATCGAGTCCGACGATCTCAGCGTGTACAACGGCTTGTTCGAGGCGATCGGCAGCGCGGCCGATGCCGCCGGCGGCACCGAAGGGGACTCGGGGTGGGTCTTCGACACCGTCGGGATCCTCGCCGACTTGCTGCCCGCGGTGCTCTCGCTCGATGGCGACGACCACCTGTTCAACGGCGCGCAGATCGTGCCCGCGGACATGCACCTGTCCCTGACCCAGGGCGCGTTCTGGAACGTGCGCCGCTCGTACGAGTCCGGCCTGTTCGGGTCGGACTGGGACTGGCAGCTGCGCATGGAGGTCTGGGGCTGCCACGACAACGGGCAGTGACCGCGCCACCCTCGCTCGCGGCCGCCGAGCCCGCGTGATACGCTGCCCAGCCGGTGGACGATGGAATCACCTTCGCGCTGCCCAAGGGCCGCATTCTCGGCCCCGCTGCGCGCCTGCTCGCCCGCGCGGGGATCGACACCCGGACCCTGCTCGAGTCCGACGATCGTCGGCTGCAGATCGATCTGCCAGGCGGCCATCGGATGCTGCTGGTCAAGCCGGTCGACGTGCCGACCTACGTCGAGCACGGGGTCGCAGACGTCGGCATCGCCGGGCGCGACACGCTCGAAGAGCAGGCCCGCGATCTCTACGAGCCGGTCGATCTGGGTATCGGCGCCTGCCGCCTCGTGATCGCCGAGCGCCGCGAACGCCCGACACCGCTGCACCGCGGCACGACCATGCGCGTGGCCACCAAATACCCCCGCATCACGCGGCGCCACTATCTCGGTCTCGGGATCGATCCCGAGATCATCGAGCTCTTCGGCTCGGTCGAGCTCGCGCCGCTCACCGGCCTCGCCGACCAGATCGTAGATCTGGTGGAGAGCGGCGAGACCCTCCGGCAAAATGGACTCGTCGAGGTCGAGACCGTGATGGATGTGACCTGTCGCCTCATCGTGCACCCTGCCAGCCTCAAGCTCCGTCACCGCAGCCTCGCCGCGCTGATCGACGCCGTGCGCGCCGCAACCTCCGAGACCCACGCAGAAAAGGCCACCGGCACGTGAGCAGCGGCGAAGATCGGCAAGACGACATCGCGCTGGTGCGCCGCGCGATCACCCACGAACTCAAGGTCCACCCGCGGATCGTCGACCAAGGGCACGCCCCCGACGCCGCCGCGCTCGCACAGCTCGTCGACGCCCTGCCGGCGCTGTCGGCATTCGGGACCAAGTCGTTCTCGTCGGTGGCGGCGATCCTCGACTGGGATCACCAGCTCCCCAGCCAGTTCCACCTGCTGCGCCTGCTCGCCTCGTACGACAAGCGCGACGAAGAGCGCGTGCGCGCCGTGGTCGAGGACCGCGACGACGAGATCACCGAGACCAACCTGTATCCGGAATTCGACGTGCCCGACTACGGCGAGATCGACGCCAGCGAGTCGTATGTCGCAGTGCTACGGGCGGGCACGACCAAGCTCGAGGACTTCCGCTTCCTCAGCACGTGGCGCAAGCAGGTCGGCGGCACCATGGCGGATCTCGCGGTCAAGACTGTCACCCGCAGCCCGAACTACCAGCGTGTCGCCGCAGCGCGGCGCACCGACGGCCTGGGCGGTGCGGTGGTGATCGGCTGGGCGCCGCCGTGCCTCGCCAACAGCGAGAACTGGGCGGTCGAGATCTGGTTGCTGACCGAGTTCGACGGCCAGACCGGCAAGGCGCGGGTGTTCATGGTCGACCCCGAGCGCAAAGAGGTCACCCGCGAGTACGACACCGACGTGCAGCTCGCCTGAGCGGAGCGAGCGTAGACGCGGCGGGCCATGGTTCAAGTCCTTCTGGGGGACCGGCCCGGTCCCCATTCCACCGGGCAGAGCCCGGCGGAACCTTCCCCCTCCCATTCGCTCGCTCAGCGCAGCGCGGCGATCTGACGCTCGGCGTCGGCCCGGCCCGAGTCACCGGCCGGCGCGAGCTCGAGATACCGTCGGAACGCGGCGATGGCGTCCTGCTTTTTGCCCTCCTTCGCGCGGGCGCGGCCGAGAAAGAGCAGCGCCTCGTCGTACCAGTCGGGGGCCGGCCGGATCTCGGCCATCGTCGCCGCCGCGAAGGCATCCGCGGCGCGGCCCATCGCGTTGGCGTCGAAGTGGGCGCGGCCCAGCAGATACTGGGCCTCGAGCAAGGTGGGATCGAGCGCGATGGCCTTGCCCAGCATCGCGATGGCGCCCGCCCCCTCGCCCAGATCGCGGCGCGCACGGCCGAGCTCCAAGAATGCCTGGGGAAACCGGTCGGTCTCGGCGACGACCAGATCGAGCTGCTCGGCGCCGAGCTTGGGTTCACCGCCTCGCGCCGCCAGCCGACCATAGAGGAACCGCGCCTCGGTGAGCGCCGGATCGATCTGCAGCGCCTTGAGGTACTCGGGCCGCGCCTCGGGGTGGCGGGCGTTGTACTCGAGGATCTTGCCGCGCAGCAGGTGCTTCTCCGCGCTGGGCGACGACGGCGACGATCGATCGATCTGCGCCAGGGCCTCGGGGAACTCGAAGCCGTCGAGCAGCGCCTGCGCGAGCAGCAGGTGGGCCTCCCAGTCGTTGGGCACCACCGCGAGCACCCGCTGCAGCAAGGCCTTGGCGTCGTCGGCGTTGCTCTGCGCCAGCCGTAGCCGGGCTCCCACGATCAGGGTCTCGACGTCGGCATCGGGATCGTCGAGTCCATCGCCGACCAGGGCCTCGAGGCGATCGATGGCGCCCTCGCGCATGTAGATGCGGCCCAGCGGCGCGGTGAGTCCGACGAAGGCGCCCGTGCGCTCGTAGACCGCGAGCAGGTCGGAACGGCCGGCGTCGAACTGCCCGATGTCGAGGCGCATCAGCCCGCGGGCGAGCAGCGCGGCGTTGTCGGTGGGCGTCGCGGCCAGGGCCTGATCGAGCGCCGCGAGGGCGGCGGTCGCCTGATCGGCCTTGGCGAGGATCGTGGCCTTGGCGCGGAGCACCTCGGCCTCGCGCACCGCGTTGCCCGAGGCCGCCACCCGCTTGCGGGCGGTGTCGAGGATCGCGAGCGCGTCGCCGAGCCGATCGAGGCGCACCATGAGCTGGGCCTCGGCGATGCTGGCGTCGACGTTGGTCGGATCGCGCGCGATGGCCGAGGCGAACGCGAGCTGCGCCTCGGCGGTCTGCAGGCGCATCGCATGCACGCGACCGAGGAGCACCGCCGCGTCGGCGCGGCCGGGCCACTGGGCTTCGACCGCGGTGATGCGCTCGAGGGCGGCGTCGCCCTTGCCGGACTCGAGCAGGATCTCGGTCTGCAGCAGCACGGCGTCGACGTCGTCGGGCTTGGCCTCGACCAGCCCGCGGATGACCGGCTCGGCCTCGGCCAGGCGGCCGGCGTGGGCCAGCGCGCGGACGCGGGCGATGCCGAGGCTGCGGTCGTCGGGGACGATCGCCGCGGCCGCTTCGTAGTGGCGCGCAGCCTTGGCGGCCGAGCCCGCGGCGTCCTCGAGCTGCGCGCGCAGCCGCAGACGGAGGGCATCGAAGCCGACGCCGGCCTCGGGGCTGGGCCCGAGGGAGTCGAGCCACGCCCGGGCCTTGCGGAGCTGGCCGGCCGCGATCCCCACCCGCACCGCGCTGACCGTGAGGCCGAGGTGACCCGGGTGGGCGGCAAGCGACGCCTCGACCGCGGCGACCTCGGCGTCGGGCTTGGCGTGCGCCCGGGCTTCATGGCGCAGCGCGAGCGCCGCGAGATCGCTGGGCACCGCGGCCAGCACCACGTCCGCCTCGGCCGCCGCATCAGCGGCGCGGCCCTGGGCGAGGCGCAGCCAGCCGCGATACAGCCGCGCCCGCGAGCCGTCGTCGGTGAGCGCGGCCTCGGCCTGCGGGAGGGCACCGGCGCCGAGCAGGGACAGCCCGACGACGCGGCGCACGAACGGCTCCGGCTGCGACGCATACGGCTGCAACCACGCCTCCACCTGACCCTGGCGCACCGCGTCGGGGCCGAACCGGTGGATCATGCACAGCGCAGCCTCGGCCTGTCCCACCGGATCACCGGCCTGCTCGGCGGCCGTGATCGCGGCGACGTACGACCCCGGGGTGTCGGCCGCAAGGGCGGCAAGGACCTCGGGCGAGCGCTCGACGGCGGCCTTGCCGCGGGCCGCGGGCGTCGTTGCCGTGCCCTTGCCGGCGGTCGGGTTGGTCGACGTGGTGATCGGCACGTCCTGCGGCGGATCGAAGATGCCCGCGGCCCAGGCCCCCGCGCCGAGCAGCGCGATCAGTCCGACGCCGCCCGCGGCGAGCAACAGCGGTCGGCGGGTGCCGCCGGTCGCGACGTCGCGCGGTGCCGGGGAGCGGCGGGCGAGCGCCGGGTCGAGGCCGAAGGGCTGCGGTGCGGGGCCATCGGCGGCGGCGGCTCGACGCTCCGCGGGGGACAGGGATTGGTCCGCGGGGGAAAGGGACTGGTCGGCCGGGGACAGGGACTGGTCGGCCGGGGACAGGGCCTGATCGGCCGGCGTCGGCAGGATGTGGGCGGGCTCGACGTCGAGACCCGCGGGCGTCAGCATCCCTGGACCCGTCGGCCTCAGCAGCCCCGGACCCGCCGGCGTCAGCAGGCCGGTCGTGCCCGCGGGTGTCGGCAGATCGACGCCGATCGGCGTCGGCAGATCCCGCATTCCCGCCGGCGCCAGCAGGTCGGAGTCGACAGGCCCGGGCAGGTCGAGATCGCCGATCGAGATCATGCCGGCGTCGGTGCCGTGGGGGCTCGCGCCGGACACGGCCTGGAACGGTGGCGGCTCGGGGGCGCGGAACCCACTGCCGCCCGGGCGCGACGGCGTGGGCAGATCGATCGTCGGCACCTTGAAGGTCATCGCGCTCGAGCGATGCACCGGCGTCGGCAGATCCCCCGGCGCCACGCCCATCGGCGGCGGCGGCACCGTCCCTACCGCAGGCCGCGGGTGCATCGGCGCCAACAGCGGCGCACCAGCCGATCCCGTCGGACGCACGGCTGGCGGCGGTCCGCCGGCGTGGGGGCCCACCGCGGCCGGCATCTGCCGCGTGGCCATCTGCGGACCACCGGGGGCGGGGCCCGGCCGCGCCGGCACGCCCCCGATAGGTCCACCGGGGGGCGGCGGGTTCATCGGGGGTCGTGGCGGTGCCGCTGCGGCGGGGCGAACCGGGGCGGAGGCGGGCGGGCGCGGTGGGGCAGCGGGCGCGCCCATCGTTCGTCCCGGGGGAGCGCCTCGGGGGCCGACCGGGGTCGCGATCGGGGTTGCAGCCGGCGTCGCCTGACGCGTGGGGGCCGAGCCGAACTGCGCGGCGGACATGGGCGCGGCGAACACCGGTGCCGCGGGCCGACTCGACGCGGGCAGGTCGAGTTCGACCGAGCCGTCGGGGCCCGGCATCGGCAGGTCGAGCTCGCCGAAGTTGTCGTCGAGGGCACCCAGGCTGATGCCGTCGGAGTCGCCCGAGCCCAGCGGCGACTCGAGGGACTCGTCGGGGAGCATGCCGAACAGCGTCGAGCCGGCAGTACTGGTGTGGGGCTGCCCCTCGCCGGCGAACGCTGGCGGCGCGCCCACGCCGAGATCGTCGAGATCGAGCTCAGGGGGCCCGAGGCCGCCCGCAGCCGCAGCGACCGGCGTCCCACATCGTGGACATCGCGCGGGCACCGGCCGCGTCGCATCCATCACGAAACTGCACTTGGAGCACGTCGCCATCTCTCGCCGCGGGCGCAGCATACCACGGCCGCAGGGCGGCAATTCGCGGCCCGCGCCTCGATGGGCGCAGGTGGCCCAACTCGGTCGAATCGGGCGCCAGTGCTCTGCACACGCGACCGCGGCGTCCGCACGGCCGCGCCGCGCACCACCTGCGCCAAAGCCCCTCAGTCGATCGCAACGAGCTCGACGTCGAACACCAACACACCTGCAGGCCGACCGCTCTGCCCGCGGTAGGCCAACGCCTCGGGGATCCACAGCCGACGGGTCTCGCCCACCACCATGAGCTGCAGGCCCTCGGTCCAACCCGGGATGACCTCGGTCACCCCGAACTGCGCCGGCTGACCGCGCTTCACGGAGCTGTCGAACATCGCGCCGTCGGTGGTCCAACCCGAGTAATGAACGGTCACCGTGTCGGAGGGCTTCGGGTGCACGGTGCCGATGCCGGCGACGAGCACCTTCGATGCAAGCCCGCTCTGCGTCGTCATCGCGTCGGCAGGTGGCGCACGGACGTCGCTCGGCACCGCCGGCGTCGGTCCGGAGTTGCACGAGGGTGCCGCACAGAGGGCGAGGATCAGGAGCAGCCGGCGCGGGAGCATCGTCGGCGCAGGGTAGCAGCCGCGATCGCGCGGCGAAGGGCAGGAGCATCGCGCTGGAGCCCACGCCGCGCCAGGCGCCGCAGTGGGCGCCACGGCCACACCGAGCCGGGGCGCACCGCGGAGCACCGCCCGGGCCCAGGGCTCGTCGACCTCGATGCGTGCGCAATACGAGCCCGACCCCCCGCGGCACCCGCCTTGCACGATGGCCGGCGGTATCCCGATGAAGTACGCCAACCGCGAGCTCCCCTGGCTAATCGCAGCCGCCGCCGCCGCCCTACTCGTCGCCACGTGGTCGACACGGGCACAGGCCTACGACAAGCCCGAGCGTCGCGGTGGGCAGGTCGAAGGCATCATCGGCGCCAACGCGTGCCTGCCCGGCCGCGCGCCGTGCAGCTCCGACGGGCTCGTGTTCGACGGCGTCACGCGGCCCTCGTTCGGCGTGGGCGCGGGGCTCGGCTTCCGCCCGGTGCGTTGGTTCATGATCGGCGCGCTGTATCGCTACGGCATGAACAACCCCGACTACCGCGTTCAAGACGGCCCCAGCTACCGCTCTGCGGGCCAGCACACGTTCGCGGTGACCTTCCGCCCGATCCTGCCGATCTGGCGCTTCGATCTCGGCCTCAACATCGCGCCGGGCTTCGGACGCCAGGTCTTCCGCATCAACGACGGAGGCGATCGCGACATCTCGCAGGGCTTCTCGTTCCTCACCGGACCGACCTTCGACTTCTTCATCACGCGGCGGTTCTTCCTCGGCGCCGAGGTGGACTTCATCTTCAACACCCAGCGCAAGGTGTGTGAGCGTCGCGGCTCGGACACCAACTGCACGCGGAGCCCCGATCGCCGCGTTGCCCCCACCCATCAGGTCCTGTTCGGTCTGCGCATCGGCGGGACGTTCGGCTGACCCGCGCGACCCTCGGCCTGCGCGACCCCCAGAGGAACAGATCACATGACCCACCTGCTCGTATCCTGGCTCGTCCTCTCGCTCGTCGTGCTGCTCACCGCCGTGCTGCTGCCGGGCTTCCGCGTCCGCGGCCTGCTCGGCTCCATCATCGTCGCGGCGCTGTTCGGCGTGCTCAACGTCGCGATCGGTTGGTTGCTGTTCGTGGCGATCGGCATCGGCACGCTGGGCCTGGGTTTCCTGCTCGCGTTCCTCACCCGCTGGGTGGTCAACGCGATCCTGCTCAAGCTCGTCGACGCCATCACCGATCAGCTCGAGATCGACGGCTTCGGTTGGGCGATGATCGGCGCGCTGTGCATCAGCGTGCTGGGCGCGGTCGCCGACTACGCCCTGCGCGGCCTGGTCTGACCCAACCCGCGACCCGGCCCGGGTTCGCCGCGGACTCCGGCGGTCCGCGGCGCGGGCACCTGGAGTTCTGCGGCGAACGCCACTAACGTGCCGGCGATGCACGAGGCGAACGTCGATCAGGGCTCGACCCCCCCGTCGGACAGACCCCGCCCCGACAACTTCGGCGGCCCCTGGGGAGCCCTCGCGCTGACCATCGTCATGCCGACGGTCAGCTTCTACCTGTGGTCCGCGGTCGCGCAGCACGGCGGCGCGCTGTGGCTGCCGACGTCCCTCGCCGAGCTCGGGGCGATGGTGCCGACGCCGACTTGGGAGGCAGCCGCCATCTTCGCGGCGTGGCTGGGGCTGCAGGCGCTGCTCTACGTCTTCGGGCCCGGGCGCGTGGTCGAGGGCCGGCCGACGGAGCACGGCGAGAAGGCCGAGTACCGCATCAACGGCCTCTTCTCGTTCGTCGTGTCGGCGGCGTTGCTCGTCGGCGGCATCGCCATCGGCTGGGTGTCGCCGCGGGCAGTGCTGGCACAGCTCGGGCCCCTGCTCACGCTCGCCACGCTGTTCGCGATCGCCCTGGCCGCGTTCAGCTACGTCGCCGGCCGCCGCCGCGCGCACCTCGAGCGCAGCACCGGCCACCCAATCTACGACTTCTACATGGGCACGATCCTCAACCCGCGCCTCGGTCGCCACGACCTGAAGTTCTTCTTCGAGTCGCGCATCGGCATGGGCAGCTGGGGTGCGCTCGCGATCCTGATGCCGGCCGCCGAGCTGCAGGCAGGCGGCTCGATCTCGACCGCGATGTTGGTCGTGAGCCTGTGCCAGATGATCTACATCGTCGACTTCTTCGTGTTCGAGTCGACGCTGCTCACGATGATCGACATCATCGAAGAGAACCTCGGCTTCATGCTGTGGTTCGCGTTTCTGGTGTGGATGCCGTTCAACTTCACGCTGCAGCAGCAGTACGTGCTGGCCGCCAACCCCTCGCTCTCCGTCACCGGCGGCATCGCGGTGCTGCTGCTCAACGTGGCCGGCTACTTCGTGTTCCGCGATTCCAACCTGCAAAAGCAGCGGTTCCGTCGCGATCCGTCGCGGCCGATCTGGGGGAAGCCGCCGGTGACGATCGACACCGCGCGCGGCACCAAGCTGCTGCTGTCGGGTTGGTGGGGCCTGGCCCGGCACACCAACTACCTCGGCGATCTCACCATGGCGCTCGCGTGGTGCCTCGCCTGCGGGTTCGGCAGCGTGGTTCCGTACTTCTACCTGTTGTACTTCGCGCCGCTGCTGCTCGATCGCGAGCGCCGCGACAACGCGATGTGCAAGCGCAAGTACGGGGATGACTGGGACCGGTACTGCCAGAAGGTGCCGTACCGGATCATCCCGTTCGTGTACTGAACGACGTGCTAATTCGCCACAACCGTGCGAATATGACACAGTCACGACGGGACACACGGACGGGGCCACCGTGCGAGGGCACCGCCAACCTCCCAAGATCATCACGAATCACCCGGTGGCGGCGTTCTTGCTCGCTCGGCCCGGCAGGTCCCACCGGTCGCCATGGATGCGGCCCGCTGTCCCCTTCGGCGACATGCCGAGCCGACCCCCTTGCAGGAGACGCAGATGCAACTCGACCCTTCCACCGCTGGCGCCAACGTTACCCCGCGTGAGCCCCACGACGACAACGCCGCCCAGCTCGGCAATCCCGCCCCCGCCCCCGCCGCCCAGCACGATCGCCTCACCGCCCAGCACGATCGCGTCACCGCCCAGCGCGATCGCGTCACCGCCCAGCACGATCGCGTCACCGCCCAGATCGAGTTCCCCGCGGGCTCGGGCGCAGGCGCGAACGGAGCGGCGATCTCTGCACGCCCGAATCGCGACGCCGCCGAGCGCCCCGCTGCCGGTGCAGGGCGCCTCCTCGTGGTCGACGACGACGAACCCACCTGCGAGTTCATCGCCGCCGCGCTGACCAACGAGGGCTTTCAGGTCACCTGGGACACCGCCGCCGGCGCCGCGATGGAGCGGTTGCGCCGCGGCTCCTTCGACGCGGTGCTCACCGATCTCCACATGGCCGGCATGGACGGTCTCGCCCTGTGCCGCGCCGTCGCAGAGCTGCAGCCGGGCCTGCCGGTCATCGTGGTCACGGGCAACGCCGAGCTCGAGGCGGCGATCGCCGCGATGCGCTCGGGCGCCTACGACTTCATCACCAAGCCGGTCGACGCCAAGCTTCTCGCCCACCAGGTTCGCCGCGCGGTCGGCGTCCGAGAGCTCCGCTCCCGCGTGACCCGCCTCGAGCGCGAGCTCGCGAAGGTCTCCATCACCGGCACGATGATCGGCCAGAGCCGGCCGATGCGCGCGGTGTTCGAGATGATCGGCCGCGTCGCCGAAGCCGACGCCAACGTGCTCATCACCGGCGAGAGCGGCACGGGCAAGGAGTTGGTCGCGCGGGCGATCCACGACGCGAGCCCACGGGCGGGCAAGCCGTTCGTCGCCATCAACTGTGCGGCGGTGCCGAGCACCCTCATCGAGAGCGAGCTGTTCGGCCACGTGAAGGGCGCCTTCACCGACGCCCGTCGCGATCGCGACGGTCTGTTCGTGCAGGCGACCGGCGGCACGCTGTTCCTCGACGAGATCGGCGAGCTGCCGCTCGAGATGCAGCCCAAGCTGCTGCGCGCGCTGCAAGAGCGTCGTATCCGCCCGGTCGGCGGGGACTCGGAGGTCGGCTTCGACGTTCGCATCATCACCGCGACCAACCGCGATCTCGAAGCCGAGGTCGGCGGCGACCGCTTCCGCGAGGATCTCCTGTACCGCATCGACGTGGTGCGCATCGAGCTGCCGGCGCTGCGCATGCGCGGGCATGACATCTTGCTGCTCGCCCAGCACTTCCTCGAGAAATACAGCGGCGGCGCCCGCAACGTGACCCGCATCTCCGAGGGCGCGGCCGAGCTGCTGCTCGCCTATGACTGGCCCGGCAACGTGCGCGAGCTCGAGAACTCCATCGAGCGCGCGGTGGCGCTGGCGCGGTTCGACACCATCACCGCCGAGGACCTGCCGCGCAAGCTGGTCGAGTTCCGCTCGAGCAACGTCACGCTCGGCGGCGGCGAGGAGCCGACCGAGCTGCTCACGCTCGAGCAGCTCGAGGCCCGCTACGTCCGCAAGGTGTTGGCGATGGCGGGCGGCAACAAGACCCGCGCCGCGCAGATCCTCGGCATCGACCGTCGCAGCCTGTACCGCCGCCTGGAGCGAACCGGGCAATGAACCCAGCCGACGACTCCCCGCCTCCGCAGGCGGGGGCCCTCGCGCGTCGGATCTCCCATGATGTTCGCTCGCCCCTCGGGGTGATCGTCGGGGTCCTCGAGGGCATGAGCAGCGCACCGAACGCTTCTTCGGCGCAGATGCTCAGCCTCGCGGCGCGCTCGTGCAAACGCCTCGACTGGCTTGCACGGCGGCTGCAGTGGTTCGCGCAGGCCCAAGCTGCACGCACGGGCGCAACCGCGGACGCGCGCGACCCCGAGATGCGGCTGTCGGCGATCGTGCGCAGCGCCGTCGATTCCGCCGAGGCCGCCGCCGGCAGGCGGGGCGTGACCGTGGCCGTCGAATCGACCGGCGGCGAGGATCCCGAGCTCGGACATTCCGCCGCGTGGACGCACGCGATCGAAGAGATCGTGCACAACGCGCTCCGCCATGCCGCCTCGCGCGTCCTCGTGCGTCACGGCGGTGAGTCGGGCGGCGCTCTGCTCACGGTCGACGATGATGGTGTGGGTGTCAGCGACGATCGGGCGGCGAGCCTCTTCGAACCGTTCGCGACCTCCAACTCGGGCTTTGGCCTGTGGCTGGGCACCCGGTTGCTTTCACACTGCAGCGCGCAGATCCGACACGATGCCGCGAAGATTCCCGGCGCACGCTTCGTCATCGAACGTAGCGGAGGGGTTGCGTGACCCGTCGACGGCACCGCGTGGCGAGCCCCACCGGTGCCATCGACACCGACGCGTCGGCGTCGGAGTTGGCCTCTACCGAGGCAGGCTGTTGGGAGGACGAAGGATGACTTCAGACCGTGACCCGTGCAGGCGCGCGCCGAGCCCCGCCGCAACCTCCCAAGGTAGCGCGGATAGCGCGTCGTCGGGTGCCGGCACGGGCGCGGCGACGGCGAGCGATGGCGGCGCGTTCCGGCTGGTCATCGACCAGCTCCGTGAGGGCATCGCCACCCTCGCCGTCGAAGACTTCACGGTGCAATACGCGAACCACGCGATGTTGCGCATGCTGGGTCGCTCCGAGTCCGAGGTGGTGGGTGTGCCCCTCACCGCCTTCCTCGACGCCGACGATGGCGCCGGGATCGTCGAGCTCGCCCAGGCCTCGGCCGCCGGGCGTCTCGAGGTCGACTTGGTCGCCGCCGACGGTAGCCGCACGCCTGCCGCCTTGTCGCTGACCCGCATCGAGACCGCCACCGGCTCGCTGCTCGGAGTCTCGGCGTTCAACCTCACCGGTCAGCACGAGCAGATGCGGCAGCAGCGCGAGCGCTTCGAGCTGATGGGACGGCGCAAGGACGAGTTCATCGCGATGCTCGGCCACGAGCTACGCAATCCGCTGGCGCCACTGCGTCATGCCGCGGAGCTACTCGAGTCGGCGGGCCAGGGCGACGCCGGAATCTCGCTGCCGGACATCACCTTGCTCATGCGGCGCCAGGTCGATCACATGGCGCGGCTCGTCGCCGATCTCCTCGACATCGGGCGTGCGAGCAGCGGCCGCATCATGGTGCGACGCGAGCCGACCCGGATCGCCGAGGTGATCGACGCCGCGCTGGAGAGCACCATGCGGCTCGCGCAGCGTCGAAGCCACATGTTGGTGCACGATCGGGGGACAACCCGTGGCCTCGTCCTCGACGCCGATCCGGTGCGCCTCACGCAGGTCATCACCAACCTGCTCAGTAATGCGATCAAGTACACCCCCGAGTGCGGGCGCATCGAGCTGCGCTGCGTTCTCGACGGCGACTCGCTGCGCCTGCAGGTCACAGACGACGGTCGGGGCATCGCGGCCGCCGACCTCGAGCAGATCTTCGAGCCGTTCTACCAGGCCGGCGCGACGCTCGACCGCGGCGCGGGTGGCCTCGGCGTGGGCCTGGCCATGGTCCGGCGGATCGTGGAGCTGCACGGTGGCACGGTGGCGGCCGCGAGCCCGGGCATCGGTGCTGGCGCGACGTTCGAGGTCCGCCTGCCCGGAGCGAGGCGCGAGCGCACCACCGGCAGCGTCGCCGTCGCGGCGCCCGAGGCCGGGCTCGGGGCGCCGGGGCTGCGCATCTTGGTCATCGACGACAACGAGGACGCTGCGCGGATGCTCGCCCTGCTGCTCGAGGGCAGGGGATGCGCCGCCGATGCGGTGTTCCTCGGCAACGACGGCTTGAAGATGCTGGCGCAGCACACCTACGATCTCGCGTTCGTCGACATCGGCCTGCCCGATCTCGACGGCTATGGCTTCGCGCGGCAGATCGCCGGCACGAGCGCGTGCCCGCAACACCTGATCGCGCTGACCGGATACGGCCAGAGCGAAGATCGCAGGCGGGCGCTCGAGGCCGGATTCCACGAGCACCTGGTCAAGCCGCTCACGCCGCAGCGGCTCGACGAGATCCTCGGTGAAGCGCGGTCTTCAGCGATCCGCGCGGCGTCGCCGACCGACTGAGCCGCGCACGCGCACCCGGGCGCTCGCGCCCGCGCAGCCGCGCCCCCCCAGCCGCGGCCACGGCCCAAGATCCCGACATCGCAGCGTTTCGATGGTCCGCGGTGATATGC
Organism: Nannocystales bacterium; assembly: GCA_038325765.1. Taxonomy (GTDB): domain Bacteria; phylum Myxococcota_A; class Polyangia; order Nannocystales; family Nannocystaceae; genus Xiheibacterium. The sequence continues at coordinate 25,447 of JBBQJI010000012.1, forward strand.
GCGGCGACTTGCTAACTGAGTCCCCCACGATGAGCCACTCCATCAGCAACCTCACCCGTGACGACGTCCTCGGTGCCATCGGTCTGCAGACCCGCCGCGGCGCCGTCGACCTCATCCTCCCAGCCCTCGGTGTCTTCGGCACCGGCCTCCTGCTGGGCGCCGGCCTCGGCCTGCTGTTCGCGCCCAACTCCGGCGCGCAGACCCGTGGCGCCATCGATGGTGCCGCGCGCCGCATGGCCAAGAAGCTGCGCCGCCGCTCCGAGCATGCGATCGAGGACGAGGACGACAGCGGCTTCGACGTGTCGCCGATCGTCTCCGACTCGTCACGCAACGGCGCCCGCAACACCGACCTGCCCAAGAGCTTCTGAGCCATGGCAACCGTGACCTCCACCCCCGACGCACCGGAGCTACGGGCGCCGCATTCGAACGCTCGGGACTCGGGCGATAACCACCACGATGACGACGCAGACGACAATCACGGCGCCGAGGCGGTCGAGGGCACGCACGACGCCTGGTACGATCTCGGCAAGTTCGGCGCCACAGGCGAGCGGGCGGCAGCGCGCCTCGACAAGGCGCGCCGGGACCTCGTCGAGTTCACCACCAAACACCCCGTCGCCGCGGTCGGAGCAGCCGCCGCGCTCGGCTTCTTCATCGCCCGCATTTTCCGCCGCTGAGAGCGAGAACGACATGGCCGACAACCACCACGTCAATCACTCCGAAACCGAGGTCCTCGACGAGGACTTCAACGCCGACGATCTGCTCGAGCGGGCCCGTGATCTGATCACCACCCAGGTCGAGCACAATCCGCTTCGCGCCCTCGGCATCGCCGCGGGAGTAGGCTACGTGCTCGGTCGCGGCATCCCGAGCTTCCTCGTGAAGATCGGCCTCGTCGCCGCGACGCGGATGGCCACCGACGCGCTCGTCGCGGCGACCGTGGCTTCGCTCGGGCACGCCACTTCGGATGACCCACCCACACCGACGACGCCGCGACGTCGCCGCCGCAACCGCAACAAGCAGCGGGTCAATGGGACCCAGGAGCAGCTGTGAGTCAGGGGGACCTCGCGCATCGCCGATCTTCGGACGATGCATCCGGCCTCACACGGATGCAGCGGGCGCCGCGTCCGGGTGACGCGGAGTCCACGTGGTCCCTGGTCTCAGGCGCGATCACCGATGTGGCCGAGCTCGCGAGCACCGAGCTCCAGCTCGCCAAGCTCGGACTCGACGACGCGAAGCGCGAGGTCGTACGACGCGCGCCGGCGCTTGCGGTCGGGGGTGTGATGCTCCTGATCGCCGCCGTCTTCGGCATCGTAGGGCTGTCGCGCGCCCTAGAGCTCGTCGTCCCCGCGTGGGCAGCCGCCCTGTTGGCGGGGCTCGCAGCCGCGATGCTCGGTGGAGTGGGTCTGTGGATCGGCCTGCGCCGCGGTCCCACCGTGCCGGCCCTCGCGTCGGCCAACCCAACGAACGAAGTGTCCGATCGCGCGGTCCGAGCCAGCGGTCAGCCCACCACGTGAATGAACGCGTGATGGATGAACGAATGACGAGTCCGAGCATGGAACCGACCCGCGAAGATCTCGAGCAACGCGCGAGACGCCAACGTGCGCGTCTCGACCGCCGTATCGACCGAATCAGCTCGAGGGTGAGCACAGCCGCGAACAACGCGACGGAGATCGGCCGCACGACGATGTTCTTCGTCGTGGCCGGCGCAATCATCGGGACCGTGGTCCTGCTGCTCGGTCGCGCGTTCCGGCCCCGGCGTCGGCACGTGCGCGACCGCTGAGACATGGCACACCGCTGGGGGCGACTCGGTTGCCCTCGCGTGGGGCCCGGGGTAGTCATGCACGGTGATCCTCCGCGATCCGGTCCATGGCCTCGTCGCCTTCGATGGTCCTGTCGAAGCCGTGGTGCACCGGCTGCTCGACACGCCCGAGGTGCAGCGGCTGCGCCGGATCCGGGCGCTCGGCGCCGCGTCCCTGGCGTTCCCGGGCGGCGAACACTCGCGCTTCGCCCACGCCATCGGCTCCGCGCACGTCATGAAGCGCTACCTCGCGCGGGTGGGCCGCTTCGCCGGCGATCTCCACCCGTCCGACCGCGTCGACGACGACGACGCGCGCGTCGCTCTGGCCGCCGCGCTGCTCCACGATCTGGGGCACGGACCCTACAGCCACACCTTCGAGTCGGTGCTCCCCGGCGCGCTCGCCCACGAGGAGTGGACGTCGCGCATCCTGCTCGACCCCGACACCGGCGTGCATGCGGTGCTGCGCGAGATCGATCCGCAGGCGCCGGCAGTGGTCGAGCGTCTGATCCACGGCGAGCATTCGGTGCCCCATCTCGCCCGCGCGGTGTCCGGCACCTTCGACGTCGATCGTTGCGACTACCTGCTCCGTGACTCGTACATGACCGGCGTGCGCTACGGGCTGCTCGATCTCGACTGGTTGCTCGGCTCGCTGCGGCTCGACGTGCGGCCCGGTGCCCGCGCCGCGTCGCTCACGGTCGACGGCGAGAAGGGCCTGACCGCCGTCGAGGGATTCTTCTTGGCGCGCCTGTACATGTATCGGCAGGTGTATCTGCACAAGGCGGTGCGCGCCGCCGAGGCCGTGCTGCGATCGTTGTTCGCTCGGCTCGCGGTGCTCGAGCCCCAAACCGGCACGCCGCCGGCGCTGGCGGTATTGCTGCGCCAAGGCACCATCGATACGCGCGCATACCTCGATCTCGACGACCACGCGCTCGAGTCGGCACTGCGGGCGTGGTGCGACGCGGCCGATCCCCAGCTCGCCGAGCTGGCTTCGCGGCTCCGCGAGCGCCGCCTGTTCAAGACGCTCCGGCTGCGCCGCGAGGTCGCCCCCGCGATCGCCCAGGCGCGCCTTGCCGAGGTGCTCGCCGCCCACGGAGTTCCCTTCGAGATGGGCTCGATCGACCGCATCGAGATCGACGCATACATCGAAGACGAGACGCTCATGGTGCGCAGCGGTGCCCGACTCGAGCGCCTGCTCGACGCCTCGCCGGTGCTGCGTGGGCTGTCGCGCGAGATCTTCGTCCACTACCGTGCGATCTTCCCGCCCGAGGTGCGCCCTGCCGTGCGGGCCGCGATGGCCGATCTGGCCGAGGGCACGTAGTCCGCCCTCGGTGCGCGAGCGCCTGCCCGATTGCCCGGCGCTGGCGCACCTCCTACCCTTGGCGCCGTGGGGAGCCGGCGCAAGCGTCAGCCGCGATGCCCGGGCTGCGGCCTGCGGCCCGAGACCTGCGTGTGTGCGCAGCTGCCCTCGATGGGCTTCGCGACCCGCATCGCCTTCGTGCAACACGTCGACGAGCTCCACAAACCGACGAACACCGCCCGCCTCTTCGCACGGATGGTGAAGGGCACGCCCATCGTGCCCTACGGCATGCGCGATGTCGTGTTCGATCCCGGCGCCCTGCAGGGCGACGACACCGAGTGGTTGATGCTGTTCCCGCGCGACGATGCGCCCGAGATCGGCAGCACAGCCCTGCCCCCGCCGCCCGCGGGCAAGCAGCGCGGCTTCGTGGTGCTCGACGGGACGTGGCACCAGTGCTCGCGCATGGGTCGGCGGGCGCCGTTCGTCCACGCGCTGCCGTGCGTGGCCCTTCCCGCCGGTGAGCCCACGTTCTGGACGGTTCGCACGCAACACGATCCGCGGGGCATGTCGTCGTTCGACGCCGCCTACCGGGCGCTGCGTGCATGTGAGGGCGAGGTCGCGGTGCGTCCGCTGCTCGAGGCGTTCGCGCTCGTCACCGCGCAGATGCTGTTCCTCAAGGGTCGCGCGAGCTCGCCAGATGTGCCGCCCGAGTGGCTGGCATGAGTGCGGCGCGCTCGACCTTCCTGTGGATGGCGGCGCTCTCGGCCGGCACGCTGCTGCTGGGGATGCTCCGCGAGCTGGTGATCGCGCAGCACCTGCAGGCGAGCGCCACCGCCGACCTGTTCTTCCGCGGCGTCGTGGTCGTCGGCGCGGCGCGCAACTTCACCCTCGCCCTGCTGCGCGCGCGCTGGATCCCGCTGCCGCCGGGACCCGGCGCCACGGCCCTGCTGCGCAGCGCCCTGCCCGGGTGCACCGCGGTCAACATCGCGGCGATCGTCACCCTCGGCGTCGTGATCCCGCCCGCGCTGTGGTGGACACCCGAGAGCATGACGTTCGTCGCGTGTGTCACCGTCGCCTCATACGGTGCGGCGATCCGGGCCCTCGCCGAGCGCAACGGCCACGAGCGCCGCAGCGTCGCCCTCGACTGGATCCCGCTGCTGGGCACCATCGGCGGCACGTTGCTGGCCGCCCACGCAGGCGGCGTGTTGGCGATGGGTGCGACGGGCGGTCTCACGCTGGGCATGCTGGTCGCGAACGTGCTGCTGTGGCCTTCGGCGGTTCGGCGCGCCGATCCGGGGGCGACCACGACCACCGCACCACTGGCCACCAGGCCGAGCATCTCGCTGTACATCGACACGCTCATCTACGTGAACCTCGGGCTCGTCGACTCGCTGCTGTCGTTGTACGTGCTGGACGAGGGTGAGTTCGCTCTGCTCAGCTATTCGTACATGTTCGTCAACGCGATACTCGCGGTCCCCACCGCCGGCGCGACGATCCTCGCGCTGCGGCTCGGCGGTCGCGCGCGCCTGGGCGACGCCTTCCGGCTGCGCCGATGGGCGCTCGTCGCCGGGCTCGTCGCGTTCGCGGGCGTGGGTGCGGTCGCGCTGGTGCTGGCGTGGTCACCCGTCGCCGCGATCATCGACGGCGCGGTCGGCTGGCCGGTGAGCGCGGCCATCGACGGCCTCGTCCTCGCCAGCGCACCGTTCGCGGGGCTGCGCATGGCAAACACGGTGGGCCGTCAGCTCCGCGTCGCCCGCGATCCCGACGGTGTCGTCGTCTGGGATGTCGTGGGCCTCGTCGTGCGCGTCGCCATGCTCGGGTTGGGGGCGGCGTGGATCGGGCCTGTGGCGTCGCCGATCGCCCTCGCGCTCGCGGAGGCGATCCAGCTCGGCGCGTGGGTGCGCACGGGCGACGGCGCAGCCGCACGGGCGTGATCGACACGGCGTCGGCCACCTAGGCGCGGAGTCGTGCGCGTGGGCACCGGCGCCGCCGCAGCCACGGCACCGCGAGCACGATCGCGAACCACGCCGCCCCACTGCGCCCCGTTGCGTCGCAGCCACAGCCTTCGCCGCCGCCGTCCGTCGCCGCCGTGCCGGAGGACTCGGACGAGCCAGGCTCGCCGCTGGTGCCCGGCGGCAAGGGGCTGCCGCCATCGGACGATGTCGGCGTCGCCGTCGTGCTGTCGGCGCCGCCACTGCTGCTGCCGCCCGAGCTGGTGCCGGCCTGCGTGCCGAAGTTCACGATCGGGATCGATACGGTCTGCTCGCCCAGGGTCACCGGCGTCGCGCCACCGGCGAGATCGAACAGCTCGGCGACATGCTGGCCGGCCTCGCCACCCGCGCCCCCGAGGAACTCGATGTACTCCGGCGTGTTGATCAGATACCGCAGCCGCACGGTGACCTGCAGCACGTCGTCGCTATCGTCACCCGGCGTGGCATCGACGATCTGCGGCGCACTGTCGAAGGCATAGGCGTGATCGTCGAAGTTGGGCCACGTGCCGTCTTGCTGCAGCGTGTAGCGATCTCCGACCGGGTCGGTCTCGAGATCGGGCACCAGGCCACGCGGAGGGATCCGCGTGTCGACGAGCCAGTGGTTGTTGCGGAGCAGGTGGAACTGGGCGCCGTCGGCGAAGTCCTCGGCGACGGCCTCGTAGGTGCGCAGCTGGGCGTCGGCCTCGATGCCCGTCGCCGCCTCCCAACGCCCCGACGAGTAGACCGGCTGCCCGGCGTACTCGGCGGTGACCTCGAGCCACGCGATGCGCCCCTCGGAGTAGCCGCTGGGCAGTTTGTGGCCGCTCTCGTTGATCACCCGCACGCCCAGGGCTGCGATGCCCTCCGCGAGGTCGATCTGGTCGGGGGCCGACAGCTCGAGGGTGGCCGAGGTCGCGAGGAACTCGTCCATCCGCTCGATGGTGGTGTTGTAGAAGAGATCGGCGACGCTGTTCGAGCCCATCGAGCCGTACTCGCCACGGATGAGCTCGACCATGAAGCGGTTGGCACCGACCAGGTCGTGACGACGACCACCGACCGGATGGCTCTGCGAATTGACGTGGGCAGCGCAGCCCGCCATGTCCTCGACCGCGGGCATGTGGCAGTCCTGGCAGCTGCGAAAGCCCGGCCCCGGGACGGCGTAGTCGCTGCGCAGCCATTCGCCGTAGGTGCGCTGCTCGTTGAACGGCACGCCGAGGCCGTTGCCGTCGTCGTCGACGCGCTCGGCCGAGGTCGTCACGTCGTGGCAGGTCCCGCACAGCCGCGACGTGCCGAGGTAGGGGTCGGCGATCCACGAGTGGGGCGGCTCGTCGTTGCCGTCGGTGTAGTCCCACGGACCCCGACGCGGCACGTTGGTGCCCACGACGACGTCGTCGATGCGGTACTGCGCGTTGCCGGCCGGCGTGCCGGGATCCTCCATCGCGCGGTGGCAGAGCTCGCACTCGATCCCCTGGATCTCGTCGGAGGTGAGCTCGTCGATGCTGGTGACGCCGCCGTTGCCGTCGAGGAAGGCCCGCGGCGCGTGGCAGCGCACGCACAGTTCGGTGTCACCCGGGCTGTCGTCGCTGGCGACGGAGAGCGCGGCCCAGAACACCGGGTCTCTGGCGCTGTTCGCCATCATCGATCCCTGCCAAGTGCGAAACGGCGCGTATGGGGGCTCTTCGGCCTGCACGACCGGGTTGACGTACGTGTGGCAGAGTTCGCAGGCAGCGGTCTGGACCAGCGGGTTGACCAGCGTCTCGGGTTCGGTCGGCGCGCCCGCGGCTGCGGACGGCAGCGCGAGCGCCACCGCCATGACGAGCGCGGGTCGGGCTACCCGCGCACCATCTCGGACCGTGGACCGCATCACGACGCGCGTGCGCTCCGGCGGCGACGGAGCATGGGCGCGGCGACGAGCAACAGCAGCGCCGCGCGGCCACGGTTGGGGTCGGAGACGTCGCAGCCACAGCCGCCGCCGTCGGCGTCCTGCGAGGGACCATCACCGGAGGTCTCACCGTCGGCGCCGGTGTCGGTCGCCACGGTCGGGTCGCCCGAGGTCTCCTCGCCGGTCGCCGTCGCGTCGGCAGTGGTCGACGAATCGGCGGCGTTGCACTCGGCGGGCTCCTCGTCGATCTCGCCGTCGCAGTCGTTGTCGGCGTCGTCGCAGATCTCGGCGTTGCCCGGGAAATTGTTTGGATCGGCGTCGTCGCAGTCGGTGCCGTCGAGCACATAGCCCTCGGGCGGCACGCAGCCGGAGAAGCTGACCCGCGGATCACCGAAGGTGTCACCGTCGGCGTCGGCGTGGAACGTCTGGCCGCAGCCCTCGACGACGTGGATCACGCCGTTGATCGGCGGGTCGGGGATCATGTCCACGGTGCCCGAGGGCCAGCGCACGACGACGTTCTGCACCGCCTTGTTGGCGCCGATACCGAAGTGCCGGACCGGCGACACGGTGATGCCGTAGCCCTGGCCAGCGCGGACCTCGCGGACTTGCGTGCCGTCGGCGGTGGTCAGCTCGACCTTGGCGCCGACGCCCGACGCGTTGCTGATGACGCCGGTGAGTCGCACGTCGAGGAAACCGTTGTCGTTGCCGGGGTTGAGCAGCAGCCGATCGGGCACGCCGCTGGGCTGGTTGAACATGACGGCGAAGCCGGCGAGCACATCGGGGAAGCCGTCGGCATTGAAATCGCCCAGGGCCGCACTTTGTACGCCGAGCTGGCCGGTGGGGAACGGGGCGGCCTCGGCGGTGAAGGTGTTGTCGCCGCCGTTGATGAGCAACCGGTGCTCGCCGGAGCGGCCGGTCATCAGCAGGTCGACGAAGCCATCGTTGTCGAAGTCCTCGAAGATCGACTGGATGCCGAGCTCGAGCGCCTCGAAGTCGGCCGTGACGCCGGCGGCGTCGGTGATGTCGGTGAAGATGCCGACGTCGTCGCCGTTGGCGCCGTTTTCGTACAGACGGCTGATGACGTCGTGGGTGACGAGCACCGCGTCGAAGTCGCCGTCGTTGTCGATGTCGCCGAAATCGACCGACCACGACTGCGCGAGCGGACGCAGGCCCGCGGCCTCGGCGACCTCGGTGAAATTGCCCTCGCCGTCGTTCTGGAACAGCAGGTTGAGCCGCCGACCGTCGAGGGGGTCGGTGACGCCGAGGCGGCACTTGGCGATGAAGAGATCGAGGTCGCCGTCGTTGTCATAGTCGGTCCAGACCGAGCCGTAGTTGCCCGAGTTGTCCGACGGGACCGTCGACACCGCGCTGATGAGCTCGGGCGCGAACGTCATACTGCCATCGCCCTCGCCGCGGTACGGGGTCGACACCCCATCGTCGTCACAGACGAACAGGTCGAGGTTGCCGTCGTTGTCGATGTCCACGAAGTTCGAGCACTGCACGAACACGCCCGGACCCGCCAGCGTGCCCAGGGCGTAGTCGGTGCCCGCATCCATCGCGCGCAGCACCTTGAGCCCGTCGTAGCCGCCGCCCGTGAAGATGTCGCCGAACCCGTCGTTGTCGACGTCGCCGATCGACAGGCTCCACGACGAGCCCTCGATGCTCCCGTAGTTCAGCAGGGTGAAGCTGCCATCTTGCTGCTGATACTCGATCTGCAACTCCGACGCGTAGTCGAGCCGCACGATGTCGTCGAGGCCGTCGCCGTTCATGTCCCAGGCACCCATCGCCACGCCGCTCGACAGGATCGGGTTGTTGAGCGTGTCGGTGGCGTCGATGAACGGATCGAGCGCGTGGGCCTGGGGCGACCAGGCGGCACCGGTGAGGATGGGCAGGAGCCAGAGCGCGGTGCCGCGGGGGACTACGGTGCGAGTGCGGGTCATGGTGCGGGGGGTCCGAGGGGCGCGAGGCAAGACGATACCCCCGTGCATGGCCGGTGGGTTGCCGATCCGCGGGCGGACGCGAGAGCAGCAGCACGGCGCGCGGTGCACTCGGGCGCGCTCGCGTGGCGGTCGCGCGGTCCGGCGCAACCGGTGCACAGACGCGGCCGCCGCCTCGGTGCTCGCGTCGCGATCGCCCACGGCGTCCGTGCGTCGTGTCCGTGTGCGGCGCCGTGAACGCGAACCCTGGGCAGAGACAGGTTGGCCGAGACCGCGGGTTTTACAAATCGGAGCGATCGCTCAGATTCGCCCGATGCCGACGCCGTCCGAGTCCACCCGACCGCGCCCACCGCGATCGTTGCGCGAGCCCCCGCGCTTCACCTCGCGGCACCCCTTCGGCGTCTTCCCCCAGCTGCGCGCCGATCCGTTGGCGTTCCTCACCGCGGCGGCGCGGCGTCACGGCGACGTCGTCGGCTTCCGCATCGGCCCGCTACGCTCCGTGCTCCTGCGGCACCCCGACGCGATCAAGCACGTCCTGGTCGACAACAACCCCAACTACGACAAGCACACCCGCGGCTACGACGTGCTCCGCGAGTTCCTCGGCAACGGCCTGCTGACCGCCGAGGGCGACCTCTGGCGCCGACAGCGGCGCATCGCCCAGCCTGCGTTCCACCGCCGCCGCATCGAGGGCTTCGCCGACGCGATGCTCGCCGACACCCTCGACATGCTCCGCCGCTGGGACGATCTCGCGGGCCTCGGTCGCACCGTCGACATGGCCCACGAGATGATGGCGCTGACGCTGCGCATCGTCGGCCGGACCCTGCTGTCGACCGACGTGCAGGACGCCGCCGACGAGGTCGGCCATGCGGTGACGGTGCTCCACGACTGGGCCGACGCCAGGCTCGACTCGCTGCTGCCCTTGGAACTGCCCACGCCTAGGACGCTGCGCGCCCGGGCGGCGTCGCGGCGGCTCGACCGGATCATCGGCGACCTCATCACCCGTCGCCGCGGGGGCGAGCACGCCGAGGATCTGCTCGGCATGCTCATGGAGGCCAAGGACGCCGAGACCGGCGAGTCGATGACCGATCGCCAGCTCCGCGACGAGGTCACGACCATGTTCCTCGCCGGCCACGAGACCACCGCGAACGCCCTGGCATGGACGTTCTACCTGCTGTCCACCCACCCCGAGGTCGAACGTCGCCTCCGGGCCGAGCTCGATGCGGCGCTCGCCGGCGTCACCCCGGTGTTGGCTGATCTGCCGCGGCTGCCCTACCTACTGCAGGTCGTGAAGGAATCGATGCGCCTGTACCCGCCGGCGTGGATCCTCGATCGCCGCGCCAAGGACGAGGACTCGATCCTCGGCTACCGCGTCCGCAAGAACACGCTGGTGTTGTGCTCTCCCTACGTCACGCACCGGCATCCCGAGCTGTGGCCCAACCCCGAGGGTTTCGATCCCGAGCGGTTCACGGCCGCCGCCGAGGCGACGCGGCCACGTTACGCCTACTTCCCCTTCGGCGGCGGTCCGAGGCAGTGCATCGGCATCGCGTTCGCGATGATGGAGGCGCAGCTGATCCTCGCCACCGTGTTGCAGCGCTACCGACCCTGGCTGATCCCGGGCCAGTCGATCTCGGCCGAGCCGCTCATCACGTTGCGGCCGCGCGCCGGCCTGCACATGGGGCTGACCCCGATCCGCGCCGCTGCGGCAGCGGCCGCGCAGTGAGGGGCTGCCGCGCGCCGCGAGACGACGACGTTGGTGCTACGCTCGACGCGTCGGCACCGGCAACGCGAGCACCCCGACCGAGCGAACCACACCATGCGCATCGATGCCCAGACCTTCTTGGCCCTCACCGTGATGCTCGGCACCGGCGTCGCGGTGGGCGTCGGCGTGATGACGCTGCGCGAGCGCAGCGACGACCCCGAGGAGCAGCCGGTGGAGCCCGTCGCCGAACCCGCAGCGGCGGCGAAGCCGGCCCCTGCGCCCGTGCAACCCACGCCCACGCCGCCGCCCGTCGAGACTCCGCCGGCTGTGCCGGTGGATCCGCCGATGCCCGACCAGCTCGATCCCGAGCCCGATCCGGCGGCGATCCCCGGACCGATGGTCGAGTTCTGATCGCCCGCAGAGCGCGACACCCTACCGCGAGGGCTTCTTGGCTCAGCCGTTCTGGGGACCGGCCAGGTCCCCCTTCCACCGGGCAGAGCCCGGCTTCCCCCTCCCAATCGCGATCGCTCTCTCAGCGGTGCGCCTGCAGCCAGGCGGCGATCTCCGCGGCATCGCCAGCCCCCATCGGCAGGCCATGGGCGAGCTCGAGGGCGAGCGTCGCGTGCTCGATGGCGCGGCTGCGATCGCGGCCGGCCTCGGCGTCCCAGCGCGCGCGGGCAAGGGTGAAGTTGCCCTCAACCACACCCGAGCTGCGCACCTCGGCGGCGCGGACGATGGCGAGCCCGCGCTCGGCGGGCGCGATGGCATCGTCGAAGCGTCCCTCGACCACCAGCGCGCGGGCGAGATCGATGTAGGCCTCGCCGACGATCCGATGTTCGTCGCCCAGCACACCGCGGCGGGTCGCGATGACACCCTCGATGATCGGGATCGCCTCGGCCGCGCGCCCCAGCAGGATCAGCTCGATGGCGACGTTGCCGTGGTGGTGCGCCGCGGCCACACTGTCCGGCCCGAGCGAGTTCCGGACGATGTCATAGGCCCTCGAGAAGCCGGCAAGCGCCGCCGCGTGGTCGCCCTGCTCGGCGTCGAAGCGCGCGAGATTGCCGAGCGCCGAGGCGACGTCGGGGTGCAACTCGCCGTGCTCGGCCAGCACGATCGCTAGCTCTCGCTCGGCGTGGGCGCGCGCGGCTGGGCGCCGGCCGGCGGTCCACAGCACCGACGCGAGGTTGTGATGGGCGATGGCGTTGCGCACGTGGTCGGGCCCGAGCGCCGCGAGATCGATGGCGAGGGCGCGCTCGTAGTACGCGATTGCCCGCTCGTGGTCGCCCACCTCGGCCCATGTCGATCCCACATTGGTGAGCATGGCGGCGGTATCCGGGTGCGAGGGCCCGGTCCGCGCCTCGGTGATCGCCAGGGCGCGCTCGAACGCGGCCCGCGCCTCGACGTATTTGCCCTGCGCAGCGAGCAGTTGGCCCATCGTGCTCGCGGCCGCCCCGATGCTCTCGTGCTCGGGGCCGAACGCCTGCTCGCGGATGCGCAGCGACTCGCGCACGTGCGTCTCGGCGCGGCGCGGATCGTCGTGTTGCAGGTAGGCCAGGCCGAGCGCCCGCTCGAGCTCGGCCTCGAGCTCGAAGTCTCCACCCATCCGCGCCAGCGCGCCCTTGCCGTGGGCATGCCAACGATCCGCCTCGACGAGCGGGCGAGCAGGGTCCGCGGTGATCCAGATGAGGCCGAGCGACGCGCGGACGACGATCTCGGCGCTGCCGCTGGCGAGGGCCGACGACAGCGCGTCGTGATAGGCCCGCTCGGCGCCGGCGATGTCGCCCATCAGCTCGAGCGTCGTCGCCAGCAGTTCGCGCGCGAAGGCTTCGCCGCGGGTGTAGCCGGCATCGGTAGCCTGTGCGATGAGCGGCCCGGCCTGCGCCAGCGCCTCGGCGTAGCGGGCCGCGTCGCGCAGCACCTTGACCCGGGCGAGGGCCCCGTCCACCGCCCGCGCCGCCGCCGGATCGACGTCGTCCTGGGTGCTCTCGCGCGCCATGAGCACCTCGAGGTCGGCGCAGATCTCGAGCGACGGTAGGGCGCCTGCGGCATCGACCGCGCGCTCGAGCGTGCCGGGATCGGCCTCGGCCAACAACGAGGTGAGCGCGCCGAGCGACAGCCGCCGACGCTCGAGGCAGGTCATCTGCAGGGCGAGGACGGCCTGCGGGCGCGCGCCTTCGACCTCGTCGCGGCACGCTTGCGTCTGCAACGCGGTCCACTTCTCGGCGTAGTCGTCGAGGGTGCGCTCGATCGATCGCAGCGCATCGGCGGCATAGGGCAGCGCGCTGCCCTCGAAGCGGGCGGCGACGGCCTCGCGACGCGCCTCGTCCCACGCGTCTCCGAGCTCGGCGGCGACATCCTGACAATACGACGCCGCCCGCGGCTGCTCGCGCTCGTAGACCATCGCCGCGATGCCGACGACCACCGTGGGCACCGCGATCAGCAGGGCCTGCTGCCACCGGCGCCACGGGTCGCGCGCCAGCGCTGCGAGCAGCGCGTCCGTCGAGCGGAATCGCTGCTCGGGCGCGACCGATAGCCCTCGCAGCAGCGCGCGGCGAACCCATCGCGGCACGGACCCGCGCGGGGGCGGCGGCCGGACGGCGCCCTCGGTGACGTTGGCGATGAGCTCCGCGAGCACCTTGCCGGCGAACGGCCGCTCACCGTACAAGCTCTCGTAGGTGGCGACGCAGAAACTGAACTGATCGGTGAGCGCATCCGTGCGCTCGCCACCGAGCTGCTCCGGTGCCATGTACGCCGGCGTCCCGACCAGCGCGCCCGTCTGTGTGAGCGCGAGGCCGAGCGCGCTCGTGCCGTGCACCGAGCTGACCTGGGCGAACGCGTCGGTCTTGCCGGCGGCGGGGCGTGCCAAGCCGAAGTCGGTGACGAGCACGCGGCCATCGGTGCCCATCAACACGTTGTCAGGCTTGAAGTCGCGGTGCACCAAGCCGGCCGCATGGGCGGCCGCGAGCCCGCGACCGGCAGCGAGCATCACGGTCTGCACCTCGCGCCAGGTCCGCTTCGACTCGCGCAGCCACATCGACAGCGTGCCGCCGTCGATGAACTCCATCGCCACGAACACCTGCCCCTCGAAGGTGCCGACGTCGTGCACGGTGATGACGTTGGGATGGCTGAGCTTGGCCATCGCCTGGGCCTCGCGCAGCAGCCGAGCGCGCTGATCGGCGAGTTCCTTGGCGCCGGTGCCACCGGACGCACCGCGGAGCACCTTGATCGCGACCTTGCGGTCGAGCTCGGGATCGTAGGCCGCGAACACCACGCCCATGCCGCCCGATCCCACCCGCGACAGCACGACGTAGCGCCCGAGCTTCGCGCCCTCGCGCAGGCGCGCGACGACGTCGGGCTCGTCGGGCTCGGCCTCCATCGGTGAGGTCTCGACCAGCGCGAAGCCGCCCAGGGTGCCGGCGGGGCCGTCGACGGCGAGCCCGGCGTCGCCGTCTTGTTGGAAGATCCGCGCCAGCTCGCCGACCACCTGCAAGCACGCGGGGCAATCGTCGAGGTGCGCCTCGATCGCGCGGCGCCCGGTCTCGTCGACGTCGCCACGGACGTAGTCGACGATCTCGTTCTCCTCCGGGCACTCCATGCGCGGACTTGAACGTGCCACGGTCGCCGGCCGACGGCAAAGCCGCGGGGTGCTCGGTCCTGTGCGCAAGGCCCGGACCGCGACGTCACGGGATGTCACTGCGGCCCATCGCGGACCCACCGCGACCCCACCGAGACGGCAGGGCGAGTTCATTTGCGGCATCGCGCGCGGAGCGGTCCGCCTGCCGTTGTCGAACGCCGCGGCTGTGGGCTACCGTCGACGTGGTGGATGAAGCCGCGCTGCTCGCCGCGTTCTTGGCTGCACTGCCCGCGGCTGCCCGCCCCGCGTTCGAGACCGAGCCCGATCTCGGCGGCCGTCTGGGCGGGCTGCTCGCCGAGGCCAAGGCGGCCCTGGGGAGTTTCGCCGCCAGCGACGTGGGCTTCGCGACGCAGCTCGGTGGCGTGCTGCCAAAAGACGCCACCCCCGAGACCCTCGCCCGCCTGCGCGCCGGCGATCTGTACCTCGCCTATGGCTGCGCCGCCGGCGAGAACCTCGCGCTCGAGGCGTTCGAGACCGAGTTCGGCCGCGACATCGACCTCGCGATCGCACGCTCGGGCAACGTGAACCTCGCCAAGGACGAGTTCCGCCAACTCGTGCGCAACAAGCTGTTCGTGGCCACGCCGGGCCGACGCCCGAAGATCGCCGACTACGCGGGACGCGGTGATCTCCGCAGCTGGGTCCGCGTCACCGCGCTGCGCATGATCGTCGATCTCGTGCGCCGGCACGCCGGTGATCGCGAGGTCCCCCTCGAGGCCGAAGCGCTCAGCTCGATCCCCGCGCCCGGCGACGACCCCGAGCTCGACTACATCCAGCGCGTCTTCAAGACCGAGTTCCGCGAGGCCCTGCAGACCGCCTTCGCCCGCCTCACCCCTCGCGAGCGCAACCTGCTGCGCCACCAGGTCTTGCACGGCCTCAACATCGATCAGGTCGGCGCGCTGTATCGCGTGCATCGGACCACCGCATTCCGCTGGATCGAGAAGGCGCGACGCTCGCTGCTGCAGGCCGCCCGCGACGCGCTCAAGCAGCGGCTCCACGTGCAGAGCGGCGAGTTTCTCAGCATCATGCGCGTGGTGCAGGGAGATCTCGAGGTCAGCGTGCGACGGTTGCTCGTGTCGAACATCGAGGCCGAGCCGCCGGAGTGAAGGGCGGTGCGCCGGGAGGGGTTCGGGCTTCTGCACCGACCGCTCGGTGTCCAGCCGGGCGGCCGCAGCACCCCCGGCCGGCGCCGGCGTCGCCTTGCACTTCGACAAACCTCGTTCAAACCTTGGCCGACTACGAGGAACCATGACGAACCGATCGACTCTCGCACTCGCGTCTTTGCTGCTCTGCTTCGGCTGCGCCAAGGCCAGCAACGATGCCCCCGCCTCCGCCCCGCCGGCGGGTGACGCCCCCGCCGACGCCCCCGCCGACGCCGACGCGCCCGGCACCATCGTGGATGTGGCGGTGGCCGCCGGTCAGTTCACCACGCTCGCCAAGGCGCTCGAAGTGGCAGGTCTGGTCGAGACGCTGCAGGGCGCAGGCCCCTTCACGGTGTTCGCGCCCACCGACGAGGCATTCGCGAAGCTTCCCGCCGGCGCACTCGATGGTCTGCTCGCCAATCCCGAGCAGCTGAAGGCCGTGCTGCTGTTGCACGTGGTCTCCGGCAAGGTGATGGCCGCCGATGTCGGCGGCATGTCCGAGGCCACCGCGGTGTCGGGCGGCAAGCTGGCGATCGACACCACCAGCGGCGTGAAGGTCGGCGGCGCCACCGTGACGGCCACCGACATCGAGGCGAGCAACGGTGTGATCCACGTGATCGACACCGTGATCCTGCCCAAGTGAACCGCTGCTCAGGCGAGTGACGCGTCTTCGCGGCGCAGCTCTACGTCGCCCACCGCGGCACCGCATCGCTCGGTGAGCGACCGATACACGGCGACGGTCGCGTCGACCCTCGACTCGACCGCGCGGCTACCCCACACCACGCAGAGCACCTGCGTGGTGTCGGCGTTGGTCTTGGTGCGCTGCGAGTCCTTGACCGCGTTGGCACATGGGCCTTCGGCGTCGTGCAGGCAGAGCAGCCCGCTGAGGTCGATCTCCTGGCCGGTGGCATTGAACACGTAGCGGGCGGCATCCGGGGCGAGGCCAAGTCGAAAGGGTGGGGTGGCGCGATCGAGATCGACCACGCTGATCGGAAGTCCGGCGTGCATCGACACGGCGTTGCATAGATCGACCGCCGTGTTGATGGGACCTATGGTGCCCTCGGCGGCGGCGGCGAGCAGGTACTCCGACGCCGGCTTGCCGCGGCCCGAGGGCTTGTAGCCGCCGTGGCGCAGCAGCGTGCGCACGGCGGCGCGCACGGTGTCGTCGGATCCGCCCAGGGTGTCGAGGGCCGCAGGGAGCCACGGCGTGCCATCGACGACCGTCGGGTCGGCATCGATGACGGCGCGCGGCCGCAGGCTCGCGGTCAGCCACGGGATCTGCGGCATCTGCCCCAGCGCGGTGCTCCACTGCGCCACGAAGCCGCGCAGCGCCAGCAGCGGGTGGGACTCGACATCGATGCGCAGGCTCATGCGGGCGGGAGTACCACAGACGTCTGCCATCGCTGCGCATGGCGCGTTGCGCGAATCGGCTTCCGGCGACGGGTCGGATGGGTCATTCTGTGCCCACGCGTGCCGCCAGAGCCCCACATCGCCCATATCGCCCCCATCACGAGGTGGCGAGCGCTGCGGCGCATCGGCGGTGTCGCGACGCTCGGGCTCGCGCTCGGTTGCGGCGACACGTCGTTCGCATGCATCGACGACGGCGACTGTCGCGATGGCTCACGTCCGGGCACCTGTGAGCCGGTCGGGTACTGCAGCTTCGTCGATGCCAGCTGCGCGAGCGGCCGTCGCTTCGGCAGCCGCGCCGAGCCCGATCTCGCCGATGCCTGCGTCATCGACGATGTCGCCGACGGCAGCGCGTCCGAGTCGGGAACGACAGTCCTGGGTGAGCCCGAGGCCTATGGCCCGTGCGACGCCGCGAACGATTGCGTCGCCGCCGAGGCCGCCTGCGTCAACAACGGCGCCAACCGCATGTGCGCGCCCCCGTGCACCGAGCAGGCCACGCGCTCGACCGAGTGCCCCGCCTCGGCCGACGGCGCCGCCAACCGTGCCGGCTGTCTGTTCACCGACGCCGCGATGGACGATGTGCGCTGCTTCGTCGTGTGCGAGGACGACACCGCGTGCCCAACCGGGATGATCTGCGCCGCGCCAGTGTGCACGTGGGCGGCGCAGTGACGTCACGCGCCGGCAGCAGGCTCGAGCGTGTGGGCGCGCTCGACTGACGCGGGGTCATCGCCCCCGACGCAGCCGTCGTAGCGCGCCGCAGCGTCGGCGATGCGGGGCATTGGCGCACGCGGGCAGATCGACGTTGCTGCGATCGTCCGCGGGCGGCAAGATCCGCCCACCTACCATGGTCAAAGCCGCACGCGATTCCTTCGATGCCCGTCGAGTTCTCACCGTTGGGGATCGTCAGTACGAAATCTTCGCCCTCGATGCGCTGCGCAAGCGGGGCATCGGGCATGTGGATCGGCTGCCGTTCTCGCTGCGCGTGCTGGTCGAGAACCTGCTGCGCAACGAAGACGGCGTGGCGGTGACGGTCGCGGACGTCGAGGCCGCGGCGGGCTGGAACGCGCAGGACGAGCCGCACCACGAGATCGGATTCCACCCGGCCCGCGTGTTGCTGCAGGACTTCACCGGCGTGCCGGTGGTCGTCGATCTCGCGGCCATGCGCCAGGCCATCAAGACGCTGGGTGGCGATCCCGAGCGCATCAACCCGCTCGAGCCGGTCGATCTGGTCATCGATCACTCGGTGCAGGTCGATCACTTCGGCCGCGGCAACGCGCTGTCGCTCAACATCGCCCTCGAGTACCAGCGCAACCGCGAGCGCTACACGTTCTTGCGGTGGGGTCAGAGCGCGCTGTCCAACTTCCGCGCCGTCCCGCCCGGCACCGGCATCTGTCACCAGGTCAACCTCGAGTACCTCGCCCAGACCGTGTGGACCAAGGAGAAGGGCGGCGTGGTCCAGGCCTACCCCGACACCCTCGTCGGCACCGATTCGCACACCACGATGATCAACGGCCTGGCCGTGCTCGGTTGGGGCGTGGGCGGCATCGAGGCCGAGGCGGCGATGCTGGGCCAGCCGATGTCCATGCTGATCCCGCAGGTCGTCGGCTTCAAGTTCCACGGCGCGCTGCCCGAGGGCGCGACGGCGACCGACCTGGTGCTCACGGTCACGCAGATGCTGCGCAAGCACGGCGTGGTCAACAAGTTCGTCGAGTTCTACGGCGCCGGTCTGTCGGCGCTGTCGCTCACCGATCGCGCGACGATCGCCAACATGGCACCGGAGTACGGCGCCACCTGTGGCTTCTTCCCGGTCGACGCCGAGACCCTGGCGTATCTGCGGTTCACCAACCGCTCGGAGCAGAACGTCGCGCTCGTCGAGGCCTACTGCAAGGCGCAGGGTCTGTTCCGCACCGACGACACCCCCGATCCGATCTTCACCTCCACGCTCGAGCTCGACCTCGCCACGGTCGAGGCCTCGCTGGCCGGCCCCAAGCGTCCCCAGGATCGGCTCGCGCTCGGCGACATCAAGGCGAGCTTCACCGAGCTGCTCGGCAAAGAGCGCCACGGCAAGGACGCGATCGCGATCCGCAACCCCAACGAGGTCGGCAGTCCGGGGTGGGAGCTGACCAATGGCGCCGTGGTCATCGCCGCGATCACGAGCTGCACCAACACCAGCAACCCCAGCGTGCTCATCGCCGCCGGTCTGCTCGCGCGCAACGCCGTGCGCGCGGGGCTCGACCGCAAGCCGTGGGTCAAGACTTCGCTCGCACCCGGCTCGAAGGTCGTCACCGAGTACCTCGAGAAGGCCGGACTCACGCCATACCTCGAGGCCTTGGGCTTCCACACGGTGGGCTACGGCTGCACCACGTGCATCGGCAACTCCGGTCCGTTGCCCACCGCGATCGCGACCGCGGTCACAGAGGGTGACCTGCTGGTGGCCGCGGTGCTCTCGGGCAACCGCAACTTCGAGGGCCGCATCCACGCCCAGGTCCGCGCCAACTACCTGGCGTCGCCGCCGCTGGTCGTCGCCTACGCGCTGTCGGGCCACATCGGCATCGATCTCACCAAAGAGCCGCTGGGCACCGGCACCGACGGCAACAAGATCTATCTCGAGGACATCTGGCCGTCGCCGGCCGAGGTGCGCGAGACCGTCCGCCGCGTGATCGGGCGCGAGATGTATGCCGAGCAGTACGCCGATGTGTTCGCCGGCGACGAGAGCTGGAGCGCGCTCGAGGTGCCCGGGGGCCAACTCTTCGCCTGGGAGCCCGACTCGACCTACGTGCGTCATCCGCCGTATTTCGAGGGGATGACCGCGACGCCCGCACCGTTGCAGGACATCTGCGGCGCACGGGTGCTGGCCAAGCTCGGCGACTCGATCACCACCGATCACATCTCGCCCGCCGGCAACATCGCCAAGGATTCGCCCGCGGCCGCGTACCTCGAGGAGCACGGTGTCGCGCCGGTCGACTTCAACAGCTACGGCGCGAGGCGGGGCAACCACGAGGTGATGATCCGCGGCACCTTCGCCAACATCCGCCTCAAGAACGCGCTGGTGCCCGGTATAGAGGGCGGCATGACCCGCTGGCTGCCCAGCGGCGAGACGATGAGCATCTTCGACGCCGCGCAGAAGTATCTGGCCGCCGGCATCCCCACCGTCGTGATCGCTGGCGCCGAGTACGGCACCGGCAGCTCGCGCGACTGGGCGGCCAAGGGCACGATGCTGCTCGGCGTGCGGGCCGTCATCGCGGTCAGCTTCGAGCGGATCCACCGCAGCAATCTGGTCGGCATGGGCGTGCTGCCGCTGTGTTTCCTCGACGGCGAGGACGCCACCAGCTTGGGCCTCAGCGGCGAAGAGGTGTTCGAGATCCGCGGCGTCGCCGAGGGCATCGCCCCCAAGAAGCGCCTCACCGTCGTCGCGCGCAAGGCCGACGCCAGCGTCACCGAGTTCACGGTGATCTGTCGCGTCGACACGCCGAACGAGGTCGAGTACGTGCGCCACGGCGGGATCTTGCAGTTCGTGCTGCGGGGCATGGCCGCCAGCGGGTGACGAGCCCCGCGGCCGGTGACCAGCACGAGACGAGGCTCGCGAAGCAGCACCGCCGGGACTTCATCCGCATGCAGACGTCCCTCGCGGCGGGGTGATCGGCTACCGTCGCCCTCGATCATGCAGCATCGCTTCCTCGGTCGCACGGGTGTCCGCGTCTCCTCGCTCGGCCTGGGCACGATGTCGTTCGGCAAGGACGACGCGGTCGACGCCCAGATGTTCGCGATGGCGCGGGACGCCGGCGTCGACCTGTTCGACTGCGCGGACGTCTACAACGCCGGCGCCGCCGAGGTCTCGCTCGGCAAGCTGGTCGCGCCGTGTCGCGACCGCGTGGTGCTCACCACCAAGGCGTATTTTCCGATGGGGCCAGACGGCAACGACCGCGGCACGTCGCGCTATCACCTCGTGCGCGCCGTCGAGGCCAGCCTGCGACGGCTGGGCACGGACCGCATCGATCTGTTCTTCTTGCACCGCTTCGACGAGGTGACCGCGCTCGACGAGACGCTGCGGGCCGTCGAGCAGCTGGTCACCTCCGGCAAGATCCTCTACCCGGCGGTGAGCAATTTCGCGGCGTGGCAGACGGCACGCGCGCTCGGTCTCGCCGAGCGTCACGGCTGGCAGCCGCTGGTGTGCGTGCAGCCGATGTACAACCTCGCCAAGCGCCAGGTCGAGACGGAGATCCTGCCGCTGTGCCGCGCCGAACGCATCGGCGCCCTGGTCTACAGCCCGCTGGGCGGCGGTCTGCTCTCCGGTGAGTACGGACGACAGACGCGGCCGGACGACGGCCGCCTCACGCAGTCGCCGATGTACGCCGTGCGATACGGCGCGACCGAGTACTACGATCTCGCCGAGCGTTTCACGGCCTTCGCCCACGACCACGGCTTCGAGCCCGCTGCCTTGGCGATCGCGTGGTGCACGAGTCACCCCGATGTGACCGCGGCGCTGCTCGGTGCCCGCGGTCCGGAGCAGCTCGCCGCGTGCCTGCGCGCCGCTTCGATCGAGCTGTCGGTCGAGCTGCGCGCAGCGATCTCCACGCTGTCGCCGACGCCGGCGCCGGCGACCGATCGCAGCGAAGAGGGCACCGCGGACGCGCTCGGATCCCGGTGATGCAGCCCCCGCGTCAGCCCAGCCCGAGCAGCTCGTTCCAGCTGCGACCGTCGACGTCGATCCGCCCGTCGGGCTGCACCAAGAAGCGGCGCTGGAACTCCTCGATCGCCGCGATAGTGCGCGGGCCGGCGACGCCGTCGACCGGGCCGGGATCGACGCCGGCATCGGCGAGCAGATCCTGCACCGTCGCGACGTCGGCGGCCACGTTCACGCCGCCACGCCCCACCGAGCCCCCCAGCACACGCCGGTGCGCGTCGTCGACGAGCCACAGGCTCACCTCGCGCGCGAGGTGAAAGTAGGCCGCGTGTCGGCAACGCAACCCATTCCACAGATCGAGGTGGCCGGTGGCGTCGCTCCACCCATCGACCTCGAACATGACCACGCCCTGCTTGCCCATGAACGTCGCCGGGATGTCACCGCCCGCGCCGCCTTCGTACACGTGCACGAGCTGGGGCGGACCGTACTTGCGCCGCAGGTAGCGGTCGAATTCGCGGACCCGCAGCGCGTAGTGCTTGCCGTCGCCACCGCGCACCGTGACGATCTCGTCGGTCGGATTGCGGGGGATCGGATTGCCCGACGCGTTGAACGATCGCGACAGTCGCAGCACGCAGGTGTTGGCGATGAGATCGGACAGCGCACCGCCGCCGATCGTGTGTTTGGCGGCGTCGGCGCCCTCGCCCGGATTCGGGTACGCGTCCCACATCTCGTCGAATCTGATGAGCCTCGCCATCCTCGGGGATCGTACCAGCGAGGGCGGCCGAGGGCGTGGAGGTCCAGGACTTGCGCACCGATCGGCGTTCGACGACGCTTTGCGGCGATGCATCGGTTGGTCCTGGCTTCCCTTCGCCCCTCTCTCAGCATCGTCGTGCCCGCCCTGCTCGTGACCGGTTGTCCCGACGACGGCACCTCGGCCGATGGCACCTCGACCGAGAGCTCGGGCGCCTCCGAGTCCCCCGAGGGCTCGTCGAGCGGTGTCGATCCCGACACCTCGGCTGGACCGAGCTCGACCACGGTCGATCCCGACTCGTCATCGTCGACCGATCCGGGCGAGTCCACCGGAGATCCGTGCGGGGACGGCGGCATCGACGGCGATGAAGAGTGCGACGGCGCCGAGCTCGTCGGCCGCAGCTGCGAGTCGCTGGGCTTTCCCGGCGGTCTGCTCACGTGCACGCCCGAGTGCACACTCGACACCTCTGAATGCCTGCCGTCGGTGTGCGGCGACGGCGAGATCCACGTGCCCGAAGAGTGCGACGGCGAGGCGTTGGACACCGAGGACTGTGTCAGCCAGGGCTTCGACGACGGCGAGCTCGGCTGCGACGTCGACTGCACGTTCGACACCTCGGCGTGCGTGACCTTCGGCTGCGGCAACGACGTGGTCGAGGGCGATGAACTCTGTGACGGCGCCGACCTCGACGGCGCGGACTGTGGCAGCCAAGGCCTCGACGGCGGCATCCTGGCGTGCGCCGCCAGCTGCCGCGCTTTCGACACCGCCGGCTGCTACGTCTGCGGCGACGGCGAGCTCAACGTGAACGAGGACTGCGAGGGCGACATCGGCGGGGCGACGTGTGTGGGCCTCGGCTTCGACGGTGGGGTGCTCGCGTGCGGGAACGACTGCCAGTACGACACCTCGGGCTGCTTCGGCTGCGGCGACGGTGTCCTCGGCGGCGACGAGATCTGCGACGGCTCCGACTTCGGCGCGTTGGGATGCACCTCGCAGGGCTTCGACGGTGGCGCGGCGACGTGCGCGGCCGACTGCGGCACGATCAGCTATGACAGCTGTTTCGGGCTGCACCAGTTCTGCAGCGATTCGGCGGCAGCGATCGGGCCTGCCGCCGGCACGCTGACGGTCGATACCATCGACGTCGCGGGCCTCGCCGGCTCCATCAGCGATGTCGACGTCATCGTCGACGGCACCCACACCGCCGTCGGCCACCTCGAGATGTCGGTGCGCTACGTGGAGACGGACACCGCAGTGGTCCTCGCCGACGAGCAGTGCGGCACCGCCGACAACTTCGACGCGACCTTCGATCAATCGGCCGCGGCGCCGCCGGCCTGCGGCGCGCCGGCGTTCTCCGGCAACGTGCTGCCGCTCGGCGATCTCGACGCGTTCGCCAGCGGAGAAACCGACGGCAACGGCACCTGGGAGCTCACGATCCTCGACCAGACCAACGGTGACGGCGGCACCTTGGCGCAGTGGTGCGTGGCCATCACGACAGCGGCGTCGAGCGGATCCCTGGTCACGGTTCGCACCGGCGACGGCATGCTCCGGGCCCTCGATCCCGAGACCCTCGAGTTCACGGACATCGGTCCGCTCGGAGTCGAGTTCGACTTCGGCGAGGTCGCCTGGGACGGCGCTTCCAACACGATGTGGATGATCGATGGTCGTCCACTCGAGGCGCTGTACACCGTCGACATCGCGACGGGCGCGGCCACGTTCGTCGGCCAGCACCTGGTCACCGACCTCTTCGGCCTCGCCGTCGACCCGACCTCCGGCGTGCTCTACGGCAGCTCGCTCGCCCCCAACGGGTTCCACGAGATGGATCGAGCGACGGGATCGGCGAGCTTCATCGGCAACCCGGGTATCAACGCCGACGGCCTGACCTACGACACCGCCCGCAACCAGATCGTCGCGCTCGAAGGTGGCCTCGGACGGATGTTCACGATCGACCCCGACACCGCCGTCACCAACGTGCTCTCGACCGAAGGCTTCGTGAACAACTGCGGCCTCGCCTACGAGCCGATCGGCGATCTGCTGTGGGCCATCGACTGGTCGGGTGAGGTGTACACCTACGATCCCAACGACGGGTACACGCGGACCCTGATGGCCTCCGTGGGCGAGGCCCACGACGGACTGACCTTCGTGCCCGGCCTTCTGCAATGACCGCGACGGCGGAGGGCGCAGCGCGTCGTGCGAAGATTCCGCACGACGCGCCGCTGTCGCCGTCAGCGTCCGCCGCAGCCGCAACCGCTCGGGCACTCGGGACCGCAGTCGCACGGATCGCACGGGCACGCGCAGTCGGCTTCGCTCTTGGGGCCGCAGCAGCCAGGTTCGCACTCGGTCGACGGGGTGGTGATGTCCTTGTCCATGCCCCGCCGACGCACGGGCATGCCGGGCATTACAGCGCCGCAGAGGGGTGGCAGCGGCAGTCCACGCAGCCGTGTTCAGCGCACGCGCCGCAGCACTCGACGACGGCGCGCCGCAGCCGCTCGCGGGCGCGGAACAGGCGGACGCCAGCGAGGTTCGCGGTGATTCCCTGCTCGGTGGCGAAGTCCTTCACGGCGACGCCCTCGAGGTCGATGCGGCGGATCGCGAGCGCATGGTCCGGCGGCAGCGCGTCGGCGAGCCCACCCAGGCACGCGCACACCCGCGCCCGATCGTCGGCCAGCGTCTCGTCCTCGACGCGCTCGACGGCGAGGGCATCGAGCGCGCGCGTCTTGGTGCCCTGACGCCGCTGGTGGTCGATCACCGCGTTGCGCAGCATGCGATAGAACCACGCGACGACGCTCTCGGTGTCCTGCACCTGATCGATCCGCTCGAGCCCGCGCACGAACGCCTGCTGCAGGATGTCCTCGGCGACGGCGCGGTCACCGACCTTGCGCTCGACGAACGCGAGGAAGCGTCCGCGGGCGGCGACCAGGGTGGCGACGGCGGCGGGCTCGGACGATGCGGCGAACTCGGACATGGCGCGGAACATCCTAGCAGCGGATCCCCAGGGTGCATCCGCGCCTACGATCCCGATCCCGCCCCCGGCAGCAGCTGTTCGCGCCGCTCGCTCAACACGTCCCGCACCAACGGCAGCAACCCCTCGCCGCCCCCCTCATCCACCCACGCGAGCAGCTCGCGGCGCATCCGCGGATCCCAGAACCTCTGGAGGTGCCCCGCGACGCCGTCCATCGCGGCGGCCCGATCCGGATCCGCGTCGAAGTACGCGCCGATGTCGTTCGCCATCTTCGCCAGCTTCTCGACGTTCATTCCGCCGCCTCGCCGCCCGAGTCACCACCGACGCCACCGCCCGGCAGCAACCCCGTCTGCGCCCTGGCGGTGGCATCGAACTCGTGCTGCCACGTCGATCGCCCGCTCGCCTTTCGCACCTGCACCGCAGTCACCTTGTACTCCGGGCAGTTCGTCGCCCAATCGGAGTTCTCCGTGGTCACCACGTTCGCCCCCGACTCGGGGTGGTGGAAGGTCGTGTAGACCACACCCGGCTGCACCCGCTCGGTGAGTTCGGCACGCAGCACCGTCTCGCCGGCGCGGCTGGTGACCGCGACCAGATCGCCGGCACAGATCCCACGGAACTCCGCGTCATGCGGATGGATCTCGAGCAGATCCTCGGGGTGCCAGGTGACGTTCGCGGTGCGCCGCGTCTGCGCACCCACGTTGTACTGGGTCAGAATCCGGCCCGTGGTCAGGATCAGCGGGAAGTCGCGGTTGGTGCGTTCGGTCGTGGGCACATACCGCGTGATCACGAACCGTCCCTTGCCGCGCACGAACTGTTGGGCGTGCATCACCGGCGTGCCCTCGGGCGCGGCGTCGTTGCACGGCCACTGGATGCTCCCGAGCCGATCGAGTTTGGCGTAGTCGACCCCGCGGAACGTGGGCGTCAGCCGGGCGATCTCGTCCATGATCTCGGACGGGTGCGCATACGGCATCGACATGCCCATCGCCTCGCCCAAGCCCACGGTGATCTCCCAATCGGCGAGGCCGGCGACGGGCGGCATCACCTTGCGCACGCGGTTGATGCGGCGCTCGGCGTTGGTGAATGTCCCGTCCTTCTCGAGGAAGGTCGCGCCGGGGAAGAACACGTGGGCGTACTTCGCCGTCTCGACCAAGAACAGATCCTGGACGATCACGCACTCCATCGCCGAGAGCGCCGCAAGCACGTGATGGGTGTCGGGATCCGACTGCGCGATGTCCTCGCCCTGCACGTAGAGCCCGCGGAAGCTGCCATCGAGGGCGGCGTCGAACATGTTGGGGATGCGCAGCCCCGGCTCGGGCTCGATCTCGACCCCCCACGCCGCGGCGAACAGCTCACGCACCGCTGGATCCGACACGTGGCGATAGCCAGGCAGCTCGTGGGGGAACGAGCCCATGTCGCACGAGCCCTGCACGTTGTTCTGCCCGCGCAGCGGGTTCACGCCGACGCCCGGCCGGCCGATGTTGCCCGTCGCCATCGCCAGGTTCGCGATGCCCATCACCATCGTCGATCCCTGGCTGTGCTCGGTGACGCCGAGGCCATAGTAAATCGCGCCGTTTCTCGCGCCGCCGAACAGTCGCGCCGCCGCCCGCAGCGTCGCCGCCGGCACGCCGGTGACCGACGCGAGCGCCTCGGGCGAGTTCTCGGGCAGGGCGATGAACGCCTTCCATTTGTCGTAATCGACCCGGTCGCAGCGAGCATCGACGTAGTCCTCGCGCACCATCCCTTCGGTCACGACGACGTGGGCGAGCGCGTTGATCACCGCGACGTTGGTGCCGGGTCGCAGCTGCAGATGGTAGTTGGCCGCGACGTGGGGCTGGCGCACCAGGTCGGTCTGCCGCGGATCGACGACGATGAGCCCAGCGCCCTCGCGCAGCCGCTTCTTCATGCGCGACGCGAACACCGGATGGGCGTCGGTCGGGTTGGCGCCGATCACCATGACGACGTCGGCGTGCTCGATCGAGTCGAAGTCCTGGGTGCCGGCCGACGCGCCCAGCGTCGTCTTGAGCCCATAGCCGGTCGGCGAGTGGCAGACCCTGGCGCAGGTGTCGACGTTGTTGTTGCCGAACACCGCGCGCACCAGCTTCTGGACCAGGTAAGTCTCCTCGTTGGTGCACCGCGACGAGGTGATGGCGCCGATCGATCCGGCGCCGTAGCTCCGCTGGATCCGCCGCAGCTCGCCAGCGGTATGGGCGAACGCCTCTGCCCACGACACCTCGCGCCACGGGTCGGTGATCTTCGCCCGGATCATCGGCTTGGTGATGCGGTCGCGGTGCGTCGCATAGCCCCAGGCGAAGCGGCCCTTCACGCACGAGTGGCCGTGGTTGGCGCCGCCTCGCTTGTCGGGGACCATGCGCACGACGACGTTGCCCTGCATCTCGGCGCGGAACGAGCAACCGACGCCGCAGTATGCACAGGTGGTCGCCACCACGTGGTCGGGCTGGCCGCGCGCTTCGATGGATTTCTCCATCAGCGTCGAGGTCGGGCACGCCTGCACGCACGCGCCACACGACACGCACTCGGAGCTCAGGAAGTCCGTGTTGCCCGGCGCGATCGTGGAGCCGAAGCCGCGGCCGACCACCGTGAGCGCGAAGGTGCCCTGCACCTCCTCGCACGCCCGCACGCACCGCGAGCACACGATGCACTTGGTGGCATCGAAGCTGAAGTACGGGTTGCTCTCGTCCTTGGGCGCCTGCAGGTGGTTCTCGCCGGCGTAGCCGTAGCGGACCTCGCGGAGCCCCACCGCACCCGCCATCTCCTGCAGCTCGCAATTGCCATTGGCCGGGCACGTGAGGCAGTCGAGCGGATGATCGGAGATGTACAGCTCCATCACGCCGCGGCGCAGCTGCGCGAGCTTGGGCGTCTGCGTGGTCACCTTCATGTCGGGCTCGACCAGCGTGGTGCACGAGGCCGGATAGCCGCGGCGGCCCTCGATCTGGACCAGGCACAGCCGGCACGACCCGAACGCCTCGAGCGAATCGGTCGCGCACAGCTTGGGCACGTTGACGCCGGCCTGCGCCGCCGCGCGCATGACCGAGGTGCCCTCGGGCACGTTGACAGTGACGCCGTCGACGATCAAGCGCACGCGCTTGGTCGAGATGCGGACGGGCGTGCCCGGGTCGCGCTCGTGGATCGAGTACATGTCAGGGCCTCGTTGCTGGGGTCACGGGGGGGGGCACGGGGTGATGCGCGGCCCCTGTGGCGCCGTCGGTGATGCCGAAGTCGGCGGCGAAGTGGGTCAGAGCACTGCGCACGGGGTAAGGCGTCATCCCACCGAGGGCACACAGCGAGGCGTGCTCCATCGTCTCGCACAGATCGCGCAGCACCGCGAGCTGCAGTTGCGGCCGGTCGCGGGCGAGCAGGCGATCGATCACCTCGACACCGCGCGTCGAGCCGATGCGACACGGCGTGCACTTGCCACACGACTCGATGGCGCAGAACTCGAGGGCGTACCGCGCCATCTTCGCCATGTCGACGGTGTCGTCGAACACCACGATACCGCCGTGACCCACGATCGCGCCGTTGGCGACGAACGCCTCGTAGTCCAGAGGCATGTCGAACTGCGACGCCGGGATATACGCGCCGAGCGGCCCGCCGACCTGTACCGCGCGGATCGGCCGACCCGACGCCGAGCCGCCGCCGTAGTCGTAGAGCAGCTCGCGCAGCGTGATCCCGAAGGCGCGCTCGACCAGGCCGCCGTGCTTGATGTTGCCGGCGAGCTGGAACGCGAGCGTGCCGTGCGAACGCCCCGCCCCGAAGTCGCGGTAGTACGCGGCGCCGCGGTCGAGGATGATCGGCACCGACGCGAAGGTGACGACGTTGTTGAGCGCGGTGGGCTTGCCCCACAGGCCGCGCACCGCCGGCACCGGCGGGCGGTAGCGGACGATGCCGCGGCGGCCCTCGAGGCTCTCGAGTAGCGCCGTCTCCTCGCCGCAGACGTAGCTGCCGGCGCCGATGCGGACCTCGAGCGTGAACGCGTGGCCCGAGCCGAGCACGTCGGCGCCGAGGATGCCGGCGGCCTCGGCCAGCGTGATCGCACCGCGGAGCACCTCGGCCGCATCGGGGTACTCCGAGCGCAGGTAGATGTAGCCGCGGCTCGCCCCCACCGCGAGGCCGGCGATGATCATGCCCTCGATCAGCACGAACGGATCGCCCTCCATCACCATGCGATCGGAGAACGTGCCCGAGTCGCCCTCGTCGGCGTTGCAGACCACGTACTTCTGCGCCGCAACGGTGGCCAGCACCGTGCGCCACTTGATGCCGGTGGGGAACGCCGCGCCGCCGCGGCCACGCAGGCCCGAGGCGAGGACCTCCTCGACGATCGCGGCGGGGGTGCGGCCCAGCGCCGCCCGCAGCCCACGCAGGCCGCCTGCGGCCTCGTACTCGCCCAGATTCAGCGGATCGATGAGCCCGACGCGGGCGAAGGTGAGGCGCTGCTGCCGGGCGAAGTACGGGATCGACTCGGTCGGTCCGTGGCCCAGGGGATGCGCGCCGCCCCCGAGCATGCCGGCGTCCAGCAGCGCGGGCACGTCCTCGGGCGCGACCGGACCATAGGCCACGCGCCCTTGCGCAGTGACGATCTCGACGAGCGGCTCGAGCCACAGCATGCCGCGGCTGCCGTTGCGGACGATGCGGACGTCGGCGCCGCGCGCCGCCGCCTGCTCGGCGATCGCGATCGCGACCTCGTCCGCACCGACCGATCGCGCCGATGCATCGCGGGGCACGTAGACGGTGACCGTCATGCGTCGCCCTCCGCGAGCAGGCGAAAGAGCAGCGGAGCATCCACGCGCCCGTACATCCGACCGTCGATCGTGATCGCCGGCGCGCAGCCGCAGTTGCCCAGGCAGTAGACGGGCTCGAGGGTGACCGCACCATCGTCGCGGGTCTGGTGGAAGTCGATGCCGAGCGCCGCCTTGGCATGGGCGGCCAGCGCATCGGCGCCCATCGCCTGGCAGGCTTCGGCCCGGCACAGCTTCACGATGCGACGTCCCGGCGGCTGGCGGCGGAAGTCGGGATAGAACGAGATCACGCCGACGATCTCGGCGCGCGACAGATTGAGCGCCGACGCCACCGTTGGCACGATCGCATCGGGGATCCAGCCGAGTTCGGCCTGGATCGCGTGGAGCACCGGCAGCAGGCCACCGTCGAGCGCGCTGCAGTCGGCCAGGGCGCGCTGGGCGGCCCCGTGGACGTCGCCGCAATCGCCCGCCGCGCTCATCGAATCCACCGCGATCTCGAGCTTCTGACCACGCGACATCGTACCGTGCGGCCCCGTCGCCGTCGACGTTCGCCAAGGGGCGCGCCGTTGCGCCCGCTGCCCGCGGCTGCCACCTTTGCCACCGCAAGGGGCCACGCTGATCCGCACAGAGTCTGGTTTACGCACGCTCGTTCGCCTCACGTGGCGCTCGGCGCTCGTGCTCGTGCTCGCGTCCGCCTTCGGACTGTGGCTGCTGCGATGTGACTCACCCACGCCGAAGCGCAGCGCAGAGCCTGCGTCGCCGACGGCCGCCGCCCCCGCCGCGCCCCCGCCGCGACCGTGGGCACCGCGCAAGCCCTCCCCGCCGGCACCGGGCTGCGAGCCCCGTGTGGCGCGCGCGTGCCTCGACGGCGACGTGTGGTGGATCGATGGCTGCGGTCAGCCGCAGGAGCCCGCCCAAGAGTGTGGCGCGCGGCCGTGCATCGTGGACGCCTGCGAGGCCGACACGCCCGGCGGCTGCGGCGACGTCACCGAGTTCGGACGTTGCCGCCGCGACGTCGCCGAGATCTGTCAGCGAGGTCGACGATTCGACGTCGACTGCCGCGCCCGCGGCGAGCGCTGTGCGATGACCGGCGATGGCCCCGTGTGCAAGGTGCCCTCACCGGGCGACTGTGGTGACGGCGCGGCATCACGCTGTGATGGCAGCACGCTGCAGCAGTGTCGCGAGGGTCGTTGGGCCGCGTTCGACTGCGAGGCGCTGGGGGGCATGTGCATACCGCAGATCGCCCGGATCCCGGCACGCTGCGTGTTCGCGCGGCCGCCGGGCGAGCGCGAGTGCGACGGCTGTGAGTGCCCGATCGAACCCGGACCCGAGATCTGCGATGGCCTCGACAACGACGCCGACGGCGACGTCGACGAGGACGCGCCGTGCGGACCGGTGCCGATCATCGCCTTCGTGGTCGTGGGCCCCGGCGGTGGCTACGGCGAAGGCGAGCTCGAGGCCGCGATCGACGAGACCAACGCCGCGTTTGCTCGCGATGATGGCCTGGGCCTCACCTTCGAGCTACGGCAGACGGTGCGCCTCGACGAACCCGCGTGGAGCGAGCTCGACGCCGCCGACCTCGACACGATCCTGCGCACCGATGCGCTGCACATCGACGCCGCCGAGTTCTACGTGCCGGTGGTGTTCACCGACGTCGTGCTCGCCGCTGGCGTCCCGCGGCCGGGGCTCTCGACGGTGCCCAACGGGATGTGCGGCGGCGAGCGGCGCATCTGGGGTCGGCAGCCCGAGGTCGGCATCGTCGCGATCGCGAAGCGACGTTGGCCCACGACGTTGGCCCACGAGCTCGGCCACTTCTTCGGGCTGTGCCACACCCACGAGGCGCCCTCGCCCGTCGCCCAGGTCGAGTCGGGCGAGGCGCTCGCCGACGCAGCGATGTGCGTCGATGACTGCGACGGCGGACCCGACGGCGTCTGCGACACCATGACGGATCCGGGGCCCGCCGAGTGCGGCGTCGACGAGGCGTGCGCGATGCACTGCGCCACCGGTGACAGACCCGATCCCGGCAACATGATGGCGTACTACCCCGCGTGCCGGACCGCGTTCAGCCGCGAGCAGGCCCTGCTCATGCGCGAGATGTTGACGCTGCGCCGCGGCTGGCACCCGTGCACGCACGGCCGTTGTACGTGCGATCCGGCGGCGTCGCAGTGCCCCGGGCAGATGAGCTGCCGACCGTTTGGCACCGGGGAGGCCACGCACTGGCAGTGCGACCTCGACGGCCCGGCGGTGCCCGGCGGGCGGTGCGAGCACGCGGGCGAGTGCGGTGGGGGATCGATCTGCGTGCACACGCCGGCGGGCGAAGGACGCTGCGCGCGGACCTGCGGGGCTGGGGCCGCCAAGCCCTCGTGCACGTGTCAGCCGATCACGACGCCGGTCGTGGACGTGTGCGCCGAGGACCTGCGGATGGCCGAGTGAGCCACTCGCGCCGCGCGACGAGTGCACGCATTGTGCGCGGCTCCCTGCCCGGCGCGGGCCGAGCCGTCGCTCCAGGTATTCTACAGCCACGAACCGGTATTTCTCACGGACGCGATCGCGTAGGCCAGGGCGGCTAAACTACCGAAAAGTGCAGGCCCTTGCTTGCACATTGAACACTCCGATCCAAACCTTGGACAACTGTTGGCCGGCCGGCCCATCGGCCAGCTCGAACCCCAGGAAATAACTCGCCATGCACATGACCACCAAGACCCTGCTTGCCTTCGCACTTCCCCTCACCCTCATCGGCGCCTGCGGCGACGACGGCGGCACCGACACGGCCAACGCGGAGACCTCGGCCACCGACGACGCGACCACGGCGGGCCCGACCACCGACGGCCCGACCACCGACGGGCCCACCACCACCGTCGATCCGGATACCACCACCGCTGACCCGGACACCACCACCGCCGACCCGGACACCTCCACCGGCGATCCCGTCGGTGACGCGACCGTCCGCGTCATGCACCTCGGTGTGAACGCGCCCGGCGTCGACGTCTTCGCCAACGGCGAGGGTCCGGTGTTCACGAACCTCGAGTTCGGCAACAGCAGCGACTACGCAACCGTCCCGGCCGGCGAGTACACGTTCGACGTCAGCGTGACCGGCATGCCGGTCGACGAGGCGGTCCTCACGTTCATGTCCCCGCTCGCCGCCGACACCGCCTACACCGCGGTCGCGCTGGGTGACCTCTTGATGCGCGACGGGGATACGGGTCTGCAGGTGATCGCGATCGAAGACGACCGGGAGGGCATCGACGCCGCCAACGTGCGCATCCAGGTCATCCACGCCGCCCCGGCCGTTAGGGAGGTGGACATCTGGGAGATCAGCGGAAAGGCGCCGGTCGAGTTGCTCTCCGACGTGGAGTTCGGCGAGGTCGACACGCTCGACACCGCCGCCGTTCCGCTGCAGATCGGCATCGACACCGACAACGACGCGATTCCTGAGCTGGTCTTCGACGTCGACGCGACTCTGTTCGCGGGCCAGCAGATCAACGTCTACGCGAGCAACGACGGCGCTGGCGATGTTTCGCTCGTGGCGCAGCTCGAGAACGGCCTGACGCTCCCGATCGCCCCGAACTGAGCCGCCTCCGGGCGGGCGAACCTCGCCCGCCCTTCGACATCCCGAGGCCGGGGCGACCCCTGCGGGTCGCCCCGGCCTCTTCGCACCCGGCTAGCCGAACTTCCCCGTCACATAATCCTCGGTCCGCCGGTCCTTCGGCTGCGTGAACAATGCGTCCGTCTCGGTGAACTCCACCAGCTCGCCGTTCAGCAAGAACGCGGTCTGCTGCGAGACGCGCGCGGCTTGCTGCATGTTGTGGGTCACGATCACGATCGTGTAGCGCTCGCGCAGGTTCGCCAGCAGATCCTCGATGCGCGTGGTGGCGATGGGATCGAGCGCCGAGCACGGCTCGTCCATGAGCAACACGTCGGGCTCCACCGCCAGCGCCCGGGCGATGCACAGCCGCTGTTGCTGCCCGCTCGACAGCGCGATGCCGGGGGCGCCGAGGCGGTCTTTCACCTCGGTCCACAGCGCGGCTTGCTGCAGCGCGCCCTCGACGATGGCATCGCGGTCGTCACCGTGGATACCGGTCAGCCGCAGGCCCGACAGCACGTTGTCGCGGATCGACATCGTGGGGAACGGGTTGGGCTTCTGGAACACCATGCCGACGCGGCGGCGGATCAGCACGGGATCGACGTCGCTCGCGTGGATGTCCTTGCCGTCGAGCTGGATCGAGCCGCGGTGCCGTGCGCCGGCCACCAGCTCGTGCATCCGATTGCAGCAGCGGATGAGGGTCGACTTGCCGCAGCCCGACGGACCGATGATCGCCGAGACCTCGCGCGTGGGGAAATCGAGCGACACCCGGGTGAGCGCCGGCTTGTCGCCGTACCACGCCGACAGCTCCTGGACGCTGATCTTGGCGGTGGGCGTGGACTGGGGCATCGGCTCGCTCCGAGGCATAGTCCCCCAGGGGGGCGCCTCGCAAGCGCCGACGACGACGGGCTGGTGGGTCATCGTCCAAGACGCTTCTGCATGCGGTTTCGCGTGAGGATGGCGGTGGCGTTGAGCACCAGCAGGGTCGCCATGAGCACGATGATGCCGGCGGCGGCATCGACGGCGAAGCCGGGCTGGGGCCGCCGGGTCCAGTTGAAGATCTGGATCGGCAGCGCCGAGAACGGCGAGCGGATGCCCTCGGGCAGGAAGTCGACGTAGCTGAGCGCGCCCAGCACCAGCAGCGGCGCCGCCTCGCCGATCGCCCGCGAGATCGCGAGGATCGAGCCGGTCATGACGCCGGGCACCGCGATCGGCAGCACCACCTGGCGCACCACCTGCCATGGTGTGGCGCCGAGTGCCAGCGCGGCCTCGCGCAGCGACGCCGGCACCGAGCGCAGCGCCTCCCGCGTCGCCATGATGACGATCGGCAGCACCAGCAGCGCCAGCGTCAGGGCGCCGGCGATGAGCGATCGCCCCAGCGCCAGCGCGCGCACGAACAGCTCGAGCCCCAGCAACCCGTAGATGATCGACGGCACGCCGGCCAGGTTGGAGATGTTGATCTCGATGAGGCCCGCGAGGCGACCGGTGCGCGCATACTCTTCGAGGTAGATCGCCGTGGCGACGCCGATCGGCACCGCGAAGGCAGCGGTCAGCGTCACCAGCCACAGGCTGCCCACCGCCGCCGCGAGAATGCCCGCCTCCTCGGGCCGACGCGACGGGAAGCTGGTCAGGAACTCGACGTCGATGCGGGCGATGCCGGTGCGGATCACGTCGAACAGCAGCACGCCGAGCAATGCCACCGGCAGCAGCACCGCGAGCAGGCACAGCCCGCGGAACGCCCGCTCGAGCGCCCGGCTGGGGGGACGCCGGGACAGACGCTGCACCCTCGTGGTCGGTCGGTCCGCCACTCAGCGCCCCCGGTACCGGCGTGCCAGCCGGAAGCTCGCGACGTTGGCGACGAACGTGATCACGAACAGCGTCGCTGCGACCACGAAGATGGTGCGGTACTCGAGGGTGCCCGTCGGAGTGTCGCCCTTGGCGACCTGGACGATGTACGCGGTCATCGTCTCGACCGGCTCGCGTGGATCGAGCGTGAGCCGAGGCTGTTGGCCGGCCGCGATCGCGACGATCATGGTCTCACCGACCGCGCGCGAGATCGCGAGGACCAACGACGCCGCGATGCCCGACATCGCGGTGGGCACCACCACCCGGAACACGGTCGCGAGCTTGCCCGCGCCCAGGGCATAGGCCGCCTCGCGTAGAGTCCGAGGCACCGCCGAGATCGCGTCCTCGCCGAGCGAGGTGATCATCGGGATGATCATGATTCCCATCACGATGCCGGGGCTCAGCGCGTTGAACCCGGCCAGCCCCGGCATGATCCGCTGCAACAGCGGCGTGAGCGTGACCAGGGCAAAGTAGCCGTAGACGATGGTCGGCACGCCCGCGAGCAGCTCGAGCGTGGGCTTGAGTACAGCCCGCATGCGCGGTGTCGCGAACTCGCCGAGGTAGATCGCGGCGAGCAGCCCGAACGGCAGCGCCACCCCGATCGCGATCGCCGAGGTCAGGAAGGTGCCCGCCAGCAGCGGCCAGATGCCGTAGTGCTTGTCGGCGAACAGCGGCGTCCACTGGGTGTCGAGCACGAACTGCGCGAGCGAGACCTCGGCGAAGAAGTCGACGGTGTTGCGGCCCAGGATCACCAGGATCGCGACGGTGGTGAGGATCGACAGCAGCGCGCTGCCGAGCAGGCCGCGCTCGATGATCGCCTCGCCGAGCCTGCGGACCCTGCGGACCCTGCGGATGGGGCGGCCAGGCGGCATCGGTCAGCCCATCCCCAGCAGGTCCTCGATGCGCACGCCGACCTGCGATCCGGCGCCGTCGAACGACGAGCCGGTCATGCGCGCGTCGAACCGCGCGCGCACCAGGGGATACGCCTGTGCGGGCAGCGGGATGTAGCCGACGTCTTGGACCACCGACGCCACGGTGTCGAGATAGAAGCGGACGAACGGGGCGATCTCGGGGCCGACCGAGGCCGACGTCGCGACGTACAGGAACACCAGGCGCGACAACGGCTGGTACGTGCCATCGCCGACGGTGACGACCGAGGGCGCGATGGGACCGTCACCGTTGTCGGCGCGCCCGTCGTCGACCGCGACCAGCCGCAGACCGTGGGCGCTCTCGACGTAGTGCGCGAAGCCGAAGAACCCCAGCGCGTGGATGTCGGAGGCCACACCCTGGACCAGGACGTGATCGTCCTCGCTCGCCGTGTAGTCGCCACGACTCGCGTGCTCGGTGCCGACGATCGCCTGCGTGAAGTAGTCGTAGGTACCCGAGTCGACGCCCGCACCGAACAGGTGGATCTCGGCATCGGGCCAGCCGGCTCGCAGATCGCTCCACCGCGTCGCCGTGCCCTGCGCTGCGGGAGCCCACAGCCGCGCGAGCTCGTCGACGGTGAGGTGGTCCACCCAATCGGCAGCCGGGTTCACGACGATCGCGATGCCGTCGTAGGCGATCGGCAGCTCGACGAAGTCCACCCCGCCCGCCTCGCACGTCGCGATCTCGCCGGCGCTGATCGGCCGCGATGCCCCCGTGATCGCGACCTCGCCCTTGCAGAATTTCTTGAACCCGCCACCGGTGCCCGAGGTGCCGATCGCGACCCGGCCGGGCCCGCGGCGGCCGTACTCCTCGGCGACCGCCTCGCTGATCGGATACACGGTGCTCGAGCCGTCGACGACGACGATGCCGCCCGTGCCCGCCGGCACCGTGCACCCGGCTGCGCAGGCGAGCGTCAGCAACGGCGCCACGCCGATGCGACACGTCGAGGGGACAGACACGAGGGTCCAGGAGACCACGACTCTGTTACGATGCCGTGACGTTCCCGCGCCAAACCCGCGCCGCGACACAGGATCGGGTCCCGCTCCATGCCCCCGCTGCTGCTCCTCGGCCTGCTGGCCACCGCCCCCCCCGTGCAGGCCGCGCCCGAGCCCCCGAGGCCCGCACAGCGTGACCCGGACGCCGTCGCGCGGGCCCGCCACGTCCCCGGCGAGGGCCTCGAGTTCACGACCGCCGACGGGCGCTTTTCGCTGCAACTGCGGGCGCGCCTGCAGGTGCGCTACGACTTCGTGGCACCGAGCGTCCCGGACCGGCCGACCACCGGCACCTTGCAGATCCGGCGCGCCCGCCTGCAGCTGAAGGGCAACGCCTTCGGGCGCCACAATCGCTACTACATCCAGTTCGGCTTCTCACCGGCCGATCAGACCAACGGGCTCATCGCCGGCACCGGCAGCATCCGCCGCAACCCCATCCGCGACGCCCGCCTCGAGTTCGACCACCTGCGCGACTTCACCCTGTTCGTGGGCCAGATGAAGATCCCCTTCAGCCGCCAGCGCGTGATCTCGTCGGGCAATCAGAGCATGGTCGATCGCTCGATCGCCAACGCAGAGTTCCAGCTCGATCGCGACATCGGTGTGCAGGCGCTGTCGCGCGATGTTGGTGGCATCGGCTGGCTCACCTACAACGCCGGCGTGTTCATGGGCGAGGGCCGAAATGCCTTCGAGCCCTCGGACTTCGGCCTGCTCTACGTGGCCCGCGTCGAGGCGCTACCGCTGGGCCCGTTCGACGACTACTCCGAGGGCGACCTGGCGCGCTCGAAGCGGCCCGGGCTCAGCCTCGGCGCCGCCTATGCGTTCCACGATCGCGCCATCGGCGATCGGGGTGTGCACGGTGAGATTCCCGCCGACGGCGGCACCACCGATCTGCACAACGTGACCGCCGACGTCTTCTTCAAGTGGTGCGGTGCGGCGTTCCACGGCGCGTTCCACTGGCGGAAGGCGGCGCGGCGTAATCCCGGCGACGCGCTCGACGAGGAGATGCAGCCGATCTCCACCGCGAGGCCGCGCGACGGGCTGGGCGGCCTTGCCCAGCTGTCGTGGATCCTGCCGCAGATCCCCCTCGAGTTCGCGGGCCGCTATTCGTTTGTCCGCCGCATCGGCGGCGACACGAGCGCGATCCAGTGGCATGACGAGCTCGGCCCCGGCGTCAGCTACTACTTCGCCGGGCACAACCTCAAGCTGCAGCTCGACTACTTCCGCGTGTGGGGCGAGGACACCGGCGCCGGTGTGTCCCAGGCGATCCGCCGTGGCACCGATCGTGTGCGCCTGCAGGTGCAGCTCGCGTTCTGAGACGCGCACGGAGCTTCGGCGCTCGGGCCCTCGATGACCTCGACCAAAAACGCGGCGGCGCGGTCGAGTTCCTTGCCCGAGCTGGCTCAGCGCGGGACCACGGCGACGATGCGGAGCGGGGCGCCGGCGCCACCCCCGATCTTCATCGGCAGCGCGATCACGACGGCGCCCGTGGTCGGCACCGCGTCGAGTCGCGTGACGTTCTCGAACGTGGGGATGTCGGCCTCGGCGAGGGCGCGGTGGGACGCGAAGGATTGCGACGGACCGTGGTCGACGCTCGCGGTGTCGATGCCGACGGCGGCCACGTCGCGGGCGACGAGCAGCGCGGCGGCCTCCGGGGCGATGCCAGGGAAGTGGAGCTTGTCGGTGGCGCCGGGGCGATCGTCGCCGAGGTAGCGCCGGGGGTCGGGCCAGCGCTTGGACCAATCGGTGCGCACCATGACGATGGTCCCGGGCTCGACGATGCCGTGTTTCGCTTCGAAGGCCTCGAAGTCGGCGGGCTCGAGCAGGGCGTCTGGATTCGCAGCTGCCTTCGCGCTCATGTCGATGACGACGACACGGGCCATCAGCCGCGGCAGGGGTACGCGATCGGTGGTTTGGCCACCCACCGCGTGGTGGGCGGGCGCACCGAGGTGGGTGCCGCCGAGCTCGGGCGCCGACAGCCGCGCGCTCGCGAGCATGTCGAGCTCGCCACCTTGCCGCCGCGCCGCCTCGCGGACGAAACGGCCCCGGTCGCCGGGCCAGTAGAGGGTGTCACCGTCGAAGGCGTGGGTGAGATCCACCAGCACGGCGCCGGCCGGCACGATGCTCGCGAGCGGCACCGCGCGGCTGGTGTGGGCCGCGGTGATGGTGGGGTCATGCCAGTAGGCGTGGGTGTAGCCGATGCGATCGGTGTGCACGATCGCATCGTCCTGCGGGATCGCGACACCGTAGCAGCCGGTCAGGAGCACCGCGGCGAGCAGGAGAGAGCGCATTACCGGATTCTACGCGATGCCGGCGGCGGCGTGGACCTCTGCGGCGTCAGAGAATCGCGGAGAGCGAGGCCACGAAGGCGACGATGCCGGTCACGCCCAGCACGATCATCACCGTCGCGGGACTGGGGAGGGCGCCCTCGAGGGCGCGACCAACCGCCATGGTGCGTGCGGCGCGGATCGAGATCGCCGCGCTGGGCTGGGACTCGGAGGCGGGGCGCGTCCCCGACGCGAAGCTCTCGCCCGCGGACGCCTGCTCGGCGGTGTCGGATGCGCCACCAGGCTCGAGGATCGCGGCGGCGGACGGGTGCTCGAGGGGTCCGTCGAGTCGGGCCGACCACTCGTCGTGGGTCGCCAGGTTGGAGCACGGCAGCTCGGTTGGAAAATCCCGT
The DNA here is from genome assembly GCA_038325765.1 of Nannocystales bacterium. Lineage (GTDB taxonomy): Bacteria > Myxococcota_A > Polyangia > Nannocystales > Nannocystaceae > Xiheibacterium. Next base: position 65,313 of record JBBQJI010000012.1, read on the forward strand.
GGTGTCGGACGACGGGCGGCTTCGGCACGGGCCGCCAGCAGGGCAGCGACGTCGGTGGGCGGTGACGCCCGACGTGAAGCGGAGGTGCCTGCCGGCGTCGGGCGACGCGGCGCGGGCTCGACGGGGGTCGGACGACGGGGCTCGAGATCGACGCGCGGTGGCGGTGGCGGGCGACGCTCGACGCGCGACGCGGGCGCGACGACGTCGCTGCGGATCCGACCCGGCGCGCGCCGGGCCACGATGGAGTAACCGGTGCCGACATCATCGTCACCGGGCTCGGCCTCGACTGCGGGCCGCGACTCGGCTCCGCGCGAGCGCAGCGGGATGACGTCGGCCTCCACACCGCCCGTGACCGGCGCGGCCTCGCCGAGGCGACGCGGCTGGATCGGGGCATCGATGACCACGATGCAGCGCGCCTTCACCAGGGTGCGCAACGCCAGCAGGCCGCGGAAGTGGCCGAGCATCGTGGCGTCGATGATCTCGCGCAGCGGCGTCTCGCCGTCGCACAGAGACCACACCGCGAGCGCGTCGTTCCACTCGGCGATCGCCGCCGGATCGGGATCGCTGAAGAAGTCCCAGTCGTCCGCCGCCTTGACGTTCGCCGGCGGCAGCGGGCGCTCGCCCGGCTCGGCCAGCGGCACCGCGACGCGCTCGAGATCACCGACCGACCCGAGGACCTTGGGCATCTCGTCGAAGCGACGGGCGTGCTCGAGCAGGACATGGCCGAGGGTGGGGCCGACGCCGGGCGGCAAGCGGGTGCCGAGCCACTCGACGTCGCCGCGGATCAAGGTCATCCGCGTGCCGGGGACCCGACCGAGCGTGAGCTGATCGAGCACACGCTCCTCGACGAACGCCCGCGCGACTTTCATCCACGCCGGATGGTCGGGACCGATCTCTTCGTCGGGCCCGAAACGCTGGGGGTGACGGCGATGGACCTCGGCGACGAACGGCTCGAGCTGATCGAGCGGGCCGAGGCCACGCGCGCCGGTGAGTCGACCGCGGTCGACCTCGAAGACGAAGGCGTCGTCGGAGGTCTCGATGACCAACACACCGGATGGATCCTGGGCCGCGAGCGCGGCGAGCACGTCGACGACCGGAAGATCGCGGGCCGACACCGCACACACGGGCGTGATGCCCGCCGGATCGGGGCCGACGGTGGCGAACGCCATGCCGCGGGCGACGAGCGTGCGGCGCCCCTCACCGACGGCGCGGGCCGAGGCGCCGGAGAGGTGCTCGGCGAGCAGCTCGCTCGGGGTGATCGACTCACCGCTCTCCGCACTCGGGGCGCCGAGGGGGACGGGTCGTCGCGGCAGACGGTCGGACATCATGGGGATCGCACTCCGTTTTGTTCTGTGCTGCGCGGGGTCGCGCAAGGGGCCGCACGCGGATCAGCCCAGCCGCGGCGCGTCCCGATCGGGGCCACGGGCGAGCTGCACCTACCTCCGCCGGAGCCCTGATAGGCTGGCGCCGATGGTCCACCCCCTCGCCGGTACGCCCGCACCCCGCTCCGTCCTGGTCGACGTGCCCAAGCTGGTGAGCGACTACTATCGACGCAGCCCCGATCCGCAGGTGCCGGCCGAAGCGGTGAGCTTCGGCACCTCGGGTCACCGCGGCAGCGCGAGCAACCGCGCCTTCAACGACGCCCACCTCGCCGCGATCACCCAGGCCGTGTGCGAGTGGCGGGCGGCCCGCGGCATCACCGGCCCCGTGTTCGTCGCCCGCGACACCCACGCGTTGAGCGAGCCGGCGCAGACCACCGTGCTCGAGGTGCTCGTCGGCAACGGCGTCGCCGCGCGCGTGGCCGCAGACGACGGCCCCACCCCGACACCGGCGGTGTCGTTCGCGATCCTCGAATACAACCGCGGGCGCAGAGGTGGCCTCGCCGATGGCCTGGTGCTCACGCCGAGCCACAACCCGCCCGAGGACGGCGGCATCAAGTACAACCCGCCCAGCGGCGGCCCCGCCGGCAGCGACATCACCGCGGTGATCGAGGCCCGCGCCAACGCGATCCTTCGCGAAGGCGGCAACGGGATCCGCCGCGTCACCACCGCCCGTGTCGCGGCCTCGGATCTGCTGGGGCGCCACGACTACGTGACCCCGTACGTCGCCGCGCTCGGCGAGATCATCGACATGGAGGCGATCGCCAAGGCCGGCCTGCGCATCGGCGTCGATCCGCTCGGCGGCTCGGGCATCGCCTTCTGGGCGCCGATCCGCGAGCGCTACGGCCTGCAGATCGAGGTCGTCAACGACGTCATCGATCCGACGTTCTCGTTCATGTGCCTCGATCGCGACGGGCGCATCCGCATGGACTGCTCGTCGCCGTGGGCGATGGCGTCGCTCGTCGCCCTCAAGGATCGCTTCGACATCGCCTTCGGCAACGACACCGACTACGACCGCCACGGCATCGTGGCGCCGTCGTGCGGGCTGCTCGATCCCAACCACTACCTCGCGGTCGCGATCGAGTACCTGTTCCAGGCGCGCACCGGGTGGCCGAGCTCGGCCGCGGTCGGCAAGACCCTGGTCAGCAGCAGCATGATCGATCGCGTGGTCGCCGGGCTCGGCCGCCGGCTGTGCGAGGTCCCGGTCGGGTTCAAATGGTTCGTGGACGGGCTGGCCGATGGCCGCTTCGCGTTCGGCGGGGAGGAGAGCGCCGGTGCCACCTTCGTGCGAAAAAACGGCGCGGTGTGGACCACCGACAAGGACGGCATCATCCTCGACCTGCTTGCGGCCGAGATCACCGCGACCACAGGCCGCGATCCGGGCGAGCGGTACCGGGCCCAGACCGAGCGCTACGGCGATCCGGTGTACGAGCGCATCGACGCCCCGGCCAACGCCGCGCAGAAGGCCGTGCTCGAGCGGCTGTCGGCCGAGCAGATCACCACCCGCGCGCTCGCCGGCGATCCGATCGTCGCCACCTTGACCCGCGCTCCGGGCAACGACGCGCCGATCGGCGGCCTCAAGGTCGTCACCGATCATGGCTGGTTCGCGGCGCGCCCCTCGGGCACCGAGGACGTCTACAAGATCTACACCGAGAGCTTCCGCGGGCCCGATCACCTGCGACGCATCCAGGACGAGGCCCAGGCGATCGTCTCGGCTGCGTTCACCGGTGCGGGCGTCTGATGGGTCTGCGGGCATGGGGGCTGCCGCTGCTGGCGGCGGCGCTGGGATGCGCGCCGCGGTGTGGCTGCGACGGGCTGCCGGGGGCTGGGCAGCGGCCGGTCGACCCCCGCGACTTCGGTGACGCCGTCATCGCCGATCCGCTGTGGACGATCGCCGTCGAGGACGGCGGCGCGCTGCGGGTCCACTTCAACGACGTCGACGTGGTCACCGGCGTGCTGCAGCTGGGCGGCACCGCCGGCGCCGAGATCGCCCTCACCCACGCACCGATCGTAGTGGACGGTATGCGCACGCGCTTCGCCACGACCGCCCAGGCGCTGCGGCTGCGCGTGCTCGGCGAGTCGCAGCCCGAGGGCAGCGGCATGGTGGTCGACTACACGCTCGAGGCCGACGCCGACCTCGACGATCTGGTCGGTGGCGGCATGGTGTTCACCCTGCGCAGCGATGCGCGGATCTTCGGCGCCCAGGCGCCGGCGCCGACGCTGCTCGACGGCGATCGGGGCTTTGCGTGGGACACCGGCCGCGGCACGGTGCGGTTCGAGTTCGATCCGCCGCTCGCGGCGGTCCACTACGCGGCCGTGTCCGACACGGTGCGCTGCGGCTTCTATCACCACGACGTGCGCGCCGGCACCCACGCGGTGCGCCTGCGAGTGACGCTGCCCGATGGCGGCGCGGTGCGGCCATCCGCCTTCGCCGACATGGCCACGGCTGCTCCCGACTGGCACGACGACACGATGCCGTGGAACGACGTGCCCATCGACGTCTCGTTCCTCAACGCCGACGATCGTCCGGCGGGACGCCACGGGCCGGTCCGCATCGAGGGCGACGCGATCCTGCGCGGCGACGGCTCGCCGCTGCGGCTGTGGGGCACCAACGTCGTCGCGTATGCGCTGTTCAGCGTCGACGACGACGCCATCGTGGCTCAGGCCAAGCGGCTCGCGGCCGCGGGCTTCAACCTCGTCCGCATCCACCACCACGATTCGGCGTGGGTCGAGCCCAACGTGTTCGGCCTGCGGGCCCCCGGCACCCGCACCCTCGACGATGGAGCGCTGGGCCGCATCGACCGCTGGGTCGCGGCGCTGCAGGCCGAGGGCATCTACGTGTGGCTCGATCTCCACGTCGGCCGCACGTTCACGCGCGCCGATGACATCGAGGCGTTCGCGGAGCTCGAAGGCGGTCGCGGCCACGGCTTGAATTTCGTCAACACGTCGATCGCCGCGCGCATGCGAGAGTTCGCCCGCGCCTACCTCGATCGCACCAACCGCTACACCCAGCGCCGCTACGCCGACGATCCGGGCATCTTGGGCGTGCTCGTCACCAACGAGAACGACATCGTCCACCACTTCGGCGGCCTGATGGCGCAAGAGGCCGGACGGCCGACGCACCACGGCTGGCTCGACGCCCGCGCCCAGGCATTCGCCACGCGGACCGGCCTCGAGGTGCCGAGCCCGATCGAGCCGTGGCTCGTCGGCCCGACCAAGATGGCGCTTGCCGACATCGAGGCCGAGTTCTTCGGCGACGCCATCGCCGATCTGCGCAGGATGGGCTATCGCGGTCCGATCGCGAGCACCCAGCTGTGGGGCGACGAGTCGATGTACGCCTTGCCCTCGCTCACCACCGGCGATCTCATCGACGTCCACGCCTACGACGGCGAGGGTGTACTGACGCGCAACCCCCACGTCGACGCCACGCTCGTCCACGGCATGGGCACCGCGGCCCTCGCCGGATTCCCGACCACCATCAGCGAGTGGAACATCCCAGCGCCCAACCGTGACCGCTTCGTGGGCCCGATGTTCGTCGCGGCAACTGCAGCGCTGCAGCGGTGGGACGCAGTGATGTTCTACGCCTACACAGCGATGCCGATCGCGGCGCCGGTCGGCCTGGATCCGTGGTCGTCGTGGGACGATCCCGCGATCATGGCGATGATGCCGGCGGCGGCCCTGATGTTCCGCCGCGACGTGGCCCCGGCCCGCGAACGCTACGCGGTGGTCCTCGATCGTGACGCGGTGTTCGGCGCCCGCAACAACGTGCTGACCGTGGCGAGCACGCGAACCCTGGTCGAGCGCAGCGAGGTGCGCGTGGTTCTGCCCACGATCCCGGAGCTGCCCTGGCTGCGCGGCACCGAGGTGCCTGCGGGGGCGACGGTCCTCGACGAGCTCGACCACGATCACCTGCCGCCGGGCAGTCACGAGGTCGAGTCCGACACCGGCGAGCTGCGTCGGGACTGGCGCAGCGGGGTGCACACCGTCGTCACCGCGCGCAGCATCGGGGCCAGCGGCTCGCTCGGCGGCCGTGCCCTCGCGGTGGGCGACGCGACGATCGCCATGACGACGCCGCGGGCCGCCGTCGCGCTGTCGAGCCTGGATGGCCTGCCGCTCGTCGACTCCGCGGCGATCCTGCTGTCCTGCGCCGCGCAGGTCGTCGCGAGCGATGGCATGAAGCGGCCGCTACGCAGCGAGCCGGTGCGCGGTGTGATCACGCTGCGCTCCGCGCACGCGCGGCTCCGCTGGCAGCCCCTGGGCGTGGCAGCCCCTGGCGTCGCCGCGCAGACGACCGCAGCCCAGGGCGGCGTGCATCGCTTCGTCCTCGAGGGCGAACCTGTACACTTTTGGCGGGCGACGCCGGTCGAAGGCGACCGCTGAGAGAGCGATAGCGATCGGGAGGGGGAAGGTTCCGCCGGGCTTTGCCCGGTGGAAGGGGGACCGGGCCGGTCCCCCAGAAGGACTGAATTTCGCCTCAGGCCTCTTCTTCGCGCAGGCGGATCGGGCCGAACTTCTCGGGGTAGCGCGCGAGCTTGCCGACGTCCCCGTAGTGGGCGCGGATGCGGTCCATGTCCGTGCGCACGTCGCCGGTCATGTCGATCGGCGGGCCGAACGAGCCGGTCTTGGTGCGGTAGTCGAGCAGGCCCGGGACCACCGGCACCTTGGCGCCCACGGCAATACGGTAGAAGCCCGACTTCCAGTACTCGGTGAGGCTGCGCGTGCCCTCGGGCGGGATGACGAGCAAGAGATCGTCGGCGTTGAAGAAGGCCTCGATCATCTGCCCGACCATGCCGTTGGGTCGCGAACGATCGATGGGCACTCCACCCACGCCGCGGACGATCGGCCCGGTGATGCCCTTGCCCCACGTGTCCTTGACCATCCACTCGATGCGCATCCCCACGCTGCGCGTCAGGAGCACCATCAACAGGCCATCCATGTTGTCGGTGTGCGGCATCGCCAGGCACACGGCCTTGCGCACCTTGGGGGTGTCACCGACGTAGCGCCAGCCGCCCAGGGCCGCGAGCGCGGTTCGGGCCGTGCGCGCGCCCATGCTGTTGCGGTCACCTCTGGAGGTCATGCGCGGGCGAGCCTACTACGGCGCGGGGACGGCCGTGTGGGGACGTCACGGCAGCGCCGCGACGATCGCCTCGCTCTTGGTCCACAGCCGCTCGGCGAGCTCGGCGTCCTGGGCACGTTTGCTCGGCGTGCGCGGATTGCAGTCGGCGAAGTACAGCCCCGAGCTCGTCGCCACCTGGGGGTGGGCTGCGACGAAGCACGTCGTCGCCGCGCCCTCGGCCACCGACTTGAACGCGATCGGGGTCAAGAGCTTGAACAGCAGGCCCGCGACGGGGTTCATGTAGCGGGTGAGGTTGGTCGCGATCACGCCCGGATGCACCGCGTTGGCCGTGCGCCCGGTGCCCTCGAAGCGCCGCGCCAGCGCCTTGGCGAAGAGCAAGTTGGCGAGCTTGGCCTGTCCATACGCGCGCCACGCCCCATAGCCCTGGGCGCCATCGAGGTTGTCGAGCTGGATCCCCTCGCGCGGCGCAGCGCGGTGGGCATCGCTGCTGAGCATCACCACGCGCCCCTGCTGGGTCAGCGCGTCGACGAGCCCCGTGACGAGGATGAAGTGGCCGATGTGGTTGGTGAAGAACTGCAGCTCGAAACCGTGCTGCAGCTGCAATGAAGGCAGCGCCATGATACCCGCGTTGCAGATGATGCCGTCGAGCGGCCGACCGAGCGCGACGATCGTCGCCACCGCTGCGCGCACCGACGCCGGCTCGGACAGCTCGCACGCCACCTTCGTGCCCCGCACGTTCACCGTCGCCAACGCCGCCTCCGCCTTCTCCACCGTCCGCGCCAACGCGATGATGTGGGCGCCGCGCAGCCCGAGCACGCGCATCGTCTCGAGCCCGAGCCCCGAGTTGCAGCCGGTCACCACGTACGTGCGACCGAGGAGATCGAGCCCGGCGGTCGCCTGCTCGGCGGTGGTCCCGTAGCCGTAGCCGCTGGGACCGGCGGGCTTGAGGAGGGAGACGAGCGACATGGGGCAAGGATGCCCGAGAACCGCGGGGGGGTCACGGCGGGGGTCGTGGTGATGCGCGCGTCACCGCCGATCGCGGTGCTGCGGGATTCGTCGGCGCATCGTCAGCCCGCGGCGCGCTCGCGGATCGCTGCGCGCGCGCGGGCGAGCGCTGGCACCGCTGCGATCCCGCGATCGCGATCGACGATTGCGACGCCGTCCATCGCGCGAGTCCACGCGAATGGCAGCTGCGCATCGGCGTTGCTCGCCGTCGCGCGCAGCAGCGGTCCTTCGCGGAGATACTCGAGGCGCTGCGGAGAGTCGTGGGTCGGGTTCTCGAACGCCGCGGCGCGCGGATGATCGAACGCGACGCGGTCGAAGCGAGTCGGTGGCGTGCGACCGCTCGGCTGCGCCAGGTAGGCCGCAGCTGCGCCATGGCCTTCGATCGCGACCCACTCGAACGCGACCTCGCGAGCACCGTTGCGCGTGCGGTTGTCGCCGATCCACCCGCCGAGCTCTTGCTCCGCTGCGGGGCGAGGGCCCTCCGTCGCCGGGCTCGTGCGATCCGCCGCCGGGCTCGGGCACCACGTCTCCGTGGTGGTCGTGCCGTCGACGGTGGCCGACCATGCGCCGACGATCCACGCGAGCTCCGCGATGGGTTCGAGGGCGGATCGCACGTCGGCGGTGAGATCGACCGTGGGTGTGTCGGTGGTGCCGAGCAGGGGATCGGCGCGCTCGTCGACGAGGGCCGTGAAGCCGCGGGACTCGGCGAGGGCGATCGCGGTGAGCTGGATCGTCAGCTCGGCGTCGATGGTGTCGGGCGAGGTGGATTCTGCGGAGTGGCTGGCGAAGGACTCGCGGAGCAGTGAAAGGTCGACGCGAGCGGTGGGTGACGGGGTGCGCGGCACGGGCGTGGGGGTGCACGGCAGTCCGGAGGCCTGCCAGGACTTCGACGCGCGGTCGGATTGGCCGCGACGATGCGGGGCTTGCCGCCGTAGCGACGCACGGCACCCGAGCTCTGGCGGGATCGCCCGACGCGACGCGGGCGTAGCCTCGCGCTGCCCCGCAGATCAGAACCCGTCCGGCCGCGGAGCGTCGAGATACCGAGACAAAGTCGCGAGTCGTACGCGACGAGGCGGCGTCGGACGGACACGGAGGCGACCCGAGCGGTGTTCGGGGAGCTTTCCGCCAGCGAGCGCTCCGCTTGCAAGCGCGGCGGCTACGCTCTCGATGTGCGCCGAACTGCATCCTTCTCGCTCGCTCGCTCGATCGTCGCCTCGCTGACCGCCGGCTGCGGGTTCGACGCGAGCGGGGTGAGCGGCGGGGCGAGCGGAAACTCCGGTGCGAACGTCAGTGGCGATGTCACCGGCGAACCGACGATCACGGGCGATCTACCGCAGCCCACCACCAGCTCCAGTTCGAGCACAGACCCGCTCACGACGACCACCTCGACCAAGTCCACCGACGACACTTCGTCGACGTCGACCGGCACCGCGGAGACCAACCCTCCGCCCGAGAGCTCCGGCGAGGACGATTCGACGTCGACGACGTCGACCGTGGACCCCGAGCTCTGCGACGGATTCGACAACGACGGCGACGGCGTCGTCGACGAAGGATCGCAGGCCAACCCCGAGTGCCACGGGTGCACCTTCGTGCTCGGGACGAGCCGTGACTACTGGTTCGCGATCTGCACCGACCCACGCAACTGGGACTCCGCGCGCGAGCGATGCGGAGTCTTCGGCGGCGACCTCGCGAAGATCGAGAACGCGGCGGACCAAGGGACGCTGCTCGCGCTCGTGTCCGAGGACCACTGGATCGGCATGGACGACCGCGACGACGAGGGCATGTGGTTCTGGGTCGACGGTACCGAGGCGCGCGACGGCGAAACGATCATCGGCTACGACGGATGGAACCCGAATCAGCCCGGCGGCGGGATCGTCGAGAATTGTGCCGAGCTCGATCCCGGCCAAGACGGATGGGCAGACGCCGGTTGCGCGCAGCTCCAGCGCTATGTGTGTCGCCATCCGGCGTGAACGCGGCTGGTCGTCGATCACAAGCATCGACCGCGCTACGGTCACCACGCGACCACCGCCCAGCGTGAGCTCCACGTGATCCCCGAACGGAGTCTCGACGTACGACTGCTGTCGCCTGATCGGTACCGTGGTCGACGCCGGCCGACTAGGGCGGCAACGTCGAACACCGCGCCGTCCTCACCCCCCCACAGCCACCATCGGCACGAACGCCAGCGCCACCGAGTTCATGCAGAACCGCAGCCCCGAGGGCCGCGGCCCATCCGGGAACACGTGCCCGAGATGCGAGTCGCAGCGGCGGCACCGGATCTCCGTCCGCATCATCCCGTGGCTACCATCGCGGATCGACGTCACGTGATCCGGATCGAACGGTTCGAAGAAGCTCGGCCATCCCGTACCTGACTCGAACTTCGAGCTCGAGCGGAACAGCGGCAGGCCGCACAGGCGGCAGGCGTAGACGCCGTCCGATTTGTTGTCGAGCAGGCCGCCGCAGAACGGGCGCTCGGTGCCGTGATCGAGCAGCACGCGGCGCTCTTCGGGCGTGAGGCCGGCCGCGAGGGTCTCGCGCTCTTCGGGCTGAAGCGGCGTGATGTCGTGACCGGACTCGGACTTGCTCGACATGATGCGGGCGGAGCCTGACACGCCCGCCCGTGCGGTGCCAGTTACTACGCGCAATCCACGCGGAACGACGACGCCGCGCCTCCTGCCCGACACCTCGTCTGCTCAACGGGTCTGCTCAACGGGACTGCTCGACGGGGCTGCTCAACGGGTCTGCTCAACGGGGCTGCTCAACGGGGCTGTTCTCGGTAAGCTCCCCGCGCATCTCGACGCACGTTCGTCGGCGACGAGGCTCGGAGAGACCCATGACAGATCCAAGGATCGAGCGGCTCGCCGCGCAGGTGCTCGAGGCGATTTCGGACCCGCGCGTGTGCGGCCAGGGTGCCAATGCCCTGCGCAACATGATCAGGCAGGAGCTGCGTCGTGCGGCGCCGAACGCCAACGAGCAGACCAACACCGCGATCGAGCATGCGAGCGGCCAGATCGCGGGAGGGGTCGAGGACCTCTGCCGCGGGCTGCCGCCCGACGTACGGGCGGTCGGGGTCGTCGTCGCCGCCGCCGGAGCCATCTACGGCGTCTCGCGAATGCCCGAGGAGGAGATCCTACAGGCGATCGCCGGCGTCCGGGCGAAGGTCATCGACTCCAGGCTGACCATCGCCGGTGAAGTCGTCGAGCTGAGCGTATCGACGACCCTGGCCCCACTGTTCGGTGAACGCCCTTCCGTCAACGCCGAAGCGCGATGGCAACAACAGCTGTTCGGGCAGCCAGGATCGGCCCGCCTCTTCGCGACCGACCTCGGCGGAAACGCGGTCGCCGGAGGCTCGTGGACGGCCCCGCTCCAAGGGGGCAGCATGGAGCTCGGAGCGAACACCGGAGGCGGCGGCACCGTCTACTTCCGCCTGAAGCTCTCCTGGTGAGCCGCGCTGAGCGACCGACCGCATCGAGTCGTCGCGGCACACCCGCTCACCGCAGGCGCGCGTAGACCTCGAACGAGGTGCCGAAGCCCGCGGTGTCCATCCACCGCGCCGGGACCTGGCCGATCCTCGCGAGCCCATCGACGATCGGTGCGGCCCACGCTGTATCGCCGAACACGTAGCGCCGCAGACCCCGTGCGATGGGCGCGGCGTCGAGGTTGGAGAAGCTGGTCCAGCGAAGGACCTGCAGACCCGCGCGATCGAGCAGGCGCGCCAGGCCCTCGCGGCTGAACAGCTCGAGGTGATCGGGCGGCGACACCATGGGGAACCGGGCACCGAGCACGCGCGCCGGGATGCCCGACATGCTCGGCGTCGACAGGGCCACGACGCCGCCGGGCGCCAGCCACGTGCGCATGCGCTGCAACGCGTCGGCGGGCCACGGCAGGTGCTCGAGCACCTCCCACAGCGCGAGCGCATCGAACGGCGCATCGGGCACGAAGTCCTCGAGGAAGAGCGCGTGCACGCGGTGGCCACGAGCAGCGGCCACCGCAGCCGTGCGCGCCGGATCGACGCCCTCGATGTGCAGGCCCCGCTCGCGCGCCGCGTCGAGGAAGTGCCCGGGACCGCAGCCCACCTCGACGATCCGCCGCGCCCCCATCGCGTGCAGCGTGTCGATGCGCGCGGCCGCCTCGGCCCGCATGCGCGGACCCGAGGCGTCGGCCGTCTCGTGATAGTCGGGCTGCAGATACGTCGCCTGCACCACGCCGAGCTCGGGCAACGGCGTGACGAACACCGTACCGCACTCGTCGCAGCGCACGTGCGCGTGGCCGGCCACGACGAACGCCGGCGTCGCATGGGCGTCGCCGCAGGCAGGACAAGAACGCGGTGCGTGCACGCGGCCGCATCGTAGGGCGGATCGCCGCGCTTCGCATCGGTCGTGTACGATCACGCGCCACGGAGCCCCCGCGTTGTCCAGCCTGTCGCCCTACCTCGACATCCTCCGCCAGACCCACGCCGACGAGGTCCGCCTCGTGCCGGGGGCGCCCGTCGCGGTGCACATCGGCGGGCGCGCGCCGGCGCAAGGTGGCGCGCCGTTGTCAGCGGTCGCGATCGGTCAGCTCGTCGCCGAGCTGCTCACGCAGGCCGAGCTGCGGGCCATCGCGCCGGGCCGCCCCCACCGCACCACGCACGAGCACGGCGGCGAGGGGTACGAGGTCGAGGTCAGCCGGCGCGGGCCCGAGCTGCTCGTGTCGCTGCGTCCGGCGCGATCGCCCGCGCGCACGCCAGCGCCGGCCCCCGCGCGCACGCCGGAGGCTCCACGCCCGGCAGAGCCCGTCGCCGCACGCTCGCCCCAACCCGCACCGCGGCCGCGCGCACCCGATCCCGCGCCCACCCGCACCCCCGATCCCGCGCCCACCCGCGCCCCCGATCCTGCGCCCACCCGCGCCTCCGATCCTGCGCCACCCGAGCCGCCGCGCGTCCGCGTCGAAGTGCCGCCCCGCGACGGCGCGCCCGCCATCGACACCCTGCTGCGCCTGATGCTCGATCGCGGCGCCTCCGATCTCCACCTGTCGGCCGGCAACCCGCCGGTGCTGCGCATCGACGGCGAGATCCGACCGCTCGAAGGCCGCGCCGCCCTCGCTTCCGACGAGGTCCACGCGCTCGTCCGCGAGGTGATGGGCGAGCGCACCAAGCGAGAGTTCGCCGAGCGCAAGGACGCCGACTGTGCCTACGAGATCCCCGGCCTCGCCCGCTTCCGCGTCAACGTCTTCGAGGACCGCAAGGGTGTCTGCGCCGTGCTCCGCCAGATCCCGATCACGATCATCCCCGCCGAGACCCTGGGCCTGCCCAAGTCGTGCATGGATCTGTGCCACCTGTCCAAGGGGCTGGTCGTGGTCACTGGGCCAACCGGCTCGGGCAAGTCGACCACGCTCGCGGCGATGATCGATCACATCAATCGCACGCGCTCCGAGCACATCATCACCATCGAGGATCCCGTCGAGTTCGTGCACCCGAACCTCAAGTGTCTGGTCAACCAGCGTGAGGTCGGCACCCACACCCAGGGCTTCAAGCAGGCGCTGCGGGCCGCCCTGCGCGAGGATCCCGATATCGTGCTCGTCGGCGAGATGCGCGATCTCGAGACCATCGCGATCGCGATCGAGACCGCCGAGACCGGCCACCTGGTGTTCGGCACGCTGCACACGACCACGGCGACCAGCACGGTCGATCGCATCATCGATCAGTTTCCCGCCGATCGTCAGGCGCAGATCCGCGTGATGCTCAGCGAGTCGCTGAAGGGGGTCATCGCCCAGGTGCTATGCAAGAAGAAGGGCGGCGGCCGCGTCGCCGCCCAGGAGATCCTGCTGGCGAACACCGCCGTGTCCGCGCTCATCCGCGAGGGCAAGACCTTCCAGCTCGGCAATGTGATGCAGACCTCGAAGGGCGCGGGCATGGTCACGATGAACGACGCCCTGTTCTCGCTGGTCGAGCGCGATCTCATCGAGCCCAAGGAGGCCTGGGTCAAGGCGGTCGACAAGGTGAGCCTGCTGGGCATGTTCAAGAAGCTCGGGCTGCCGACCGAGTTCGCCTGACGCCCCGGCCGAGCCGGCGACGCGCGGGTGACCGCTCGGTTGCGACCGATCCGCGGGTCCCCGGCGTGGGTGTTCTCCACACACGACGCCCCCGAACCGTGCTAACCACGTTTTCATGCACAAGAATCGTCGCCGTGGCCCCATCGCGCTCGTCCCCGTGGCGCTGCTCCTCCTCGGCGTCGGTTGCGGCGACGATCCCAGCGGCAGTGGTGAGTCGGGCAGCACCGGAGATGCGCCCGCGGACACCGACGATGGCGACGACGAGAGCACGGGCGATCCCACCGAAGACGCCGCCACCGAGTCGGACTCGGACTCCCCCGCGGACTCCACCACCGGGACCGACCCCACCGATCCCACCGACGACACGGGCCCGGGGATGCTCGAGCCGGGCATGCCGCCGGTCACCGGCACCTGCCCGACGTTCACGGAGGGCGATCTCATGTTCAACCCCGCGGGCATCGAGCCGCGCCTGGTGCGGATCTGGATGGACGACATCGCCTACGAGGGCGGCGGTCGCCTGCAGTTCTACTTCCATGGCACCGGCGGCAGCCCGGCCGAGGCCGAGTGGGGCTTCAACCACTACGACCGCAACAACATCGATCTCGTCACGGCCGCGGGCGGGATCGTCGTCGCGCCGTACAACGATCCCGCCACCGGCATGTTTCCGTGGTGGCTCACCAACGGCGATCGCGACGACGATCTGCTGCTCATGGACGAGATCGTCGCGTGCGCGGTGTCGGAGCTCGGCATCGATCCGCGCCGCATCCACAGCTCGGGCTTCTCGGCCGGCGGCATGCACACCTCGAAGGCCAGCTTCTTGCGGTCGGTCTACCTCGCCAGCGTCGTCATCTACTCCGGTGGCTTCGTGGCCCCGGGCTACGCGCCGTGGGACACCCAGCCGGACAACGACTTCGCGGCGATGGTCGTACACGGCGGCGTCAACGACACGTACGGCGGCAGCGTGCAATTCCTCCAAATGAGCCACTGGTACATCGAGCAGCTGCAGGAGTCGGGGCGGTTCGCCATCGAGTGCGACCACGGCGAGGGCCACTCCATCGGGCCCCAGCAGAACTTGGTGCACCAGTTCTTCGAGGACCACCCGTTCGGCGCCAAGCCCTACGCGGGCGGCCTGCCCGAGGGATTCGGGCCGGTTTGTTTCCTGCCCTGATCGCAGGCACCTTGCAGGCGATGTTCCTCGGTCCCCGCGTCCACATCCGCGCGCCTGACCCGGCCCTGTGGCGGCGCGCATACCCAGACGGCCTCGGTGCCTCGGCGTTCGGATCGCCGGAGTTCCAGGCCGCGATGCTCGAGATCGAGAACGCCCGCACCGACGGCGCGCCGTGGGTACAGCGCGCGGTGTCCGTCGACGGTTCGGATCTGTGGTTGCCGGTGCTGGGCCTTCGCGATCGCGTCGGTCGCTGGCGACTCGCGGTGATGCCCATCGGCTACGACATGATGCCGACCACGCGCGCGCGCCTCACCCAGGCCGAGTTCGACGCGTGGCTCGTGGCGCTGTGCACCCCACGCGTCACCTTCTTCGAGTGGTGGCTGCCGGCGTGGCACACCGAGGGCCTGCACCTGCAGTCGCGACGCACACCGGTGGGCGGCGTCGAGGTCGGCAGCCACGAGACCTACGTGATCGCGCTGCGCGGCACCGCGGAGCAGCACCTCGAGCAGCACGTCAGCAGCACGATGCGCCGGTATGTCCGCCGCAACGACAAGGCCGGGGTCACGGTGATGACCTGCCCCGACACCGCCCAGATCGACGCGTACTTCGCCGTGTACGAGCGCTCGTTCCACGATAATGCGTGGGTCGGCGACATGTTCCCGCGGCGGTTCTTCGACACCGTCGCCCGGCAGCTCGGCCGCGGCGGCGAGCTGGCCGTGGTGCTCCACGCCGGCCAGGTGGTCGGCGGCGGCGTCCTGATGTACGACCGCGACGTGGTGCACTACTTCCAAGGTGCGATCGATCGCGGCATCAAGGACATCAATCCCCACGTGGCGCTGTACTGGCACGCGCTGCGCTCGGCCGAGGCGCGGGGGATCGGCCATGTGAACCTCGGCGGCGTCAACGACGGCAACGAGGGGCTCGTGCGCTTCAAGACCTCGTGGGGCGCCACGGCCACGCCATCGCCGATGCTGACCTTCCGCAGTGGGCCTCGGTATGCCTTGCAGGGGGCGCTGGACGGCCTACGGGCGCGGCTTGTGGGCACGCCGCTGCACCGCATGTTCGGCGGGGGCCGCCCGTGAGCAACCCGGGTGGACGGGCGCGGCCGATCGAGCCGCGCGACATGCCCGAGGTCGTCGCGCTGTACCGCTCGATCGCCCAGGGGGCGATGGCGCGGCCGATCGAGGAGGTCACGCGCAAGCTGACCGAGTGCTTCTTGCAATCGCCCTTCCCCGATGCAGGGTCCGCGCGATCCGTCGTGCACGAGGGCAGCGATGGTCGGCTCGTGGGATTCCTCGGCGTGGTGCCACGGCGGTGGCAGCTCGACGGCCGCATGCTCGTCGGCGTCGCTGCCACCGCGATGGTGGTGGATCCCGACCACCGCGACGCCAAGCTCAGCGCCCTGTGGCTCACGCGCGAGGGCCTGTCGCAGCCCTACGACTTCTCGATCTGCGACAAGCCGACCGAGCCCGTGATCAAGATGCGCACCGGAGGCGCCGGATCGGCGAGCAGCAACGTGGTGTATCGCAGCCACGTGCTGCCCGGTCACGGCTATTGGTGGCGGCTCGGTCTGCGGCCCACCGAAGATGCGCGACAGCGGCTGCGCGAGCGCCTTCGGGGCCGACGGTACTGGCCGATCCTCGCGCCGTTCGACGGCGCTGCGCGGCGGCTCGCCCACACCTGGGACAACCGCCGCCCGCGTCCACCTGCGATGCGCCGCGCCGACGATCTCGTCGTCGAGCCGATGACGGCGGCGACGCTGCTCGAGGCCCGGCTCGCGCTGGCCGAGGTCTACTCGCCGTGCCTGGTCGACGACGCCGCCCTCGCCACGTGGCAGTACGACTTCCTCGCCGACTATCCCTCGCGCGGTGACTTCCGCTGGTTCATCGCCCGCAGAAGCGACGGTGCGCCCGTGGGATGGTTCCTCTACTACGTGCGCCGCGAACAGCCCTCGGAGGTCGCGAGCGTCGTGGCGGCGCCCAAGTGGCGTCACGCCGTGGTCGCCGCGATGATCGAGCACGCGATGCGCGACGGATGCACGGGGCTGTTCGGCACCACGAGCGCCGTGATGGCGCACGAGCTCATCGACGCTGGCGCCGTCATCGATGGCGCCGACCGGCTGCTGGTGTCGGCGCGCGATCCCGCCGTGCTCGAGGCGCTGCGATCGTCACAAGCGCTCGTCACGGGCCTCGAGTCCGAGATCTGGATCTGAGCTCCGAGCTCGCCGGGTCGCGCTCGGGGTCACGTGCGCCCCATCCGATCCGCGCCCGCCGACCCCACGGATTCGGAGCGCCACCCCCGCCTCCCCGGCGCGCCCGAGGCCGCACCACAGCGGATGTGGGCGGCCCGGCGTCGTGATATCCAGGGGATCATGAGTCCGATCGTCCTGACCCTATGGCTCGCCGCCGCCGACGACGAACCCGCCACGCTCTTCGGGCGCGAGGTGGTGCGGGTCGCACCGCTTTCGGAGGACGAGCGGCAGGCGCGTCGGGCCGGCTTCGAGCAGATGCTCGACGAGCGCGGGTGGGTGCAGATCGGCGATCAAGTGGCGCCAAGAGGCGCCAGCGGCGACTTCGCCCAGCCCCCCGCGCCGCAGGCGGACTGGACCTTCCCGCCACACCGCTCCACGATCTTCCTCAATTTCTTCGGCAGCGAAGCCCTGACGAACGGCACGTACTCGGCGCTCGACGAATCGGCCTGCGTGCAGGGGACCATGCCGTGGCCGGGCTTCGGTGGCACCGAGCAGCAGGCCCTGGCGCTGATCGACGTGTTCGAGACCCAGATGGCGCCCTACGGCGTGCGCATCGCCTATGCCGAGCGTCCACCGGATCACCTGCCCTTCGCGATGGTGATGATGGGTGGCTCGCCCGACCTGCTGGGCCTCGGCGGCGGCGTGCTCGGCGTGTCGTGCAGCAGCGACTGCGGTGACCGCTGGTGGCGCGACACCACCTTCGCGTTCACGGACAACATCAACCCCAATAACGCCGAGGTGCTGGGTACCACCGCACTGCACGAGGCGGCCCACGCGTTCGGCCTGGCCCACATCGCCGATCCCAGCAAGATCATGAACCCGTTCGTCGGCAGCGGTAACGTCACCTGGGCGGACACGTGCACGCCGTACGACGACGCCACGGGCGGCATCAACTGCCAGCCGACGCACGACGAGTTCTGCGACGGTGGGGCGCAGAACTCCGCGGCCGAGCTGCTCGCGTACTTCGGCGAGAACAGCCCCGATCTCGAGCCACCCTTCGTCGAGATCCTCTCGCCCGCCGACGGTGCCGAGTTCGCGCCCGGCGAGAGCATCATGGTCGAGGCCGACATCAGCGACAACCACGAGGGCGTTGGCTGGAAGCTGGCCATCCCCGAGATCGAGGCCGAGGACGTCGCCTTCACCTTCCAGAAGGCGTGGCCGCTGAGCCTCCCCGCCGGCACCTACACCATCCGCATCGAGGCGATCGATCACGACCGCAACGAGACCGTCGCCGAGGTCACGGTCTACGTCGGCATGGACGCGCCCGTCGACCCGGCCGACACCAGCGGCGGCGTCAGCGGCGGCGTCAGCGGTGACGGTGGCATGACGGACGACACGAGCAACGACGATGGCGGCGAGTCGACCGACGGCGGACTGGGTCAGGACGACGATGGCGCCGAGGGCTGCGCCTGCGCGGCGGATGGTCCTGTGGCCCCGTCCGCAGCCGGGCTGCTCTTCGTAGGCGCCCTCGCAGTACGGCGTCGCCGATCGCACTGACGACGAATGCGCGCGCGGTGTCACCACCACGCGCGCATCATCCCCTCGAGGCGGGGAGTGCCGGACTAGGCCGCCGGCAGGATCACGGTGTCGATCACGTGGATCACACCGTTGCTCGCGGCGATGTCGGGCGTCGTCACCTTGGCGCCGCCGACCTTGACACCGTCGGTCGCGTCGATCGTGACCTTGGTGCCGGCGACGGTCTCGGCCTCGGTGAGTTTGGCGGCATCGGCGGCCATCACCTTGCCGGCCACGACGTGCCCGAGCAACACCTTCTTGAGATCTTCCGGCTTCGCGAGCAGGGCGTCGAGCGCCTCCTTGGGGATCTTCGCGAACGCCTCGTCGGTGGGCGCGAACACCGTGAACGGACCCTCGCCGCTCAGCGTGGCGATGAGGTCGGCCTTATCGAGGGCGGTCGCGAGGGTCGTGAAGTTGCCGGCCGCGACCGCGGTCTCCACGATGTTCTTGGGCGCGGCGGCGTCGGCCGGCGGCGCATCGGCCTTGGCATCGGCAGCCTTGGCATCGGCAGCCTTGGCATCGGCAGCCTTGCCGTCCTTGGCGTCCTTGCCGTCCTTCTTGGCGTCGGCGGTCTTCTTGTCGTCGCCGGCCTTCTTGTCGTCACAGGCGCCAGCGAAGGCGAGAGACAGGGCGAGGATGGAGGTGAGCTTGATGGATGGCATTGGTGGGGACTCGCGCAAACACTAGGCCACGACCTCGGTCCTGCAAGTCACCGGACAGTCATGGTCTGGTGGTGACACGGCGCCTCGTCAGCCGCCGGCGACCTCGGCACGGACCAGCGCGAGTCCATCGACGCCCGCGTGCAGGCTGCCGGAGAACACCACACCGAGTTCGTGGTCCTCGGGCAGCGACCATACCACGCGGGCGCCGAAGACCACGACCGGATCGGCGTGCCCGTCTTCGAGATCGACCACCAACCAGCAGCGTTCGTCGGCACCGGGCATGTCGGTGGCGCGCAGCTGGGCCCCGCCGGCACCGATCCCCTCGAGCGCGATCGAGGCGGTGGTGAAGTTGCGTCCGTGGAGGCGCACCAACCACGCCGGCACCGGCGACTCGAACCGCACGGTGCGACGCGACGCCTCGCCCTCGTCCCGGCCCCCCGAGCCGCGACCGCCCGCATCGCGTCGGAACTCACGCTCGAGCTCTTCGAGCCGCGCGAGCTCGTCGTGATCGAGGATCTCGTGGTGCAGCTGCTGCAGCCGCAACCAACGGTAGTCGAACACGGCGCGCACGCGGGCCATCGCTGCGCTGCGCACCGCCAGGGGATCGGTGTCGTCCTCGGGCATCGTGCGCTCGGGGACATCGGGCAGGATCTCGGCATGATCGTCGATGGGCTCGGGGATGCCCGCGAGCACCGGCGCGTCGCCGAACTCGATCGACCCCCGGGCGGCGCGCGGCATCACCTTCGACGCGAGCTGCGGCACCACGGGAACTATGATGCGCGCGGTGTCGTCGCGGCGGGTCCTCACCGGACGCGCGTCGACGTCGACCGATCGCGCGACGCCACCGAGCGTTGCGCCGGCCACGGAGGCGGCGCGCAGCGGCGGCGGCTCCCGACGCTGGGAGCCCATCGCACCTGCGCCGAGCTCGATCCGGGTGGTCTGACGCAGCACCTCCATGTTGCACTTGGGCATCGGTCGGCGCTCGGCCACCTGATCGGCGACCTCGTCGTAGCACACGCGAAAGCGGCCGATCACGATCTCGTCGCCGGGCGTCAGTGCGTGACGCTCGACGCGGGTGTCCCCCACGAACGTGCCGGTGGTGCTCACGAGATCGACCAGCGTGGCCACGCCGCTGGCATCGACCTCGATCTTGGCGTGGCGGCGCGAGACCTCGGGATCGCCGAGCTGCAGGTCGCTGTCAGGCGCGCGACCGATCGTCACGCGACGATCGATGAAGACCGTGGTGTCGGGCGGCAGGCCCACCACCGCTCGGAGCACGCGCCGCATAGGAGATCAAATCTAGCAGAGAGCGCGACGGAGCCACCACGGCGTGCGGGCGGCCCGTGCGCCCGCGGGAAGGCCGAACGGCCACCACGCCGCGCAACAGCCGCGGGACGTCGCGAGGCGCGACACGTGCCCACGCCACGATCATCCGGCGCTCTGTGCGAGCCCCCTGCGATACTCTGGTCGCGTGATGTTCGCCGCCTTGCTGAGCTCCGTACTCCTCGCCGGCCCAGCCCTCGAGGTGCCCTGGCAATGCGGCGTCACCAAGCCCTGCACCCAAGGCCACGGCGGCTTCAGCCACACCGGCAACAGCCACTGGGCGTGGGATTTCGACGTCAACGAAGGCGAAGAGGTGTGGTCGTCGAGCGCGGGCGTGGTGTCGTTCCTGCGCATGGACAGCGACGTCGGCGGCTGCGACCAGTCGTTCGGCGGCGACGCCAACTACGTCGTGGTCGATCACGACGACGGCACCGCGATCGTCTACATGCATCTGCTGGCGAACTCGTCACCGCTCGCCATCGGTGACGTGGTGCGGCCGGGCACGCTCGTCGGTCGCGTGGGCCTGACGGGCTGGGTCTGTGGTGACCATCTCCACCACATGGTGATGGAGCAGTGCGGCAGCCCGTATTGCCAGTCGTTGCCGGCGACGTTCGCCGACTACGGCGATCCGGCCCAGGGCGACTCGATCCTCAGCACCAACTGCCCCGCGTGCGAGCTCGTGCTGGGCGGCGGCCAGACGGTGGTGAGCGAGCTCGAGCCCGGCTGCTTCGTCCGCGAGACGACCGCGTGGTGGAGCACCATGTCGGGCGAGGACGACCATCATTTCTACACGCTGGCCACCGACGATGGCGATCCGGCCAGCACCGGCACCTGGCGCTTCGTCGTCGAGGTCCCCGGCGAGTACCGCGTCGAGGTGTATGTGCCCGAGGACGCCGATTCCCAGGGTGCGGTGTATCAGGTGCACCACGACGATGTGGTCGAGTCGTTCCCGATCGATCAGTCGGCGACGAGCGGCTGGCAGGACCTCGGCGTCTTCACCTTCTCGGGTGCCGACGGCGAGCGGATCCAGCTCGACGACAACACCGGAGAGGCCGTCGATCTGGGGCGGCGGCTGGGCTACGACGCGGTGCGCCTGAGCTTCGTGCCCGGCGGCGACGACACCGGTGGCGGATCGACGGGAGTGGCGACCGATCCCAGCGGTGCCGGCGGCAGTGGTGCGGATGGATCGACGGCGGGCGAGGTCGGCACGGATGGCGCAGCGGGCTCGGTGAGTGCGGCCACGGGCGGACCGAGCGGCGCCACCGATGCAGACGGCGACGCACTGCCGGCGACCTTCGGTGAGCAAGAGGGCGACGGCGGTTGCGGCTGCCGGTCCGCGGGCGGCGGCGGCGGTGCGTGGGTGCTCGTCGGGTTGGTCGCCGGTTGGCGACGGCGACGGCGGACTCATGCGCCGCGGGCGATGGACGCCACGTGGTAGTCCTCGGTCCCGTTCTCGCGCCATAGCGTCAGCAGGCGCGCGCAGGCGTCGGCCGGGGCCAGCGTCCGCAGCGCAGCGCGATCCTCCCAGAGCCCGAATCGGTCGAGGCTCTCGAGCGCGTCGGTCACGTCGAAGTGGAGCCGCACGTGGAAGCGTGCGGCGATCCACGCCTCGACGGCGCGTCCCAGCGCGTCCGCGTCGGTGATCTGCCCCGGATCGGCCGCCAGCATCGCGTAGGCGAGCAGCGTCTCCTTGATCTCCTCGTGGCGGATGCTCGATACCAAGAGCGCGAGCACGCCCGCGTTGTTGGCGATGTTCTGATAGTAGAGGTGGTGCAGGCGCTGCGAGCTGCGTACGTGCTTGGCGCGGCGGTAGCCCAGCACCGAGCGCACCGACAGCCCCAGCAGGCCCACGCTCAGCGCCCACAGGTACTGGCTGGCGAACAACGTGCCCTGAACGAGCAGCGCCACCGCCTTCCACGTCGCGCCGCCGATCGCCCCGACGCCGCCGCCGACGATCCAGATGCGATCGAGCACGCTCATCCCGACCTCGGCGTGGGGCAGCAGGGCCTCGAGGTCCGCCACCGGGATCTCGCGGAACAGCTTGATGCTCACCTCGGCCGAGTCGTGCATGCGAAACACGATCGCCAGGCGGCGATACAGCTCGACCTCGCGCATCTCGCCCGTGATGGGCCGCCGCACGGTGCGGATGAGGCGGGTCTCCTGGGTTCGACCGCGCACGTAGATCCGCAGCGCGCCGACCTTGTCGGGGTCCACCCGCACCTTCATCCCGTGGATGCTCGCCGAGTCGATCGCCGCCCGCACCTGCGTGTCCTCGAGCAGGTCGTAGTTGGCCTTGTCGAAGGTGTAGTCGAGCGCGCCGTCGAGCATCTCGAGATCACCGCGGAGATCGCCGACCGTCACCGTCTCGCGGTCCGGGTTGAAGGGTGCATATGCGCGGTCGACGTGCTCCGCCAGCGCCCTCGACTCGGCATGCACCGCGCGGCCCAGCGCGGCGCCGACCTCGGCGATCGCGGGGGCCACGGACTCCATCGCGGGGTCCCGCATCAACCCCGCGAGTAGATCGACGGTGCGGATCGGGATGTACCGATCGTCGGGGAGATGGACGCCCGCCGGGGCGCGGGTCGAGTCCGCTGCCTCGCGCACGCGGGCGACGGTAGCACGGGCTACCCCGACCCCACGGTGACCCCGGGCCCCATCGGCAGCACGGTGCGATCGACCCGCGGCTCGTCGATCCCGACCGCGCCCTCGCGCGCGCGCTTCTGGGGATCCACCGCCTCGCGGATGATGCGATACAGCCCGTGATCGAAGGGATCGCCGGGCCCGCGGCGCACCAACTCGATCCGCTCGCGCAGCCCCTTCGCGTGCATCTGCTGCGCGCGGTGGTGGCAGAACGGGTTGTTGCCGGGGCGGCCCATCAGCGGCTCGGCGGTCGCCGTGCAGCCGCCGCGACACACGTCGCGGTAGTAGCACTCGGCGCAATAGCCCCACAGCTCGGCAACGGTGCGCTCGCGCGTGTAGGCGAGCTGCGCCGTGCGGGTCCAGATGTCGCGCAGCGACGCGGTGCGGATGTTGCCGCCGACGTTCATGGCGCCGCCGAGGCTGGGGCAGCCCTTGATGTCGCCTTGGGCCTCGATGCCGATCACCGCACGCCCGGCGCTGCAGCCCTTGTAGTGCGCGCCGCGCTTCTGCACCTTGCGCAGCTTGGCCTCGAAGGGACCGAAGTAGCCGAGGTTGTTCGCCGGCCAGATCGCGACGCCCAGGCGCACGGCGTCGTCGAGCAGAGCGCCCAGGCCCTCGAACACGTCGAGCAACATGTACGGCTGCAGCAGGATCTCGGGGTGGTCGCCGGCGTTGCCGAACGGCGCGGTGATCTGCAGCTGCCAGCCGCGCACGCCGGCGCCGTGCAGCAGCGGCAGCAGACCTTTCAGATCGCCCATGGTGAGGCGATTGATCTGGGTGTTCACGGCCACCGCGGCGCCCGCAGCCCGCAGCGCGGCCAGGGCCGCGAACGCGTGATCCCAGCTGCCCGGGATCCCGCGCAGCCGGTCGTGCGCGGGCTGCAGTCCGTCGATCGACACGCCGACGGTCGTGACGCCGGCGGCGACCATCGCCTCGGCGCGCGCAGGCGTCAGGTTGCGACCGCCGGTCGTCATCGTGCACGCCATGCCGGCCTCGCGGATCGCCCGGATCACCAGGATGAAATCGTTGCGCAGGTAGGCTTCGCCACCCACCAGCGTGACCTCGCCGACGCCGAGATCACGCAGCTGGCGGACGAGGTCGAGGCATTCGTCGGTGGTGAGCTCGCCGGGCCGCGCCGCGCCGGCCCGCGACCCGCAGTGGATGCACTTCTGATCGCACGCGAGCGTCAGCTCCCACACCGCGAGGCGCGGCGTCGGCACCTCGCCCGTGGGCTCACGCATGCGGCGGCTGTCGGCCGGCGGCAGCGCGACGACGGGGAGGCGAAGGCGGACGTCTCGCAGGCTCATGGTGCTCCGGTCGTCAGTTCGGGAGGACGCACACGCCGACCGTCTCGAGCCCCTGCGGAGGATCCTCGTCGTAGAACGGCTCGCATGTGACGCCCATGTCAGCGCCGGGGCACGGCTCGCCCGACGTGGTGTCGCAGAACGCGGTGCAGCACGCGGTCTCTGGGCAGTCGAGCACCTGATCGCCGGGCGAGCAGGCGAGGCCTGGGGCGCAAGTGGTGGGGTTCTCGCACGATTGCCCCTGACCGCCGTCCTGGTCCGGTGAGTCGAAGCACAAGAAGCCACCGGACTCGGGATCGGGCGCGCACGTCTGTCCGTCTGCGCAGTCGTCGGCCAGCGGATCGCATTCGGGCAAGCACAGTCGCAGGACATCGTTGAGCTCGACGCAGCGTTCGTCGTCGGCGGCGCACAGTGGATTGGCAAAGCTGTTGATGCACTGCGCCACGCAGGTCCCGACGTTGGTGTCGGGATCGACGTGGAAGCACATCGCACCCAACGCGCAGCTGTCGATGCCGCTGAAGGGGCCGCCCGCGACGGTGCACGGATCGCCGGTTGCGTCGGGACTGTCGCTCAACGGCACGCAGCGAAACGAGTCCCAGGTGATCTCCATTGCCCACGCGTTGCACTTCTCGTCTGGTGGGCAGTCCTGCGCGAACGGATCGCAATCGAGCGGACCCCCGCCGCCGTCTGGACGCACCGCGTAGAACGAGCCCGCGCTGTCGTCGACGTCGTCGGTCGACGACGAGTCGTCGGCGATCGTCGTGGTGCTGGTGTCATCGAGCGTCGTGGACGGGGCCGACGTGTTCGTGCTCGGCATGGTCGACGATGTCGTCGTCTCGGCGGATCCCGTCGACGAGTCACCGCCGGTGCCGTCAACGACCGCTGGCCCGCAGGCGGTCGCGCCGATCGCCAGACCGAGGACCAACCTCGCGAGCACGGCGTCGCCAGCCGGAGCCGCCGTGGTGGCCTGCGCTGCGCCGCAGAACGGACACGAAGGCTCGGGACGAAGCAGGTGGCGCTCACAGGCCGGGCAGAGCTTCATGGGAAAATCCTACCGAAGCTACCAAAACTGTCAAGCGTGAAATTTTCGGTATGGAACGATTCGCGCGGCTCTTCCTGAGCCAGCATGCGGAAGCCGTGAAGGCAGCCATGGGATCGACGCTGGGTCCAGGGGGGCGGGCGCGGGGGTGAAGTGACACCGACCGACGCCGGTGCCGGAGGCGGACGAGGTGTAGGGGGCACGGAGGCGTCCCGGCATGTCTCCGACCAGGGTCGCGGGGTGGTCGCGCGGATGGTGCGGGATCTCCCCGGATGCTTCGGAGCACGGGCGGGACGCGATGCCCTGTGCACCTCGGTGCAGCTTCAGCAGGGCGCAGTTCCATCCCGACGCGGCCATGCTGTCGCGGCCCCGCGGATGCTTTTGCACGGCCGTGCTGGTCGCACTACGACGACGGGCGCGTTCTCGGTTGACCAAGATGGCGCAGATGCGGGGTTCCGACGCGAGACCTTCGAGCGCGACCTCGCGGGCGCACCCGCCGAGCCGGTGAAGATCAGGCTCCTTCGCGGTGGCACCCGCACAGGCCCGTCGGCGATCGGCGACAGCCGCGGGCGTCGCTTCGTGCACCGGCAACCGTTCAGCGAAGCCATCACGACCCGTGCGAAGCACCGACTCACCCTTGCGAGCAGTGCGGCGTCGTAGCCCGAACCCACCCCCACGCCGTTCTCGTGTACAACCGCCGCGTGCTCGCGGCGCCCGAGACCTCGCCCCGCGGCGACCTCGTGACCTGGACCGGCGATCTCGGCCTCGAGGGCCTCGCCGACTGGCTCGACGGCAACGCGTTCGCGTCGGCGCTCTACGGCATCACGGTGACGATCGCGATCGCGCTGCTGGGCCTCATCGTCGCCCGTCGCGTGGTCCTGCGGCTCATCACGAACGTCGTGAGGCGCAGCGCGGCGCTGTGGGACGATCTGCTGGTCGAGAAGAAGCTGCTGGGGCGGCTGTCGTGGGCGGTGCCGTGGCTGCTCATCGACGCGCTCGCGCCGAAGATCCCCGACATCTCGACGGCGGCCACGGACGTCATCCACCGGTTCACCGCGTGCGCGCTGGTGTGGGTGACGGTCCGGTCGCTTGCTGCGCTGCTGAACACGATCGACGCGGCCTACAACCGCTTCCCGTCGGCCCGCAATCGACCGATCAAGGGCTACCTGCAGATCGTCTTGCTGCTGGCGTGGATCATCGGCGCAGTGCTGATGGCGGCGATCCTGCTCGATCGCTCGCCGTGGCTGCTGCTCAGCGGGTTCGGGGCGCTGACCGCGGTGTTCTTGCTGGTCTTCCGCGACACGCTGCTGTCGCTCGTCGCGGGCATCCGACTCACCACCAACGATCTCATCCGCGTCGGCGACTGGATCGAGATGCCGCAGTTCGGCGCGGATGGTGATGTCGTCGAGCTGGCGCTGCACGCGGTGAAGGTGCGGAATTGGGACAACACATTCTCCATCATCCCGACCCACTCGTTCCTCGAGCACTCGTTCCGCAACTGGCGTGGCATGACCGACGCCGGTGGCCGTCGCATCAAGCGCGCGATCAACATCGACCTGTCGTCGATCCGCTTCCTCGACGAGGACGACATGCAGCGTTTCGGCCGCTTCCGGCTGCTGCGCGAGTACATCGCGACCAAGCGCGCCGAGCTGGACGCGTACAACGGGGCTGTGCCCAGTGACGCCGATGTGATCGCCAACGGACGCCGCCTCACCAACATCGGCACGCTCCGCGCCTACGCGATCACCTATCTCCGCGAGCATCCCGGCATCCACCGCAAGCTCACCCTCATGGTCCGGCAGCTCGCGCCGTCGGCCGATGGCCTGCCCCTCGAGATCTACGCGTTCTCCAGCGACACCGCCTGGACGGCCTACGAGGCGCTGCAGGCCGATATCTTCGATCACCTGCTGGCGATCATCCCGGAGTTCGGGCTGCGGGTGTTCCAGTCGCCCGGCGGTGCCGACGTCGCCGCGCTCGCGCAGCGACCCACGGGTGCCGACGCCGCAGTGTCGCATCCGTCGGACACGTCTGCGCCTGCACCGAGAGTCAGCGGCACGCCGTGACGTTCCGCAGCGGGCTGATCTGCAACAGCGCGGCGGAGCGTCACCGGCTTCGATCACGATCGCGTGACCACCATCGCGGGCCCGCAGAAAATCGTAGTGACCTCCGTTGCCCGTGGGACCGCACGTTGCATGTCAGCGACACATGCAACACTCCAACCTGTCCGCTCGAACTGGGCGCTGTGGCGCAGTCCGTGCCGTCCCCTCGCTGGTGATCGCGACCCTCGTCTATGCGCACGCGTCGACGGGTGCCGCGGCACCGACCGTCTCTGCACGCACCGACGACAGTGTCTCCGCCAACAGCGACGACAACATCTCGGTGCGAAGCGACGAGAACGTCGAGGTGCGCAGCGACGACGAGACCACTGAGTATCGCCGTGAGGTGGACGGCGCCCAGGGCAGCCGCCTGCGCGTGCACGTCGACTCCGAGGCGCTGGGCGGTACCTGGACCAAGCGCGAGGGCACCGCCGACTCCCCGGGCGGTGACACGCTGTCGCTCGGCGCCGGCCTCGCCCGCATCTCGCTGCTCGACAGCGGTGCGGCCGTGTTCTCGCGCCCGCTGTTCGGGTTCGGCCTCGGCTACGTCTTCTCGGAGACCCGCGGCATCATCGGCGCCAAGTTGGCCCTCACCGCCGAGGGCTTCGACGTCACCAGCGGTACCGACGCTCGCACCGCGGCCCTGGGCGGTCGCGTGACGCCGTACTTCCAGTGGATGTTCCTGCCCGAGCGCGCGGTGCGTCCGTACGTCGAGGCGCGCGTCGGGTTCGGTGGCAGCGCGACGCAGGTCCAGACCGGCACCGATGGCCGAATCACCGGCCACGTCATCTACCCGACGGTCGGTGCGGGCGGTGGTGTGCACTTCTTCCCCCGCGACTGGTTCTCGGTCGACGTCGGCCTCAACGTCGACTACGCCGCGCCGTTCGCCCGCACGACGTACAAGGACGACGACGCGCGCGACACCGACTGGGACAAGGCCGCCGACGTCGTTAATTTCGGTGTGCTCCTCGGGATGTCGACGTGGTTCTGAGGACCGCTGGGCGGACGGCGGACACGCGAGGCACGGACGAAAGCCGCACGCCTGTGCTCGCGTGCCTCACCCCTGGCCGCTTCGCGTATGCTCTCTCGGCATGCCTGCCGTGACACGGTTCTTCCACCCCATCCTGCCCGCGCGCAAGCTCGCGCCGGGCCCGGTGCGGGTCACCGTGGCCGGGCGCTCTTACGCGCTGTTCCGCGACGCACGAGGCCGCGCCGCCGCATTCATGGACGAATGTCCGCACCGCAAGGCGCCGCTGTCGGCCGGACGCGTGCGTCCTGACGGGCGCCTCGAGTGCCGGTACCACGGCTGGCACTTCGACGCCGATGGCCACGGTCGCTCGCCGTCGCAGCCGAACCTGACCAAGTGCGACGCGGTCACGATGCAGCTCGTCGAGCGAAACGGATATCTGTGGCTCGCCGATCCAGAGGTGCCGCTGTCGGCCCTCCCGGCTGTCGAGTGGGACGGCTTCGAGCCGGCCGGCGCGTTCAGCATGCCGTTCGCCGCGCCGCTGCACGTGTGCCTCGACAACTTCAGCGAGGACGAGCACACGCCGTGGGTGCACACGCGGCTCGGCTGGGATGCCGCCGACGTCGACTCCATCGAGTACACCGCCGAGAACCACGCCGATCGGACCGAGGTGACCTACCGCGGGCGCCAGCGCGACAGCTGGTCGCGCCTCCTCGTGGGCCTGAAGAAGGGCGACACGTTCAACAACGAGTGGGAGACGCGCTTTGATCCGGTGCGCACGATCTACACGCTGTACTGGACCGAGCCGGGCACCCAGAGGCGACGCGGCATCACGGCCCGCGCGGCGATCTTCATGGTGCCCGAGACCGATCGCACCACGATGTTCCACGTGTTCGTCGGCATGCGCATCGAAGATCGCCGCCTGAGGCTGTTCGCACCCGCGCTGCGAAAGCTGGCGGTCGCGCTGTCATGGTACGAGATCCGCGACGACGCGCGGTTCATCCCCACCGTCGCGGACACGCCGGAGGATCAACGGGGCATGCGGCTGGGCAAGTACGACAAGCCGCTCGTCCACAATCACAAGCTGCTGAAGCAGATCTACTTCGGCGAGGACCAGGTCGTGCCCATCTCCACCGTTCGCGGCGTGTAGCCGCGGGATCGCGACGGCTCACACGAAGTCGATGTGCGCCGGCGCGGGCGTTCGCGGGGTGGCGAGCTGCACCAGCCCCTTGGCGTGGGCATCGAGCACCTCGTTGACCTTGTGCTGCAGGCACAGCGAGCCGCACATCTTCTGGGCGTTGAACTGCGGTGACGCCAGGGCGTTCATCACCTCCCAGTAGCGATCGCTCGCCCAGATATCGCGGAAGCGGGTCTCGCAGATGTTGCCGATGTGGAACTTCTTGTAGCGCTCGTTGAACAGCATGCCGCACGGCGCCACCAGTCCCGATCCGGACAGCTGGATCATGAACGGTGCGCCGTAGCACCGCTGGTACGAGCGGGTGCCGCGGGCCTCGATCTTCGACCACTTCACCACGACCTTGTACGCGTCGTCGGACAGGGACTCGGCGGCGCGGAGTCGATCGTACAGCGAGGTGTAGCCGTCGTAGTCGACGCCGAGCTCGCCGTCCTCGCTGTCGGAGCAATGCTTGAGCACCAAGTAGTCGGGGCGTAGCTGCTGGCCCAGGCGCGCCAGCGGCAGGATCTGATCGCCGTAGCTCGGCATCACGACCATCTGCATCCCGATGGTCACCGGCAGATCGTCGCGACGCTTGATCTCCATCATGTCGCGGATGTTCTGGCACACCCGGTCGAACCATTCTTCCTTGACGCCCATGATCTGGGCGTAGCGGGCGCGTTCGCCGGCTGAGATGTTCACCCGCAGATACGTCAGGTGCGGCAGGATCTCCTCGAGCCGCATCTTGGTGAGCGCGAGGCCATTGGTGCCTACGGCCATCGACAGGCCGAGTTCGCTGCCATGGCGGATGGCGTCGCTGAACACCGGCGAGATCGTGCTCTCGCCGTCGGAGACGAAGCTGATGCCCTTGACGCCGATCTCGGCGCAGTCGTCGAGGAAGTCGAAGATCACCTCGCGGGTGATGACCTTGCGGTCGTTCTCCTGCAGCATGGCGTAGCAATACTCGCACGCGAAGTTGCACGCGCGGGTGAGCGCCATGTCGATCGTGACCGGTGCGATCCGCTCGCCGCGCTCCCACGCCTGCACGCGGTCGAGGTGCCAGCCGATCTTGGTGCCGTCGAGGATGAGCTGGGTGTGGTCGGTCATTCCGGTCATGTCACGACTCCACGACGGCGAGGCGCCGCTTGCGGTTGCGATCGCGAATCTCCTCGAGCACCACCTCGAGCCGCGGGTCGATCGCGGCGCGCAGCGCCTGCTCGACGGCGAAGACCATCGCCGGGCCACCTCTGGCCAGTAGGGGGTCTTGGACCCGCAGCAACAAGCGCACGTCGAGCTCGATCGCGACCAGGGCGATGTCACCGGCCGCGCCACCGTGACTGTCGGCGCAGGCGTCCAGGATGGTGCGGATCTCGGCCGTGCGCGCGGCCGCGTCGAGACCACGCCACCTGGGGCCCGGGCCTGGATCGTGGGCACTGCGCTGCTCGGCATAGCCGGTCGCGCACCGATACTCGTGCAGCGCCGCGCGCACCAGCGCGAGCGGCACACCGAAGCATGAATCCGCGGACACCGGCGTCACGATCCCAGGTACCGGGCGGTGCGACCAGTGATCGCGCAGGCCGAGCTCGAGGTGCTGCACGCCATGGTCGGCAGCATCGAGCACCGGCATGCCCTCGATCATGCTGCACAAGCGCTCCATGAGCCCGCGGAGATCCGCAGGAGCGGAGGTGAACGTCGCGCGGGTGATGACGTGCGTCGTGGGATCGACGCTCAGCCACAGCGCGGTGCCGTCGACCAGCGCGGACACGCCGACGGCGGCGCCGGGCCGATGCTCGCCTTCGTGACGAACGTCTGCCGCGGCCTGGGCGATCGCGGCGGCGTAGATCGGATTGAGCCCCGCGGATTCGGCGTTGGGCACCGAGGACTTGCGCATCGGCGCCACTGCGCACCGCTGCAGCCGGGCCGCGGCGTGAGGGGCGTGCTCGGGGACGCGCCGGGGCGCCGCCTCGGCCGCGCACAGCTCCTGCACCTCGATGAGCCACCCCGCACGCCCATGGGTGAGCGTGGCGACGCCGAAGCGCGCCGCGGTCGCGAGCACCGCGTCGTCGTCGAGCAGCGTGGCCGTGGCCGCGCCCACGTACACCGTGATCTCGCGCTCGCCCGCCGCTGCGGCCGCGTCCCAGAGGTTGCGCAGGCTGGTCGCGGGATCTTCATCGGGCACCCACAGCGATAGGCACTCGGCCGCGGCGCCGAAGCCCCGCAGCCGATCGACGAGCCCGGAATGATAGTCGGCGAACAGACGCTCGTAGTCGAGGACGTCGGTGGCGGTGATAGGAGCGGCGTCGTTCATCGGAGAAACTCGTGGATGCTCGCGACGACGCGCGTGATGTCGTCGTCGTCGAGGAACTGGTGGATCGGCAGCGAGAGGATTCGGGCGGCCTGACCCTCGGCGATCGGGAAGTCGCCCGCGTGATACCCGAGCGAAGCAGCCGCGGGCTGCAGATGGATCGGGATCGGGTAGTGGATCGACGTGCCGATGCCGCGATCGGCGAGCCAACGCTGCAACGCATCGCGGCGATCCACCTGCACCACGAAGGTGTGGAACGTGTCGAAATCGTCCGGTGCGCTCGCGGGGTAGAACACCAGCGCTGGGTCGAGCAGCGCACGGTAGCGGGCGGCGTTGGCCCGACGCGCAACGATGACGTCGTCGAGGCCGTCGAGGCGATGATCCAGGATCACCGCCTGCAGCGTGTCGAGCCGCGACACCGTGCCCCACTCGAGCACCGTGTTGCGATCCGCCAGACCATGATTCCGCAGCCGGCGGATGCGCGCGGCGAGCTCGTGGTCGGCGGTCGTGACGAAGCCGGCGTCGCCCATGGCATTGAGGTTCTTGAGCGGATGCGCCGAGAAGCACCCGACGTCGCCGAAGGTGCCGGTGGCGACGCCACCTTGGCGTGAGCCGAACGCCTGCGCGGCGTCCTCGACGACACGCAGCCCGCAGGCGCGGGCGATCGTAAGGATCTCCGCCATGCGGCACGTCCGACCCGTGAGGTGTACCGGCATGATCGCGCGGGTCCGCGGCGTGATCGCGCGGTCGATCGCCGCGGGGTCGATGGTCTGGTCGTCGAGCACGTCGGCGAACACCGGCGTGGCGCCGACCTGCACGATCGCCGCGGCCGAGGCCACGAACGAGTTGGGCGGTGTGATGACCTCGTCGCCAGCGCCGATGTCCAGCGCCCGCATCGCCAGCACCAACGCGTCGGTGCCCGATCCCACTGCGATGGTGTGCGCCACGCCCAGGCGCTCGGAGATCCGCCGCTCGAGCGCGTCGACCGGCCCGCCGCCGATCCACTGGCCCTCGGACAACACGGCGCCGATGCGGCCCTCGAGCACGCTGCGCTCGGCGGCGAACTGCGCCGCGAGATCGACGTAGGGGATCGGCCTCACGACCGGGCTCCGTAGTATTCGCGCACGGTCGCGATGACGTGGTCCTGCTCGTCCCGCGACATGTGCTGGTCGCAGGGGAACGTGATGATGGTGCCGGTGTGACGCTCGGTGACCGGGAAGTCGCCGATGCGGTGGCCCAGGTGCGCGAGCGCCCGCTGGCGATACACCGGGATCGGGTAGTGGACCTTGGCCTCGACGCCGGAGGACCGGCAGTGCGCGAGCAGCCCGTCGCGTTCCTCGGCAAACACGATGTACAGGTGATAGACGCGGCGCATGCCGGCGGTACGTGCCGGCACCGTGATGCCGGGGATCTCGGCGAGCGCGGCGTCGTAGTAGCCGGCGTTGTCGATGCGCGCCTGGGCGATCGCCTCGGTCTGCGGCATCAGCCAGTTGCCGACCACCGCCTGCAAGGTGTCGAGCCGCGAGTTGTAGCCGAGCACCGCGATCTCGTCGCGATTGACCATCCCGTGGTTGCGCAGCAGGCGGAGCTGCGTGGCCATGGCGTCGTCGTCCGTGACGATGATACCGCCGTCGCCCCAGACGTTGAGGTTCTTGAGCGGGTGCAGCGAGAAGCCGCCGGTGATGCCCCAGGTGCCGGCTCGCTTGCCGCCGATGTCGGCGAGGATCGCCTGGCACGCGTCTTCGACGATCGGCAGATCGTGGCCCTTCGCGATCTCGACCAGCCGCGGCATGTCGGTCATGTAGCCGGTGTAGTGCACTGGCATGATCGCCCGCGTCCGCGGGGTGATCGCGGCCTCGATCTGGCCCACATCCATACAGAAGGTGTCGTCGCAGTCGACGAACACCGGCGTCGCGCCGACCTCGGCGATGGCGCCGACGGTGGCGATGAAGGTGTTCGCCGCCGTGATCACCTCGTCGCCAGGACCGATGCCCATCGCCCGCAGCGGCATCTTGAGCGCGTCGGTCCCCGAGCCCACACCGATGGCGTGGCGAGACCCGAGCAGGGCGGCGAAGCTGGCCTCGAAGCGCGCCAGCGGCTCGCCCAGCGTGAAGTCGCCGGTACGGACGAAGGCCTCGATCTCGGCGAGCAGCCCACCGATGTCGGCGAACTGCTGCGGCAGGTAGGAGTAGCGGACGTGCATCAGAAGGGGCCCTTGAAGCTCGGGTGGGGGATATCGAGGGGGACCGCGTCGCGGGTGGTGCCCAGCGCGTGCGCGAGCTCGGCGATCCGGTGCGCAGGCAGGCCGACGACCTCGGCGATCCGCGTCGCAATCAGCGGTGAGCGCGGGTAGTAGACCTCTGCGAGCGAGCGTGCGCTCGGGGTCGGGTGCTCGGGCAGGCCGATGCGGCACGGCGCGGCCTTCATGCTGCCGAAGGCCTCGGTCAGCACGCGGGCGACGATCTCGGCGCCGATGCCATAGGTCGCATGGCCGGTGTCGACCGTGACGAGCCGCCCGGTGCGACGCACCGACTCGATGATGGCGTCCAGTCGCAGCGGCCGCAGCACGCGGAGATCGAACAGATCGACGTTGCAGCCGCCGGCGGCGAGCGCGTCTACGGCCTGCAGGGCCTCGAGCGTCATGTACGAGGTCGCGACCACCGTGCAGTCGTCGCCCTCACGCAGCCGCCGGGGACCATCGAGCGGCATCGCGACAGCGCCTTCGTCGACGTGCCCCTGGGCGAAGTGCACCCAGCGGTGCTCGATCATGATGACCGGACCGTCGTCCTCGATCGCGCCGAGCAGCAGGCCCTTGGCGTCGGCGGCCGACGACGGCATCACCACCTTGAGCCCCGGGATGTGGGCGAAGAGCGTCTCGAGACTCTGCGAGTGGGCCGGACCCTGCCCCCAGCCACGCCCGACGACCAGACGCACGACCAAGGGCGCGCGGTGGCGACCGCCCGAGACGTAGTGGATCTTCGCGGCGTTGTTGACCAGCTGCTCCATCGCGAGCAGCGAGAACTCGACGCGCTGGTGGACGAGGATCGGCCGCTGCCCGCACAGCGCCGCACCGATGGCGATGCCGGTCCAGCCGTTCTCGGCCACGGGCATCTCCATCACGCGGCCCTTGCCGAACTCCTCGAGCAGCCCGGCGGTGGTGCCGAAGACCCCCTTGGGATCGGTGGCGCCCTCCCCCATCACGAACACGCGATCGTCGCTGCGCATCGCAGAGGCCGTCGCCTCGCGGATGGCGGCGGCGGCGTTGATGATGCGGGGCGCGGACATTCGGGCTGCGTCAGGCATGGACCGACTCCATCGCGGTGTGAGCGGCGGGCTGAGGGGCGAGATCGGCGGCGACGAACGCGTCGACGATCTCGGCCGCGATCTCGGACTCGAACGCGTCGAGTGTCGCCTCGTCGATCTCGCCGGCATCACGCAGCGCCCTGCGCAGGCGGGTGATTGGGCACCGCGCCTGCCAGCGGGCGAGCTCGCCCTTCGGGCGATAGCCGAGGTGATCATCGTCGGCAGCGCCGCAGTGCTCCAAGAAGCGATAGGTGTCGACGACCAGCAGCGACGGGCCGTCGCCACGGCGGGCCCGCACGACCGCTCGGGCAGCGGCCTCGTGCACCGCGACGACGTCGTTGCCGTCGGTGTGCTCGGCGAACAGGCCATGGGTCTCGGCGAACGCGACCAGCGGACGCTCGGGCTGGCGCTCTTCGATCGGCGTGTAGACCGAGTACAGGTTGTTCTCGAGCACGAAGACCACGGGCAGGCGGTGACAGCCGGCGAAGTTCGCCGCCTCGTGGACCACGCCCTCCTCGAAGGCGCCATCGCCGAAGAACGCGACCGCCACGTCGCAGCGGCCGCGCTGCTTGGCCGCCAGCGCAGCGCCGACGGCGAGCGGCACGTTGCTGCCGACGATCGGCACGCTGGCGAGCACACTGACAGCGGGATCGAACAGGTGCATCGAACCCCCGCGGCCGCCACAACAGCCGGTGGCCTTGCCATGGAGCTCCGCGATCATCGCCCGCAGATCGCCGCCCTTGGCCAGGTAGTGGGCGTGGCAGCGGTGGGTACTGACGATCGGATCGGTGGTACGCAGCACCGAGCACACACCGACGGCGGCGCCCTCTTGGCCGACCGACAGGTGCACCGGACAGCGCATGCGCTGCTCGACATAGCGGCGGGCGATCTCCTCCTCGATCCGGCGGATCCGCAGCATGCTGCGGAACAGCTCGAGCCGGGTGGTGCGATCGGTGATCGAGGTGAGGATGGGACTCGTCATGGCGTTCACCGCAGGTTGACTTCGCGCATGCGCTGGATGTTGTGGTACTGGGGATCGTTCATCGCGCCGACCGAGCCTGTGGCGAACGCCTGGCACAGATCGCGCACCGCATCCTCGATGGTGAAGCGCGGCACGAAGCCGAGGACGCGCCGCATCTTGGCCGACGACACGTGGTAGCTGCGGTTGTCCTCGGTGGGGACGATCTCGACGTCGATGTCGCCCCCGACCGCGCCCTGCACCAACGTGGCGAGCTCGCGGACGGTACGGTTCTCGTAGCCGGCGTTGAAGATCTCGCCGTCGATCACGGCGTCGGGCTGCTCGAGCAGCTCTACGTACACACCGACCATGTCGGCGATGTGGAGGTTCGGGCGCATCTGATCGCCGCCGAACACCCGGATCTTGCGGTTGTGCCACGCGTGGGCGGCGAGGATGTTCACCACGAGATCGAGCCGCAGCCGCCGCGAGAAGCCGCAGACGGTCGAGGGCCGCACGGTCACCGTGGTGAAACCGGTACTGCGCTCTTGTGCGAGCACCTGCTCGCACATCGCTTTGTACTTCGAGTAGCCGGTGAGCGGCTCGAGCGGCAGATCCTCGTGGACGTCGGGATCGGCCTTGATGCCGTACACGCTCGACGACGAGGCGTAGATGAACCGACGCACGCCGGCGGTCTTGGCCGCGCGCACGAGGGGGCGGAACGCGTCGTAGTTGATCGAGCGACCCAGCGCGGGGTCGAGGTCGTAAGACGGGTCGTTGGAGATGCAGGCGAGGTGGATGACCGCGTCGACGCCGTCGAGTGCCGCGGCGACGATCGCCGGATCGCGGATGTCGCCGACGATCTCGCGCAGCTGGGATCCGCGCTCGGGCGCGAACACCTCGGTGCCATACAGGTACAGATCGAGCACGTTCACCGCGTAGCCGCGGGCCAACAGCGCCGGCACCAGCGCCGCGCCGACATAGCCGGCGCCGCCGGTGACGAGCACGCGATGCAGGCGCTCGGGACCGTTCACCGGCCACCTCCGAGGATCCGCGCGCCATCGTCGTGCACGCGCAGCCGGTCGACCGCGCGCGTCAGCCAACTGGTCATGAGGTGGGCGAGCACGCCGTGCGCGCCCTCGACCAGCCCGTAGTCGGCGACCGGCACGAGCAGCGGCACGTCGCACAGCGGCGCCGCCTTGCCGCCGTCGAACCCCAGGCATCCGATCGTCACCATCCCCAGATCGCGGGCGGTCTCGAGGGCGGCGACGATGTTCGGCGAGTTGCCGCTGGCGCTCACCACCACGAGCACGTCGTTGGCGCTGGCCTGGTTGCGCAGCGGCTCGGAGAACACGCAGTCGTAGGTCTCGTCGTTGGCCCACGCCGTGAGGCGCGCGACGTTGTCGACGAGCGACTGCACGCGGAAGCGCTTCTTGGCGCTGCGCGGATCCTTGCCGCTGACCGTCTTCTCGAGATCGCAGGCCAGGTGGCTGGCCATCGCCGCGCTGCCGCCGTTGCCGGCGACGAACACCCACGCGCCGCGCTCGAACGCGGCCAGCAGCGCATGGTTGGCGCGGCTGATCTCGGCGACGGGGACCCGCCGCACCGCC
The DNA here is from genome assembly GCA_038325765.1 of Nannocystales bacterium. GTDB lineage: Bacteria > Myxococcota_A > Polyangia > Nannocystales > Nannocystaceae > Xiheibacterium. The sequence continues at coordinate 103,116 of JBBQJI010000012.1, forward strand.
TCGTAGAACTGGGCGAGATAGCTCTCGACGAAGAGGTCCTGGCAGATCAGGGGATCGATCGCGCGCGTGGCGGTCATGAGCGTCTCCTCGCAGTGGGCACGAAGGCACCGCTCGCGAGGGCGCGGCGGGCGATGTCGAGTCGGTCGGGTGAGTCGATGGCGCAGCGGAATCCGGCGAGGCGCTGGGCGAACAACAGGCCGCGCTCGGCGAGCACGGGGAACACGTGGGCGGGCAGATCGGGGCGAGCACCGCGGGGGATGCCGGCGACCGCCGAGGGCGACAGCACACAGATCCCCGAGAACGCCCACTGATCGGGGCCGATCACCGGGATACTCGGTCGCTCGACGAACGCCTCGATGCGATCGTTCGCGCCGAGCACCGCGACGCTGTTCGAGCCGGGACGGTGGTGCACCAGCGCGGTCGCCCAACCGCCGGTGGCACGGTGGTGGGCCACGAGCGCGCCGAGGTCGTGGTCGGTCAGGATGTCGCCGTAGTGCACGAGCAGCGGGTCGTCGCCGATCTCGGCGCGCATGCTGGTGACGGTGCCTGCGGTGCCCAGCGGCTCGGCCTCGAGCAGCCAGTGGATCCGCAGCCCCCACAGCCGTCCGTCACCCAGCCGCGCGGGGAACTGGGCCGCGTGATGGTGCAGGTTGATCCACACCTCGGTGCAGCCATGGGCCGCGAGGCTGCCCAGGATGTGCTCGACGATCGCGTGCTCGCCCACCTCGAGCAGCGGCTTGGGGCGATCGCGCGTGAGCGCCCCGAGTCGCTGACCGTATCCCGCACACAGCACGAGTGCCTTCATGCGGTCCCCGCGGCGAGGATCCAGAGGGCGGCGCCGAGCAGATCGGCGCAGACGTGTGAGGCGGGGCGGTGGACGAACGGCGCGCCACCGGGGCCCTCGATCGGCGCGTCGGCGTGGCGACCGGTCTGCACCCACACCGTGGTGCAGCCGGCGCCGTGGCCCGCCTCGATGTCCGAGGGACGATCGCCGACCATCACGCTCGATCGCGCGTCGATGCCATGGCGCGCACACGCGGCGTGGATGAGGCCCGGCTGTGGCTTGCGGCAGGCGCAGTCGGTCCGATAGGCGGGATCGGTCGCGCGCGGGTGGTGCGGACAGAACAGGAAGTCGTCGAACGCCGGCGCGCCCTGACTCTGCAGCGTGGACTCGATGCCGCGCTGCAGGGCGCGGACCTCGTCCTGCGTCGCGAGCCCGCGCGCCACCGCGGTCTGGTTGGTCACCACCACGAGCGCCCAGCCCGATGCGTGGAGCATTGCGAGCGCACGGGCCACGCCCGGCAACACGCGGATGTCGTCCGCACGCACCAGCGGTCCGACGTCGTCGACGAGCACACCGTCGCGGTCGAGGAACACCGCCCGCGTCCGTGTCATGGCGTCACCATGCCGATCGCTGGAGCGGCGTCGGCAGGCCCGGCCGACCCCAGCAGGTGGCGCACCCCCTCGACCAGCCGCGGCTTGCGGATCGACGCGCTGTTACCCATCACGGCGACCATCTGGGCGCCGGCGAGATTGCCGAGCACGCTGACGAGCTCGGGGCCGAGGCCAGCTGCGGTCGCCACCGACGACAGCGCGAGCACGGCATCGCCGGCGCCGATGCGCTCGAGCACCGTGGTCGCGAGCGCCGGGCAGCGGAACACGCCGGCGCCGCGGGTGTACAGCACGGTGCCGCTGCTGCCCTGGGTCGCCATCACCGAGCGCGCGCCCATGCGCACGGCCGTGGCCTCGACGAGCGCGGACAGCTCGGCCCGCAGATCGCGGGCGTCCATGCGCAGCTCGCCCTCGTGCAGGCAGGCGAAATCCGCTCGGGGATACTTCGACAGCACGTGGTAGCCGGTGTTCGCCGCGTTGAGCTGGGTGTTCACCGCCAGAAATCGCGAACGCTGGCACAGCATGTCGACGGCGCGGCGCGTGATGAGCCCGTGGCCGTAGTCCGCCACGATCACCACGTCGCAGCGGCTGAGCGCGCCCTCGAGCGCGGCGATGAACGCGTCCTCGTCGTCACCGCCCAGCGGCGAGGTGTCCATGTGATAGACGCCCATCATCTTGGCGCGGGAGTAGGCGTCGATGTAGCGGCGCTTCACGATCGTCGGCGCGCCGTGCTTGGTGACGAAGCCTGGCACGATGCCGGGGCGCAGCGCCTGCCGCACGAACTCCTCGCGGCGATCGACCGATCCCAGCGCGCTGACGATCTCGACCCGGCGGCAGAAGTCGGCCAGGTGATTCGCCACCGCCAGCACGCCGCCGCCCTGGGCGTCGCAGCTGAGGAATCGGTTGACGATGATCGGCTCCTTGCCCGACTTGCCGATCGCATCGCAGTAGGCGTACTCGTCGATGATCGTCTCGCCGACGACGGCGACATCGAGCTTCGCGATCGCCTCGAGGCCGGCGTGTACCTCGGCCATCCCGGTACGGCCGGCGAACCCCGCGGCGAAGCGCATGCGCTCGCGAGAGCCCCGCTCGGGTCGCTGTCGCCACTCGACGACGGCGTCGCCGCGATGGCTGAGCGTGAACAGCTCGCCGCCGATCTTGGCCAGGGCGTCGAGCTCCGCGTGGGTGGGACCGGGCGCTTTGCCGGCGCTGGAGTACGCGTAGATGTCGGGCTCGAGCGCCGCGATCGCCAGAGCCGCGCTCCTGGTGGGCACGACGGAGACGAAGTCGATCTCGGGGATTGCGGCGGCGATGGCCAGGCGCTCGCGCTCGGGCGCGACCCCGGGGCCCAGCGCCGCCGCCGACACCACGGTCGCGACGATCAGATCGGAGCTGGCCCGCACGCGTTGCAGGAGCGCGCGGTCGAAGCCGTCCTCGCCCGTGCGCCCGCCCGCGTGCTCGAACACCCCGTGCACCAACGTGATGCGCTGGCCGTCCCGCCGATGGGCACCCAGCGCGTGCGCGAGCGCCTCGAGCCCGTGGATCTCACGCGCGGACATCGGCGCTCCGCCCGAGGTGTCGAAACCATGCCGAGGTGGCGTCGGCGATCGCCGCGGGCGTCCACACCGGCGCCTCGCGCCAGTCCTCGATGTGGGCGAGCAGGCGCTGCACGCCGGACTCGATGTCGATGCGCGCGCGCCAACCGAGCAACGCAGTGATCCGCGACACGTCGGCGTGGGTGCAATCGGGCTCGCCCGGGCGCCGCGGCACGTGGACGACGTCGCCGCCGAGCAGCGCCACGATCCGGTTGACCGTCTGCGGTCGCCCGGTGCCGACGTTGAGCGCGACGCCGCCAAGATCGCTCTGCGCCGCCCGCACGAAGGCATCGGCGACATCGGTGACGAACGTGAAGTCGCGGCTCTGTGTGCCGTCGCCGACGACCGTGAACGGCCGACCGGCGAGCTTCTGCGCCAAGAACACGCCGAACATCGCGCCGTAGGTGCCGTTGGTGCGCGAGCGCGGGCCATAGACGTTGAACAGTCGCAGCGCGACCGCCGGCAGGCCGTACACCTGCGACCAGTGCATCACCGACTGCTCGCCGAGGTACTTGGTCAGCGCATAGGGATACTGCGGCCGCGCCGGCGCATCCTCGGCGGTGGGGAAGGCGTCGGGAATGCCGTAGCACGACGACGACGCGGCATAGACGAAACGCCGCACGCCGGAGCTCCGCGCGGCCTCGAGCACCGACATGGTGCCGGTCACGTTGGCGTGGGCGTAGGCGAGCGGCTGCTCGATCGACGGCACGATGTCGGCGAGGGCCGCGAGGTGGAAGACCTGATCGGCACCGCGCACCACCGGCAGCAGCCCGGCATGTTCGGCGACGTCCTGGATGTGCACGTGCAGGCGCGGCTCGTGCGACATCGTCGCGAGGTTCTCCAGCCGCCCGGTCGACAGATCGTCGACGACGTGGACCTCGTGCCCCGAGGCGAGGAGTTGCTCGACCAGGTGGCTGCCGATGAAGCCGGCTCCGCCGGTGACGACGAGTTTGGGCACGGTGTCCCGTCTGTAGCGATCCGCGATCGCATCGGCCAGGGTCGGGGCACATGTCGCGCCTGGGCCGCAGGCGCAGACGCGGGGTAGGTGTGGGGATCACCGGAGCGGATCGCATCGCCCGTCGCAAAGCGAGGCCCCGGACCGCATCGGGACACCGATCGATCCCTCGGCGGCACCACAGACTTGGGAGCTGCGCCGATGGCCGTGCCCGATCCCCACGCACTGTCGATGCCGCTGCTCGCGGATCCGCGCTGCGCTGCCCACGTGCGCAGCCTGCTCACGAGTCGCTGGCAGCCCGGCGTCGACCCTTCCGCCCTGGCGCGCTTCGTCGAGCGCAGCGTCGGTGCCCTCGTGTTCGTCGCCGTGCACCACGGCAACTTCCCCAGCCTCGAGTACATGGCTGCGGCGCTGCGCGATCGGGGCCGCCCGGTGGTCGCGGTGTACCTCCGAGGTGAGGCGCCCACCGACACGTTCGACGCCGTGCTGTGCTGCGACGGATCGCTGGCGCAGCTCGCCGAGATCGTCGCCGTGCTGCCGGCGAGTTCCGTCTACGTGCAGGCCCACGGCCGCTGGTCGTTGCTCGGGCAGTTCGTCGCGGCAGTGCGCCCGGATCTGCGGGTGATCCAAGAGGTGTGGGACTGGATGGACGCCTTCGTCGAGCCGCGCCACGAGCAGGCGTTCGTCGACGATGGTCTCTTCACCGCGCCCGAGCTCGCGATGATCCGCGGCGCCGAGGCGTGGGTCCGCACCGGCAGCGCCGGGTTCGTGCACAAGCACGGCGGCGCAGCCCTCGATGCCGTCGTCGCCGACGCGAAGGTGCCCGAGGTGCGCATCATCCCCGCGCCGCCGCGGGCGTGGATGCGATCGCCCGCTGCGCCGCCCGTCGGACCGGTGCGGCTGGTGCACGCCGGTCAGATCAAGCCCAGCACCAGCTCGCGGCAGGTCTTCGGCGATCTCCACCTGCTGCCGACCATCGGTGCGCTCACCCATCAAGGAATGCACGTGACGGCGTACGCCGCGGCGCACTTGGGCAGCTTGGATGCGGCGCTGGGCGAGTACGTCGCGCACGCGGCCGCCGATCCCCGTTTTCGCATCGAGCCGCGGCTGCCGGTGCGCCGGCTCGTCGACGCGCTCCACGGCCAGCACCACTTCGGCCTGCTGCTGTATCCGTTCGACGCGGATCTGCGCGTCGGGCAGCGGCACCTGCAGACCGCGCTGGCGAGCAAGCTGTTCGCGTACATCGCCGCCGGGCTGCCGGTGCTGGTGAGCCCCGAGCTGGCGTACATGGCCGCGCTCGTTCGCACCCACGGCATCGGGATCGTCGTCGAGCGCGAGGCGATCGCCACCTTGGCCCAGCGCCTCGCCGAGGTCGACCACGGGGCCCTGCGCGCCGCAGTCGCCCGCGCCCAGCCCGAGCTCTGCATCGAGCGCCAGCTCCCCGCGGTGCTGCGCCTCGTCGACGGAGCGCCATGACGCACATCTCGATCTTCTTGCCCCGCGTCAACGATTTCTACCGCGGCCTGCTCGCGCAGATGCGGCGGGGGTTCGAGGCGGCGGGGGTGCGGACCTCGGGGGCGCTCACGCACCTCGGCGCCGAAGCGATGCGCGACTGGTGCGGCGCCCACCGCCCCGATGCCATCTTCGAGATGAACCGGCCGCGGCGCGATGCCGAGTTCGTGCCGCGTCACATCAAGCACGTGTGCTGGGTCGTCGACTTCAACGGCCGCCCGCTGTCGCACTTCGAGGGCAGCGAGGTCACGTATCTTTTCAGCGACGCGTGGCCCGAGCACTACCCGCACGCGGGACTCCACCGTTGGTTCGGACCCGGCGCCTGCGATCGCGACTACGCGTTCGTGCCGCACCGCGGCGAGGTCGATGCCAGCTTCGTTGGCCACATGCCCAACCCGTGGTCGCCGGCCGAACTCGCCCGCGATCTCACCGGCGTGGGCGCCTGCAGCTTCGGGGCCCTGCTACCGACGCTCGAGGCCCGCGTCCGCGACCAGTACGACCGCCTCCACGCCAGCGAAGACTTCATGGCGCTGGCCGAGGCTGCGTGTGTCGAGCGGTGCGGCCACACGCTGATGGCCGACGGAGCCCTGCGCTACGATCTCACCTGTCGGTTGATACGCCACATCAACCGCTGCGATCTCACCGACGCGGTGCTCGACGCGGGCGCCACGGTGGCACTGTTCGGGCCCGATAATTGGACGCGCTGGCCACGATACGCCCCGCACTACCGCGGCTGGCTGGCCGGCGCGGCGGCCATGCGCCGGGTCTACGCGACCTCGCGGGTGAACCTGCACGAGGGCACCGGCATCCACTTTCGCCAGATGGACGCGATGTGCAGCGGCGGACTGCTCTGCTTCCGCGAGACGCCCAACGACGGCGCCGAGGGTGGCATCGCGCGGCTGTTCACACCGAATGTCCACTATGTGCCGTTTTCCCTCGACAACCTCGGTCCGCGATTGCACGAGGTGCTGGGCGACCCCACACGGGCGCAGACGATGCGGGCGGCCGCGGCCGAGGCGATCCGCAGCGGCCACACCTGGCGGCACCGCGCCCAGACGGTGCTCGCCGATCTCGGCGCGGTGTGAGTGACCACGATGCACGATTCGATCGCCGCCCGAGTCGTCCGCGACACGCTCGATGCGCTCGGCCAGCCGCGCGAGTCGATCACGACCGCGGTGATCATCGGCGCCGGTGACGGTGCCCTCGCCGACGCGGCGCGACAGCAGCTCCCCGCGCTGCGCAGCGTGGTGCTCGTCGCCTCCGACGCCCACGCATCGAAGGGCGGGACGCGCCAGGTGCACCTCGATCTGCTGGGCTCGCTGCTCGCCCACGGGGCTGCGGTCGGGAACACGCCGTGCTTCGTCGATCCCGTGGGCAGCCCCGGTGACGCCTCGCCGACCGCCCGCGCCGTGGACGATCTGCTGTGGTCGGCGTCCGCCGAGTTCCTGGCCCAGCATCCGTCGCCCACGTGGCTGACCGGCGCGATGATCCCACGCATCCGCGCCTGGGCCGATCTGTTGTCGTCGCAATCGCTCGTCCACCCGGCGCTGCGTTGGTATCTCGCGCTGCACCAGGTCGCGCCCTCGCCCACGCTCGCGCGGCAGATCGGGATCGCGTGGGGCCGACTCGGTGCGCCCGGCCGCGCGTTGACGTGGCTGCGGCGCTCGGATCTCCCGCTGACCGCCCTGCGTGCGGTGACCGACGATCTGCTGGCCGCCGCAGCGGCACTCCGCGACGACGCTGCGGCGACGTTCGCCGACAACCTCGCCCACCTGCGCGCCGGGTGGCCTGCGATGGTGGCGGAGATCGAGGCGACGCCTTTGTGCGCCGCCGATGTCGTGTGGATCCCCGACGTGCCATGGCGGCTGCAGATCGCAGGCGATCGTGGACTCGTGCGCCGCGACCTGCTGCCCATCTTGGTCGACGAGCGAGACGGTGCGCTCGTGGAACTCAACTGGCCGCAGCCACCGGCGATCTTGCGCGATCAGCTGCGGACACCGGGAGCGCTCGCCAAACGCCACGCCTGCGTCGGCTCGCTGTGCGACACGGCGGCGCTGGTCAACCTGCTGCGCAACCGCGTGGTCTCGACCGTGCCGGGCTGGACGCAGTCGGTCTATGCTGCCGAGTCCGACGCGGGCGCGCTGCGGCGCCTGCTCGAGGCCGTCGACATCCGCGATCTGATCAGCACCGACGTCTTGCAGGGGCTCGAGGTCGGCGCCGCGGCCGAGCACGCGCTGGCGCAGAGGTTTGCCGATGATCCCCGCCTGCCGCTGCCGCGGATCCGTGCGGCGTGCTCGCCTGCGCTCAACGCCGGCTTGGCCGCGATCGACGATGTGCGCCTCGCGGTGGGTCGCGCCGCGCTCGCGCAGATCGGCCTGCGCGACGATCCCGGCTGGCCGCAGCGCACCCTGGGCAAGCTGCGCCGAGGCGAGCCTCTGCGTGTGTGGATGTGGACGTCGATCCACACCACGGTGCTACAGCACGTCGCCGCCGGCCTGGCCGCGGGCTTCCGCGCCCTGGGGCACGAGGTCGAGCTGGTGGTCGAGACCTCGCCGCGCGAGCAGATCGAGGCGCCGCTGCTCGCGAAGTCGCTGGCCGACTTCGATCCCGATCTCGCGGTGTTCATCGACCATGCCCGGCCCGAGTACGGCCAGTTGCTGCCGCGCGCACTGCCCTTGGTCAACTGGATCCTCGACGAGCTGCCCGGGCTCATCGACCCGCACATGATCGCCCAGCTCGGCCCCTGCGATCTCGCGTTCGCGTGGAGTCGGTGGCTGATGGCCAAGTACCTCGAGCACGGGTATCCGCACTGCGAGCAGCTCCCGTTCGCGGTCGATATCGACACCTATGGCACCGAGCCCGACGCGCCGGCGCGAGATGTCGTCGCGTTTGCGACCCACCTGTCGTTTCCATTCGAGCCCACCGATGCACCCGGGCTGTACCGCGCGCTCGAGCGGCGCATGATGGCGATGGACGACGTGCCCTCGGGCGTCGACGATTTGCGGCCACTGTTGGCCGAGGTCGTGGCCGAGCTCGGCCATGCCGTGCCGCCCGCCCGCGCCGACGAGCTCGCGTATCAATGCCTGATGATCGCGCGTCACGTCGACCGCGTGCGCATCGCAGACTGCATCCTCGCCGCCGGACTCCCCCTGGTGTTGTACGGCCGCGGCTGGGCCGACATCGAGCGCTTCGCCCCCCACGCCCGCGGCGCCATCGCTCCCGGCGAGCCCCTGCGCCGGATGTATCAGGGCCACAAGGTGGTGCTGCACATCAACACGCGGTGCAACCTGCATCCCCGCGTGCTCGAGGCCGGCGCCGCCGGTGGCTTCGTCCTCGCGCGCTCCGACGGCGACTTCGATCTCGTTCCCGGGGGCGTGTCGGACTTCCTCGAGGTCGGCCGCGAGCTGTGCGTGTTCACGGATCCGGCGGATCTCGTGGCGAAGATCCGGCGCGCGTTCACCGACGAGCCGTGGCGTCAGCGGTTCGTCCAGGCGGCGCGGCAGCGCGTGCGTCGCGACCACACGTACGCCGAGCGGGCGCGGGCGATGCTGGATGCGGTCCAGCGGCAGCTCGCGCGGGTGACGGGTCAGCCCGTCGGGCGCGAGCGACTCCCGCGTCCGGACGTGAGGGCCGTCGCGAACGCCGAGCGACCCGGTGGTTGATCGACCACCGCGGTCGTGCGCGCCTACTCGACGACGATGCGCCGGTAGCCGAGCTGCGCGTCGACGACATGGACGTGGAGCTCCCGCGCCGCGGCGTCGCCGGTGATCCACGCTGCCTCTGCGCCGAGCGTGAACGCATCGTCGCCGCGCGGCAGGTGCGAGTCGGTCAGCATCGCCGCGGGCACGGTGGCATCGCCCATCGCGTCGATCACCGTGCCCCAGGTCCCGGCAAACGTGTTGCCACCGCCGTCCCACCGCTCCCACAGGACCACGAACGCGCCATCGCCCAGCGCGACGAGCTTGGGCCGCTCGGCGTGCGACTGACCGCCGGTCTCCGACTCGTAGCCGGTCAGCCACCGCAGACGGTTTTGCCGCGCCGCACCCGATGACTGCACGTCGAACGTGTCGGGCAGCGAAGGATCGAGGTGCTCCCCGGCGGGCGCCGCCTCGAAGTCCCGTCGCACCCGCACCAGGCCGAGCTCGCGCGAGCCCGCGATCATGCCGTCAGTCCCCGACGTGGACTCGGTCGCGAACAGCGCGAGGTAGCCGTAGCTCGGATCGTCCTCGATCGGCACCGCGTTGCCGAGCCGCGTGTACGTGTTGTTCCACCCGAGCTCGCCCTTGATCGCGAGCAACGAGTACGCGCCGCTGTCGGGCTCGACGCGCGCGAGCACGACGTCGCGCGGATACGCGTCGCCCAGGTGCATCTCGATGAACCCGGTGCCATCGTGGAACATGCGCTGGTCGAACGAGTGGCTCACCCACACCGACGACGTCCGCGTGACGTCGCCGGTGGTCGCGCTGAGGTGGGTCGTCAGCGCCTTCTGATGGCGCGCGTTGATGGCCCAGTCGGTGTCGGTGTTGATGCCGTGGACCAGGGCGATGGTGTCGTTGCCCCACGCGAGCCGCGAGGTGCCGGCGACCATCGGGTTGACCAGCAGCTCGGGCGCATCGCCGACGGCCGCGCGCGCCGGATCGAGATCGGTGTCGAAGCCGACGGTGCCGTCCCACGTCTGCTTGACCACGCGCACGATCCCCGGCCGATACTCGCCGGGCATCGGCGACTCGAGCGTGAGCGTGTCGGTCTCGTCGATGCCGCTCGCGATGTACAGCGCGTCGTCGTCGTCGCGCGCGAGCCCCATGGCGCGATCGAGCAGCAGCGGATCGAGCACCGCGGTGATGACGTAGTCGTCGGCCGACGGCTCGAGTCGCAGCACGTACGCGCTGCCGTTGGGCCCGTCCGTGTAATCCTGCACCAGCACGTCGATCGTGGTGCCCAGCGGCACCGCCACGATCTCGGGCGACTTGCCGTACTGCGTCGACCATCCCCCCGGTCCGTCGAGATCGGCGAGGTTGGTGTCGAACGGCACCAGCACCTCGGCCACCGTGCCCACGGCCATCGGCGGCTCGCCCGTCGTCGCGTCGGTGCCATCGTTCGACGTCGGACCGGGGCCGGAGTCGTCGACCGTACCGTCGGCCGAGGGATCGCTCGACGGACCCGTCATGGTGGCGCTGCTGGGGGTGCTGTCCGCGGACTCGGTGCCGCCATCGCCGTCGCCATCGCCGCCGACACACGCCAGCAGGTTGGAGACCGCGAGCACCAGCCAGGGTCGTTGCCGCGAGTACTTCATCTTCGGAGCGTGGCGGGTCCGCCGCAATGCAGCAAGCGGTCGCGGGCGGACTTGCGGCGTTCCTTCGAGGGATCGCACGCGGCAAAGGCATGCGCAGTGCGGCGGAACACCGGCGGAACACGCGAGCGTCTGGGAACGCGCGGCGGCTGGGCTCGATGCCCCCAGCGCTGGGGGGCAGCGACGCCCAGCGCGTGCCATCTTGGCCCTCCGCCGATTCCATCACCCCTAGAGCTCGCCGAGGAGCGAGCGGCCGGCCTCGGCGAGCTCGGTCCATTTTTCGCGCTCGGCCTCGTCCACCGCCGCGACCGCTGCCGCGCGAGCCTCGACGCCGCGGCCCAGCGCGGCCAGGGCGGCAGCGCGCTCGAGCGAGGCCTCCACCGCTCCCTTCGCGTCGTCGCCTGCTCGGGCGCCGGCGATCGCCTCGTCGAGCAGCACGAGCGCGAGATCGGGTGCGCCGCTGCGCAGGAGCAGCGTCCCGAGTCGTTCGCGGGCCACCGTGCGCGTGCCCGATCGGACGTCTTCGGATGCTAGCGCCAGCGCCAGCGTCTCGCGGGCCAAGGCGATGGCCTCATCGTACCGACTGAGCTCGCCCAACGCGCTCGAGTGCGCCTGCTTGGCGACGATCCGCTCGTGGCTCGTCGGATCGAGCGTCGCGGCGGCGATGCGCTCGGCCTCGACGCCCAGGGCCAAGGCCTCGGTGGGGCGGCCCTGCGCGATCGCGATGCCGACCTTCTCGACCAGGAAATAGACCATGTCGCCGTGGTCGCCCCCGTAGATCTCGCGCTGGATCGACAGGGCGCGGTCGAGCGCCACGTTCGCGGCCTCCCAGTGGCGTAGGCCGGCCTCGAGTCCGCCGATGTTGCCCAGCGCGATCGCCAGGCCGCTCTGATCGCCGGCCTGGACGAAGTTGTCGCGGCCGCGCTCGTACAGCGCGAGGGCCTCGGCCTGGCGACCGACCCGGCCGTAGGCGATGGCCAGGCTGACCTGCGTGTTGCCCAGCTCGCTCGAGCCCACGCCGAACGCCTTTTCGGTCGATGCCATCACCACCTCGAGCAGCTCGATCGCGCGCGCGCGCTCACCGGCCTCGCCCAGCGCGTCGGCGAGCAGCCGTCGCAGCAGGTTGACCCTGGGATGATCGGCGCCGAGCAGGGCCTCGAACGCGGCGAGCTCGGTCGCATAGATCTCGCGCGCCCGCGCACCGTCGCCCCGCGTGCTGTAGACGTTGCCCATGTTGGCGCGCAAGGAGTGCACCGTGTAGAGCTCGGCGGGATCGTCGGCGATGAGCGACAGGGCGTGCTCATACTCGGCGAGCGCATCGTCGTAGCGGCCGACATTGGCGAGCGACGCGCCGATCACGTTGCCTACGCGGGCAGCGACCGACGGCGCGCTGCCACTGCGCCGCAGCGTCGCGCGGGTGATCTCGACCCACTGCGCGGCGCCAGCGAAGTCCCGCACATACTCGGAATCCAGCCACACCATGCTCGCGGCGCCCTCGACCGCGACCGCGTCGTGACCGATCCCGATCGCGATCCACACCGCCTGCTGCAGCGCCGCGCGAGACTCGTCGTGGCGGTGGCGCGTCTGCAACACGTCGCCCCGGACGACCTCGGCCTCGGCGAGCAGCGGCTCGTAGCCGATCGATCGCGCGGTCTGTGTGGTCGCATCGGCCAGGGCCAGGGCCTCGTCGTAGCGGCCCGCGTCGTAGCTCGCCCGCGCCCGCGCGACGTCGGCCCGCAGCTGCTCGACGTGCACGCGCATGTCGGGATCGTCGGGCGGCGCGACCTGGGCGGCGACCGACTCGATGTCGCCGCACGGTGCCACCGAGCGCAGCCGTCCGACCAGCGTGAACGCCGAGTCCACGGTGTCGTTGTCGCCCAGGCGCAGCAGCTCGACCGCGGCCGACAGCGCGTCGCGCCGGACGTCGAGGCAGACCATGCGTCGATCGAGCAGGGCCTCGGACTGCTCACCGCGCACCCGCGTCGCCTCGCATGCATCGGTGTGCATCGCGATCCAGCGCGTCGCGTACGCGTCGAGCTGGGTCTGCACCTGCGCCCCGCTCGCGGTGGCCCACGGCCTGGGGCTGCGGGCAAAGGCCTGCAGGACGGCGCCCCGGGTCTCGGGGTCCCAGATTCCCGCGAGCTTGTCGGCCGCACCGGCGCAGGGCGGCGCGCCCGTGGCCAGCAGCGCGCCGGCGGTGATCCCCGCGATCGTCGTCGCCGCGAAGGCGAGCCGCCGTCGCCTGCGGCCCACGTCGTGGCGCAGCGCCGTCGCGAGCTCGCCCATCGACACGAAACGCTGCTTGGGATCGACGGCCAGTCCGCGCGCCACGATGCGGAACAACCACCGCGGCACGTGGTGCCCCGGCGGCATCTGCTTCGGCGGCGTGCGCTTGGCGACCGCGAGCTGCAGCAGCGGCACCACGAACGGTCGCGTCCGCCACAGCGCCTCGTACAGCGACACGCACAGCGCGTACTGATCGGCGGCCGGAGTCAGCGTTGCGCCGAAGTGCTGTTCGAGGGCCATGTACGCCGGCGTGCCGACCACCTGGCCCTCCTCGGTGAGCGAGGTGATATCGGGCGGGCGCTCCGATCCGTAGCGCTGGTCGGGATCGACGCCGTCGATCGATACGTCGGCGCACTCGCCGTGCCCCGTGCTCGGGGTCGCCGTGGGCGCCTCGGCGGTTCGACGCGTCGCGATGCCGAAGTCACCGACGCGCACGCGACCGTCGTGCCCCATCAGGATGTTGGCCGGCTTCACGTCGCGGTGCACGAGCCCCGCGAGGTGGACCGCGTGCAGCCCGTCGGCCGCCGCGACGAAGGCCGCGACGATCTCCCGCCACCCGCGGGGCTCGAGCCGCAGCCAGCGTTGCAGGTCGATGCCGTCGACCAGCTCCATCGCGACGTAGTCGAGGCCGTCGTGGACGTCGACCTCGTAGACCGCCACGACGTTGGGGTGGGAGATGCGAGCCAACGCGCGGGCCTCGGCGACCAGCCGCGCCCGCGCGCGCTGGGCCTTGTCCCCGCCGCGTCTGGGGCTGACAACCTTGATCGCGAGCGTGCGCTCGAGGCGGGGATCGAACGCGCGCACCACCACGCCCATCGCCCCCTGTCCGAGCACGTCGACGACGAGGAACCGACCGATGCGATCACCCGGTGCCGGCATGCGCGCCACGGCGCCGGGCTCCTCGGCGGCGAGGATCGTGCGCTGCGACGGCGCATCGCTGGCCAAGGGGGCGTCGCTGGCCAAAGCGGCGTCGCTGGCCAAAGCGGCGTCGCTGCCGTCGTCGACGCGTGAGACGACCATCCCCCAGCTCTCGTCCTCGACGCCCGCCGGTGGTTCATCGTGCGCCATCGCGGCCGCGATCAGGCGCCGCGCCTGCTCGCTCAGCCCATCCACGGCAGCTCCCCCGCGTGGGCGCGCCGGTACTCGGCGCGTGCACGCGGTTCTTCGTCGAGAAGGGCGAGGAGGTCGTCGAGCAGGCCGGCGGCGTCATAGAGCTCGGCGTCCGGGGTGCCCACGCGTCGCACGCTACACCCCACGAAGGCGTAGTGCCTTCGATGGATTTCCTCGAACGCCGCCGCGGGCACGCACGGCAACTCTGTCGCGCGCCCCGGGCCGCGTCAAACGCCGAATCGAGCCGATGGCCGTGCGTCCGCCCGAACGCAGCCGTCCTCCCGTGACGGTTGACGGGTTCCGGGCGCCTACGCGGTCCCCTACGACCCCGATCTTCCCGGTCTGCACGCCTCCCCGCCGACAGGTTGACCCGCGGCGACGCCGACACCGACACCGATTGGGTGCTGCGCTCGCCGCTCGGGCACCGCGCGCCCGGCGATCCGGCGCGCGGGTTCCCCCGCTACTCGAGTTGTGGGGCAGCGTTCATCAAGTCGACGACCTCGCCGATGAGGATCCGCGTGTCGGCTTCGTAGAGCTCCAGGTCGAAGCCTTGGGTCGCCAGTCCCTCTGCATGGCCCTGCAGCCCGTCCACGTAGCCGAGCGTCTGCTCGACTTGGCAGATCACGGACAGACAATGATCGTAGTTCTGATCGGCCTCGACCGCCATGCCTTGCTGGAGCTGCTCGCGACTGAGAAGCAACAGCATGCGGATCACGTTGCCCTTGAAGCGGTTGACGTCCGCGGCCGGGAGGTCGGCGTCCGCTGGATCGACCACCGACGCCAGCCCGGTCACCGCCTGCTGGTTGTCGTTGGCGAGCAACGGGTGCAACCCGGCCTCACCCGCATGGTCGAACGGCCCGCCCGCCTGGGGGTACTCCGGTGTGCCGCGGAACTCGGTCCAGTACTCCGCGAGCACCGCGAGGCGGTGCGCGTAGACGAACGGCAGGTGGACTTCCCGCTGGGCGAAGTTGCGCGAGGCCCAGTAGTGGAGCTTGTTCGACTGCATGTCGTCGGTCGAGATGAGCGTGGGGTCGAGGACCTGTCCCAGCATCATCCAGACATGGGTCACGCGGTCGGTGGCGTTCTCCACCGCCCCGGCATCGAGGTCCTGCTGGGGGAACTCCGCGCGGAAGCCCTCGGGGAACGCAGCGATCCAGTCGGGGTAGGCGAGGCGGTCGTAGCACGGCGGCTCGATGGCGAAGCCGCCGAGCGTGAACGCCGGATTCGCGGGGGCCGGCGCGTCGGGAAACGGTGACAGCGGGCGATCATAGAAGCTGCCCGGCTGGCGGAGTTCCTCGCGGAACAGGTGGGCTGCCACGAACACGCTCAGGCGCTTGGGATGCGTGACACGATCCATGATCCACGAAGTGGTCGTCGGAAATGGGCAGTTGCTGGCGGGATTCGATGGACCCGAGTTCTCCTCGACGTAGCCGAGGTCGTTCATGGAAGTGCGATTGAGCTCGAGCAGCTCGTACAGTTTCACATCCGTCGGGTCGGCCAGATACGCGTCCTCGACCGCAAAGTACGCCGCGGCGTCGTTGGGCGCGGTCGGGACCGGCGGCATGTAGTCGTTGATGTCGCGGTGCTCGGGGCCGTTGAACATGTCCTCGGTCAAGCGGGGCAACGCGATGCCGATGGGCAGCCGGCGCAGATCCACGGCCTGCAGCTCGGCGAACGCCTGCTTTGCATCGTCGAGCGTGACGACCTTGCCGGTGGCGAGCAGAAGCTCCCTGTCCTCGAGCACCGTCAAGAACGCCACGTCCTGCTCGTTCGCGGTATCACCGGGCAGAACGGTTCCGCCGGGTTGGAACGGGCGCCAGTCGGTCGAGCAGGTCTCGGCGATGTCGAGCCGACGACGTTGCGCGTGCACGAAATCGCGGAGCACGAGTGCGTCCTCCGGCCCGACGTGCATCTGGCTCCGCCGCAGGATCGCGTCGTCGGCAAAGCCGATGATCGCCAGCTCGACCCCGTCGGGGCTGTGGCAGTTCGCGCAGGCCTGGCCGTCGACGACCCCTGGCTTGCGCCACACCGCGAGCCCGCGTTGATAGATCTCCTCCACCTCGGTGTCGGTCCAGAAGGCCGGACCGTCCGTCGGCTCCGCGACACCACCGGGCTGGCCGGCCAACTCCACGAGACTCGCGTAATCGGCCGCGAGCTCGGCGTCGGTCACGTAATCGGGCCCGAACGGCGGCATCGCATTGGCGCCGCTGCGCACCTTGGCGATGTACCCGGCTTCGTCGAGCAGGCCTGGGATCGCCGGATAGTTGTCCTTGCCCTGCCCGACGCTGCCGTGACAGCTCGCGCAGCTCTGCGCGAAGCGCTCCGAGAGATCGACGCTGGCCGCGATCCCGTAGTCCGGCAACGGCGTGGTGGGACAATCCAGAATGCCGTGGTGGCCGCCGACAGGCGGCATGCTCCCGTCGCCCCCGGACGAGTCCTCGCCGCCCCCCGAAGCGGTCGCGTCGTCATCCGCGCCGGCATCGGTGCCCGCCGCGTCATCCTGCGTGGCGCCCGACATGCCCTCGTTCCCCGCCTCGGCACCCCCGCCGTGACAGCCAGCCGCGAACGCGGCCCCCCCGAGTGCGAGCCACATCCGTGTCCACGAGGCCAGATTTGTTCGGTTCATGGAATCACACCGCGCCTTGGTCTGCTGCCGGCACGAGCGCCGGCCTGATCCCACGGTCGCACCGATCGGTATGCCCCGCAATCGGCCATCTAGCCGGTTCTTGCGAGTTCGGTGTCCGTGGGTGTCGGTCGATCGACCGACATCCGCGGTGGCCTGCGGTGGACTGGCGGTGCTCGAGTGCACTCGATGTGATCGCCGATACGCGGCGTGGCGCCGGCTCGAAGTGCCGGAGCGAAAAGCAGCAGTTGGCCCATGAGTTGGTCGGGCCGTGACGGCCGCGCTACTGCAGCGGCCACGGCGTGCGAACGTAGTCGACCCCGCTGCCGTGGCAGCCGGCGCACAACCCGATCCCGTCGCCCGCGGCGACCGTCGCGCCGTCGTAGTACTCGTACCAGTACCAGCCGTCACCGCCCGCGCTGTCGTCGGCGGTCTTGACCTGGACCGCCCAGCCGCGCCGCTCGCTCCCGCTGCCGTAGAGCTCCTTCACCGCGCCCGCGCCCGCGGGGTGCTGCGCGAGGCCGGCGTCGAGCGAGTCGGCCAGATCCGGGTGAATCCACGTGCGCACGTTGCCGAAGTGCGGTCCGGTGGACCCATGGATCGCCGACTCGACCGGCCACTCGAGGTAGGCCTCGGCCACCAGCCACGGCAGCAGCGAATCGGCGTCGGTCGGCACGATCAGGGGATCGGCGTCCGGGTCGGGATCGGGGAGCTCGTCGCTCGAGTCCGCGCATGCGCCGGGCGAGCATGCGAGCGAGAGGAGCAGGATGAGTCGAGGAGTGCGAAGCGAGGGCACTCGGAGCGTACGCGCGCGCGGTCAGCCGGTTACACTGCGCGGAGAGATCGGATTCGCGCGCTACGGCGAGGGCCACACGACTGGAGGGGCGACGGCGTCACGTCGTGATCGGCAGGGTGATCTCGAAGCACGCGCCCTTGCCTTCCCCATCGCTCGCCACCCGCACGCTCCCCCCGTGGAGTTCGATCAGCTGACGCGCGATCGACAGGCCCAGCCCGAGTCCTCCCTCTCGCGTGCCCGTGGTCTCGCTCTGGCTGAACGACTCGAACACACGCGGCAAGAACTTCGCCGAGATACCGCGCCCGGTATCACTGACCCGAACGTGGGCGCCGTGCTCCGAGCGCCACATCCGCGTCACCACGCGGCCACCCTTCGGCGTGAACTTCACGGCGTTCGTGAGCAGATTCCAGAGCACCTGTTGGATGCGGTCTTCATCCGCCTCCAACCGCAGCTCGCGCGCGCCCAGCTCGACGACGAACTCGACTTCTTGCTTTTCGGCGAGCGGTCGGACCGAGTCCCCGGCCACCCCGACCAACCGCACGAGATCCACGCTTCCCAGCCTCAGCGCCAGCTTCCCAGCGACGATGCGCGAGACGTCGAGGATGTCATCGATGAGCCTCGCCTGCGCGTGGGCGTTGCGCTCGATGACGGCAAGCCCCTTGTCGAGCAGCGTACGCTCTTGGTCGTCCCGAAGCAGCTGCGACCAATTCAGGATCGTCATCACCGGGGTCCTCAGCTCGTGCGAGAGCGTCGCCAGAAACGTGTCCTTGGTGCGATTCGCGGCTTCAGCTTCGGCCCGCGCTTCCAGATTCTCGGCCATGCGCACGTCGAGTTCGCGGCGGGCGAGCACGAATTGGGTGGTCTCGTTCACGATGGTGAGACTCCCACTGATCGTCTCGCCGTCGTAGACGGGCGTATAGCTGTACGTCCACCAGGCGTCTTCCAGGGCATCGGCGCGCACGATGGGGATCAGCTGCTCTTCGGCCAGAAACGACTCGCCCCGCTCGAGGACGCGGAGCAGCGGGATCGAAATGACCGCCCACGCCTCCGCCCACGACTCCGCCCCAGTGCGCCCCATCGCGGAGGGGTGCTTGGTGCCGAAGATCGGCAGAGCCGCGTCGTTGTAGAACTGGACGAGGTCTGGGCCCCAGTAGAGCGCCATCGCTTGCCGCGACGCGAGCATGGTGCGAATCAGGTTCCTGAGCGACGACGGCCAGCCGGCGACGGGCCCGACCGAAGTCGCTGCCCAGTCGACCCGCCGCATCGCATCGGCTGCGACCCCGCCTGACGAGAACAGGGCGTCAGGTTGCGGTGTAGGCATCACGGCGGGGGCGGCGGAGCTGGCTGCTCGCGGATGCAGTCCTCGGCAACGCGGCTCGGAGGATGTCGAACGGCGCGGCAGGGGTCAAGCATGGCGTCGGGACGGCTGGCGGAGGCAGCGCGGGCATCGTGCGGTGCTCCCCGCCGCCGATCAAGAGCGAATCGCGCGGGGCGTCACGAAGGGAGGGCTCGACGTGCCGCGGGCGGCGCGCCCCGTCGGAGATCCGCCATGAGCGAAGCGCTAGCGCTATCCGAGTCCGATGAATCGCCGGTGCCCGTGGCCATCGTGGGCGGCGAGCATCGCGTGCTCGCCCAGCGAGATCACCTCGAGCGGCAGCGACGGCGCGAGTTCCGGGCTGAACACGTGCGGCTCGGCGCGGCGGCGGCTCGCGGCGCAGCGACCGTCCTCGAGCAGCACTGCCCAGTCGAGCAGCCACCGCGAGTTCACGTCGTCGATGAAAAAACTCGCCGATGCCGCAACGGCCGGCGCCGGCACCGAGATCACCGAGTGTGCGATGGCGCTGCGATCGAGCCGCGGCATCGCATCGGACCCGAACGCGATCCGAGCCAGCAGCAGCGCGGGGGTCGGCTCGCGCTGCATCGCGACGAGGGCCACGTGGCCATTGCCGCGGCGATCGATCGCGACCGCGAGCGACGTGTCGCCGACCAGCTTCGCGTCGCCGACCAGCACACTGTCGAATCGTGCCGGCGGGGCATCGCCTGTCGCCACCGCGTAGTGCAGCACCACGCCGTCGGCGGTGTCGACCGCGACCGCGATCGCAGTCCGATCCGCATGCTCGTCGATGCCGCGCGCGACCGTGACCACATCGCTCGGCGCGGGCATCGACGTCGTCCACAGCGGAACTCCGTGCGTTTCGCCGAGCGCGAAGCGAAACAGGCTGAGGTTCGCGAGGCCGCGGCCGAGCACCGCGACATCGCAGCCGACGCCGCTCGGCAGCACGTCCCGCAGCACCCGCGTCAGGCCATCGGCCGGGGCAACACTGGCCTCGGCGAAGCCCTCACGCAGTGCAGCGACGCACAGCCGCGGCTGCCCCTCGGGCATCGCGGCCCAGGCGATCCAATCCTCCGCACCGACGCGCGCGGCCATCGTGCGAATCGGCGACACCTCGAGGCCCAGCGTCGCGATGCGCTCGCTCGCGGTCTCGGCCATCGCGCGATGGGGCCAGTCCTCACTCCACCCGAGCTCCGCGCGCAGCAACGCCACTACGTGCTCGCCGCGGACCATCGCGTGGCACGGCCATCCGCGGGCCTCGGCCTCACCGCGCGCCCGCGACACCGCGATCTGGGCCCGCACCACGGCATCGCGACGAAACACCACCGGCTCGGCGTGCAGCCGACCTTCGCGCGTGTCGAGCGCACAGCGCAGCGTGTATTCGCCGGGCAGCTCGGCCGCCGACGCCGGAAGCACCACCTGCATCGCGATCTCGTCGTCGGGCTCCGTCTCGAGGGTGTCGCCATCGCCGAGCGATACCAATGGCGGCACGATCGCACAGCGCAGCGCGAGCGCACCCGATGGACCACGCAGGTCGATGTCGATCAACAGCCGCGCATCGGGCATCGGCACCGGGCGCACGCTGGTACCCACATTCGCCACTATGAGTTCGACGCGTACCGACTCGCCGGGCAGGTAGACCGAGAACGGTAGCTCGATTGCGAGTGTGATGGCCATGGCGAACCCGAACGATCACGAACTCAAACGATGGCTAGACGATGAAATCGACATAGAACCCCGAGAGGGCAGCGGCACCTGGGTGCGGCGCGGCCCCGTCGGTCGCGGGGTCGCGGTTGCCGAAGCCCTTGAACGCACCGGCTTTCGCGAACGACCACCCGCGTACCCGCAGCCGACACACCCCGCACAGCTCGGTGTCGGCATCGTAGTTCATCAAACACGGATGCGCATCGCCATTCATCGGCGGGTTCTGGTCGTGCATCTGCAGGTTGAACCGCTCGCCGAAGGAATGCGACAGGTGCAGGTTGTGCCCGAACTCGTGAGCCGCCGTCTCGTTGCCGTCCATCGTGTCGGGTCCACCATTGCCACCACGCCGGCGATCGTCGGGATGATCCCACACGAAGAACATGCTCTTCAACCCGAGGTCCGCGCTCGTGTCGACCTTGGCCACGCCGCCGAGCGAATAATCGCGCGCCACCGAGGCACCACCGGAATCGACGGTCTCCCACAGGTTGATGTAGTGGAAGAACGTCACGCCCTCGAAGGCATCAGCCATGATCTTGCGCTGGTGTTGCTCCATCACCACGTCGATCCAGCCCTGGGTGTACGCGAAGTGGGCGACCGCCCATTTCTCCTCGTCGGCCTCCTCGAACAGGCTCCAGCCCGCCGCGGTGTAGAGGCGCTTGGCCTCGGTCATCACCCACCTGCGATCGCTCTTGCGGAGCTTCGTCAGCACCTGCCGGATGCGTACGTCGTCCTCCGGATCGTGCGGTGACTTCGCGCGGAACTCCGTCCACTTCTTCGTCCGCGATTTCGTTTCCTTCACCGCCGCCACCCAGGCAAGATGCGCCGCCGCGATGAACGGGTTGATCGCCGTCGCGCGATCGGGATGCGTGAGGCACACCTCGCTCGGCGTCGGCTTGAGCCTGCCCACCTTCCACCCGAACCAATGATCGAACCTGGCCAGCGTTCCCCGGCCCACGAGCGGCGCGATCACGCTGCGCCGTTTCACCGCGGCATCCTGCGACCGATGCCCGCGGACCTCCGCCGCGCTCTCCTGGTGCACCGCGCCCGCCAGCGCGGCGGTGAGGTGGAGGTTGTACTCGGCCTCGGTCCACAGCTCGCGCGTCCACTCGATCTTGACGCCCGCGGGTGCGAAGCGCTCGTCGATCTTGGTCAGGTCGATCTCGTCGTAGTAACCGGCCTTGCGCACGTACCTGGCGGGGATCAGCCGCCGCATCTCGAGCATGCCGGTCTCACCCATCGGTAGGCCGTGCGAGTCGTCGAGCAGATCGTCGACCGGCGTGGCGACATCGAGCACCAGCTTGCTCTTGTCGGCGACGAGCTCGTTCGCCAGCATCGCGCGCAGCTTGTACGTGTCACCGGCCATGCGCGAGGGGTGGAACAGGATCCCGGCGTGGCCCGCCATCGATCCCGTCGCGGCGACGTTCGACAACGACGCCCATTTACGCGTGGTCGCGGCCACGACTGCACTCGGCAGCGGATTCGCGGCCGCCGTGGGCAGCACGCGATCGGGACCCGCACGTCGACCACCGCGATCGACGTGGCAGTTGCGACAGTCGGGTGGCTCATCGCCGTCGTTGGGCTTGTAGGCCAATGCGCGCATCACGAAATCGCCGGCCGCGGTCCAGCGCTGCCGCTCCTGGAGACGACGCCCAGCCTCGGGACGATCATGCCAATCCCACAGGATCGCCGCCGGCCCCACGACCTTGCCGACGTCGGCCCACGTCGCGTGGCCAGCATCGGGATCGAGTTTCGTCCCATCGGCGCGTTTCGGATACACTTTTGCCAGCAGCGGCACGCGCGGGCCCAGACCCCACAGCCCGCGGTAGCGCAGGAACGCGAGATCCTTCCAGAAGCACTGCCATTCGGCCCAATGGACATACCCCGCGCACGCCGAGGGCAGATCGATCATGATGTCGGTACCGTCGATCCCGGTGACCGCGGGGTCGGTCGTCTTGGCCTGCTTCTTCAATCTCTGCAAGACGACGGTCTCGCGGGCCTGCGCCATGGGGCCGAACAGCGGGCTCGTGTCGGGGATCGGCGCATTGGGGATCCACGCCGCCGGTCCCCAGTGCAACTCGATGCTGTGCACGAGCACGTCGAAGTACGTCCACGCCATGCTCTCGCAGCCGGTGTCCGCGTCCGTCACGACCAGGCGCAGCTGATACGGCGCGTGGGCGACGTCGGGCCGGCCACCGGGGAATCGTGGATCGGCGATCGCGATCTCACTCCACGCGAGCGAGGGTCCGGTCTTCGCCGCCGCGGTCTGGGCCGCGCCATCCTGGTAGGTCTTGGTGAAGACCGGAGCAGCGAAGTGGGCCGAATACAGCTGGACCTCGAGCTTGCCCACGCGCCGCGGATACTCGACGACCCAATCGATCTCGACCTCGTCGATCCCGGGCAGGAAGTGGTAGTGCGCGTTCATGTCCGGCATCTTCGACGTCGCACTCGAGGTGAGGTTGTCGAAGGGCTCGGAGTGCTCCCACTGATTGCCCTTGGGTTGGATCCACACCGTCGTCGCGGTCGCGTAGATCAGCTTGGCCGGCTTGAGCGCGCCACTCAACTCGGGCGCCACCCGAGCCAGCAATGCCATGGGCCCGGGCCGAGGCGGCACCATCGGTGCGATGGCGGGGAACACCGCGTGATCGAATCGATACGGGTAGTGGCTCATTGCGTGACCAGGTTTCTAGCCGCCGTAGGCCGCGCCGATCTTGCTGCGGGTGGCGTCGTCGAGTTCGCCCGTCGCGGGCAGATCATGGTCGCTCTGGAAGTCCGAGATCGCCGCCGTGGTCGCTGCGCTCGGGTGGCCGTCGGCCTGGCCTGCGTCGTAGCCGAGGTTCCCGAGTCGGCCCTGGACACCGCTCAGTTCCTCGAGCGGATCGAGGTGGCCGAAGTCGAGGGTCCACGACAGCTTCACCTCGTCTGCGCCCTCGCGCAGCCATGCCTCCAGGGTCCCCCGCTTCGCATCCGCGGGAACGTCGTGGCCGAGGTGACCGTGGCCATCGGTGCGGCCCTCGAACTTCGTGCCGTCGATGTCGAGCGCATAGCGGATCGACGCCAGTGGCTCGTCGTGTTCGTTGCGGAGATCCTGCTCGAATCGACGGGTCGAGGGGCGTAGGCGAAACGTGTGCAGCGACCGGGTGGCGCAGGCGAATGGCGTCACTCGCCGATCGGGGATGAGCAACTCGTCACCGGGAAACAGCAGGCTGGGCGACGGACGTTTGCCCCGGAGATGGGCGTTGGATTCGTGCTCCCAGATCGCCTCGGCGCGCCGAAAGCCCTCGGCGTGCGCGATGCTGTAGAGCGTCTCTCCCTGCTTTACGCGATGGATCTTGGCCATGCTCGCCGCCTCAGGGTGATGTGGGCTCGGCAAGGGCCGGCCCGGGTTCGAGATCGTCGGTATCACGGTTCGGGAAACTCACTTGGCACTCGCCCTCGACGATGCCCTCGATGCGCGTTCGCCCGTGCTCGTCGAGCGTGCCCGAGCGGCGCGAACCGTCCGCGAACTCGAGCTCGAACGGCTCGCCCCCGACGCCGATGCCGGCATCGTCGACGAGCTCGAGCTCGATCCACGGGGCGCCCTCACGGACCTGCGGCATGTGGGGCAGGGGCCCGAAGTCCTCGGCATCGCGCTCCGGAAACCGTACGATGGCGACACCGGGATCGATGCCCTCCATCACTGCGCGGCCATCGGCATCGAGCACGCCGGTACGGACCTCACCACCGGGTAACCTGATCTCGTAAGGCTCGCCAGCCATCGGCGTGCCGTCGTGCTCGAGGAGTTCGACGACGATCCACGTCGATCGATCGCATGCCGCAATCGTGTTGGCGAGGTCCGCGACGCCGAACTCGGACGCGGCGACCTCAGCGGGACTCGGGCACATGCGGTGGCTTCCTGTGGTTGGCGGCCTCGAGGAGCCTCTCGAGCTTGGGCCGTCGATCGCGACCGCCACTGGCGCGCAAGACCTGCTGCGCCCACGGCAGGTCGACGTCGAACGTCCAGCCGAGGGTGGCCATGAGGTTGACGAACCGCGCGACGTCGCGGCCGATGCTGATGCCGTAGCCGTCGCAGCGCACGACGCCGGCGAGGACCAGCGCGTGCAGTCGGGCGTCGTCGAGGCGCAGAGTCGGACCGGGGAAGTGCTGGCGCACGTGGGGCACGAGGCGGGTCGCCAGATCGGCGTGCAGGGGCGCGCGAAGGGCCACGAGTTGCTCCGCGCGGATCTCGAGCACGACCCAGGCTGCCGCACCCCGGGACCCGGAGTCAATGCGCCAGTTGGGGTCGCCAGCTCTCGCGGAGCGCTCGATGGCGTGGACCCCCGCGAGGTCGACGGAGCCGAGACCGACGAGGACGCGCGCGTTTCACACGGGCGACCGCAACGATGAGTCGACCACTCCCGCACCGACGCGGCCCACCCGATCGACCGGTGAGACAGCCGACGGAGATCGCGCGAGGGTCCTCGCATGCAAGAGCCGCCCGTATCGCAGCGATCGCGCTGGTCGGTGCGTGCAGCTCGGTGGTCTCGCTCGACGACGCCAACACCGGCGACGATGCGGTCGATGGAAGCAGCGGTGCGGCGTCGGCGGGCGACGCGTCGATCAGCACGGCAACCGGCGTCGACCCCAGCACGCCGACCTCGGCCGACGAATCCGCGGCCGACGAATCCGAAGCCGGCGCGTACGAGGAGGACTCGGGCACGGGCTGCGCGTTCACGTGCCCGCGCCCGCGCCCGGTGGCGGTGGCGGCGGCTCCCTCGAATGCGACCTCCGGACGCAGGACTGCCCGGACGACGAGAAGTGCATGGCGTGGGCGAACGACGGCGGGGGCGTGTGGAACGCCACGCGTTGCACCCCGCTCGCCGCAGCGCCCGCGCTGCTCGGCGAGTCGTGCATGGCCGAGGGCTCGGGCGTCAGCGGCATCGACGACTGCGACATCGGGCTGATGTGCTGGGACGTCGACGCGCAGAACAACGGTGTGTGCGCGGCGCTGTGCACCGGGTCCGAGTTGAACCCCGGCTGTCCCGGCGTGCTGCAGTGCAGCGAGATCACCGAGGCGCTCCCGCTGTGCGTCCAGGGCTGCGATCCGCTGGCGCAGGCGTGCGGTGACGGCCAGGCCTGCGCACCGGAGCACGGCAGCTTCTTCTGCGCGCCGGCCGGGCCCGCACTGCCCGGCGAGGCCTGTGCCGCCTTTGTGTGCGCCGCCGGATCGGTGTGCATCGACGGCGCCTCGGCCCTCGCGTGTTCGGACATCGCGTGCTGCGCTTCGGACTGCGATCCGACCGCACCGATCTGTCCAACAGGAGCGATCTGCGTGGCGCTCGAGGAGGCGCCGAGCGTAGGCGTCTGCGCGACGCCCTGACGTGGCGCCACCGTCAACGCGCGTGAGAGGCCCGCGCTGCCTGTGTCCGTGATCGAAACGGACGCGCGTCAACCCTCGGGCGGCGAGTCCCAGTCCGTGACGTCCTCGCCCTTCTCACGCGACAGGATGTCGATCGCCGCCGCGGCCCCGTCGCCGGCGCTGATGATCGCCTGGCTGCGGCCCGGTCGCGCCAGCCGACCGACGACGTAGACTCCGGGGATGCTCGAGGCGCCGTTTCGATCGGTGGCGACGCCGTGCTCCGGCGTATGGTCGAGGCCGAGCATCGTCGACAGCCGCGGGCTCTTGCCCTCGGAGAGCACGAGGTACTTGGCCTGCAGCGTCTCGCCGTCATCGAGCGTGGCGGTGAACTGGTGGCCGTCGCGGCCGACGGTCTCGACCCGAGCGTCGCGAATGATCCCGCCCATCTCGGTGACCTGGGTCCGCGCGATGGTCTGGAACTCCGACCCATGCAGCGCGGCGATGCCGAGATAGTTGCGCAGCATCGCCCAGTGCATCGCCGTCTTGTCCTGGCCGAACACCACGACCTGCTTGCCGGCCTTGGCGAGGAAGAGCGCCGCACTGAGCCCACCGGGGCCGTCACCGATCACGATCACGTCGAACATGATCGGTGCTAGCACGGAATCGCCGCGCCGAACCAGCACCGTTCACCAGCACTCGGCCGCCGATGGGAAGCCGGCGGCCCGCGACGAGCGAAATTCATGGAGGGCGTCACATCGCCCAGGGGCGCTCAATCTACGCCGACGAGGGGGCCGACGCCGCTGGGAAGGACCCGGCGCCTGCTCGCCCCCCTCGGAGAACCACATCGCATGAAGACGCTACTGCTCTCGCTGTTCGTGATCGTCCCCATGGTGCCCGTCGCCGCTGCCGCTTCGACTCCCGTCGGCGCGCTGTTTCCGTTGATGCTCGCTGGGCCGACGCGAACGCTGACCGAGGCGCCGTCCTCCGCGAATCCGGGCCTCACGCCCGGCGGCGTGCAGCAGCTGCTGACCTGCGAGGGCGCCCTCGACGAAATGGTCGCGGACCTCCAGGCCGGCAAGGTCATCCCGCAGGTCAACAGCACCCTCATCACCGGCGAGACGGCGCGGGCAGAGTCACCCCACTTCCCGTTGAGCGGCGGGTTCAACGTGTCGGGCGGCACTGCCACGCGCTCGGGCAGCACGATCGTCGGGACGTCGCATGTCGCCGCGCCGGGATCCACATCCGGCGCCGACCTCCAGTTCACGATCGACAAGTACAACAGCAAGGCGCGGCTCGAGTGGACGTACGCGGGGAAGAACTACGCCAGCTTCGTCGACGGCTGCGCGAGCGGCTACTGGATCGCGTCGAGCTCCACTTCGGCGATCGCGATCAAGATCGGCGCAGTCGTGACGCCCGCACCGCCGCCCCAATGAGCACCGAGCTCCGCGGAAACGTCGTAGCAGTCGTTTCGCCGTCTCGGTGACCTGGCCGTACAGAGCCCGCCGGGGCCGTCACCGATCACGATCACGATCACGATCACGATCACGATCACGATCACGATCACGGCGAGCATGATCGGCGCGAGCACGAAAATGCGAACCGCCGCCGTGCACCAGCACTCCGCCGCCGATGGGTGTCTCGCCGTCGAGCACCGCGGCGGCGGGATCGTCTCCCCGGGGAAACGCGACCCGTTGGTGACTGACCCACCACACGACGTCACGACCATCGGCGCCGGGAACCTCGAGCACGAGCTCCCGCGGGGCGTCGGCGTGGACACGATCGTCGGCGACCTCGGCGATCACTTCGATCCCGGTGGGCTCGACGCGGGTCGCGAAACGGCGGCCGAGCCACCTCCGCGCGGGCCGCTGCGGATCGTGCGGGTCGATCGCCATCGCGCCGATCTCCAGGCGGCGGAAGAGATCGCCGGTGGGCACCGCGTGCCCGGCCCCGACGACGGCCAGGCGTACCCGGATCCGCGACGGCCCGACGCGCTCGGCCGCGATCGCGAGCGCGCGCGCGAGCGTGTCGGGATCGCGGGTCACGGCGATGCGATGATCGTGCAGACCCGCGGCGTCGCGCGGCAAGTGACACGACGCGCACCCCTGATCTCCGAACGGCGAGCTGCGGTGCTCCGAAACCGTGCGCTGCATCGCCAAGGGGTGGGCCCGCAGCGCGTCGTCGGGGAACCCGAACTCGTGACAGCCGTCGCAGTCGACGGCTGCGCGCATCGACAGGTGGCGACCGTCCGCGCCGGGTGTGGCCACGGGGTCGAGGTGGCAGCCCACGCACCCAACACCGATCGACGACGCGGGTGTGATCGCCGACAGCCGCGCGTCCTGCTCGGGGGCGTGGCAGGCGCGGCAGAACGCCTGCGGCTCGCGCAGGAGCGCCGCCTGGAACGGCGCGTCGGTATACGCGGTGGCGTGCTCGGAGCCCTCCCACTGCGCGGCCTGGATCGGATGACAGCCGATGCAGGCCACGTTCATCGCGACGCGATCGACGATCGCCTGGGCACCGACGGCGACGAGCCACAGATGGATGGCGAGGAGCATCTGTCGATCTCTCACCCCTCGGGTTCGACCGACGGCCTTTGGTTGCATGTCGGCGTACCCGCGGCCGTCCCGAGGGCCGCGACGACACGCTTCGTCGCCGCGGGCAGCGTCTTGTCGCTGACGCCTTGGATCCTGACGCCGAACGCGGTGCTGCCCGCCACGCGGGCCTCGTACAGCTCGGGGTAGCCCTCGTCGCCGGCGAGCCGCTCCAATGTCGCCTCGGCGGCCGCCCGGTCGGCGCCTTCGGTGAGTGGGATCCACACGCCGGCACACGCCGGCGCCATCTCGTGGGGCTCGGACCACTCGTACACGGTACGGGCAACCTCCTCGCGCGACGGAAGCACGTGGGGCGAGGGCACCTTTGCGCCCGAGTAGACGAGCGCGACATCGAGCCCGAAGGGTGAGTTCACCACCCAGATGTCGTCGGAGCGGCGCGCCACGACCTGGTACGGCAGGATTCCCGTGGGTAGCTCTTCGACGAGGTCACCTTTCACCCGCAGTAGCGCGGCTTCGGTGTCGACGTCGGTGCGCTGCACGTCGCACACGAAGTACGCGTTGCCAGCGTCGTCGATCGACCCCGACGATGCTGGCCCCACACACGGAGTCGACACCTGCGACCACGTGCGCCCGTCGTAGCGGGCGACGTAGGCGCGATCGTCCTCGCCGTCTCGGGCCGACCCGAACACCCACACCCGGTCGTCACCGGTGGCGACCACGGTGATGTCGTGCGCGCCGACGACTCCGGGGCCGGGCAGCGTCAACGCCCGCTCGCTGGCCGTGACGCCGTCGTGGTGCAGCATCGTGATCACGTCGCCCTCGGCGATCGCCGCGTAGATCTCGCCCGTCGGCAGCGAGGCGAAGGCACGGACGTCCCGCTTGCCGAAGCCCGGCGCCTTGGGTCGGCCCCGCAGCACGACGAGCCGCTTCTCGGCGGCGATCGCCGCTGCTACGGTCTTGGCCTCGCGGGGTGAGGGCGAGCCCTCGTCGTCGTACGCGGTGTAGTGGGGATCGAAGGCCCTGAGCGCGAGCAGCGATCCGTCCTTCCACGCGCCGAAGGACCGCGGGTACCAGTCGAAGCGCTTCGCGCCGGTGGCCACCCGCGTCCACGTGCCATTGAGGCGGCGGTAGGTCTCGTGCGGCGAGTCATCGCCGCGACTGCCCGATTCCGGCGACAGCACGAGGTAGGCGCCTTCTGGCCAGGTCCCGCCCATCGCGACGGCCTGCCACCAGTCGTAGCCGCTGGTCAGACTGTCGAGCGCGGCGGTATCGTCGATCCCACGGCTCCACTCGGGTCGCGGCTCGTACGCGCCGCCTGTGCCCAATCGCGCGAGCACAGGACCGGTCGCGGCGAAGAGGGCACCGTCCGTGGTCTGGAGCAGCGCAACGAGGGTGTCGCCTCCGCCGACGGCCACACGCTCGAACTGTGGTGCATCGGCGGCCACGGGAATCGCCCACCGGTCGGGCGCGGCGATGGGCTCGGCCTTCGTTGGCTCGGCGGAGGATGACGGCCGCACAAGAGGCAGTGGCGCACCCGCGTCGACAGAGCGCAGCAACATCGGGCTGACGGCGGCTTCGTCGGCCGGGGTGCACGCGATCGACACGAGACACGCGAGCAGGAGGTCACTGGCACCGGGGATCCTCGTGTTCACGACTGCACCTGGTCCCGAGGGTACCTCCACGCGCGGCGCGGCGCGGCGTATTCCACGGGACCGGAAACGCGGGGCCGGTCGGTTTTGCCCGCGCGGTCATGGGCCGCGCCCCGCTGGGCCGCGCCCTGGCCGATGGGGTGAGGCGCCGCCACGCGGTTGCCCATCGAAGGGTTCATCGGCGGGCTGCCGATCACCCATGGGAGCCTGATGCTGGTGTGCGTCGTGGCTATCCCGAGCCTGCTCGACGTCAGACCGCTCGCGTCGCTGTCGCCGAAGGGGTTCTGGCGTCCGAGGCGGCTGGCCGGCTCAGCCGTCCTCACAGACGTCGCCGCAGGGCGCCGTGATCGCGCACTGCTGGATGTCGGAGAAGGCCCGTGGCGTTGCCTGCAGATCGCATGGTTCGAAGCAGTCCTCGAGTGCCTCGAGGTCGCCCATCAGGCACGTGACGAAGCACTCGCAGTCGGCGTCGTCCAGGCACGCGGAGTACTCCGCGCAGCAGCTCTGGGTGATCAAACAGTCCTCGCACGGAACGCCCACCGGCTCGCACACCGGCGCGCCCGTGGATTCGGAGCTGCCGCTGTCGGAGCTGCCGCTGTCGGAGCTGCCGCTGTCGGAGCTGCCGCTGTCGGAGCTGCCGCTGTCGGAGCTGCCGCTGTTGGAGCTGCCGCTGTCGGAGCTGCCGCTGTTGGAGCTGCCGTCCGCCGTCGCGCTGCTCTCGCCGGAGTCGGCCCCGCTCGACATCGACGGCACGGTCGCGCTGCCGTTCTCGGTGCCGCCGGTGCCGTCGCCGCTGCTCCCGTCGGTGCCGTCACTTGCCGGATCGTCGTCGTCGCCGCATCCCGTGGCGAGGGCGAACGTGGTCATCAAGGTGAAGAAGATAAAACGGTCATGCATCGTTCACGCCTCATGCGCGGAGTAGCCTCGCGCTCCGGGGAAGCTAGCTGCTAGCAGACCGAAAGCGAGCCAGGGCGGAAAAGTGAAGCTCGCCCGGCCGCCGGCCCGGGACCGAGCCAGTATCCGCCGGTGCCGGTTCCAGCTACCCAATCCACCCCATGGCGACTCATCCCCCGCTTCGCCCAACCGAGGAGCAGACCATGGAAGCCGCCGATGGCGGGGCCCGCCCGCCCGCGCGAGTACCCGGGAGACTGGACGCGCTGGTCGAGCGCGTGGTCGCAGCGTTCTGGTCGTGGGGCCTGGTCGCGCTGCTCGTCGCGGTCGCGCCGGGGCTCGCGTCGTGGCCGTTGGCCCACCCGAGCGACCGCGACTACATCGTCGAGAACGATCTGGATCCCGCCCAGCGGGTGGCGATCCTCGAGACGATGTTGCTGCTGGCGGTGCCGATGGTGCTGGTCTATCTCGGCGCCCACCTCGTGCGTGCGCGCCGGGGCGGGCGGGCGGGGGGACCCGTGCGTCTGGGCGACAGCGTGCGGCTGCTGAACCGCTTCGTGTTCGTAGTGATGGCCGCGCCGTTGCTCGCGGTGCTGTCGCACCGGGGCATCGAGGAGCAGCACGAGTTCGTCACGCTCACGATCATCGGGATCTGCACCGCGACGCTGGGCGTGTTCGTGTACCGCGTGCTGGGCCTGCGCGCGCCGAAGACGGTGCCCGAGCTCGTGCGCTGGCGGTGGCTACCGCCGCTCGTCGCCATGGGCTTGGCCGTGCTCTACGCGGCGTACTCATCGCACCTGGCGCTGCTCGAACACCGCAACCTCGACACCCACGTCTACGACCTCGGGATCTACGACAACCTCTTCTGGCGCACGGCCAACGGCGACTTCCTGGGCTGCTCGTACTGCAAGACGGGCAAGCACGCCTCGGCGCACTTCGATCCGATCATCGCGGTGCTCTCGCCGATCTACTTGCTGAGCCCCCGCGCCGAGACGCTCTTGGTGTTGCAGTCGGTGTGGCTGAGCACTGCTGCCGCGCCGCTCTACCTCCTGGCGGTGCGGCGGCTCCGCAATCCCTGGTTCGGGGTGCTCTTGGTCGGCACCTTCGTGCTCTACCCGGCGCTTCACGGCGTCAACCTGTTCGACTTCCACTCGCTGACGCTGGTGGTGCCGAGCCTCGTCTGGGCGATCTACTTCGTCGATACGGGTGCGCGCCGGCGCTATTGGCTGGTGCTGGGTCTCATGCTGCTGACACGCGAGGACGGGAACATCCAGCGGATGCGCGGCCGCGTGGCCGAGGCGATCCCGCTGCTCGAGCGCGCCACCGCCGACCTCGACGCCATGTCCGCGGCGCCAGAGGAGGGGGCGTCCGCCCGGCTCGCTGGCGATGGCGTTGTGGGAGGTGCCAGAGCGCCGGGCCGAGGTCGCGCCGCGGCTCGCGAAGGCGCGCGCCACCTTCGTCGAGATCGATGACACCGAGAAGCTCACCGAGCTCGATGCCTTCGCCGCCCGCATCCGCGCGTGAACCGGGCTCGTCGACGCGCGCCGGTCCTCAACGCCGGCGCGCCTTCTTCGACTTGCCGGTCGG
>JBBQJI010000013.1:0-135499 GCA_038325765.1 Nannocystales bacterium
GGATGAAGCGAGGGTCGCGATGTGACACCCCGCCGCGGTTGAACTTGATTCGGTCCGGCAACCGATTGTCGTCTTCGCCGGCCTCGACCGCATCATCAGCAAGTCTGGATCCCAGCGAAAAACCCTGTTGTTCTCGATGCATCATCCCCGGGCATCGGAGCGGGTGCCCAAGTGGGGCGCGCTCCGGCGCGGGTTGGGCACCACCCCTTCGCAGGGCTGCCCAACCGACCGGAATGTAGGCCCCACTGGCTGCAGCGGAATCTGGCTGTAGCGGAATCTGGCTGTGGCGGAATCTGGGACGCGAGGCGTCAGACTCGGCGATCCCGATCGACACTCGTGTCGGCGACGGACGCGTCGAGGGCCGCGAGCACACGGGGGATCTCCGCGACATCGTTGGCCCAGTGCGGGGCGAAGCGCAGCACGCCGTCGGGCGTGGCGCAGGCGATGCCCCGGGCCTCGAGCGCCGCGTGCACGCGGATCAGATCGACGCCGCCCGGCGGTCGCACGGCGAGGATGCCCGAGCGCGCGGCCGCATGCGTAGCCCGCAGGCTGGTGAAGCCCCGCTCGACCAGGCCCGGCTCGAGCGCGTCGATCCAATGCTGCACGTGCTCGAAGATCGCCGCGGTGCCCAGGTGCTCGAGGATCCCGACCGCAGCAGCGAGCCCCGGCAGCAACGTGAGCGCGAAGCCGCCGTCCTCGACGAGGTCGGCCTGGGCCCGGATGGGCCGGTCGTAGCGGAGGTGCCCCGCGCCGCGCAACAGGAAGTCGGCGGCGTCCTCGTGGCTGGTCCAGCCGGCGAGGTTGGGCCGCAGCACCCGGGCGACGTGCTCGCGGAGTACCCAAAAGCCCAGGCCCATCGTGCCGCCCAGCCACTTGTGGCCCCCACATGCCAGGACGTCGATGCCGTCGGCGACGACGTCGATCGGCACCACGCCGCAGGCCTGGATGGCATCGACGCACAGCCACGCGCCCCGGGCATGGCAGCACTCGGCCATCGCCGCAAGTGGCATGCGCAGGCCGGTCTGGAACTGCACGGCCGATACCGCCACCGCCCGAACGCGTCCGCTCGCGAGCACCCGCTCGAGCGCGGCCAGGCCCTTGTCCGGATCCGGCGACCAGTCCGCGAGATCGAGCATCTCGATCGCGCCGCCGAACGCCGCGGCCGCGCGCTGCCAGGGCGTGACGTTGGCCGGGAACTCGCCGGTGAAGCAGACCACGACGTCGCCCTTGCCCCACGGCAGCCCGAACGCGGCCGCGCGCACGCCGGTGGTGGTGTTGGGCACGAAGCCGATCTCGTGGGCACCGGCGCCAACGAGCCGGGCGAGGGCCGCACGCACGCCGTCTCTGGCCTCGAGCAGCGCCCAACCAGCGGCGCCGCCCTGCTGCGCGATGGTGTCGACGGCGCCGTGGATCGCGGTGGCGACCGGCAACGACAGCGGCGACATGCCGGCGTGGTTGGCGTAGACCCCCGCGTTCAGCGTCGGGAACAGCGAGCGATCGCCGAGGCGCGGTTGCATGCCCGTGACGATACCCCGGGCCCGACTTTGCGGGCCACGGCGGACGCCGCAGCCCTCACAGGCCCAGCTGCTTGGCCGCGAGCTCCTTCATGATCTCCTCGGCGCCGCCGCCGATCGAGAGCACCTTGGTCTCGCGATAGATGCGCTCGACCTTCTGTCCGCGGATGTAGCCGGCGCCGCCGAAGATCTGCACAGCCTCTTTCGCGCAGAACTCGAGGCACTGGGTTGCGGCGTTCTTGAGCATGCACACCTCGGCGATCGGCCACTCGCCCTGCCCCACGCGCCACGCGAGCTGCTCGAGCCACGCCCGCGTACAACCGATGTGCTGGGCCATGTCGACCAGCTTGTGGCGGATGACCTGGCGATGGAGCAGCGGCTTGCCGAAGGTGTTGCGCTCGCGGGCCCACGCGGTCGCCTCGTCGAGGCACACCTGCGAGAACGCCACCGCCATCGCCGCGATCGCGAGGCGCTCGCCGTTGAAGTTGTGCATGATGCCGCGAAAGCCCGAGTGCTCGTCGCCGATGAGGTTCGACGCCGGCACGCGGCAGCCGTCGAAGTAGAGGGTGGCGGTGTCCGAGCACCACCAGCCCATCTTCGAGAGCGGCGTGCGCGTGAACCCTTGGGTGTCGGCTTCGACCACGAGCAGCGAGATGCCGCCCATACCGGGGCCGCCGGTGCGCACTGCGACCGTGACGAAGTCGGCGCGCATGCCCGAGGTGATGAACGTCTTGCTGCCGTCGACCACATAGACGTCGCCGTCGCGGCGCGCGGTGGTGCGAAGGCTGGCGACGTCGGAGCCGCCGTCCGGCTCGCTGATCGCGAGCGCGGCGATCGCCTCGCCACGCAGCACCGGCGGCACGATGCGGGCCTTGAGCGCCTCACTGCCCATGGCGACGATGGGCGGCAGCGCGATGCCGTGGCTGAGCAGGCCGGCGATGATGCCGCCGGCGCCGACCCGCGCCAGCTCGTCGGTGACGACGATGCGGTGGAACGGATCGCACGGCGTGCCGCCGTAGGCCTCGGGATAGCCCAGGCCGAGCAGCCCGAGCTCGCCCGCCGCGGTGTACAGCGCGCGGGGGAACTCGCCCTGCTCTTCCCATGCTTCGACGTGCGGCGCGATCTCCCGCTGGACGAAACGGCGGACCTGCTCGCGGAGTTGCTCGTGTTCGGCGGTGTAGTAGGGCGGGGGCGAGGCCATCGAACCCGAGTGTACGCCGCCCGCTGCCGTCACTCGCCAGAGGTGGGCTTGGCCCCGGGCTTCGCGGTGGGCTTGCCCTCGGTTCTGGCCTCGAGCTTCGCCCAGCTGTCCTTGAGCCCGATCGTGCGGTTGAACACCGGT
The DNA here is from genome assembly GCA_038325765.1 of Nannocystales bacterium. Classification (GTDB taxonomy): domain Bacteria; phylum Myxococcota_A; class Polyangia; order Nannocystales; family Nannocystaceae; genus Xiheibacterium. The sequence continues at coordinate 2,857 of JBBQJI010000013.1, forward strand.
GCGTCCGCGGTGCTGTCGAGGTCGGCGCAGAAGTAGCCCACGCGCTCGAACTGGAACCGTGCGCCGGGCTCGGCAGTCGCGAGATCGGGCTCGACGATGGCGCCGTTCACGATCTCGAGGGAGTCGGGGTTGAGGAACTCCTTGAAGTCGCGCCCCTCTTCGCCCAGCGGATCCTCGACGGTGAACAGCCGGTCGTACAGGCGCACCGTGGCGGCGACGCCGTGGCGCGCCGAGACCCAGTGCGAGGTGCCCTTGACCTTGCGCCCGTCGGGCGAGTTGCCGCCGCCCGACGCCGGGTCCCACGTGCAGCGCAACTCCACCACGTCGCCCGCGTCGTCCTTGACCACGCCGACGCAGGTGACCAGGGCCGCGTAGCGCAGCCGCACCTCCTGGCCGGGGGCGAAGCGGTACCACTTCTTGGGCGCGACCTCGCGGAAGTCGTCGTGCTCGATGTACAGCTCGCGGCAAAACGGCACCTTGCGCGAGCCCGCGGCCACATCCTCGGGATTGTTGGGCGCGTCGAACCATCGCACCTCGTCTTCGGCGAGGTTCTCGATGACGACCCGCAGCGGCCGCAGCACCGCCATGCGCCTGGGCGAGGTCGCGTTCAGGTGCTCGCGGACCTCGTACTCGAGCATGGTGACATCGGCGATGCCGGGGCGCTTGGACACCCCGGAGCGCTCGCACAGCGACCGGATCGCCTCGGGCGTGTAGCCGCGACGCCGCATGCCGCACAAGGTGGGCATGCGCGGGTCGTCCCAGCCGTCGACGACCTCGTCTTGCACGAGCTGCAGCAGCTTGCGCTTCGACATCACCAAGTAGGTGAGGTTGAACCTCGCGAACTCGATCTGCTGCGGCCGATGCTCGAGCTCGAGGGCCTCGAGGAACCAGTCGTACAGGGGACGATGATCCTCGAACTCCAGGGTGCAGATGGAGTGGGTCACGCCCTCGATCGCGTCGGAGAGCCCGTGGGCGAAGTCGTAGGTCGGATAGATGCACCACGCATCGCCGGTGCGGTGGTGGTGGGCGTGCTTGATCCGGTACATCAACGGATCGCGCATGTTGAGATTGCCGTGGGCCATGTCGATCCTGGCCCGGAGCACGCACGAGCCGTCGGCGAACTCGCCACTGCGCATGCGCGCGAACAGCTCCAGGCTCTCTTCGGCGCTGCGAGAGCGGAACGGGCTGTCGGTGCCGGGCCGGTAGAAGTTGCCGCGCGCCTCACGGATCTGCTCGGCGCTCTGGCTGTCGACATAGGCCAGACCCTTGCGGATGAGATCCTGCGCCCACGTGTGGAGTTGCTCGAAGTAGTCCGACGTGAAGTAGCGCCGCTCGCCCCAGTCGTGGCCCAGCCAGCGGATGTCCGCTTGGATGGCGTCGACGTACTCGACGTCCTCGGTGACCGGGTTGGTGTCGTCGAACCGGAGGTTGCAGACGCCGCCGAACTGAGCGGCCATGCCGAAATCGAGCCACAGCGCCTTGGCGTGGCCGATGTGGAGGTAGCCGTTGGGCTCGGGCGGAAACCGCGTCATCACGCGACCGCCGTGCTTGCCGGCGGCCGCGTCGGCGTCCATCAACTCGCGGATGAAATTCGAGGGGCCTGCGTCTTCGCTCATGGCAACGCCGGCGATGGTACCGCAATCGCCGCGTCCCCGAGACGGGAGCGCCGGCGATTCGCGCACACAGGTCGCCCGAGCGCTGCGGGCGTCAGGCTCCGTGGATGGTGATCTTGTTCATGCGCACCGGCTCCTTCGGCCGGTCGCCTGCGGCGGTCGGGGTCTTCTCGATGGCGCTGACCACGTCCATGCCCGAGATCACCTTGCCGAACACCGGGTGCTTCGACTGCCCCGGCGAGAACCAGTCCAAGAAGCTGTTGTGCACCGTGTTGACGAAGAATTGGCAGCTGCCCGAGTTGGGGCGGCCGGTGTTCGCCATCGACAGCGTGCCGGGCTCGTTGGAGAGCTTGGCGTCTTGGGGGTGCTCGTCGGCGATGCAGCCGTCGGGACCGTTGCCCGAGCCGGCGCGGGGGCTGTTCGGATCGCGGCTGTTGGGACAGCCGAACTGAATCATGAAGTTCGAGATGACGCGGTGGAAGTGGAGCCCGTCGTAGAAGCCATTGCTGGCGAGCTTGATGAAGTTGCCGGCGGTGCCCGGCATCTTGTCGACGAACAGCTCGATTTCGAAGTTGCCCAGCGAGGTCTCGCAGGTCGCGGTGGGATTGGCCATGGCGCCTTCTACCCCATCGTCCGGGCTCATTTCCACCACAGGCTGAACAGGCCCACGCCGGCGCCGAACAGCAAGAATGCGGACATGGCCGGCATGCCGATGAGCGGCCACACCGGCAGGCCGAGGCCCAGCGAGTAGGTCCCGCACACCAAAAAGGCGATCGTCACGCCCAGGCGGACCGTGCGCCGCTGCCGGAGCTCGGCGTGGCGATGCTGCTCGAGGAGCGATTCGCCCGACAGCCCCAGCGCGATCTTCCCGGCCCGCAGATCGTCGATCATCGCTGGCAGCGTCCGCGGCAGCGCGCGGAACATCCGCGAGATGTTGTTGAAGTCGGCGAGCGCGATCTGCTTGAGCCGATCGGCGCTGTAGCGCTCGGCCACCATCTGGGTGATGAACGGCCGCGCGAGATCGATCGGATCGATGTCCGGCGCCATCGACTTGGCCATGCCCTCGGTCGTGATGATCGCCTTGAAGAGCATCGTGAAGTCGGTCGGCATCCGCACCGCGTGCCGGGTCGCGCCGCCCACGAGTTCGCCGAACAACGTGCCGATCTGGATCTCCGACAGCGGCACACCCACCAGGTAGCGCTCGGCGATCTCGATCACGTCCGACTCGAACTTGTCGTAGTCGACCGGTCCGGTGCGGATCGACAGATCGTAGAACGTGCGGGCGACGTTCTCGAGATCCTCGTTGAGGACCGCGTACAGGATGTCGATGATCCGATCCTTGGCGGCCGGCGACAGCCGCCCCACCATGCCGCAGTCGAGGATGCCGATGCGGCCCTCGGCGAGCACCAGGACGTTGCCCGGGTGCAGATCGCCGTGGAAGAAGCCGTCGAAGAACAGCATCTTGTAGGCGGCATTGAAGTAGGTCGACACCAGCGGCCGGGTGTCTTCGCCCGCCTCGAGCACCTCGGAGAACTTGCGGCCATCGAGGAACTCCATGCACAGCACCTCGCCGGTCGAGAGTTCCTCGAACACGCGCGGGAAGACCACCTTGGGCAGCTCGGCGAAGTTGCGACGGAAGCGCTCGAGGTTGCGGGCCTCGATGCGAAAGTCGAGCTCGGCCGAGATCGACTTGGTGAAGCCCGTGATGACGCCGCGCAGATCCATCGCGCGGGCCTCGTCGAAGGCCTCTTCGATCCAGCCAGAGAGCACGGTGAGGATGCCCAGATCGCTCTCGATCTTGGTCTGCACGCCCGGGCGCTGGACCTTGAGCGCGACGTGGGTGCCGTCGACGAGCGTGGCGCGATGGACCTGGGCGATGCTCGCCGACGCCAGCGGCGTCTCGTCGAGCGCCGCGAAGTGGCGGCGGAAATCGGCGCCGAGGTTGCGGATGAGCTGCGCCTCGATGTTGGCGAACGACAGCGACTCGACGTTGTCCTGCAACGTCTCGAGCTCGTGGATGAGCGCCATCGGCAAGAGATCGGTGCGCGTCGACAGGATCTGACCGAGCTTGACGAAGGTGGGGCCGAGCTTGGTGAGCGCCGCCACCAGCCGCTTGCCGGTGTCGGGATCCGAGAGCGCAGCGCGGGTGAGATCGCCGCCGGCGAACTCGACCTGCAGATCGCGCCGCAGCTTCAGCTGGGCTATCACCCAGCCAAAGCCGTGGGTGACGAACACCGACGAGATCTCGCGGAAGCGCGCGACCTCGCGGGCACCGGTGATCAGCGCACGGGACGAGTTGACGAGCGTGCGAAGGACCGACACGGCTGGCGCGCAGCATAACCCACGGTCGTTGCCAGGGCTGCTACCGTCGGGCGATGGACGTGGACGGAGCTGTCGACACCGCACGCTTCGCCCGGCTCGCACTGGGGTGCATCGAGCGCGAGTACCCCAACAAGCTCACGCACGTGATGGCGGGGCAGCAGGACATCGGCACGCCGCGCACGCTGCATCCGGCGTTCTTTGGCTGCTTCGACTGGCACTCCGCGGTCCACGGTCACTGGCTGCTGGTGCGGCTGCTCGCGACGTCGCCCGGCGACGACGAGGCGTGGGCGCCCGCGGCCAAGGCGGCGTTGCGGCGCAACCTGTCCCCGGGAAACCTCGCGGGCGAGCACGCGTACGTCGACCGTGCCGATCGCACCGGCTTCGAGCGGCCCTATGGACTCGCGTGGCTGCTGCAGCTGGGCGCCGAGCTGCGGCGGTGGGACGATGACGCGGCGGCGGAGATCGTCGCTGCGATCGTGCCGCTGGAGCGGCTCGCCGCAGCGCGACTCGTCGCGTGGGCCCGTGGCCTCGGGCATCCGGTGCGCAGCGGCGAGCACTCGTGCAGCGCCTTCGCGTTCGGCCTCGCGCTCGACTGGGCGCGCGCCGTGGGCGACGAAGAGACCGCCGCGGTGTTGGTGCGCCGGGGGATCGATCTGCATGGGGAGGTTCGTGGCGGTGATCTCGCGGTGGAGCCTTCGGGCCATGATTTCTTGTCGCCGTCGTTGGCGGCTGCGGATCTCATGCGCCGCGTGCTGACGCCGGGCGAGTTCTCGACGTGGCTCGCGGCGGCGCTGCCCGGCATCGGCACCGATGCGCGCGGGTTCCTCGAGCCTGCGGTCCCGGGTGATCGCAGCGACGGGAAGCTCGTGCACCTGGACGGGCTGAACCTCAGTCGCGCGTGGATGCTCGAGGGGATCGCGGCGGGGCTGCCACGGGACGATCCGCGGCGTGAGGGACTGCTTGCGACCGCGGGCGTGCATGCGAAGGCCGGGCTCGACGCCATCGAGGAGACGGCGTACGAGGGCAGCCACTGGCTGGGGACGTTCGCCGTGTACCTGCAGACGCGGGCGGGGATCGCCGCGCGCTGACTGCGGGTCGCATCACGCACGAAGGGGCGGCCGGAACCCTCCGGTCGCCCCTCCGAAGCGCACGCCCGAGGGGCGCGCACGGTGGCGTCACTCCGGGACGCAGCCGCCGACGACGAGGCCGGCCATCAGGTCGACGGTCGGCGGGTCGCACACCTCGCCCGCACCGCAGTCGGCGTCCACCTCACACGGGTTGCAGACGCCGAGCTCGAGCTGGCCCAGGACATCTGCGGCGGCGCAGAAGCCAGAGTTGCAGGCCTCGTCGCCCGAGCCCTCGAGATCGCAGCCATCGCCGTCGGGCACGTCGCCGGGCTGCACGCAGGTCTTGATCCCGCCGAGGTTGAGCACGTCGTAGCTCGGCGAGCACAGCGCGCCATCGATACAGCCAGTGTCGTCGATGCACTCGCTGCAGGTCGAGGCGGTCAGGAGGCCCGGGACGTCGAGGATGGTCGCGCAGACCTGCTCGCCCATGCAGATTTCGTCGCTCATGCAGCCGGCGCCGGGCTCACCCATGTTGCAGGTGGCGCCCGAGGGCGGCACCGCGAGCGGGTTGGGGATGGTACAGCCGCCGCCGGTGATGTCGGCACAGTCGAGGTCGGTGACGCACTCGCCGCAGACGCCGCCCAGGGGCGTCGAGAAGCACAGCGCGGAGATACACCCCTCGTTCTCGGTACACGACTCGCCGTTGGGCTGCGGCTCGACCGGGCCCTCGGTGGTCGTGACGGTGATCGTGCTCGGATCGGAGTCCGTCGTGTCGGCGGTGCTCGAAGCGGTCGTGTCGCTCGGCGACGTCGTCGACGCGCTGGTGCTGCTCATCGTCGCGCTCGCCGACGCCGTCGAGGGATCGCCGCTGCTGTCGCTTCCCGTCTCGCCGACGGTATCGTCACCTTCGTCGTCCTTCGCGCAGCCGGAGACGGCGAGGCCGAGCATGAGGGACGCAGCGGAAATCCAGTGAAGCTTGTGTGTAGGCATGATCCGTCGCCATCTTGGACGCACAGCGCATGTGCCGTCTAGGCGGCGCAGCGGCGGGACCTCACGTCTGCGCGGTCACAGCCCACCCGACCCGCAAGCGACGAAAGCACCCCGACCGCCCGCTCTGACACCGATGTCGTGCCGCGGCGGCGGCGGGCCACGGCGATCAGCGGCGGGCCGACCGGGTCAGATCCTTCGCGATGTTCTTCTGGTGGGCCTCGATCGTGCCGCCGCCGATCTCGATCAGCTTGGCATCCCGCCACAACCGCTCGACCGGGTACTCCTTGCAGTAGCCCGCCCCGCCCATCACCTGCATCGCATAGTCCGCGACCGTCTTGCCCACGGGGCCCGCGAACAGCTTCGCCGCATCCGAGCCCACGCGGTTGCGCAGATCGGGGCCGATGTCGTGGGCCACGGTGTAGACCAGCGCGCGCGCGGCCTCGGTCATCGCGTAGCCGTCGGCGAGATAGCGCTGGATCTGGCCGAACTCGGCGATCGGCTTGCCGAACGCCTGGCGCCCGGCGGCGAACTGGACCATGAGCTCGACGCAGCGCTCGGCGATGCCCACGCTGATCGCCGCCAGCGTGACGCGCTCGATCTCGAGGTTGCGCATCATGTGGGTGATGCCGTCGCCCTCGCGACCGAGCAGGTTGCCGACCGGCACCCGACAGTCCTCGAAGACGAGCTCGGCCATGGTGGAGCCGCGCATGCCGAGCTTGTCGATGTGCGACGTCGTGGAGAAGCCCGGACACTCGCGGTCGACCAGGAACGCGGTGATCCGACCGGCGATCTTGGCGTAGACGAGGAAGCAGAAGCCTTCGCACGCGTTGGTGATGTAGGTCTTGGTGCCGCGAAGGATGTAGTGGTCGCCGTCGCGCACGGCGGTGGTCGCCATCGCCAGCACGTCGGTGCCGGCGCCGGGCTCGGTCATGCCCATGCCCGCGATCCACTCGCCGCTGAGCACCTTGGGCAACCAGCGGCTGCGCTGCTCTGCGCTCGAGCAGTGGTAGAAGTTGTTCACGAACAGCATCGCGTGGGCGAGGTACGCCAGCGTGAAGCCTGGGTCGTACTTCGCGAGCTCTTCGTGGACGATGACCGCCGCGATGACGTCCATCCCGGCACCGCCGTCGGCCTCGGGGATGGTGACCCCCAGCAGGCCGAGCTCGCCGAGCTTGCGGAAAAGCGGCACGTTGAGCGCGCCGCGCCGGTCGGACTCGGCGGCCTGCGGGTCGACCTCGCGCCGAGCGAACTCGGCCACCATGTCACGCAGCAACACGTGCTCGGAGGTCGGCAGAAACAGCGCACGCGATCCGGTCGACATGGACACGCGGGAATATCCGGCATACTGCCGCCCGTGGCAACGCGATCGACTGGAAAAGGCGCAACGTTCCGTGCTCCAGTCGACCTCCCAGGCGCGCGTGCTCCCGCACACGCAGTCCTGCAGCCGCCGGCGGCGTGCGAGGACGCGCAGGGCGTTCGATCCGTGCCCCCACGCGCGGGCTTCGATCTCTGCCACGGGCTGAAATCAATCGGCGCGCACAGGCGTCGAGGCGCAATGCCAGCGTGCCCGCCCCGCGCCGATCTGCCACCGTCCCGTGGCCCGCGGCGCCGTCTTGCGGCGGCGAGCCGGCGGCCTGTTGCCCTCGTGCTCGCCTTCGTGTTCGCCAGCGGGTGCCAGTCGGTCCCCGAGCCCCCAGCGCCCGGCGCGGCCGCGCCGGTGCCGGGCGCGGTGGAGGCCTCGGGCGACGCGCTCGAATTCCCGCCCGCGCCCAGCCGCCGTGACCGCCGGGCCTTGCCCAAGACGTTGCGCACCAGCGGTACCGACGGCGAGATCGGAATCGTCAGCCCCGAGCTGGACGACGACGGAAAATTCGAGTTCGCCGGCCAGACGCTGCGGATCTCGTTCAACGCCGAGCTGGACTTCGACCCCACCGCGGCGACGCCGCCCCTGCAGATCGCCCCCCCCGTCGCAGGCAGGCTGCAGAAGAAATCCGGCAGCGCGATCGAGTTCGTCGCCGACGCACCGTTCGATCCCGACGCCACCTACACCGCACGCCTGGTCGGTCTCACCGACGGCGCCGGGCGGCCGGTGCTCGCCGGCTGGACCGCGAAGTTCCGCGCCGACCCCCAGGTGTGGATCGGCGGCAAGATGCTGCCGTACCTGCCCAAGCCAGGCGCGCCGCGGATCGTGACGATGACGCCCCCTGCGGGCGTCGAGCTCGGCGCGCGGCCTAGCTTCGACGTGCTGTTCGATCAGCCGATCGAACCCGCAGCCGCGGCCGCGCTCGTCGAGCTGCGCCGCGCGATCCCGGGCGGCGATCGAGCCGTGCCCATGAAGGCGCGACGGGGCGCGAAGAACGTCTTCGAGGGCCTCGAGATCGATCGCCGGCACGTTGTGACGCTGACGAGCGGCGAGCGGCTGCCCGCGGGCACCAAGCTCACCCTCGAACGCAAGGATCCCGACGTCAGCGAGTACGACGCGTCGTCGGAGTTCGCGGTCGCCGGCCCCATGGAGCACCGCGGCGTCGAGTGCTGGAGCACCGACTGCACCTTCGCCGCCAGCGTGCTGCGCATGTCGGGCGGCGGCTTCGCCGTCACCTACGCGAACACCATCGCCGTCAAGGCCGCCGCTGCGAAGTCGCTCGTGACCATCACCCCCGCGGTGCCCAACCTCTCGGTCTATAACGATGGCTGGTCCTCGAGCGGCCGCATCAACGTGTCCGGCGGGTTCGCGCCGTCGTCGAAGTACGACGTCACCGTCGCCGCCGTGCGCGATCGATTCGGGCAGGGGGCGGCGCCGGTGCACTTCACCATCGAGACCCCGCCGCTGCCCGCCAGCGTGTCGATGGCCGAGGGCAGCCAGGCGCTCACGGCTCCGGGCGCGCGCGCGATCGAGGTCCACACCCGCAACGTCACCAAGGCCAAGCTCCTGGTGTGGACCGTCGGTGACGATGCGGCGGCATGGGATGCGGCCCATACCCAGCTCGGCAACCGCGAGCCGCCGGGCGGGGCCCCCGATCACACGGTCGTGTTCGAGCCCGCAGCGGTGCTCGACACCGACGTCGTCACCACCGTCGATCTCACGGGTGCCCTCGCGCTTGGCCGACCGCACCTGGTCGCCCTGATCCTCGACGAGCCCGCGTTCGGGGCCGCGCGCGCCAGCTATCCCAGCTGGAGCTCCGCTGCGCGGCCGCCGATGGCGATGCTCACCGTCTTCGACGACACCGCCCTGGCCGTCCACACCCAATCGATGCCGGACGCGGTGCTCGTGCACGTGGCGCGGGTGACCACCGGCGAGCCGGTGGCGGGTGCCCGGTTCCGCGCCGAGGGGCACGACCTCGCGGCCGTCACCACCGACGCGGACGGCGTCGCGATCCTCCCGGTGGGCCGCGAGGCCGCCGATGCGGTGCTGCTGCACGTCGAGCACGACGCCGCGCATGCCCAGCTCCGGCTGGGCAAGGACGGCCACGACGCCAGCGGTCTCGCCCCGCACATCGCCGGCGAAGTGGTGCCCGCCGCCGACACCCGGGCGATGATCATCACCGATCGCGGCGTCTATCGCCCCGGCTCGAAGATCTTCTTCAAGGGCATCGCGCGGCGACGCGAGGGCGACGCGCTGCCGCCGCTGGCCCACTTCCCGGTGCGCATGCGCGTCACCTCCCCGACCGGCGACCTTGCCTTCACGACCACCGGCTGGTCCAACGCCCATGGCTCGTTCTCGGGCGAGTTCGTCGCCGGTGCCCACGCCGAGATCGGCCGCTACACCCTGGAGTTCGCGCCCATCGTGGGCGACGACGGCCCGTGGGCGCAGACCACCGTGCAGATCGCCGAGTTCGAGCCCCCGCGGTTCACCGTCGACGTCGACGCCACGGGCGACGCTGCGCATGTCGTCGCCAACGTCACCGGTCGCTATCTGTTCGGCGCCACGATGGACGGCGCCCACGTCATGTGGTCCTTGTCGCGGCGGCCCGCGACGCTGCCACCGGGCGACATGGTCGGCCGTGGGCTCGCGTTCACGGCGGCCGGCGCCGCGAACGATTGGAACGAAGACTCGGGTGAGGGCCCGATCGAGGGCGACGGCACCGGCGCGTGGTCCCGCAGCGGGGAGGCCGAGTTGGGCGACGGCGGTATGCTCGCGGTCGACCAGGCCGTCGAGATGCCGACTGCGCCCGGGCCCCAGCGCTTCGCCTTCGAGGCGACGGTCCAAGACGAGTCGCATCGCACCATCGCGGCGCGCGACGAGGTTACGGTGTTCGACGCGCCGCGCTACGCCGGCGTGCGCGTGACCGACCGATCGATCGATCTGCGGCCGGGCGCCACCAACACCGTACCGCTCGAGCTCGGTGTCGCGGACCACGAGGGCAACGCGGTCGCCGGTCGGACTATCGAGGCCGTCCTCGAGCGCGTCGACTGGCAACGCACGCGCAAGCCCCGTGGCGGCGGCGGCTACGACGTGCAGTGGCACGAGGTGCGCACCGTGGTCGCGCGCTGCTCCGCCACCTCGACGCACACCGTCGTCGACTGTCCCCTGGCCATCGAGCGCTCCGGCGACTATGCCGTCACCGCGTCGGTCGACGGTCGCACCGGCGGCACCGCCGAGTTCTGGGCCTGGGAATACGGCGATTCGACCCGGCCGCAGCGCCCCGGCAACACCCTCGAGGTCGTCGCCGACCGCCGCGTGTACGCTCCGGGCGACACGGCGACGATCGAGATCGTCAGTCCGTTCGCGGCCGCGATCGCGATCGTCACCCTCGAGGGCGGCGGTGCGCGGATCACCCGCAGCGCCCGCGTGCAGGGGGCCAGCGCGCGCTTCGAGCTGCCCCTCGGATCCGAGCACGCGCCGTGGGCCCACGTCACCGCCACGCTGCTGCCCATCGACGCCGAGCCCGCCGCCGCGCTGCAGTGGAAGTTCGGCGCACTGCGCCTGCCTGTCGCCCTCGACGACGCGCGCGTCGAGCTCGCGGTGAAGAGCGATCGCGAGGTGTATGCGCCGGGCGAGCGCGCGCGCATCGACCTCGACGTGACCCAGGGCGGTGCCGGTGTCGCCGGCGCCGAGATCGTGCTGGCGGTCGTCGACGAGGGCATCTTGCGCCTCACCGACTTCCACGCGCCCGACCCGGTCACGGCCCTGCGTGCGGGCGGCGGACTGTCGGTCTACGTCAACGACAACCGCGATCTGTTCGCGAGCCTGGGCCTGCGCGCCCACGTGGCCGGTGACGGCGGATCCGAGGGCGACGCGTCGCTCGTCTCGACCCGCAAGAACTTCGTGCAGACCGCACTGTGGCGGCCCGATCTGGTCACCGACGAGGCGGGCCACGCCACCTTGCAGCTGCCGCTGCCCGACAACCTCACCCGCTTCCGCATGATGGCGGTGGTGCTCGATCCCCGCGGCCGCGGTGCGGTGAGCGAGGCCGCGTTCGAGGTGAAGAAGCCACTGATGGTCGTCCCCGCCGTGCCCCGCTTCGCCGTCGTCGGCGATCGCTTCGAGGCGGCGGCAGTGGTGCACAACGGCACCGATACGGCCATGACCGCGACCGTGAGCATGGGCGAGTCGAGCCGGCAGGTCGAGCTGCCCGCAGGTGGCCGCAGCCGCGTCGCGTTCGACTTCGCCGCCGCCGCTGCTGGGCCGCAGACCCTCGTGTTCGACGCCGTCGCGACCTCGGGCGAGCGCGACCGCGTCGAGGCGCCGCTGCCGATCCAGGCCCCCGGCATCGACGAGCGCCCGCGGCTCGCGGGCACCTTCACCGGGGCCCAGGACGTCCGCCTCACGATCCCCGACGACATCTTCACCGACGACGACGCCGGGGATCTCATCGTCACCATGGGCGCCGCGCTGTGGCCCGAGCTCGGCGAGCGCATCGAGTTCCTCGTCGACTATCCGCACGGCTGCGTCGAGCAGACGACCTCGAGCACGCTGCCGCTGTTGGCGGCCCGCGATCTGTTGCCACGGCTCGGCTTCCTGCGGTTCTCGCAGGCCCAGCTCGATGACCGCATCGCGGCCGGCATCGAACGCCTGGCGTCGATGCGCACGCCCGAAGGCGGCCTCGCCTACTGGCCGGGCCAGTACGACGCCAACCCCTACGGCACCGCGTATGCGATGCGCGCCGTCGTGCGCGCCGAGGCGGCCGGCGTCGCGATCCCGGCCGGCCTTCGCGAGGGCATGACGACGTACCTGCAAGAGCAGCTCACCGGCAACTCGAGCATGTATCCCGGCGATCTCGAGGTCCGCGCCGCGATCGCGCTGGCGCTGGCCGAGGCCGGCGCGCTCCCGGCCTCGGCCACCGACGCGTTGTTCGACACCGCCCCGAACCAGGGTCCGTTCGGCAAGGCTACGCTCGCGCTGGCGTTGGCGCTGCAGCCGGGCGAGGCGACCCGGGTGCAGAGCCTGATCGACGGCATGCTGACGGCGTTCGATGCCACCGGCACGCTCGTCACGAAGCCAACCCCGGGCGAGTTCGCGTACTACGGCTCGCCCGAGCGCACGCGCGCCCAGGCGGCGCTCGCCCTGCTCCGCCTGCGGCCGACGGCGCCGATGCTGCCGGCGATGCTCGACGCCCTGGTCACGCAGACGGACCGCTACACCACGCAGTCCACGGCGTTCGGCCTCATCGCCCTCGCCGAGCACCTGAACACGGTGACCGCCGAGCCGGTCGAGCTCGCGCTGGTGTTGGACGGCGAGGTGCTCACCGCCGGAGCGATCGAATCGGTGCAGCTCGGCGCGGGTGCGCTGCGCTATCGCATCCCGCTGAGTCGCTTGCGCGGCCGCGACGCCCGGCTGCAGCTACGCGCCGGCGGCGAGCGGGCCATCGGCTTCATGGTCGAGGCCACGTGGCGACGCCCCTTCGCGTCCACGGGCACCCTCGCCGCTACCAGCGCGGAAGGTGGCCCCGATCTGTACCGCGTGTTCAACGATCCCACAGGCGGCGCCATCGACCTCGCCAAGGTCGCGCCCGGGCAGGTCGTGCGCGTCACCTTGCTCGCCCGCATGCCCGGCGGCGACTTCGATCGCGACAGGCTCGGCTACGTCGCGATCACCGATGCGATCGGCGCCGGCTTCGAGCCCGTCCAGCCCGATCTGGCCACGATGACCACCGTGCCCGATCTGCCCCACGATCACCCGCTGGCGCAGATGCTGTCGTGGGGCAGCGCCGAGCCCAGCCACAGCGAGTTGCGCGACGACCGCGTGAACCTCTACTTCGATCGCGTCTGGGGTGATTGGGTCGTCGGCACCTATCTGGTGCGGGCCACGACGCCAGGCAGCTTCGTGGTCGCCCCCGCCCGCGTAGAGCTGATGTACGAGCCGGGAAGCGTCGGCTACAGCGACATGGCCGCCGTCACGGTGGTGCCGTGACCCGTCGTCGCCGACGCGTCGCGATCGCCGTCGCCATGCTCGGCGTCGCCATCGCGTGGCTGACGTGGAGCGCGTGGTGGCAGCGCCTCCGCGAGGACGTCGGCGTGCCAGGGCCGGCGTTCGCGGACGCCTGGCACGACGGTCCGCGCATCGTCGATCGCCATGGCACGTTGCTGCGCGAGGTCCCGACCGACCACACCCGACGCGGCCGACCGCTGACACTCGACGAGGTCGGTCCACGCCTCGTCACCGCGACGCGGGTGAGCGAAGACGCCGACTTCTACGGGCACGACGGCCTCGACCGGGGCGCGATGGTCCGCGCCGCCGAGCAGACCGTGCGAAACGGCCGGTTCGTCTCCGGTGCGAGCACCATCACCCAACAGCTGGTGAAGCTGCTCGACACCCGGGGCGTGCCGGGCGATCGCGATCTCGGCATCAAGCTGCGCGAGGCAGCGCGGGCCCAGAACCTCGAGCAGATCCTGGACAAGGACACGATCTTGGTCGAGTACCTCAACCGTCTGCCCTACGGCCGCGGCCTGGTGGGGCCCGAGTCCGCGGCGCAGGCGTTGTTCGGCGTGCGCAGTCGCGACCTCTCGTGGGCCCAGGCCGCCCTGCTCGCGGTGCTGCCGCGGGCACCCTCGCGCTTGGACCCCTACGATCACCCCGCGCGCGCCACGATGCGCCAGCGCGCCCTGCTCCACGCCCTGCACGCGGCGGGCGAGCTCGACGACGACGCCCTGGGCCGCGCCCTCGCCGAGCCGCTCGCGCTGCGGCCGATCACGCATCCGTACCGCGCGCCCCACTTCGTCGCGATGCTGCAGGCCGAGGATCGTGTCGCGGCGCGCGGCATCACCCGCACCACCCTCGACGCCCGCCTGCAGTCCGATGTCGAGGGGCTCGTCGACACCCACCTCGCCGCGATCGACGGGCGTGGGGCGAAGAACGCCGCCGTCATCGTCGTCGACAACACCAGCGGCGAGGTCCTGAGCTGGGTGGGCAGCGCCGATCCCGACGGGCTCGACATCGACGGCGCCGTCGACATGGTCCGCGCCCGTCGCCAGCCCGGCTCCACGCTCAAGCCGTTCGTCGTCGCCGCGGCGCTCGCCGCCGGCCACTCCCCCTCCGAGTTGGTGGCCGACGTCCCGACCGAGTTCATCGAGCACGGCGGCGAGGTGTGGTCACCGGGCAACTTCCACGGCGGCAACGTCGGGCCGATCTCGCTGCGCGAGGCCCTGGCCGCGAGCCTGAACGTGCCGCTGGTGCGGTTGGCGTCCGAGGTCGGCACCGGCCCGCTGCTCGCGCTGCTGCACGGCCTCGGGTTCGCGAGCCTCGACCGCGACGCCGATCACTATGGCTTGTCGCTGGCGCTCGGCACCGGCGAGGTCGAGCTGCGCGAGCTCGCGTCCGCGTATGTCGTCCTGGCCCGCGGTGGCGAGGCCATCGCGCTGCGCACCACCTTCGACGATGCACCCGGCCAGGTGCGCCGGATCATCGACGCGGGCATCGCCGCCGCCGTCACCGATGCGCTGTCCGATCCGCTCGCGCGCCTGCGACTGCTCGAGGGCCGCAGCCCGTTCGACATCGGCTATCCCCTCGCGATCAAGACCGGCACCAGTTCGGGGTACCGCGACGCGTGGACGGTGGGCTACAGCAAGGAGCGCACCGTCGCGGTGTGGATCGGCAACGCCGACGGATCCGCCACCCGCGGGCTCACGGGCGCCGGCGGGGCGGGGCCGCTGTTCGCCGACGTGATGCGCCGCGCCATGCTCGAGGTCACCGCGCGCCAGCCGCTGGTCGACCACGGCATTCTCGAGCAGATCGAGATCTGCGCGCTGTCGGGCACGCGGCCCAGTGAGCAGTGCCCCCACCGTGTGCACCGTGGCTTCGTGTCCGGCCATGCCCCCGACACCGCGTGCACCCTGCACGTGCACGCCCGACCCACCGACACCGGCGCCGATGGCCGCGCGCGGTGGGTGTGCGATCCCGACGCTGACGACGTCGTCGTGCGCCTGCCCGACGCGTTCACGGGCTGGCTCGCGTCGCTGCCCGATGGTGCCCCCGGCGCCGATGCGGGCGGCCTTCCGTGGCTCGCCGCGCATGCGGTGCGCGGCTGCGACGACGTCGGCGATGGCACCGATGCGATCACGATCACCTCCCCGGTGCTCGGCACTGTGTGGCCCCGCGCCAGCGCCGACGTGGCGGACGTCGTCGAGCTTCGCGCCCGCCTCGAGGGGCACCTCGAGACGGCGGTCCTCGAGTTCGTGGTCGACGGGCGTTCGGTGGCGACCGCGAAGGCACCGTTCGTGGCCCGCGTCGCGCTCGGCCCCGGCGATCACGAGGTCTACGCCCGCCCCGCTGACCCGACGCTCGGCGCGAGCTCACCGCGGGTGAGCTTCAGCGTGCGCTGACGGCAGAGGGCGGTAGCGGGCGAAGTACTGGCGCATCAGCCACCGCCGGAACCCGTGATTGATCCACGGCATGCCCATGCACAGCGGCCCCCACACCACCAGCGAGCGCGCGCCCAGGCTCACGCCGTAGGCGAAGCGGCGGCGCAGGGCATGGGGCACCAGCGGCGGCGCCTCGTCGCCAAGGGCGGTGCCGAGCAGGGTGAGGATGTTGGTCGCGACGACCTTGGCCTGCCACAGGCACTCGATCGCGCGCTGCATCGTCGGCCAGCGGCCCTCGCCGCCGATGACACGCACCGCGTCACCGCAGGCGAACACACCTTGCTGCTCGGGACAGGCGGGGAAGCACTGCAAGGTCGGCCCCACCGCGATCCAACCGTCGCTCGTGTGATCGACCGCGAGCGCGGCGAGCATGGGCGCCGGCGCGATGCCCCCGACCCACACCGCGAGCGCGCAGTGGATCCGCGTGCGTGCATCCGCGGCGCCGACGTCGACCCAACCGTCGCCGACCTCGACCAGGCGCGTCGCCACGCGGACGTCCACCCCCTGGCCCTCGAGCAGCCGCTTCGCCCGCGCGCCGACGTTGGCGCCGAGGATCGGCACGAGCTGCGGTTGCCCGCCCACCAACGTGACCGCCGGCGCGACAGGCCACGGCCGTTGCCCACGCCCGCAGAGCGCAGCGAGCTCCCCGGCCAGCTCGACCCCGGAGATGCCGCCGCCGACGACCACGATGCGCGGCGCCGGCTGACCTTCGCCCAGCGCGCGACCCAGGGCGGCCCGCAGCGCCTCGAACTGCGCGGGACTCTTGTGCGCCAACAGGCGCTCGCCACCGACGATGGTCGGCGGTGCCTCGAGCACGCTGCCCAGCGCGATGACGAGGATGCGCGCGCGCAGGCGCGTGCCGTCGCCGAGCACAGCGGTGCGCGCCCGCGGATCGATGGAGACCACATCCCCTTGAACAAAGCGCGCGCCGGGCAGCGACTCGACGTAGTCCGCGGTGCGCAGCGCGGTGGTCTCGGGCGGGATCGTGCCCAGCAGACGCTCCTGCACCAGCGGCAGGTAGCCGTGCGTGCGATCGCGATCGACGACGATCACGGTGGGCGGCCGCGCGGGGCTGCGGCGATGGAGCTGGTAGACGACCTCGACGCCGGCGAAGCTGGCTCCGAGCACCAGCACGTCGGCGTCGACGACCGCGGCCACGGTTTCGTCAGGCGCCGAAGACATGCACCCGATCCCGGACGGCGGCGGGAAAGCGAGCGCGCACGACCGACTCCGCCTGGCTGCGGCCATGCCGGGGGCTGCGATGGACCAGCACCAGCGCCTCGCCCTCGAAGCGCTCGGACCACGCGATCATCTCGTCGACGTGCGTGTGGCCCCAGCCGCGCACCTGCTCGACGGTGCGCCTCTCGTCCCACGCGGTGACCTCGTGCACCAGGATCTTGCAGCGACGCAGCCGCTCTTCGCGGTGCACGAGCTCGATCTGGGTGTCGCCGGTGACCGCCAACAGATCGACCGTGTTGTGCTCGGTGACCGCGACCCCGGCCCGGCGGAGCTCGGCGATCCTGGCCCCTGGCAGCGCGGCGAACTCGGGCCGCAGACGCTCGGTGGTGCGGGCGACGAGCCACGCGAGCGATGGCACGCGGTGCACCGAACGCAGGCACGTCGCCTCGACCCCGCGCCGGAACGCCACCGCGTCGCCCGGGGCGTGGGGGACGATCACCGGAGCCAGCGGAAAATCCTCGATCTCGCTCCATGCGGCGAAGATGCGCTGCAGCGGCGATTCGATCTCCGCCGGCACGTGGACGTGGGGCGCCGGCAGCCCGGCGAGCCGCCGCTGCGACACCAAGTACGGCAGGCCACCGAGGTGATCCTGGTGCCCGTGGCTGACGAGGATGTGGGCGAAACGGAGCTGCCCGAGCGCGACCCCACCCACGTCGAACATGAGATCCAGCTCGGGAACCATCAGGCAGGTCTGGACGCCGCCACGGCTGACTCCGCGGAGGGTCAGACCGCCCACCGCAAGCTCGTCGTGCCCCTCCGTCACCCGCCCAGTGGCCTCATGCAACGAAGTTCCGATTCGGCGTCCACAACACCGTCGGCGCCGCGGTGCTGCGTGGCGCGCCCGACGATGCGACGCGCGGCTCGGCGACCGCGGGCTGGGCCCGGCGCAGCGCGAGGAGCTGCTTGGCCGCGGCGAACACCTTGTCCGGCGACACCACGACGTGGTCTTCGAGGTGGATGTTCTGCGGGATGCCGGGCACCGCATCCTGACCGAGCACCCGGGTCATGACCTGCATGCCGGTGGGATCGAGCGCCTCGATGGTCGCACCTTGGATCTCGCGGCCCAAGCTGGCGAACACCCGATCCTCGTGGACCACCAGCAGGCGACCGGTGCGACGCACCGAGCCGAGCACGGTGTCCATGTCCGGCGGCACGATCGTGCGCAGATCGATGACCTCCGCCTCGATGCCCTCCTCAGCTAGCCGCGCGGCGGCGGCGGCCACGAAGATCGTCGCGCGGCCCCAGGTGACGATCGTCAGGTCGCGACCGGTGCGACGGATCGCCGCCTTGCCCAGGGGCACCCGGAAGTCCGCTGGCATCTCGGGCGCGAAGCCCTCGAATGCGATCGCGCGCTTGAGCGCCGCGACCTCCTTGGGATCGGTGGGCTCGTTGGCGAACGCGTCGCCGAGGTTCATGCGGTACAGGCCCTTGCTCTCGAAGCACAGCACGGGACCCGTGTACTCCGCCGCGGTGCGCAGCAGACCGTACACGTCGCGGGCGGTCGTCGGCGCCACGATCGTGAGCCCGGGGATCGACGCGTAGAAGCTCTCCATGCACATCGAGTGGTATACGGCGCCACCGTGCAGCGGCTCGACCGGCAGGCGCAGCACCACGTTGGCGCGCACGGTGCCACCCGAGGTCCACAGCAAGTTGCCGAGGTAGACCAGCCAGTGCAGCGTGTTGAGGCTGTAATCGGAGAACTGGATCTCCGGCAGGGCGGTGGCACCGGTGTGCAGCGCGAAGCCGACCGCGCTGCCGATGATGAACGGCTCGTTGATCGGCGCGTCGCGGACCTGGCGGGGGTAGTCGTCCCACAGCCCGCGGGTCGCCTGCATCACGCCGCCCTTTTTCGCGACGTCCTGGCCGTAGAGCCACGTCATCGGGTTCTGCTGCAGTATGCCGCGCATCGCGGCACGCACCGCGCCGTTGATCGAGATGACCGTGGTTCGCCCGGTCACCGGCGGTTCGTGGACGTCGGGGAACGGGTCGCGGATGTGGTCGTAGACCGACTCGGGCGTCGGCTCGGGCTCGCTCGCGGCGACCTCCATGGTGTGGACGATGTACGCGTCGGCTTCGCCACCGACCACGCCCAGGTCGTGGCGCGCGTAGTAGTCCTTCGTCGTGCCCTCGAGGCGCCGCACGATGTCCTCGGGCGCGAGCACGCCCTGCTGCACCAGCGCCTCGCCGAAGTCGAGCAGCGGATCGTACTGATCGAACTTGAAGGTGACGTCGGCCGCCGAGCTGTGATCGTTGAGCCGCGACAGGTTGCGGACCCACAGCAGCGCCGGCGCCTGCTCGGTGCGGCAGAACGTCGCCGCGCGCCGCGTGACGTCGTAGACATCGATGAAGTCGTTGCCGTCGCAGGCGAAGTAGGCGAACCCGAAGGCCTTGGCGTAGCTCTCGAAGTCCTTGATGCCGCGGCCGTCCTCGGGCGTGACGCTGATCGCGATGTCGTTGTCCGTCACGATGAGCAGCCACGGCAGGCGCAGGATCGACGCACCGGTCATGCCCTCGTGCACGTCGCCCTCGGCGCAGGTGCCGTCGCCGACGACGCACACCACCAGCGCATCGTCGATGCCGCGCACGCGGTAGCCCTGGGCGTAGCCGACCGACTTGGACACTTGCATGCCCAGCGCCGACTGCACCGGCAGCGCGCCGTGGCGGATGTCGTTGAAGTGCGCCGTCATCTGCCGGCCGTGGCTCCACGGATCAGTCACCTTCGACAGCTGCTGGCGCATGTGGTCGAGGTGGAAGTCGTCGTAGCCGCGCAGCCGCGCCCACATCGCCAGCATCGACGCCGATCGGTAGTGGCCACAGATGGAGAAGTGGTCAGCCGCCGCGGCGTCCTCGAACGCGAGCGCGCTGGCGGTACCGTGGATCTCCTCGCCCGGGCCCCAGATCGCGAACTTCACCTGGCCCTTGAGGCACTCCTGGACCACGCGCTCGACGTGCAGGCGCGCGAGGCAGGCCTCGCGATAGGCCGCCCGCATGCGCTCGGGCGTCAGGCTGTCGAACTCGGACAGCCGCGCGAGGTCGTACTTGAGTTCGCCCTTGCCGGGGCCGGATGCGTCGGGCATGGCACTCTCTTTTCCGCCGCGGCGGGCGATCGATGCGATCGCGACTCGGTCGCGGCGGTCGCAGCCTAAGCGAAAGCAGCAGGGGCGACAACGGCACACGCTCGCGTGTGCGTCATCGCCCCTGTCCTGTGTGCGCTGTCAGCGACGCGGCCTCGCGCGCGGCCTCGCGCGTGCCCACGTGGCGCCGGCATCGCGACCGGCGCAGCATGCTCACTGCTGCGGATAGCCGCCGCCCGGCGGCTGCGGCGGGTACCCCGGCTGCGGTGGGTAGCCCTGCTGTTGCTGCTGCGGCGGGTACCCCGGCTGCTGCGGATAACCCGGCTGCTGCTGCTGCTGCTGCTGCTGCGGATACCCGGGTTGCTGCGGGTAGCCCTGCTGCGGCTGCTGCGGGTAGCCGGCCGGCGGACCGCCGACGTTGCCGAGGCTGTCGGGCACGCCCGGGATCGCGGCGGCCCCGGACTTGATCTCCTCGAGGCGCTGCTTCGCAGCCGGGCGCGCGTCCACGCCCTCGAGCTGCTGGCGCACATCGAAATACGCGCGTAGCGCGACAGCGGCGATCATCGGCAGCACGATCGAGGTCGCCAATGCGTTGATCACTCGCGCGACGCTGAACATGACGCCCCACATGAAGCCGCCGACGTCGAAGAAGCCGACGAGGATGCCGCCGACCACCCCGGCGACCACCGAGATGAGCGAGATGATGATCGCGGCGATGATCGTCCGCACCAACACCGGCACCCACAGCTCGAAGTTGCGCTTGATCAGATCGACCCAGAGCTTGTCCTCGAACAGCCAGATCGGGCCGGCCATGAAACCCAGCGGGATCGCACCGACCCAAAAGTTCGCGACCTGCATGCCGCCGCGGCCGAGCACCGCCTTGTACGAGTCCAGCCACGTGACGCGGTTGCCGAAGTACGACTGCGCCATGAAGTAGAACGCGCCGGGCACGGCGATCAGCATGATGAGCTGGCCGATATACGAGACCAGGTTGCCGATAGAGTACAGCGTGATGAGGTAGAAGACGAAGCTGATGGCGGCGAAGCCGACCGCCGGGATGCCGACGACCAACACCGTCGGGATCAGGTTTCCCATCACCTGCCCCATCGCGAACTTCACATCGCCGATGGCGTTGCCCATGACGCCGCCACCGGAAGCATCGCCGCCCGGCGCCGCGCCGGCGTCCTGCGGCGGATACCCCTGCGGCGCCGGCGGATAGCCCGGCTGCACCGGTACGGGCATCTGCTGATGCTGCTGCTGCTGCTGCTGCGCCTGCTGCTGCTGCTGCTGCTGCTGCTGCTGCTGCTGCTGCTGCTGCTGCTGCGCCTGCTGCTGCTGCTGCTGCATCTGCTGCTGCTGCTGCTGCTGCGCCTGCTGCTGCGCCTGCTGCTGCTGCTGCGCCTGCTGCTGCGCCTGCGCCTGCTGCTGCTGCTGCTGCTGCTGCTGCTGCGCCTGCTGCTGCTGATATTGGTCCGGCTGCGGCGGGTAGCCCGGCTGCGGCGGGTAGCCCGGCTGCGGTGGCATCCCAGGCTGGCCGCCGAACCCCGGCGCGCCGCCCATCCCCTGGTGCGGCGGCATCCCAGCCGGCGGCATTCCAGCCTGCGGCGGCATCCCAGCCGGCGGTGGCATCCCAGCCGGCGGCGGCGCGACCTGGCGCTGAACCCCGGGCATCGGCGGCGGTGCGGCAGCCTGCATCGGCGGCGCGGCAGCGGGCGGTGCGCCCGGAGCCGGACGCGCCATCCCCGGATGCGCAAACATCGTGCGGCTGTGCTGCACGGCGCCGGGAAAATCGATGTGCTGCACCGTGATGATCGACTGACCGACACGCACCGCCTGGCCGATGCCGAGCTCGACCGGCTGATGGATGCGCTCGCCGTTGGGCATGAACGACCCGTTGGTCGATCCGAGATCGCGGAACACCAGCTTGCCGGAGGCGAAGCGCACCTCCGCGTGACGTCCTGAGACCTGCGGGTCGAACAGCGCGATGTCGCCGACGTCACGGCCGAGGATGATGACGTCTTTGTCGAAAGCTTTGGTCTCGGGGGGTCGCCCAGCGTACTGGACGTACAGAGTGTAGAGCGCCATCGCGGCTCCTGTTCGGGGTAAGCTCGGGGAGTTTCACAATGCAGCGCGACGAAAGCAACACAGGCGTGGGCAAAAACGTCGGGACCGACGGTGCGGGCGGTCGTGCGCACGGCGGGGCGGGCCGCAAGTGGGCCGCGCGGGGCTGCTCGCGGCACGCTCGCGGGAGACTCGGGTGAGCGCCGCTTCGACGCAGGACACCACACAGACGCCCGCCTGGGGAAATGCCGAGCACGATGCGCTGGTGAGGCGACTGCGCACCGACGCGCAGCGCTGGGATCTCGTGGTCGTGGGCGCGGGGATCACGGGAGCGGGCATCGCCCGCGATGCGGCACTCCGCGGGCTGTCGGTGCTCGTCGTCGAGGCCCAGGACGTCGCGTTCGGGACCAGCTCGCGATCGACGCGACTGATCCACGGTGGCGTGCGCTACCTCGAGCAGGGCGAGCTCGGGCTGGTCTACGAGGCGCTGCGCGAGCGCAGTCGGCTCTACCAGGCGGCGCCGCACCTCGTCCGTCCGGCGCGCTTTTTGTTCCCCGCCTACCGCGGCGACCGCCTCGGACCGTGGATGCTGCGCATGGGCCTGTCGTTGTACGACGCGCTGAACTTCTACCGGGGCGAGGGCCACGAGTACCTGGCGCCCGAGGCGGCGCTGCACGCCGAGCCGCTGCTGCGCCAAGACGGCCTGCGCGGCGCGGTGCAGTACGAAGACGCGGTCACCGACGACGCGCGACTGACGTTGGCGATCCTCGCCGATGCCCGTCGTCACGGCGCCTGCGTCCTCACCTACGCGAAGGTCACCGGCATCACCGGCACGGCCCGCGATCACACGGTGACGCTCGAGGACGGCACGTCGATCCCCGCATCGACCGTGGTGATCGCTGCGGGTCCATGGACCGGCCCGGCGCTGCTCGGCGTCCAAGGCAACGACCTGCTGTCGCTGTCCAAGGGCACGCACATCGTGGTGCGCAGCCGCGACGTGCCGGTGCGTCAGCCGGTGGTGATCCAGGCACCGGGCCAGCGCCGCATCCTCTTCGCCGTGCCGTGGGGCACGCGCACATACCTCGGCACCACCGACACCGCGTTCGAGGGCGACCCCGGCAGCAGCAGCGTCACGGCGGCCGACGAGGACGACATCCTCGACGTCACCCGCCGCGTGCTACCGGGCGCTCGGCTCGATCGCGCGACCATCGTGAGCACGTGGTCGGGCGTACGCCCGCTGGTGAGGGCCGCCGGTGCGCCCGCGGGTGACACCGTCGAGCTGTCCCGCAAGCACCGCATCGTCGAGCGCGAGGACGGCGTGCTCGCGATCGTCGGCGGCAAGCTCACCACCTACCGCGCCATGGCCGAGGATCTCGTGGACGACGTCGTCGCGCGCCTGTTGCCGTCGTGGCCGACCACCCGTCCCCGGCCCGCGAAGTGCTCCACGCACACGCTGCCCCTGGTGCCTGGCGTGCCGCTCGACGCGACCGAGCTCGAGGACGAGATCGTCGCGGATCTGCATCCTCGCCACGGCGCTGTGGCCCGCGACCTGGCTCGCCGTGCCGGCGCGCGCGAACGCCTGGTCGACGATCTCCCCTATCGGTGGTGCGAGGTCGACCACGCGATCGCCCACGAGGGTGCGCGCCACGCCATCGACATCGTGCGCCGTCGAGTGCCGCTGGTCCTCACCGACGCGGACCAGGGCGGCGGCGTCATCGTCGAGGTCGCTCGGCGGCTGGTCGATGCCGCGGGCGGATCGCAGCGCGACATCGACGACGAACTCGAGCGCTACCGGGTCGAGGTGCACGTCGAGACCGGTCGCACGCCGACGATCGCGAACCGGTGACGGCTACAGCAGGCCGGCCACCCACATCACCGAGCGCGCGAACCACCCGTCGGGGTGGTGGGCGCCCAGGATCACACCGCCGCCATAGATCGCGCCGATGAGGGCCGCGGGGGCGACGATCCAGCCGAGAATCCATCCCAGTCGCGACGTCGGTGCGGCGGGTGGGGCAGCTTCGACGGCGTTGCCGGACGACTTCGCGACCGCGCCGGACTTGGTCGCGGTCGGCTTCGCCGGGGCGGACTTCGCGGGGGCAGCGGGGGCCTGGGGACGCTCGGGCATGGCGACTCGTCGTTACAGCGTGGGGTTGGTGAGCCCTGAGGGCTGTGTGCCTGTGGGGCCGGGCTCGGGTGCGAAGGGCCGGTCCTTGCGTTCGAGCACCCGCCGACGGTTGGTCGCGTCGATCCACGGCGCCTGGCCGTCGCGCACGGGCGCGTAGCTCATCCAGCTCGCGGCGCCCCACGCCGGGTCGGCGGGGTCGGTGACGTCGAGGGCGCCGAACATGTGGGCCACCTCGTGGAGCAGCGTGCGCAGGTGCGGCTCGCGGGCGCCGGGCACCGCGTAGACGATGCCGTACGCGCCGTTGAAGGCGCTCTCGGGCAGCGGCGTCTCGGCTTGGCCCGAGATCGTGCCGTCGAGCGGACGGGCCGTCATGCCCACCAGGATGTCCGATCCCTCGCGCGAGCGGGTGCGGAGCTCGTCCAGGAGTTGATCGGCCGACAGCCCCGCGGTGACCACCGGCCAGCGGGCGACGCCGCCCAGCTCGAGGGTGATGCCGAACTGCTGCTCGTAGGTCTGCGAGGCTGCAGCGACCGTGCGCTGCACATAGTCGATCCAATCGGGACGCGCGGCGATGAGGTCATCGTCTACTACGACCTTGATCCGCACCCGTGCGGGCATCGCGAGCCGCGAGGCGAGGTCGCCGGCGAGCGGCTCGGCGGCGGCGATCGGGACCTCGGTCGGCGTCGGCGTCGGGCTCGGTTGTTGCCGCGGCGGCGTGGGCGCAGCCGGGGTCGCGGGCGACGGCTCGCGCGTGGGCACGGCCGGCGATGCGGGCGGCGGCTCGGGAGTCGTGGCCTGCGCGGCGGGCGGGGCGCTGGGCGCCGGTGTAGAAGGCAGCGGGACGTCGAGGCCGAGGACGTCGCGCTCGAAGCCGATGATCCCCACGCGGTGGGAGACGCCGTAGTGCACGCCGGCCCCGAAGAGAGCCCCGACCAACGCGGTGGGGATCCCCAAGAGGATGAGCAGCTTGCCGATGGCCAACAGTCGCGCGCGGTTCATCGCTGGTCTCGAAGTATAGGACGCGTCGCCACCGAAGTCGGGCGACGACCTCGCTATTCCCGAACACGGGCCACAGCACCCCGCCTTGCCCCACGCCGCGGCCACGGCGCCAGCGCCAGCCCGGCGCGCTCGAAGGCGACGCCGTCGCGCGACTCCCACCCCGTTCAGTCCCACCACGCTCTGCTGCCCACCCGCTCACGTCCCTGGCACGATGCCGAGCGCCGCGAGCGACACGCTTCGCGTCCGGGTGACCACGAGATGATCGAGCAGCGGGATGCCGAGCAGTCGGCCGACCTCGGCGAGCCGCCGGGTGAGCTCGATGTCGGCGCCGCTGGGCTCGGGCTCGCCGCTGGGATGGTTGTGCACCGCGATCGCCGAGTGCACGCCGGCACGGACCAGCGGACGGAACACCTCGCGTGGATGCACGTCGACGTGGGCGACCGATCCGATCGCGACGGTGCGCACCAGCCGAACCCTGGCCCGGGCATCGAGCCCGAGCACGACGAAGGTCTCCTGCGGCGCATCACCGAAGCTCGCGCGCGCGAAGCGAGCGACCTCGTCCGGGCCGCGGAGCGCCGTGCTGTAGGGGAGCTCGACCCGCGCCATCCGCCGCGCGAGCTCGAGCGCAGCGGTGATCGCCGTAGCGCCGGCGACCCCGATTCCCCGCACCGCGCAGAGTTCGTGGGCTCCCGCGCTCGACAGCCCGAGCAGGCCACCGCAGGCCTCGAGTAGGGTCAGTGCGCGGCGCATCGATCCCCCGCCGCCGAGCACGAGCGCGACGAGCTCGACGTCGCCGAGCGAGTCTGCGCCGAATCGCATCAGACGCTCGCGCGGGCGCTCGTCGGTCGGAATCGGCAGTGACTCGGCAGCGCGGAACCCGGACATGGGCGCAACACAGTTCAAGCGGCGTGCCGTCGCCGACTCCAGTCGCGGCGGCCAGTCTTGCCGCCGTGGCCCACCTGCCGGACGGACGGTGGCCCACGGGCGGGACACGCGTCCCGCTGGTGGGCCACCGGCGCACTCACCCGCTGGACTAGTAGCGGTAGTGCTCGGGCTTGAACGGGCCGGCGACCGGCACGCCGAGGTACTCGGCCTGCTCCGAGGTCAGCTGGGTGAGCTTGGCCCCGAGCTTGTCGAGGTGCAGGCGCGCGACCTCCTCGTCGAGGTGCTTGGGCAGTACGTAGACCTTGCCGCTCTCGTACTTGTCGACCTCGGTCCACAGTGCGATCTGGGCCAGCACCTGGTTGGTGAAGCTCGACGACATGACGAAGCTCGGGTGCCCCGTCGCGCAGCCGAGGTTCACCAGACGGCCGCGGGCGAGCATGAGGATCGCGTGCCCGTCGGGGAACACGAACCGGTCGACCTGCGGCTTGATGTTGATCTCTTGGATCGACGTGTCGGACTCCAGCGCTGCGATTTCGATCTCGGAGTCGAAGTGGCCGATGTTGCAGACGATCGCCTCGTCCTTCATCCGCTCCATGTGCTTCTTCGTGAGCACACCCATGCAGCCCGTGGCGGTCACCACGATGTCGGCCAGCGGCGCGGCCTCGTCCATCGTGAGCACCTGGAAGCCCTCCATCGCGGCCTGCAGCGCGCAGATGGGGTCGATCTCGGTGATGATCACGCGCGCGCCGAAGCCCCGCATGGACTGGGCGCTGCCCTTGCCGACGTCGCCGTAGCCGGCGATGACGACGGTCTTGCCGGCGACCATGATGTCGGTGGCGCGCTTGATGCCGTCGGCCAGGCTCTCGCGACAACCGTAGAGGTTGTCGAACTTGCTCTTGGTGACCGAGTCGTTGACGTTGATCGCCGGGATCACCAGCTCGCCGCGCTCGGCCATCTGGTAGAGGCGGTGCACGCCCGTGGTGGTCTCCTCGGAGACGCCGCGGCACTCCCGGAGCGCTGCATTGTGGTCGCGGTGCATGACGATGGTGAGGTCACCGCCGTCGTCGAGGAGCAAGTTGGGCAGCGAGCCGTCGGGCCAGCGCACGCTCTGCTCGACGCACCACCAATACTCCTCCTCGGTCTCGCCCTTCCACGCGAACACCGGTACGCCAGCGGCGGCGGTCGCTGCCGCCGCGTGGTCCTGTGTCGAGAAGATGTTGCATGACGACCAGCGCACGTCGGCGCCGAGCTCGACCAGCGTCTCGATGAGCACCGCCGTCTGGATGGTCATGTGCAGGCAACCGGCGATCCGGGCCCCGCGCAGCGGCTTGCTCGCGCCGTGCTTGGCGCGCAGCGCCATCAACCCCGGCATCTCCTTCTCGGCGAGGGCGATCTCCTTGCGGCCCCAGTCGGCCAGCGTCATGTCGGCGACCTTGTAGTCCTGCTTCGTCTTAGTGCTGGTGTCCATGTTCGTGTCCGTGTCTTCGCTGGGCGCACGGGGCCGTCGTCAGTTGCGAGGATCGGGTTGCCGATAATGCGGAACCCAACCGCCGCAGTCCTTGAAGAGACGCATGCACCGGATGTGCTTGCGCTCGGTGAGAAAGAACCTGTGGTGCAGACCGGCGGGCACGACCAGCAGATCGCCAGTCTCGACGGTGACGCGGATCCAGCGATCGCCCAGGCTGCGGATGTCGAAGACACCCTCGCCCTCGAGCACGTAGCGGACCTCGTCGTCGGTGTGCAGGTGCTCGTCGGCGAACTTGGCACAGATCGCGTCGAGCCCGGGCGTGTCCGAACGCAGCTCGACGACGTCCTGCTCGACGTACCCGCGGGCGCGGGCGAGCGCGTCGAGCCCCGACTGGAATTCGGATGCGACCGGCGGCAACACCTCGTGCAACACGCCGACGGCGCGCAGGTCGTCGACGCTCGCGGGCGGCGCATCGGACTCGAGCCAGTGCAGCTTCATCGGACGCCTCCGGGCGCATCGTACAGCCCGAGTCGGTGGGATTCGACGACGGCCCGACACAGCCAGTCCAGGCACTCCGCCTGGGTCTTGGCCGCGATCCAGTCGCGTCCCCACACGTACATGCCGTGGCCGGCGACGATCACGGCGTCGACATCGGGGTGCTCTCGCATCGCGGCCGCCATGCTCTCGCTGAGTTCGGACTCCCGGGCGGTGTTGGCGATGATGGGGATGTGGACCTCGTCGAAGCAGCCCTTGCCGCGCAGGCCCTTGAGCATCTCGTAGCCCGAAAGCCGCAGCGTGCCAGGGGCGCCGCTGGGGCTGGCGAGGCGGGCCGCGAGCACCGGCCACAGCGAATGGCTGTGCAGCGCCGCGCCGGCGTCGCGATCGCGGAAGGCGTTGAAGAACAGCGGTTGGCACTCCGAGAGCCGCAGGCTGCCGTCGGTCGGCCGACGCACGACGTGGGCGCCACCCAAGCGGCCGCCATCGAGCACGAACACGTCGGCGGGCGCGATGCGCTCCTTCTGCACGCCGCTGGGCGCGACGTAGATGCCATCGCTGCCGCGGATCGCGATGCCGCCACCCGTCCCCGATGCCCACCCCAGGGCATAGAAGCTGCGGCACAGCTCACAGACGAGCTCCGCGATGTCGACGTCGGCAGACATGGAACGAGCGGAGGGTCACCCACCTTCGCGTCGCGAGTCTAGCAGGCAGCGCACGAACGTCCCGACGCAACTCGGGACGCATGCGTCGTGACGCTCACGCCCCGCGGGCAACGCCCGGCGGGCACGCCCCCCAGGCCGCGCACGCAACGGGGCGTGCGGAAGCTCGCGACGCCTGCGGTGGAGTCCGGGCATGAATCGGGCGACGGGTGGCATCACCTGCGACGCACGCTGCCGTGACCGCCGACACGCCATCGCCCTCCGCCTCGCGCGGCCTCGCGCTCGCGGCCGCGAGCGCGGTCACGTTCTCGGCGAAGGCGATCTTCGTGAAGCTCGCGTTCGCGGCCGCACCCGTCGACGCCGTCACGCTGCTCACCTTGCGCATGCTATGGGCGGCGCCGGGGTTCGTGGCGCTGTCGTGGTGGGCGAGCCGCCGAGCTGGCCAGCCATGGACCCGGCGCCGCGTGTTCGCGGTCGTCGGGCTCGGCTTCCTCGGCTACTACCTCGCGAGCCTGCTCGACTTCCTCGGGCTCGAGTACATCTCGGCGGCGCTCGAGCGCCTGGTGCTGTTCTTGTATCCGACGATCGTCGTGCTCCTGTCGGCGCTGTTGCTGCGCCGGCCGATCACGCGGCGCGAGGGCGGCGCGCTGGTGCTCTCGTACGTCGGCATCGCGGTGGTCATGGCCAAAGACGCCACCGCCCCGGCCGACGCCGCGGGCCTGTGGATCGGATGTGCGCTGGTGTTCGCCAGCGCGGTCGCCTACGCGGTCTATCTGATCGGCGCGCAGCGCCTGATCGCCAGCCTCGGCGCCGTCCGCTTCACCGCCGCGGCGATGCTGGTGTCGAGCAGCTGCGCGGTGGTCCACTTCGCCGCGACGCGGCCGGTGACAGCGCTGCTACAGCCCGCGCGCGTGCAAGTGTTGGCCGCAGCGATGGCCGTCGTCTCGACGGTGATCCCGACGATCCTGCTCGGCGCCGCGATCAAGAGGATCGGATCGGGGCGGACCGCGCTGGTCGGATCGATCGGGCCCGTCGCGACCATCGCGTTGGGCTACGCCGTACTTGGCGAGCCGATCACCGGGCCGCAGCTCGTCGGCGCGGCGCTGGTGTTGGCGGGGGTCGTGCTGGTCGGCGGGGGCACGCAGCCGCTCAGCGTGGCGCCGGCAACGGCTCGAAACGCGGGCACCGACGGACCGGCAGCGGCGGATACTTCGGCCACCGCGGATCCCGATCGTGCACACGACAGCGCCAGAAGCTCGAGCCGCGCGCGCTCGTGATCTCCTGCGCGTGCGTGCACGTCAGGCACAGGCCGACCTCGCGGGCGCCAGCGGTCACGGCGGCAACCCGGGCCCCACCTCGGGCGGCAACACGAGCTTCTCGGCCTGCGCCACCATGCCCAACGCGATCGCGACACGGGCACCGAGCATCGCGCGGCCGGTCGCGAGGCCGCGACGCAGCTGCCACGCACCGAGCATCAGGCCGATGCCCCAGAAGATCGCGCTGAAGAACGACGGCAGGTACCGACCCGCGGCCAACCCGAGCAACCCGAAGCCGACCCAGACCTGCAGCGTCAACTTGCCAGCCTCGTACACCGGCTTGGTCCCCTCGGTCGCGCGCTTGTGGATGCGCATCACGAAACGGCCGTCGACGACCTCGACGTCGACGAGATCGGGGGCGACGCCGAGATAGCGCAGCACCGGCTGCAGCGTCGCGCGCAGCTCGGGTTTGGCGAGCACGGTGCGGCCGCGGGCCACGAGCGCGCCATCGAGCGGATCGTCCATCGTGATGCCGGCCGAGAAGCCTTTCGTGTACAGGTCGAGCGCGACCTCGTCGACGGGAAGGCCCGCCTCGTCGGCGGCCTGGACCTGCAGTTGGTGCTCGTCGCCGCGCCACGCCCTCACGATCGCGCGCTCGCCCTCGGCTGCCGTCGGCCGGCGCACCGCGGGCGGCGCGTCTCGGGGATCGGTCACGGTGCGCCGCCGATCCGCGCCCGCAGGCGCACGGCCTGGGCCACCACCTCGGAGACGTAGCGCTCGAAGTCGCCGCCGTGCCCCGCGATCTCGCGCACCAGCGAGCTCGACACGTACATGTGCGAGGCCGGCGGAATGAGGAACACGGTCTCGATCTCGGGCGCGAGATCACGGTTGGCCAGGCCCATCTGGAACTCGGGCTCGAAGTCGCCGGTCGCCCGCAGTCCGCGGACGACGACGCGCGCACCTTGGGCGCGACAGAAGTCGACCACCAGCCCCGAGAACGTCGCCACCGTCACATTGGGGACGTGGGTGAGGCTGCGTTCGGCGAGCTCGCGGCGCTCGTCGGTCTCGAAGAACCCTCGCTTGGTCGCGTGGCGGCCGATCGCGACGATCACCCGATCGAACAGACGCGCCGCGCGCTCGACGATGTCGGCGTGCCCCAGCGTGATCGGGTCGAACGAGCCGGGGTAGACCGCGATCCGGGACGGGCTTGGCGCACTGGGGGCGGACACCGGCCGAAGTATACCCGGCGCAGCGCGCCCCGGACCCCGCCCGTCGTCGGCAGCGCCGCTCACCAGGCGGCGCGGATCGCCGCTGCCCGTTGCGGCCGCGTCGCCAGCACCTGCGCGTGCAAGGACCACTGGCCCAGGGCGCGCACCAGGTTGTGCTCGCCGCGGGTGGCGAAGCGCCGGGGATCCCAGCCGAAGTAGCGCTCGACGAGGGCATCGGCGGCGAACCGGGCCGCGAGCTCGAGCGTGATCCACTCGAGCCCGTAGACGAGGGCCTCGCGCTCGTCGGCGCCGGGTGCAGTGCGACCGCTCGCGTAGCCGAGAAGCGACGCCTCGAACACCCCGAGATCGAACGCCGCCTGGCGCTCGTCTTCGCCGCGCAGGTTGCACCACGACCGCCACATGTCGCCGAGCTCGAGGTGCAGCGGCCCGGGACCGACGGTGTCGAGATCCACCAGGCACAACGGCGTGCACTCGCCCGCGGCATCCGTGCCGGCGAACAGGATGTTGTCGAGCTTGGGATCGCCGTGCACGACGGGCTCGGGGACGGAGGTCAGATCGGGCAGCGCCGCGGCCCCCTGCGCGATGGCATCGGCGAGCCGTGCGACGTCGTCGTGCAGCGGATGGCCCCCGTGCTCGGCGACCGCCCGCATCAGCGCCGCGAGGTGAGCGGCGGTGTCGTGCACACCCACGCGCATGCCGACGAACGCGTGCGGCAGGCCGACCAGGGCGCCGTGGAATCGGGCCAGCAGCGCCGCCGCGGCGTGGGCCTGCGCCGACGAACGCACCGCCGCGCACGCGACGCCAGGCATCCGCGTCATCAGTCGCCACACGCCGTCTCGCTGCACAGACCACAGCGCGCCGGTCGTCGTCGGGACCAGCACCGGCGTCGCGATGCCCCGGGCGACCAGGCGCGTGGTCACGGCGTCGATGTTCTCGTGCACCCGCGGCGTGAACACCGGGTGCACCCGCTGCAGCACGAAGCCGGCCCCAGCCCCAGCCCCAGCCCGGGATCCGGCCCTGGCCCCGGCCCCGGATTTGGGGTCGACGGCGAACGTGTCGTTGATGAGACCGCCACCGAGCGGCGTCACCCGACCGTCCACGCCCCAGTCGCGGAGGGCGAAGGTGGCGTCGTCGAAGGTGGCGCCTGGGCCCGCGGGCACGGGCTACTCGCGCTTCTCGCCGGCGGCGGCGGCGTGGGTCCGCTCGTGCACCCACCGCGCGATCGCCCGCAGCGGCTCGGCGCCCGCGCCCATCGCCTGCACCGACTCGAGGCACTTGCCGACGAGCGCGTCGACGCGCGCCACGGACTGGGCCCGCAGCGCGACCTGATCGTCGTCGAGGATGTCGTCGGCGTGCTGGAACGCGACACCGAAGTCGAGGCCCCAGGTGTCGAGCCGCGCGACCACCTCGTCCGGCGCGCCGGCACACAGCGCCCCCATCGCACCGCTCGCGGCGTACAGCGCCCCGGTTTTCTTGGCGTGCACGGCCTCGAGCGTGGCGAGATCGCGGATGTTCTGGCCGGCGACGAGGTCCATCGCTTGACCGCCGACCATGCCCTCGATGCCGGCGTAGTGACCCATGCGCACGACCGCCTCGACGATGCGACCGCCGCGACCGTGGCCGGCGGCGAGCGTCTGGAACGCCAGCGTCAGCAACGCGTCGCCACACAGGATCGCCTTGTCGTGGCCGAACTCCACGTGGACCGTCGGCTTGCCGCGACGCACGCTGTCGTTGTCCATCGCCGGCAGATCGTCGTGGACCAGCGAGTAGGCGTGGATCATCTCGATGGCGCAGGCAGCGGGGAGGGCCTGCTCGCAGGTGCCGCCGGCGGCCTCGCACGCGGCGACGGTGAGCAGCGGGCGCATGCGCTTGCCGCCGAGCATCACCGCGTAGTGCATCGATTCGCGCAGTCGCCCGGGATCGCCACCTTCTCGGGCAGGCAGGGACTGACCGAGGGCGACGTTCACCTGGGTGCGGCGATCATTGATCCAAGCCTCGAGATCGAAGTTCGTGCTCATCGTTCACTCCTCGTCGGCGCCCCGGGCCGGCAGCGGTACGGTCTCGTCGCGGTCGGCGAGCAACATCTCCACCCGCTGCTCGACGCGGTCCAGCAGCCAGTTGCCCCGCCGCGCGAGGTGGACCCCTTGCTCGAACCGCTCCAGTGCACCCTCGATGGGCAGCTCGCCGCCCTCGAGTTCGCGGACCACGTGCTCGAGACGATCGAGGATGGTGTCGATGCCCAGCGTCTCGTCGCCCTCGCCAGCGCCGGTGGGCGTCGGCGCCACGGTGGGGGCGCGCTTGTCGGGAGTCCTTGGCATCGTGGGCGGCCGCAGGATAGTCAGGGGCCCCCGGCGCCGGCAACCCCCCAGTCGGTCGCCGACGGCATGCGCATCCGCGCGGCCCGTGCTAGCGTCGCGAAGTGCTCGAGGGCGAAAGCAGCGCCGCGGCGGTCGACGGACTCATGGGCCAGTTCCATGCGTACCTGGCGAAGAAGGGCCTCAAGTCGACGCGCCAGCGCGACGTGATCGCCCAGAAGTTCTTCGCGGCGTCCACTCACGTCAGCATCGAAGACTTGCTCGCGCTGGCCCGGGCCGAGCACCCGCGGGTCGGCTACGCGACGGTATACCGCACGCTCAAGCTGCTCACCGAGTGCGGGCTCGCGGCCGAGCGCCGCTTCGGCGACGGCCAGGCCACCTACGAGACCGCCGGTGACAGCGCCCACCACGACCACCTGATCTGCGTCGAGTGCGGGTACGTGCTCGAGTTCCACAACGAGGAGATCGAGCGCGAGCAAGAGCGGGTCGCCCGCAGCTTCGGCTTCAACGTGATGCGTCACCGCCACGAGCTGTACGGCCTGTGCCCGCGTGCCCGCGGCATCAAGAACGGCTCGTGCCCCCGCGTCGAGCAAGAGGCCCGCGACGCCGGGCGCGAGCCCCGGGAGAAGCGCCAATGATCGCGCCCTGGCTGCAGGACCTCGTGGTCTGGGCCACGATCGGCGCCGCGGTGGTCGCGTTGGTCCGTCGCTTCACGCGGCCACCAGCGTGTGGCGCGTGCCGTCCACGGCGCGCCCCGCCGCGCGTCGGCATCCGCCCCGGCGGCCTGACGATCCTGCCGTGAGCACGCCGAGTTCCCCGCGGCGCCACTCGCTGCGGTTCGAGCTCGCGGCGGCGCTCGCCCTCATCTTGATGATGGCGGTGGTGTCGTTCGCGCTCGCGGGTGAGTGGCTCGCCGGTCGTCGTCACGCGGGCTTGGAGACCGAACGACTGCGGCAGCACGCCCGCGGCCTCGCGCTCGTGATCACGCCCGCGCTCGCGTCGGGATCGCCGGCGGTGGCCGAACGCGTCGACATCGAGCAGGCGCTGCGACCCAGCATCGGCAGCGCCGGTATCATCGCCATCGAGGTATGGCGCGCACGCCCCTTCGAGCCCGCCGTGCAGCTCGCGTCGTTGGGGCTCGCGCCCGAGGCCGCTCCGCCTGGCCCCGTCGACGCCGAAGACCGTGTCACCGACGACGCGAAATGGACGATCGTCGACCGCCCACTGCGGACGTTCGCGCACGGCGACGGCGCGCCGCGGCTGCTGCTCCGACTGATCGCCCAGCACTCGCCGTGGACGAGCGCGGCCGACTGGCGGGAGATCGCGCTGCTCGCCCTGGGTGTCGGCGTGATCTCGTTCGTGCTCGGCGTCGGTCTGCTCGAGCTGCAGGTGCTGCGGCCGCTCGCCGCCCTGCGCGACGGGGTGCGCGACGTCGCGGGCGGCAACATCGACGCCCGCGTCGCCGAAGAGGGCCCGGCCGAGCTGCGGGCGTTCGCCGCGACGTTCAACGACATGACCGAGCGACTCGCCGCCCGTCTGCGCGAGCTCGAGCAGCAGCGCACCGAGCTCGCGCGCGCCGCGCAGCTCGCGTCGCTCGGACGCATCGCCGCCGGCACCGCCCACGAGGTGGGCAACCCATTGGCGACGATCCTCGGCTATGTCGAGCTGCTGCTCGACAGCCGCCACCAGCCGCCACTCGACGACGGCTCGCGGTCGATGCTGGTGCGCGTGCGCGAACAGATCGTGCGCATCCAGAGTCTGGTGGGTCAGCTGCTCGAGTACGGCCGCGCGGCCCAGACACGCATCGAGCGGGTGCCGCTGCGCGCCACCGTGAGACGCATGCTCGCGCTGCTCCGACACGATCCGCGCTGCGCCGGCGTCGAGTTGTCGCTGCGTGGACCGACGCTCGGCGACGGAACCGAGGACCACGTCGAGACCGAGGTCCATGTCGAAGCCGATGTGGCCAAGCTCGAGCAGGTGCTGCACAACCTCGTCCTCAACGCCTCCCGCGCCGCGCGTGCCGGCGCCGGGGCCTGCGCCCGGGTCGCGCTGCACATCCACGCCGAGGACGCGGCCATCGCCCTCGAGATCCAAGACAACGGTCCCGGCGTCGCCGCGGAGATCCGCGCGCGGCTCTTCCAACCCTTCGTGACCACCGCGAAGGCGGGCGAGGGCACGGGACTCGGCCTAGCGATCAGCGCGGGCCTCGTCGAGCGCATGGGCGGCACCCTCACGTGCCTGCCCGATGGTGCCCGAGCGCCGCTTGGTGCCGGCGACTCGCCCGGCGCGGTGTTTCGTGTGACGCTCCCGCCGCAATCCGCGCCCGCATCCCCGGCGAATGCCCAAGGCGGCGACGCAGTCCAAGCGCCCCGTCCCCCCGATCCCACCCCGGCCCCCACTTCGGCCGCCTGAAACGGCCGCCCACCCCATGGAGCGAACGATGCTTCGTCCGATGCCCCTGCTCTCCTGTGTGTGTCTCGCACTGCTCGCCACCGCCTGCTCGCCGGCGTACTCGTCGATGTACAAAGAGACCAACTCCAAACTGAACCCCGCGCCCGTCGCAGCGAAGGACGTCAAGGTGGTCAAGTCGCGCGAAGATCTGTCGAGCGCTTGGACCGAGATCGGCGTGTACCGTGGCCGCGCGCCCACGGTCGAAGAGGCGATGAACACCGCGCGGCAGCAGTGCGGAGCGAACGGGGCGAACCTCTACGTGCTCAACACCGCGCCGTTCTCGTCCGAGTCGTCGTGGAAGGTCGACGGCGTCTGCGGACGCCTCGGCGAATAGGCCGGCGCTCGTCAGCCCCCAGCACGCCCGTGGCGTCGACATCGCGTCGGCACCACGGGCGTCGTCGTTGGGCGGTGAAGGCCGGCCACGGGTCAGCGGGCGGCCCGAGTGTTGCCTTCGCCGGGCCGCTCGTCGCGGGCCCCCGGCGTGCCGGCGTCGCGCTCGTCGGAGCGTCGCGCGTGCTCGAGCAGCAGGTACGACAGCGGCGTGGCGTCGCCCTCACCGACATCGTGGGCGGCGAACTCGAACTCGCCGTGGGTCCAGCCCAGCATCTCGAACACGCGATCGTGTGGATGCCCGTGCCGTCCCATGTTGTCGAGGCCGCACATCGACCCCTGGCTCACGAGCACGGTGCTGGTCTCGCCCGCCTGCCGCACCGAGAGCGAGCCGCTGCGACGCTCGGACTCGAGGAACGCGAGCACGCTGCCCAGACGCACGTGCTCGAGATCGCCGCGCAGCCCGTGGCCCGCGGTGCTCGCGGGCAGCTGCCGCCGCCTGGCGACCGCGCCCCGCGACCGCGCGAGGATCTCGTCGGCCGCCATCTGCTTGGGAAGATAGTCGTCGACGCCGAGTCGATAGCCCCGAAGCCGCGTCGCCTCGTCGGACAGCCGGGTGAGGAACACGACCGCGACCTGGGTGAACCCTGGCCGCTGCCGGATCGCCCGCAGCAATCCCCAGCCGTCCATCTGCGGCATCTCGACGTCGGTGAGGATCAGATCGGGCATGCGCTTGAGCGCGCTCGACAACGCGACCAGCCCGTTGTCGGCCACGCGCACCTTGAGTCCGCGGCTGCGCAGCGCCTCGCCGAGTTCGAGACGCATCGACACCGAGTCGTCGACGAGCAGCACGCTGATCGCCTCGTCATCCGCCAAGCCGGGTGTGGCGTCGGCTTCGGACTGCGCTGCGGCGCCGTCGCCGAGCACCGCGGCAACGCACGCCTGCAGCCGGGCGTCGTCGTCGGCGCCGAGGGCCGCGAGACGGATCCACTGGCCCGCATCGCCCGCGCCCGGCCGTGGCGGCTTGATGGCAGCGCCGGTGAGGTAGAGCACCATGTCGTCGGGCAGGTGCACCCGCAGTCGCACGGGCGTACCCACCGCGAAGCGGTCTTCGATCGGCAGTACGACCCAGCCGTGGCGCAGGCGATCGGTGTACTCGACGACGAAATCGTCGCGTGACTCGAATCGCAGCGCAAACGTAGGAACCGAAGCACCCATGTGCCGGGGCCCGGCGACATCCGGGCAGGCTCGTACTGTACGGGGTTTCGCCGGCGGATCCAACCGAACATCCTGTGGGTCGGCAAGGGTGGGACACAGGTGGCAGCGCGGGCGCTCGGCGTCGCATGGGCACCACGATGTGGGTACACTCCGTGCGTGAACTCGAACGATGACGGGCGCCTTGCCCGGGGCTCGGCACGCAGCAGGGACCGGGCCGTGTTCCAGCGCGGCGCGCAGTCGCGCATGCACGGTGAGCTGACATCGACCGTCCAGTCGATCGGATCCGCGCTGCTGTGGGTGTTGCTGGCCATGGGATCACTGGCGGCGACCCTCGTCGCGTTCTGGATCGTTCTCGCGCTGGCCAAGGCCGCGTTCGCCCGCGAGGCGGCCGTGTTGGCAGGCGGCGCGTGGATTTGGTTGCTGGCCACCCTCGTGACCGTCGGCCTGCCGGTCGGGCTCGCGATGTGGAAGCACCACGGCGCGCCGAGGCATCTGCGTCGCGCGATGGTGTGGCTGCCGCTGGCGGTGAACGGGTGCGGGCTCGCGCTCGCGTCCCAGGTGATCCCCGATGTGCTCGGCTCCGCGCTGCGCGGACACGGCGCGTGGATCGCCGCCGATCGACTCGGGGACTCGCACGCGGCCACGCGTGTGATGTCGGCGCTCGGGCACGACGCCGCCGACCAGCTCGATCCCGCGGGCGTGGTGATGCCCGCGGGCTCCACCCTCGACGAGTGGACAGCTCAGGCTGATGGCGCGGTCGAGCGCGACAAAGCGCTCGCGGTCCCGTTCACCGAGGAGGGCACCGCCATCTTGATGGACGTGACGTTCGACGCCGCGGGCGTCGGCGAGCGGCTCACGCTGCCCTACCTCTTCGACACCGGCGCATCGTTCACGACGATCAGCAGCGCGACCGCGACCAAGCTCGGCATCCCGGTCCCCGACGATGCGCCGCTGCTGACGTTCAACACCGCGAGCGGTCCCCGCGAGAGCCGCATGGTCCACCTGCCGTCTTTGTGGGTCGGCGACGTACAGATCCACAACCTACTGGTGTCGGTGTGTGACGGCTGCGTCAACGAGCGCCATCACGGCCTGCTCGGGCACAACGTGATGCGCGAGTTCTTCGCCCAGATCGACTTCAAGAACCAGCGCATGGTGCTGCTGCCCCGCGTGCCGCCGGTCCGGGGCAACCGCGCCTACGACATCGAACCGGTGGTCGAGCTCGAGGTCGAGGGCACCGCCGAGGTCTGGCTCGGGCGCGTGCGATGGGTCGTGCGCGTGCACAACCGCGGCAGTGTGCCGGTCCACGACGTGGTACCGGTCGTGAAGTTCGCCGACGGTCCGGTGCTGCGGGGCAAGCCCATCGTCGAGATCGCCCCCGGTGCCGTCGGCCGCTCGCTGATCGAGGGCCGCGCCACGCTCGATGGCAAGGGCGATTCCAAGGGGCACTACACCTTGGGCCTCGCCGAGGCCTTCTGGTGAGGTCGCCGTCGACGGCGACCGGCGAGCCGGGCACCGACGACGACGATCCGTTCGCGCTGTTCGGCGATGTCGGTCCCCAGCTCGGCCTGTTGCTGCTGCTCGCGGCGATCGCCGTGATGGTCGTGTGGGTGTCGCGGCGCGCCGGCCGGGCCCGCGCCACCACGGGCCGCGGCCGCAGCCGGCGGCGACCCGACTGGGCCGATCCGCACTGGCGCGCCCGCGTCGAGCGTCTGCAGGCCTCGCCCACCGCGATCGCCGAGGCCACCGCGGGAGATGTCTGTGTCATCGCGACGCTGGTCTCGGCGCCGCTGTCGCTGGGCGGCCCGCCCGAGCGCGCCTGCGTGTGGCGCAACCAGATGGGCGCGGATGCGACGACGGCGATCGCCGCCGATCTCGTGTTCGTCGCCGACGACAGCGGACGCGCGGCGCTCGAGCAGCTCGAGCACGCGCGGGTGATCGCGCCGCCCGAGAGCGCACCGGAGCGCGGCCTGACGGCGCGATCCGGCGATCGTCGTCCGGGCGAACGGGCGAGGCGCATGGTCGCGCTGTACCTCGGCGACAAGGTCGAGATCTGTGGACGCTTCGACATCGACCGCGCCGGCGACGAGGCCGATCCGCGCAATCTCGTGTACGGTAGCCTCGGTGCCCTCGGCGCGCTGGAGATCCGCGTGATCGAACGCCCCGAACCCGCGCCCGCGCCGACGCTCGACGCGGACGGCCCGAGCGCCGCCGCCGACGACCCTTCCGAAGGACCGCCGCCATGAACGCGATGACGTCACCGACCACGCCCCTGTTCGCCTGGAGCTGCCGCACCCTCGCCCTCGTCGCCGTGCTCGGCACGTACGCGTGCGACAAGAAGCCCGAGCCGACCGTCGATCCCGACACGGCGACGGACACCGCGGCCGACGAGCCCCCGGCCGTGGCCATCGACGCGAGCGTGCCGCAGGAGCCCGACCCCGCCGAGCTCGGGCAGGGCGCGCAGCTCTATCTGATGGGCCAGTACGGCGATGCGATCGCCCTGCTGCAGCCGATCTACGCCGACCTCAAGACCCGCGAGCAGTACCGTGCCAGCGCCCTCGCCGCGGCGTGGTTGGCGCTCAGCCACGCCAAGGAGGTCTTCGAGAACGGCAAGGAGCCCGCCGAATGGGCGGTGTCGATGGCGGCGAGCACGAAGGACCCCGAGGTTGCAGCCGCCGCTGGCTTGGCGATGGGCGCCTACCTCATCGGCAACGAGGAGTACGACGCTGCGCTGACCAGCCTCGAGCCTGCCGCGGCCGCCAAGGATCCGCGCACGGCCGCCCTGGGCCACCAGCTCCGCGCCGAGGCGTTCATCGGCGCGGCGTTCGGCGGCGGTCACAGCGAGTCGGTGCAGCACCCCGAGAAGTTCGAACAGGCCAAGGACGAGTATGAAGCGGCCGGCGCCGCGGCCAAGGGCGACACGTTGGCAGACCTGCTCACAGGACGCATCGAGGAGGGCTACGCCGCGCTCTCCGACTATCGCAAGGACAAGGCCGGGGTGTGCCCGCACGCGATCGCCTCGCTGCAGGCCTACGCCCGCGCCGGCGCCACGCGCCTGCTCGAGGGCCCCGCCGCGCAGGCGCGTGCCAGCAAGTGCGAGCTGCCGCCCGAGCTGCGGGGCACAGGCGAATCCTGAGCAGCTCGGGCCCCGCTGCCACGGCCGATCGCACGGCGTCGCTTGCCGTGGCCGTGGCATGTGGGTGAAAACCTGGGGGTATGGCCGCCCCCGACCGAGCGCGCGAGGATCATCTCCACTGGGCCGATGCCGCCGCCGCGAAGACGGTGCAGGCCCACCCGGATCAGGCCCGCATCACGGTGGCCGCCGGCATCACGCCCTCGGGCGTGGTCCACATCGGCAATTTCCGCGAGGTGATCACGGTCGACCTGGTCGCGCGTGCGCTGCGTGACCGCGGCGTCGATGTGCGCTTCTTGTATTCGTGGGACGACTTCGACGTCTTCCGCAAGGTCCCACTCGACGCGCCGCAGCAAGAGGTGTTGCAGCCGCAGCTTGGCCGCAGCATCGCTGACGTCCCCGATCCGTGGGGTCAGCACGACTGCTACGCCTCGCACCACATCGACGCGTTCGAGGCCAGCATCGCGCCGCTGGGAATTCGCCCAGAGTTCATCCGCCAGAGCCGGGCCTACCGCGCCGGCCGCTACGCCGAGGGTCTGCGGCGCGCGCTGGAGGGCGCCGCGGCCATCCGCACCATCCTCAACGCCGCGCGCACGAAGAACGGCGCCCGCTCCTTGCTGCCCGACGCCTGGCTGCCTCTGGCGGGCTTCTGCTCGGCCTGCGGCTACGACGAACTCGCGTTCGCCTGGGACGGTGACTGGACCGTCAACGTCACGTGCGAGACGTGCGGGCACGTCGACGACGTCGATCTGCGCGAGGGCGGCAGCCTCAAGCTGCCGTGGCGCGTCGACTGGCCCATGCGCTGGGCCTACGAGCAGGTCTGCTTCGAGCCCGGCGGCAAGGATCACAGCTCCGCCGGCGGCAGCTACGACACCGCGAAGGACATCGTGCGCGAGGTCTACGGCTGGACTGCGCCGCAGTATGTCGGCTACGACTTCGTGTCGCTCAAGGGCGAGGGCGGCAAGATCTCGAGCAGCAAGGGCGGCGTCGTCACCGTCGCCGACTGTCTCGAGGTCTACGAGCCGCAGGTGCTGCGGTGGATCTTCGCGAGCTACCGCCCCAACACCGAGTTCCAGATCTCGTTCGATCTCGACGTCGTCAAGCTCTACGAGGACTACGATCGGGCGGTGCGGCTGGCCCACGAGGCTGACGATGGCACGGCGAAGGATCGCAAGCGGCAGGTGGCGCGACGCACCTTGCAGCTCGCCAGTGTGGACCACGCGATCATCGTCGCCGGCAGCCCGCCGCCGTGCGCCGTGCCGTTCCGCCACCTCGGCGTGGTGCTGCAGATCTTCGACGGCGACATCGCGCGCACCCTCGACCACCTGGTCCAGACCGGCGAGATCGAGGGCGACGCCGCTCGGGCGGCGACCGAGCAGCGGGCGCAATGCGCCTGGAGCTGGGTCCGCGATCACGCGCCCGAGGACTTCCGCTATCGCATCCGCACCGAGCCGGTGACGCGCGCGCTCGATGCCGACGACACCGCGCGACTACTCGCCGTCGTGGCGCTGGTGCGCGATGCCGCCGCCGACGGGCTCGAGCAGGCGCTGACCGAACAGTTCAAGCGGTGGTCGGCCGAAGGCGTCGACCTGAAGCGGTTCTATCCGATCGTGTACGACCTCCTCCTGGGCCGCGACCGCGGCCCCAAGCTGACCTCCCTCGTCGCGACGCTGGGGCGCGAGCGCGTGGTGCCGTTGCTGTCGGCGTCGTTGCCCGGGTAGAGTCGGGGCTATGTCGAGCGTGCGCGCGCCGTCTTGGCAAACCGGCAAGGCGATCGCGATCGCCGGGTTGTTGTGGGGCGCGGCGGGCTCGTACGCCACCGCGCGCGCGGGGGTCCCCGATGCCGCGCCTACCGAACCGCCCGCCGCGGCGCCCGACCGCGACGCTGCGATGCCACCCACGACCGACGACGGTGAGCATCGGCAGCGGCTGCCGACCGATGGCGCGATGCCGCCGTCCGAGTACATGCCGCGCCGACGAAAGCCGCCGCGCAACGACGACGCCCCGATGCCACCGCGGGAATCCCCGCGCTATCGCAGCGCCGCACCGACGGCCTCGAACCAGGCGATGCCACCGCAGGCCTACCGCCGGACCGCCGCGCGCAGACGTCCGTCGGTGCCGGCGTGGTTGCGCCACCACGCGCCTTCTGGCGCGTCGGTGGAGATGTCGCTCGTCAGTGGCGCGCTCTTCCCCAGCCGCGCGCACGAACTCTACGACGGTCGCGCGCAGTTTCTCGCGCTCGCCCCCGCCGCCGCCACGATCGGCGGTCGGATCGACTTCTTCGCGCTGCCCTGGTTTGGCTTCGAGATCGAGGGCGTCGCGATGCCGACGCGGGTGCGACGCGGCGCGCGGGTGCTGCTCGCCGGGCTCCGCGGCGGCGTGGTGCTGCGTCTGCCGTGGCGACTGGCGCCGCTTCTCGCCGGCGGCATCGGGGCCCTGGCGGTGTCGTCATCACCCGACGTTCTCGGCGACGACGTCGACGAGTCGTTCCACATCGGCGGTGGACTGCAGTTCTTCGCGACGCGCCTCGTGATGGTGCGACTC
The DNA here is from genome assembly GCA_038325765.1 of Nannocystales bacterium. GTDB lineage: Bacteria > Myxococcota_A > Polyangia > Nannocystales > Nannocystaceae > Xiheibacterium. The sequence continues at coordinate 46,128 of JBBQJI010000013.1, forward strand.
GACGTCCGCGACAACATCACCCACCGCCGCGGGGTCGGCGGTGCCCCGGCCCACCACGCCGAGCTGCTGCTCGCCGTCGGTGTGCGCTTCGGCGCGAGCATCGGTGACACGCCCCGTCCGACCCCGAGCGCCGTCCCACGCGACACCGACGGCGATCGCGTCGCCGATGCCTTCGACCACTGCCCTGCCCACCCCGGCACGGTGCCCCACGGCTGCCCGCTCGCCGATCGGGACGGCGACGGATTCCCCGATCGCGTCGACGCCTGCCCCGATGCGGTCGGCATCGCCCCCGAGGGTTGTCCGCCGCCGAACGACGACGACGGCGATGGACTCGTCGGCGCGGACGACCGGTGCCCGAGCATGCGCGGCAGCGCCCTCGATGACGGCTGCCCCGCGGCCGAGCTGCCGACGCGGGCGGCGAACGAGGTCGGCCCCGGGCTGGCGGAGCTCGAGGGCGTGCTGGTCGGCGTGGCCTTCGACTCCGGTACGTTGGCCCTGACTCCGACCGCGCGCGCCACCTTGTCGCGGCTGGCCGACGCACTGCAGCGCAGCCCCGGCGTGCGGGTCGAGGTCGTCGGTCACACCGACGATCGCGGCAGCGACGACGCCAACCGCACGCTGTCGACGGGTCGCGCCACAGCCGTGGTTCGGGCGCTCGTCGACCGCGGCGTCGCGGCCGATCGACTCGTCGCCCGCGGGGCCGCCGGCGACGAGCCGATCGCGAGCAACGCTACCGCCGAGGGTCGCGCGACCAACCGTCGGGTCGAGCTCGTCATCCTTCGCGACGAATGAGCGCGCCCGCGGGAGGGTGGCGCGTCCATCCGTCGCGCGACCGCTCAGCCCCGCCGACGGCGCAGCGCCAGCAGTCCGAGGAGGCCCAACGCCGAGAAGGCCATCGAGCCGCCCGGCGCAGCGTTGCAGCCGCAGCCGCCCGCGTCTTCGTCGGCCCCCGCGTCGTCGCCCGAGCTGCCATCACCGCCCGAGCCGTCGCCGCCGCCGATGCCTGGCCAGCCGTTGGCCTCGTTCCACGACGCCAGCACCAGGTTGATCTGCCCGGTGTTGTCGGTGAGCCGCATCGGCGCACCGTTGAACGGCACCTCCTCGATGATCTCGGACGACGGCATCGCGCCCGGCTCACCGTCGGGCTCGTCGGGGAAGGCCGGCCAGGTCGCGCCGGCCGGCAGGTAGATCTCGCGGCCATCGGGCACCGTGAACAGCTGGTCGCCGTTGCACAGCGTCCGCAGCACGCCGTTTTGCAGGTTCGGCACCTCGGGCAGCGCCCCGTTCTCGTGGAACATCGGGTCCGCCGTCATCTCGGCGGGCGAGATGGTGGTGAACATGCGCGTGAGATACGGATGCTCGGTCAGCAGCGCCGCTGCGCGCAGGCCCGGCTCGATGATCCGCGAGGTGAGGGCGACCCCGAACGCAGCGCCATCCCACGCCGTGAGGTCGACGTCGGGAAAGTTGGTCTGATTGGACCAGTAGTCGGCTGCGCTCACGTCCGCCGGCGGTGTCGCGAACTCCGCGAGGAGGCTCTCGAGCAGCGGGTGGGTGAAGGTGCAGCCGTTGCCGAAGTCGAAGTCGCAGAACAGCAGGCCCTGGTTCTGCAGCTCGAGGCCGACGTCGACGGCGGCGAGGTCCGCGAACGCTGGGGCGCTCCACTGAGGGCTGTGCACGCCCGAGGTCGGGACGACGTTGCTGGGCCCCGCGTACTCGGTGACGAAGGCGCGACCATCCGCGTTCTCTTCGTCGACCGCGAGGGTGACCACGTCGTTGTAGTTGGACGGCGCGCGCCAGTCGATCTTGAGCGGGTTCACCAGCACGTGGCGATAGTTGGTCGGCACCATGCGCGCGTCGCCGAGGAAGAACGAACGCACGGCCATGTCGTCGACCGCAGCGATCCGGGTCAGGCGCAGGGGCACGCACGGCTCGTCGCCCTGGAACCGGAGCACGATCGGGTGGATCTCGTCGACGTCGGTGCCGCCGGTCAGCTTGATCGCGCCGAACAGGTGCCCCTCGGCGATGTACTCGTCGAGGATCGGCAGGGCCTCGGGATCCTGGTCGTAGTCGTTCTCCTCGAGCCAGTCGTAGACCTCCTGGCCCGAGCCGCCTTGGAGCACGGTGATCTCGAAGGCGCCGACGGTCTCGGTGAGGAGAATCTGCGGGCCATCGTCCTCGCCCGGGTCTCCGCCGGTACCGAAGGCGTCGTCCGCCCCTCCCGATCCCGTGAGGCCGTCGCCACCCGGCGCGCCGTTGCCCTCATCACCGCGCGAGCAGTCGTCGAAGGTCTGCGTGAAGCCGTAGGTCGGCACGGTGCCGGCGAGCAGGGCCTGGAACAGAGGCTCGGAGCCGACCGAGAACTCGGGCAGGCTCTGCAGCGGGATCACCCAGCCGAAGTTGGCGGCGTCGCCGGTGTACTGGATCTGGATGTGCGCCTCGATCGTGTCGCCTTGCCACACGAACAGGATGTTCTCGCCGGTCTGGTCGACGGGCATCGGCTGTGGGCCGGCGTCGCAGAACATCCCACCGCACGCCTCGACCGCCCGGGGCTGCATCGCCAGCGCCGCAGCAATCGTGCACAGGGCCGTGGAACCAACACCAAAGGAATGCTTCATCGATCGCATGTGATTTTCTACTCCAGCCTACGTGACTACCAGGGATGGATAGCACGCCAATGCGCCAGTGGCAATCGCCGCGCGACGGCAGACCGCCGCGGGCGCCGAACCGAACATCGGTCGAGCAGATCCTGCAGTGGCAGGTTTTGGCGGTATGGTGGTCCGCGATGACCGAGCGGGCATTCGTACCGGTGCGTGTCGCGATCGTGACCGTGTCCGACACCCGGACCGCCGCCGACGACGTCTCCGGTGACAGCATCGCCACACGGCTCACCGAAGCGGGACACATCATCGCCGCCCGCACCATCGTGACCGACGACCGCGACCGAATCACGGCGAGCTTGCGGGCGCACGTCGACGATCCCGCCATCGACGTCGTCATCGCCACCGGCGGCACCGGTGTGACCGCCCGCGATGTCACGCCCGAGGCGCTCGCCCCCCTCGTCGACAAGCCGATCCCCGGCTTCGGCGAGCTGTTCCGCATGCTCAGCTTCGAGCAGATCGGGACCTCGACGATCCAGAGCCGGGCCGAGGCGGCGTTGTGCGGTGGCACCTACGTGTTCTTGCTGCCGGGCTCGCCGCGCGCGGTGCAGCTCGCGATGGATCGGATCCTGCTCCCGCAGCTCGACATCCGCCACCGGCCCTGCAACTTCGTCGAACTGTTGCCGCGCATCCGCACCACCTGAGCGAAGCGACACAATGCGACGCGTACGCCCCCGCGTCAGCAGCGGACGCCGCGGATCAGGTCGAACGCATGACCGGGCAGCGCGACGCGGAAGCCCAGGGCCTCGGCGCGCCCGCGGTGCAGCTCGAGGTCGTCCTCGTGATGCATCAGAACGGTCTTCGCCCGCACGCGCTCGGGCAGCTGCTGGAGCTGCGCGAACGCCCCGTGCACCTGGCCCGGGTAGTCCACGAAGGTGCAGTCGTGGAAGAACACCGACGTGCGCGGTTCTAGGATGGTGAGCAGGCCGGCATCGACGGTGCTGTCCCCACTCCACCACGCGATGCGATCTCCATCGGGCTCTAGGGCGATCTCCACCGACGTCGACGGCTTGCCTGGCACGTGCAGGGTCTCGCGCAGCAACACCCGCAGACCGCCGCAGGTGAACGCCTGCGCGTGATCCCACGCGTTGCTCCGCGGCGGGTGGCGATCGATGGGCGCCACCGGATCGAAGTAGGTGTCGAGCGCGCCCGCGCCGATGCTCGGTAGATCGGGGGCGTACCGCAGGCTCGGGGCCAGCACCTCCCAGATCTCGCAGAGCACCGCTTCATGGGCGACCAGCTTGATACGCGGACCGCCGGCGCGGATGGACGCGACGTCTCCGACGTCGTCGAAGTAGCGGCAGAACGCGAAGTCTTCGAGGCCGAAGACGTGATCACCGTGCACGTGCGTGATGATCTGGCCAAAGATGTCGTGCCAGCTGACACCGGCGGCGTGGAGCTGGTCGGGGGCCTGGCGGCCGCAGTCCAGCAACCATCGCACCCCATCGGGCAGGGTCAGCTCGGCGCACGTCGTGCCGTAGCGACGCGAGAATGCACCGCCGGCACCATGCAGGCGCAACACGAAGTTCGGGTCGGGCGCGGGATCCAAGCTGCGGCGGCACGCCGAAGCACGGCGCGGTGCAGGAAAACGTTAGCGCATCCGCGGCCGCTTCGGCACGTTTCGGCGGTTTATCTGGGTCGTGCCCGGCACCCTGCCCCCGCGACGCCCGCGGAACAGCGCGCCGCGGCCGACGCCGAGGCGCCCGCCCACGGCGGCCCGGTCAACCTGCGCCGCTTCGGCGCACGTGTCCGACGATGCCGGCCGCGTTGACGACGACCAGGGCCAGCACGATCAGCCACAGCAGCACGGGCAGCCAGTGCTTGTCGGGGGTGTCGCCGACCACCACGAGGTAGCCATCGCGATCGAGGGTGATCGGCTGCTCGATCCGCACCGCGGAGATCCAGCTGCGCGGGATGCTGACGCGGCCGTCGACGCCGGCGCGCGGGACCAACGTGGTTCCCACCGCGTCGTACAGCGTGGGCCCGCCGGCGGTCGTCCGCGGCAACTGGACCTCGTCGCCGTCGACGACGTAGTCGCCGAGCGCCGCGCTGAACGCCACCGTACCCGGCAGGATCAACGCGCCGCGCCGGGGGTCGACGTTCGACTCGGTGACCTCGATGCCCTCGAGCAGGCGCGCGGTCGCGGCGGGGCGCTCCGCCTCGGGGATGCGCACGATGAACGAGTGGAAGGCCTTGCCGGTGCCGGCCGAGATCCACGGGTAGCCGAGTGCCGCGACCCGCTTCGCCGCGTCCTCGGGGTCGCGGTACGAGCTCAGCCCCAGCTGCACGCGGGCGTCGGGGGGATGCACGACCACGCGGATGCGCTCGCCCAGACCGACCTGGACCTCACGCCCGTCCGACGCGAGGGTGCGCCGCTCGCCCGTGCCGCCGACCGCGGCGATCAACGCAGCGACGGTGCTGTCGACGGTCCGCACCACGTTCTGATCGCGCAGGTACTCGTCGATCCAGTCGGCCGCGTCATCGCGGTCCAGCCGCAGCATGCGGCCCTCGAACGTGCCCTCGAACTCGTCGCGCACCGCTTCGTCCTTGCCGCGCGGGATCGCGGCAAAGAGGCTGCCGCCGCCCTCATTGATCCGCAGGTATCCCACGTAGGTGCCCGCCGCCGTGGTCAAGCGCGCGGCGTGCTGGACGTCCGGTGTGCCCGAGATGCGCACATAGCGGTCGTGTAGGCCGGGGGGCATCTTGCCGTCGACCGCGAGTTCGGACGCATGGCCGAGCAGCTCGGGCTCGCGCGAGCGCACGCCGTAGCGGAAGTCCGGGAACATCCACACCAGCAAGGCGACACCCGCGCAGGCGATGAGCACCGACAGCACCGGCGAGCGGCCCCGCGACACCCGCCGCGCGGGCGCCTCGACGGGGGTGTCATCGCCGCCGCCGCCGCGCAGGCGGGCGACCATGCCATCCACGCCGAGCGCGTCGAGATCGCCCAGGTCCAGATGCAGATCCGTGTCCAGATCCGTGTCGCGCTCGATCGCCGCGTCGTCGCTGTCCGCCGGTCGATGGGCCGCCCCGCTCGACGGCCCGCGGCCAGTCGCCGTCTCGCGGCCCGGCCCGCCTGCCCCGTCGTGTTCGTCGGCTCCGCTCACGTTGCCCCTTGATACCACGCTGACGAGCGACAGACCGCAGGAGCTCGCAAAGGTTCCCGCGCTGACCGGCGCGGCGCGGCGCTCGACCATCCGCAGCCCGCGGGCGGTCCGCGCCGTCTCCGTGGGGGTGGCGTGGCGCACAGCATGGGCCACAGCGCCGATGTCACCGCCGTGATCACACGGCCGGCCGGATTCGAGCCGGTGCTCAAGACGACGCGCGGGGACGGCGATGAGCCGCGCAGGTGGATCGCGTCGCCAATGCTCGCCCATGGGGGCCCGTCGCCGTGGCCCTCGCGCTTCTCACCGCGAGCACGGCACGTGCCGCCGACTCACCCTCGTCGCACGCGCGACGCACCGCGAGCCCCGAGGGTGCGATCGCCACCGAGTCGAGCCAGGTGCTGCCCAAGTGGACGCCGGCCGCGGCGCTGTCGCTGTCGCACGAGGTCGGCCTCGACCGCGAGATCGGACGCGCCGATCTGCGCAGTCGCACGGCCGCCGATCTCGCCCTGGCATTTGGCATGTTCGACTGGGTCGAGCTCTCGGCACAGCTGCCGCTGGTGCTGCACCAACGTGTCGCCGCGGCCGGCTCCCAGGCCACCGGCGCCGGGCTCGGCGACGTACGCGGCGGTCTCAAAGGCACGATCCTGCGGCTGCCGCGGCGTGGCATCGGCCTGGGCCTGATGTTCGACGTCACGGCGCCGACCGGCGACGGCCGACGACACCTCGGGCTCGGTGCGCCGAGCTACGCCCCGCAGCTGCTGTTCGAGATCCGCGGTGCCCGTGCGATCCGTGCCGCCTTCGCCGCCGGCTACCTCGCGCGCGCTGATCTCACCACGCTCGGACGCACAGCCGGCGACGAGGTGACGCTCCGCGGCGCGGTGCGGGTGCCGCTGTCGCCGGTCCACCCCATCGCGCTGGTCGGTGAAATCGACGGACGGCTCGCCCTGGTCCGCGGCGCCGACTCCGGCGCGGTCGGTCGGCTCGGCCTCCGCGGGCAGACGCGCGCCGGTTTGGTCATCGGCGTCTACGCCACGGCCGGCACGCCGGGGACCTTCGCCACCGGCGAAGTGGGCGGTCTGTTCGCGATCGCCTGGACGCCGCCGGGCCGCGCCGGCACCGAGCGCGCCTTCGACAGCAGCCCTCGCCCCCGCGCCACCGCGATGGCCCTGCGCCATGACGCGCTGGCGCGCCACGACGTGTCCGCGCCGCAGCCCGCCGATCCCCGCGATCCCGACGGCGACGGCGTCCTCGCCAGCGTCGACCTCTGCCCCACGGTGGCCGAGGATCGCGACGGATTCGACGACGCCGATGGCTGCCCCGAGCTCGACGACGATCACGACGGCATCGCCGACGCGTTCGATCTGTGCCCGCGCGCACCCGAGATCGTCGATGGCGTGCTCGATCTCGATGGCTGCCCCGATCGTCGCGATGCCAGCGGCGCGATCGAGACGCTGAACGCCGTCGACTGGTCCGCGATCACGCCGCGGCTCGAGTTCGCAGAGGGCACCGACACATTGACCGCCGACAGCGTGGCCGCCCTCGCGTCGTGGACCGAACTCGCGCGGCTGAACCCGTGGATCACACGGCTCGAGATCGGCGTCTACGTCCACCCGTCGAGCGACCCGCAGGCCGATCGTCGCCGCGCCCAGGCCCGCGCCGACGACGTGGTCGGTCGGGTGCGCAGCGCCGGTCTCGACCCATGGCGCATCGAGATCCGCGAGCTGGGCGCGGTGCCGCCCGGCGTCCCCGAGCGCACCCGCGTGGCCGTCATCGGTGCCACCGGGGAGCACCCTGCCCTGTCGCCGGATCCCAGCGCGCTGCGTCGCTGGCTCGCGACCGAGACCGCGACCAGCGCCCCCGCCGTCGACTTCGCGGCGCAGGGTCCGTGACGGCGAGTCCTCGGCCGCTCCGCGCGGCTCAGGGCTCGCGGTACACCCAGAGATCACGCCGCTGCATGATCTTCGCGCCGTCGCGGGCGAGCACGCTGATGCGGTTGCCACCCGGCTCGAGCGGCACGTCGGCGCGGAACTCCAGCGCCCGCCCAGCCGCGCCCTCGCTGGCCTCGTTGGCGAGATAGTAGATCTTGCGATCCCTGCGCCCCGCACCCGGCGGCCGCACGACGACCACGACGTCGCGTGCGCGCTCGGCGTGCCGCACCGTGCCCGCCACCGTCACGGTCGCGGCGGTGGTCGTGCGCGGGGTCGGCACCAGCTCCACCGTGGGCGGCAGCACTTGGATGCGCCGCGCGATGGTGCGCCCTTCCTTCTTGCCGCTGGCCGGCACCAGGCCGTCGAGGTCCGCGGGCAAGAACATCCATCGCCCCTGCCCGCCGCCGTCGACGACGAGGTAGCCGCCCTGCTCGGCGACGATGTCGAGCTGAACGCCCTCGGCCGCGGTCGCGACCACCGTACTCGAGGGGTGGGCCCCGGCATACAGCCGCGCCGAGCTCGCGCCGATCTGGACGCGACGTGCCACGGGCGTGGCCACGGGTGCGGTGGCGAGCACGCGAAACCGCAGTCGATCCTGCGTGCTGGTGCGCAGGTGGGCGTCGCCGAGCACCAACTCGAGCTCGAGGGGCACCGCCGGATCGGCCTCGGCGCGCATCGTCAGTCCGAACGCCCCGGCCCGCGCGCCGCCCGGCGCGATCGTACCCAGGGCGTAGAAGCCCTCCTCGATGAGACCCTGCCGCCCGCTGAGGTTGCGGAGCAACGCCCGCACGTCGCGGCCGGGTCCGGGGCCGTCGTTGTGGGCGACGAACGCGAGCAGCACGGTCTCACCCGGCTGCAACACGCCATCGCCGTTGCCGGTGATCGTGAACGGTGTCGGCGGCCCGCCGCCCTCGGAGTTCGGACGCGCGGGTGCCGACGCGGCGAGCTCCGGATCGTCGACGATCCAATACTCGTACGAGAGCGCGGGGCGCTCGGTGCCGACGATCTCGAAGCGGGCCTGGGCCTCGGCGGCGGGCGTGATCGCCGGGGCACCGGCGTGGACCTGGACCCCGATGGCGTCGGTGAAGTCGGCGTGCCACGGCATCACGTGGAGCTTCACGGTGCGGGTTGCCGTCGCGCCGGGGGCGATGGTGCCGAACATCACCTCGATGCCATCGAGTTCGTCGTGCACGCAGTCGGTGATCGTGTGCACGCGATGGGCGACGGCGCTGCCGGCGTTGGTCACTGCGATCTCGAGCCCGAACGGCGCCCCGGCGGTGACCGGCTGCGCGCCGACGATCGTCGCGACCGCCGTCAACGTCTGTGCGACGGCTCCGGCCGGCGCCGTGGCCCAGTCGACCTTCTGTTCGCCCAGCGCCCTGGCGATGCGCGCGTCCTCCTCGACGCGGATGCGCCCCGAGATCTCGGCCATCGTCGCGGCACGGTCAGACGTGTCGGCCTGCGCTGCGAGGCCGCGGCTGAGCTCGAAGGCGATGCGGATCTCTGGATCCGTGAGATCCGGTGGCAGCGGCCCCAACGCGCCCGCGCCGGTCGAGGGCGGGATCTCGGGCGTCGCGAGGTAGTGCAGACGCGACGGCTTGCCGCCGGCCGCGGCCGCGGCGACCTCGTTCCGGGCCGACGGCAGGTGGGCGACGCGGGCGCGCTCGCGCGAGCGCTCGAAGCGTTCCTCGTCGAAATAGCGCACCACGCCGGGCACGCCCGACAACTCGACCGGCGCGAGCACGAGATCGGGCACCACGCCGACGCTCTGGATCTTGCCGCCACCGGCGACCATCCACTCGGCGAGCGTCAGTTTGAGCGCGAGCTCCTGGCCGTAGGGCGCCGCGGCGCGCACCATCTGCACCGTGCCCTTGCCGAAGCTCGTGCGGCCGAGCACCACGGCGCGGCCGAGCGCCTGCAGGCCGCCGGCGACGATCTCGGCTGCGCTCGCCGATTCCTCGTCGAGCAGGACCACGACCGGCACCTCCAGGGGCACCACGACCGACGGCTCGGCCTCGGCAATCTCCGAGCCCTTTGCGCTGCGCACCACCACGAGCTCACCGCGATCGACGAAGCGATCGATGAGCTCGCTGGCCTGCGTGAGCACGCCACCGCTGTTGCCGCGCAGATCGAGGATCACTGCCGTCGGCGTCTCGAGGCCCTCGAGCGCCTTGGTCGCCTCCTCGGCGGTCTGCTCCTGGAACGCCGCGACGTCGAGATACGCGACCGCCCCCGGCAGCTGCACCGCGCGCACGCTCTCGATGCGGATGGTCTGACGCTCGACCTCGACCCGCAGCGTGGTGCCCTTGCGATCGAGCGAGAGCACCACCTTCGATCCGACCGGACCGCGGAGCTTGTGCTGTGCTTCCTCGGCCGACATGTTCACCGTCGATTCGCCGTCGATGGTCAGCACGACGTCGCCGGCCTGCACGCCGGCGCGGTCCGCCGGCATGTCGGGCAGCACCGCAACGATGAGGATGCGTCGCGCCTCGGGGCGGATCTGGGCCCCCACGCCGCCGAACTCGCCTTTGGTGCGCACGCCGAGATCTGCGTGCTGCTCGGGGGTCAGCAGCACCGTGTGGGGATCGAGCGGCGAGAACAGGCCGTTGATCGCGGCGTACTCGAGCTCGTGCAGCGGCGCGGCCTCGAGATCGAGCACCGACTGCGTGAACGTGAGCACCTCCTCGAGTCGAGTCGCCGCGCCGACCAGCGTGGTCACGTCGCCGAGCGCGAACGACTGCGATGTGGCGCGCACGCGGATGCGGACCGTGTCGGAGGTGACCTCGGCGAAGAACTCGGGCGTGTGCTCGCCGAGCGCGACGGTCGCGGCGACGAGCTGACCGCGGGGATCGATGCGGGCCTTGTCGAAGTAGTCGGTCTGTACCTCGAACGCCGACCACACCAGCAGCGGGAACGGATGCTGCGAGAGATCGGGGGGGATCGGACCTTCGGATTCGGCCGGCGCCACGTCGCCGCCGGTGGCAACGCTGGCCCCGTACCCGGTGTCGGAGGCGGCCTCGCGGCAGGCGCCGTGGCCCAAGACGAGGGCTACCGCGAGGAGGACACGACGGAGCGGATGCATCATCTCGTGAGCCGACCAGAGGATACCCCGCCCGCCAGGACCACCCAGGCGCGTGGAGTCCGCGCCCCCCGTGTGTCGCCATATCTACGCTTCATCACTTTTATGCTCTCATTCATCGCCAAACCCACGGCGAGATCCCGGCAAAGGCACCGATATCGCGTCTTCGGATAGCTGGCATGGGATCTGTACTCTGTGCCGCTCAACGTGCGAGCCCTGCACCCCCTGACCTGCCTCGCCCTCGTCGCCGCGCTCGCCGCGTGTGCCGACGCCCCCATCACGTCCGACCAGCTCGAGGCCGACGGCCTGCTCCGCGGCGCCCGCGACCAGGCGGCCTTCTCGATCGAGCCCAGCGCGATGCGCCGCGCCAGTGTCGTGCAGCTGTCGAGCGTGCTCGCGACGCAGTCCGAAGGCGCCCTCGAAGATCGCGACGTCTTCGCCGCGGCCGCCGGTGTCATCCATCTCCATGTGCGAGCCGACGGTATCGACACCGCCCGGCCCGTGTCGTTCCGCTGGATCCACGGTGACGTCGCGACGGTGGTCGCCGGCACGCTCGAGCCCGCAGGCGCGCTGAGCCTCGCCGCGAGCGTCGAGGTCCTGCCGCACCAGGTCGGTCCGTGGCGCGTCGAGGTGACGACCGGTGGCAACGCCGACGGACCGCCCGAGGTCATCTACACCCGCGAGTTCACCGTCGAGTAGCGCGACCGGCCCCGCGCGCGGCGCCTGCGGGGCCCCAACGACCGCGATCCACCGATGTCCAGCGCGCACGGACGCACGCCCGCGAAGATCGGGTAGGCTCGCCCGCCATGGTGAACGCCGACCCGGGCCTGTCCCCCGACATCATCGAGGCCTTCGCGCGGGGCCTCTACTTCATCGCCGCGATCGACGGCATCGAGCCCCGCGAGGCCGACCTGCTGAGCAACCTGCTCCGCGAGACCGAGTCGCCGCTGACGCTCGAGCACCTGCCCAGCCGCGAGTTCGGCCCCCAGGAGCTGGCGATCGCCCTCGAGACCTCGTTCCTGCGCCGCGTGTTCATCCGCGCCGCAGTGGCGATGGTGAAAGCCGACGGCCGCTTCACCGACGGAGAACGCCGCGCGCTCGGCCAGATCGCCGATGCGTTCGGGATGTCCAACGCCGAGTTCGGCGAACTCGAGCAAGAGGCGAATCACGTCCAGCTCTGACCCCGCGCAGGCGCGGGCCCGCGTCTGCGCGGGCGAGTTGCGGTGGGAATGGGCCCGCGCCGCACCCAGTCTCCGTGTGCACCCCCAAGGGGCCCGAGTTCGTCAGGAGAGCGCATGGGCATCATCAGCTTCATCAAGAGTCAGCTCATCGACATCATCGAGTGGCTCGATGACACCAATTACTCGCTGGTCTGGCGCTTCCCCGACGAGGACCACGAGGTCAAAAACGGCGCCAAGCTGATCTGCCGCCCCGGGCAGGCCGCGATCCTCGTCAACGAGGGCAAGGCGGCCGACGTGTTCGGGCCCGGCACGCACACCCTGTCGACGCAGAACGTACCGATCCTGTCGACGCTGCGCGGCTGGAAGTACGGCTTCGAGAGCCCGTACAAGGTCGAGATCTACTTCGTCAACCTGCGGCAGTACCTCGATCAGAAGTGGGGCACCGCCAACCCCGTGCTGGTGCGCGACCCCGAGTTCGCGATCGCCGGTCGTCCCGGTCGCGTCCGCATCCGCGCGTACGGGTCGTACAATTTCAAGATCACCGAGCCCCGGCTGTTCTTCGACGAGCTCGTCGGCACCCAGGGCCTCGTCACCACCGACGCGATCGAGTCCTACCTCAAGCCGCGCATGGTCTCGGCGTTCTCGCAGGCCGCCGGCAAGAGCGAGCTGTCGGTCGCCGACATGGCGGCCAACTACGACGTGCTCGCCAACGGGGTGCGCGGCACGATCGAAGAGGACTTCAAGAAGCTCGGCATCACGCTGACGAGCTTCTTGGTCGAGAACATCTCGCTGCCGGCCGAGGTCGAGCGCGCGCTCGATGCCGCCGCCGCCCAGTCGGCGCGGGGCGTCGACAACACGATGGCGTGGGAGGGCATGCAGGCGGTCCGCGACGCCGCGCGCCAGCCCGGTGGCGCGTCGGGTGTGATGCAGGCGGGCATGGGCATGGGCATGGGTCTGGGCATGGGTCAGATCATGGCCGGCACCATGGGCCACGCGATGCCGCAGCAGGGCTACCCCCAGCCCGGCTACCCGCCGCAGCAGGGCTATCCACCGCCGGGCTACCCGCCGCAGCAAGGTCATCCGCCGCCGGGCTACCCGCCGCCGGGCTATCCGCCGCCGGGCTACCCGCCGCAGCCAGGCTATCCGCCGCAAGCTCCCGGGGCGCAGGCGCCCCCGCAGGCCGCGGCACCGGGTTCGCTCGAGGACAAGCTCCGCGCGCTCAAGGCCGCCTTCGACGCCGGCCTGCTCACCGACGACGAGTACAAGAACAAGCGCGCGCAGCTGCTCGGCAGCCTGTGAGCGCTTCGCTCACGGCTTCTTGGCACCGCCCCGCGGCGCCGTGACGCGGCGGGCCCACGCGATCACGTCGGTGATGAAGACGGTGTCGACTGGGCGCGACGCAAGGTAGCGCTCGGGCGACGAGGTGCCCTCCTCGTGCTTGAACAGGTGATCGAGGTCCTCGTAGCGGCGGACCTCGAGCTTCACGCGTCCGCGCTTCGCGGCGCGCACGAGCACCTCCGCGTCGGCGACGGGGTCGACCTCGAAGTCCTTGCCGCCCTGGGCCAGCAGCACCGGCACCCGCAGGCGCGCCACCAGCTCGGCCGGACGCACCGCAAAGATCTCACGCAACCACTGGGCTTGGGGCGCGAGCTCGGGCGGCGTGTTCCGGCCCTTCACGAGGTCGTCGAGCATCGACGTCTGTTGCTCCCGGGCCCGATCACGCATCTCGGGCGGGACGTCTTCGAGACGTGCCGCAGCCTGATCGCGGAGCACCTGCTCGTAGGGGCGGCCCGGCGGCGCCAGCAGGGCGACCGCGTGGACGTCCGCCGCTCGCTCGCTGGCCAGCGACATCGCCCGCAGGCCGCCCTCGCCGTGGCCTATCACCACGATCCGATCGGGATCGACCTCGGGCTGGATCGACAAGGTCGCGAGGGCACGCCGGGCATCGGCGAGCTGGGCGAGGAAGCCGTTGTCGCCCGGCGCGCTGCGCCCACGGCCGCGCTCGTCGTAGCGCAGCACCGCGAAGCCAGCCTCGGCGAGGGCGTCGGTGAGCTCGTGACTGCCCAGATCCACCGGCGGCGGCCCGGCGAACCCGTAGCGATCCTCCTGCCCCGTCGCCGACAGGAACAGCACCCCAGGCGCCGGCGCCCCACCTTGGGGCACCAGGAGTTCGCCGGCGAGCGCGGGCTCACCCGGCTTGCCCGGCAGCTCCACCTCGCGCGCCGTGAACGATGCACCGGCCGGCGCCGACCAGGTCAGCCGCCGCGGACCTGTGATCTCGAAGCTCGGCCATACCGGCTCGGCCGCCGCGACGATGTGGAGATCGGAATCGACGACGACGACGCTCTCGATGCGACCGCGATCGAGCGTCACCCGCTCGCCGAGACTCGTGTCGATGCGGATGCGGTCGCCACCATCGGTCGCGTCGACGACGACACCGCTCCACTCGAGCGGCGCGCCGCCCGAGAGCGAGAGCAGCCGCCACTGCATCGGCTCACTGGTGACGGCGCGCAGGGCGAACATCAGCTCGGCGTGGAGCAGCGCCGAGTGGGCCATGAATGCGGTGTCGTTGCGTTCGGGCTCGTAGCCGACCTCGTCCTCACGCTCGCCGTCCGAGATCACGATCGCATCGTCGCGGCGCTCGAAACGGAGCTCGGCGGCGTCGCTGCGCTCCGTGCCGCGGACGAGACGACCGCGCGCGTCGAGGACGATCTCGCCGGCGCTGCGCGCAGGCGGGCGGCCGGGGATGCGCAGCTCGATGCGGGTCTCGAAGCGGTGGTTGCCGTCGCCGTCGACGCCGACGTAGCGCCCCCACGAGGTGCCGATCGACTGGCCCGCTTGGGTGAGATCGAACTGTCGCAGCTCGCCGCGGCCGTAGATCCGACCGATGGGCGTGGCCGCACGGAGGATCCTCGGCGACGCCGCAGACGCGTCGGCCGCCGCAGGCTCGGTGCTCGCTGGCGGTGGGGCGATGCACCCTGCGTCCCCGAGCGCCGCGAGCAGGGGCACAGCAAACGTCAGCACCAAGGAGCGCGTGCGGGGGCGGCTCATGGCGGGGACGCTAGCAGCCCGACTCCCTGACCGAGAACACGAGATCGCTCGGGGCGATCGCACGGGCTCCCTTGCCTCGACGCGCCCCGCACGCGGCCCCCGCCATGACGCACGCAGGGCCGTTGAACGGCCGATATCCGCGGTTCTGGGGGCAATCGACGCGCCTGCAGATCAGGGCTTCCCATCGCCGGATTTTCGTCTATAAGTAGCGCCCTCCACGGGCTCGTAGCTCAATTGGTAGAGCAGCGGACTCTTAATCCGCGGGTTGTAGGTTCGATTCCTACCGGGCTCACTTCGACGAGGCGATGGTGGCGATTCAGAGGAATCCCACCACCTCCTCTACCGGAGTGACGTGGAGATCGACGGAACTCAGAAGTCCGCGTCGAGGCGCAGGATCAGGTTCGCGGCGATGAGCAGCACGAGCATGATGCCGGCGAACCAGTACAGGCGTCGGTAGCCCGGGGTGAGCAGTTCGTGCGTCGGTCCGGCCTTGGCGGGTCGCGGGATCGAGAAGCCTTCATCGGCACGCTTGCGCGGCGCGGGCTCGGCGGGGCGTTCGCCCTTCGACAACGCCCGCAGCTGACGCTCAGCGTCCACCAGGCGCGGGTCGAGCTCGAGCGCGCGCCGGAACGCGGCGGCGGATTCCTTGGGCTTGCTGCGCCAGCCGAGCACGCAGCCGCGGTAGTAGTGCCCCAGCGGCACCGTCGGATGCTCGGCGAGGGTGCGCGCCAGCACGACGTCGGCGGCCTCGAGCTCCGCGGGTCCCCGGGCGCCGGTGTGGAGGCGAGCCCACACCATCGCGCAGTCGATCTCGGGGCTGCTCGCGCCGAGCTCGGTCGCCTCCTCGAGCAGGGCGAGTCCGCGTGCGTGCTTCGCCTCGCCGACCAGGCGTAGGCCGCCGATCTCGGCGAGCGCCAGACGGCGGCGCCTCGCGGCCGCGCGGACCTGGTCGAGGGACTCCGCCACGCCGCCGACGCGCTCGCGCAGGGCCTCGTCTTCGTCGTCGGGCAAGCCGCGCGGATCGAACCGCGTCGCCAGTTGCAACCAAGCCGACTCGATCTCCGCCGTCGGTGCATCGGCGGAGACACCGATGATCGCCACGGGATCGTGGCCTGCGGAGATGCGCGCCTCGAGTGCGGCGAGATCGGCCTCGAAGCGCTCGCGGTCGCCGAACGGCGGCGCATCGATCGCTTCGATCATCTGGCAGTGCCACAGCACCGCGACGACTTGGCCGGCGCGCATCATCGAGGTGTCTGGCATCGCCCCGAGCTCGGCGATCGTCGCCTCGGCACCGCTGGCGAGGTAGCCGAGCACCGAGCCGTCCTCGGCTCGGAACGCGAACTGCTCGATGTAGCGATCGAGCTCTGCGACGCCCTTGAAGCGACCGATCCACGCCGGGCCGAGATCGCGACGCAGACGCGAGGCGTCGTAGCGGGCGCTGATTCCCCGCTGGATCAGCTCGAGCACGTTCACCGGCAGCGCGTTCGATTCGCTCGGCGCCTCGGCGACGAGCTGGGCGGTGCCCTCGCTCAGCGCGAACAGGTCGAGGAGCCGACGAGCGCACTGACTGCGCAGCAACGTGGCGAGGTTGTCCTCGGTGAGGGCGTGGGCGGCAACCAGGACCTCACCGAGTCGGCGCTCGGACCTGTCGGCGAGCGCGGCATCCACCGCTGCACGCGTCGCATGCCCGTGCGCCGTCGCGAGCTCGCCCAACCGCGAGCCGTCCTGCTCCCAGTCGGTCCACGTCGGCATGCCGTCGCTGAACTGCACGCGACGCAGCACTGGCGGTGTGCCTGGCTGCTCCAGCTCGAGTCGCCCGGTGAACCGCTGCGCGAGCAGTCCGTAGAACAATGCCGGAGTCGGCACGTGGGCCACATCGACGGTGGTGTGATGCTGGGTCTCGTCGGTCACCGCAGGCGGGCCGCGAGGATAGCAGGTTGCCCCCGCGCGAGGTCGCGCACGCAGTGCCTGCGATCCTTTGGCCGCGGCGCCGGCCCATTGCGGGATAGTTGCGGCGCTCGGGTGCCGAACCGCGTCACCCCTGCCCAGAAATGTCACCGCCGATCGCCCGCGACACTCGGGCGATCGCGCGCGTGGGTCCAGATCATTGTCGATTTTTCCCCCTCGCCGGCGGCAAGGGCTCTGCAGTATGACGGCGCGCCACCATGTGCGATGCCCCCCACCCGAGCCGCCTCCGCCCCCCATGCTCGCGGCGCGCCGCTGGGTTCACGCTCATCGAGTTGATGGTCGTCTCCGCGATCCTCGGGATCCTCGCCGCCGTCGCGATCCCGGCGGTGAGCGCCTACTTCCGGCGGGCCAAGACCGCCGAGGCGCGGATCCAACTGGCCAAGATGTTCGACTCCGCGAGCGCGCACTTCAACGCGGATCACGTCGAGCGCGGCGATGTCGAGACGCTCTCGGCCGGTGCCCAGATCACCACGTCGGGGACGCACCGCTGTCCGCACCCCCAGAATCAGCCAGCGGGCGGGTCGGCCGGCTTCACGCCGTCGATCGATTGCAACGCAGGGCCCGGTGGTCGCTGCGTCCCCGCGCCAGGCGGCGGCCCGGCGGGCTTCTACGACATGGCCGATTGGACCGACAACGCCGTGTGGAACGCGCTCAACTTCCAACAGGAGCAGGCGCACTTTTTCCACTACGACTTCTCAGCGGTCAACGACCTCACTGGCTTCGGCAGCTGTACCTTCACGGCGCAGGCGTTCGGCAACCTCGACGGCGACCTCACCTACTCGACCTTCGAGCGCACCGGCGCCGCCGATCGCAACGGCATCAACGCCGCGGGCGGTCTGTACATCGACCTCGTCGTCGAGTGAGGGCAGGACCCGCGGGCGCGCGGCGTACGGGGCGTGACAGTCCCCCGGACACGATCGTAGGCTGCGGCGGCCATGGACCTCTCGTTCTCGTCCGACGACCTCCGCTTCCGCGACGAGGTCCGCGCCTGGCTCGCCGACGCGATGCCGCCCGATCTCCGCGCCAAGGCCGACATCGACGCCCACTTCGAGATGGACGAGGTGATGCGGTGGCATCGCATCCTCCACGCGAAGGGTTGGGTGGCGCCGCACTGGCCGACCGAATTCGGCGGTCCGGGCCTGTCGCCGACGCAGCGCTTCATCCTCACCGAGGCACTCGAGCTCGCCGGCACCCCGTCGCTGAGCCCGTTCGGTCTGTCGATGGTCGGCCCCGCGATCATGCAGTTCGGCACCCCCGAGCAGCAGGAGCGGTTCCTGCCGGCGATCCTCAGCGGCGACCAGGTGTGGTGCCAAGGCTACTCCGAGCCCGGCGCCGGCAGTGACCTCGCCGCCGTGCGGACCACCGCGCGAGACGACGGCGACGCGTTCGTGCTCGATGGTCAGAAGACCTGGACCACCTACGCCCAGTACGCCGACTGGATCTTCTGCCTGGTGCGCACCGACGCCAGCGTGAAGAAGCAGGCGGGCATCTCGTTCGTGCTCGTCGACATGCGCTCGCCCGGCGTCGAGGCCCGTCCGATGCTCACCATCGGTCACACACCCGCGTTCTGTGACACGTTCTTCGAGGGCGTCCGCGTGCCCAAGACCAACGTGGTCGGTCCGCTACATGGCGGCTGGACGGTGGCCAAGGCGCTGCTCGGCCACGAGCGCACGCTCATCGCCGCGGTGGGCCAGTCGCAGCGGGCCATCCGCCGGGTCAAGCGCATCGCGGCCGCCCACGATCTGCTCGACGACCCGAGTTGGGCTGGGCGCATCGCGCGGCTGGAGATCGAGCTGCAGGCGCTGCAGATGGCCAACTACCGCGCCCTCGCAGGCGCTGCGCTCGGCCACGCGCCCGGCCCCGAGTCGTCGATCCTCAAGCTGCGTGGCTCCGAAATCTTCCAGCGCGTATTCGAGCTCGCCATGGACGTGATGGGCCCCGACGCCCTCGCCTGGTTCAACCAGCCCGGCGTGGTCTCGGAGCTCGAGCAGACCGTCGCCTCGACCTATTGCTACAACCGCGCGACGACGATCTACGGTGGGTCCAGCGAGATCCAGAAGAACATCATCGCGAAGCTGATCCTCGGACTGCCGGGGGTGTGAGACGGCCATGGATTTCCAGCTCAGCGACGAACAGAAGCTCCTGCGCGACTCGGTGCGCACGTTCACCAAGCAGCGCTCCCCGCTCAGCCGGTTCCGCAAGGTGCGGGATCACGTCGGCAGTCGCGGCGCGGGCTGGGACGCCGCGGTGTGGCGCGAGATGGGCGAACTCGGGTGGCTGTCCTTGCCGTTCCCGGAGGCCGCGGGCGGCTTCGGTGGCAGCCTGGTCGACGTCGGCCTGCTGCTCGAGAACTTCGGCGCCACCTTGGTGCCCGAGCCCTACCTCGCGAGCGTGGTCGTGGCCGGCATCGCCCTGCTGCGGGCCGGCACCGCCGAGCAGCACGCACGTTGGCTCGCGCCGATGATCGACGGCCAGACCAGCCTCGCGCTCGCTCACGCCGAGCGTGCCCACCGGTTCGACGTGCGGCCGAGGGCCACCACAGCGAGTCGGCGCGGCGAGACCTGGACCGTGCGCGGCACGAAGCACTACGTGGCCAACGGCGAGCGTGCCGACGTGCTCATCGTGTCGGCGGCCCACGGCGATTTGCCGGTGCTGTTCGCCGTGCCCCGCGATCACGCAGCGGTCCGCATCGAGGGCGTCCGAACCCTCGACGGTCTCGGCGCGGCGACCGTCGCGATCGAGGGCGAGATCGCCGAGGAGCATCGGCTGTCCGGCGGTGACGCCACCGTTGCGCTCGAGCGGGCCCACGACGCGGGCGCTGCCATGGCGGTCGCCGAGGGCGTCGGCATCTGCCAGGCCGTCCTCGAACTCACCACCTCGCATCTGCGCAGCCGAGAGCAGTTCGGCGTCGCCATCGGCACCTTCCAGGCGTTGCAGCACCGCGCCGTCGAGATGTTCGTCGAAGTCGAGCTGCTGCGTTCGATGTCCGTACTCGCCTCGATCCGCGCCGACGACGACGACGACGACGTGCGGCGCCCGGCCGTGAGCGCAGCGAAGGCCAAGCTCGCGACGGGCGGTCGCTTCGTCACCCAGCAGGCGATTCAGCTCCACGGTGGCATCGGCATCACCGACGAGCACGACGTCGGGCTCTACTTCAAGCGCATGCACGCGCTCGGGCTGATGTTCGGCGACGAGGAGCACCACGTGCGCCGGTTCGTCGCGAGCCCGGGCTTCACCGCCGGCCTCTGATCCCCGGGAGCTCGCGCCGGGATCACTCCCGAGCGCAGGGGCCGACTCCGCGGCGCGGCGCGGCCGCACGGTGACGGGCGGTGGTCGCACTCACCCACATGTGCACCGCGGCGCCCGCCCGATCGCACCCTTCGGCGCCGCCGCGCCGGTGCGCACCACTACACCGGCGACACAGGCGTGCACGTCGATGTCCCACACGATCGCAAGTGACGGCACAACATCCGACGAGATTGCACGACCACCCGTCGCTGACGCGGTTATGACGGGCCTTTCGTGTAGCGTGTCCGCCATGGTGTCGCGCATCGCTCGCCCCCTCGCGATCACGGTCCTCGCCGTCGTCGGTGCTGCGTGCCAACGCGAGCCGTCGTCTGCGGATCCGTGCAGCAATGGCGCCTGCGATCCGGCGCCGGATTGCGAGCTCGGCGGATGCATCGAGTCGCTCCCGACCTTGGCCTCGTCGCACAGCCCCATCGCCGGCACCGAGGTCGAGACGGGCGCCGCGTGTCCGTATGTCGACGGCGTGCTCCCCGAGCGCGACGCGCTGCTCGACACCCGCGACATCCCCGAGTTCAAGCGCGGCCGAGCGCGTCGGACCAACATGGACACCGGCGAGTCGAAGCCACAGAACATCGATCTGCACGCCCATCTCATGCCGGTGCAGGGGCTCATCTTCGAGTGCATCGATATCGCCGCCTGTTACTCGAGCGGCATGGATCCATACGTCAGCGGCGACCTCGAGTTCCAGTTCGAGCTCGAGGCCGACGGACGCATCAGCGCGGTCTCGGTGTCGCCCTCACCCACCCTGGCCGATCCGCTGGTCACCGCCTGCGCCCGCCGCTCGCTCTTCGAGTTCAAGCTCCCCGGCTACGACGGCGCCCGCATGACCGTCAGCTACCGCGTCGAGATCGGCGAGGGCTGATCCTGTGTCGCGATTTTGGCCTCACCGGTCGAGTTCGTGCTCGAACGGCCAGGCCATCGGCTCGCTGACGAACAGTCGGCCCGGCGCGCGGGCGAACTGCCACGCCCCCCAACCTTGGATGAGCGCGCCGACGACCACCAGCACGCGAAACCGCGTGCGGGCGGCCGCGCCGGCGAACGCCATCGCGACGAGCACCAGCGGCAACCAGTCGACGGCGAATCGATACGAGAACTGCACCTGGCCGCTGTTCTGGTAGGCGAGCGACGGCACGGCCGAGGCCGCAGCGGCGAGCCACAACGCCGCGCGCCCCTCGAAGCGGGCACGGTGGAGCGGCGCGAGCAGCAACCATGGCGATCCGAGCCACAGCGCCGTGCCGTGGATCGACACGCGCACGTGGGGTGCCACCCCGGAGAACTGCGGCAGCAGCGAGAGCAGACACTGCAGGTTGCGCGGCACGTACTGCAGGCTGAACAGACCGATGTCCTGGATGCGTGCCTGCCAGCGGGTGTCGAGGAACCGGTGCCCGAACTCGAAGGGGTCGGCGAAGCGCACCCAGTTGAGCCAGGCCACCGCGCCGCCGATCGCCGCCAACGGCAGCGCGAACCGCAGCAGCAGCCGCGGATCCCGACCGCTGCGCCACCACCAGAAGCCGAACACGATCACGCAGGGCAGGTGATTGATGGGCCGGCACGCGATCGCGAGGCCGAGCCATAGGCCCGCAAGCAGCGGCTGGCGCATGCGCCAACATGCGGCGAGATACAGGACCAGCGCCGCGGCGCCGATGATCTGCGCGGTGAACCACACGCGGCCGTTCGCCGCGAGCAAGACCGCGGGGCTCGCCAGGGTCCACGCGATCGCGATCCAAAGGTGCTCGGCGGCGCGTCCTTCGTCCAACCCGCGCTCGCGGTCGAGCAAGCGCACGAGCACGACCGGGATGAGGGCACCGAGCAGCAGTGTCAGCAGCACGTCGGGAGTGCGCAGCCCGAGCGCGGCGACAACGGGCAGGAACACCGCCGCGGGCCCGGGCGGAAAGCTGACGTACCAGGTCTCGGTGCGGTCGACGATGTCGCGCCGTGCGATGTCGGTCCAGCCTCCACCGAGGATCCACCAGCGCTCGGTGCCGCCACCGCGCCGCGCCTGTACACACTCGGCGGTGCGGCAGGGGAAGCCGCGCACCCCACCGCCGCCTCGCAACTCGAGCGTGGTCACCACGGCCCAGTCGTCGTAGCGATGGACCTTGCAGCGCCCCGCGGCCCGGGCACGGGCCTCGCAGTAGCCCGGTGGCGTGCCCTCGAGGGCGAGCTCGCCCGCGAGCCAGCCCTGGGCCATGTGTACGAAGTGGTTGTCACGACTCGCGCGCGACCACTGCCCGCCGGCGAGCACTGCCAGCACTGCGAAGGCCGCGACGTAGACCAGGACGCCGAACACGAGCGGTCGCCGGCGCAACGCTGCGCCGCCCCCGTACGCGCGACGCAACCCAGCGCCGATGCGAGCGCGCCACGGAGCCGCGGCGAGCACTGGCGGCCGGTCGCCACCGCCCCGGTGGTCAGCCACCGCAGGCGTCGGCGAGGTTGTCGGTGACGTCCACCGCGCCGCCCACGGCGACCTGGCCGAGCAGCCCCGTGGCCTGACACGTCGGCAGCGCAGGATTGTCGCGAACCCGGAAATCCAACGCGATCGACCCGAGCGCACCGAAGCCTGCGAGGGTGCCGAGGCTGACGTTGTCGCGGATCGTGAAGCTGCCGCCCACCGAGCTGAGATCCGTCGCCGCCGAGACCACCGTCATCACCGGGTTGTCCGCGATGTAGAAGTAGTCACCGACCGACTGCAGCGTCCCCAAGCCGGTCACGCTGCCCAGCGCGTCGCACTCGCGGATCTGGAACCCACCGCCGACCACCTGCAGCGACGGCAGGACCACCGTCTGCAGACCGTCGTTGTCCTGGATCACCACGTCGTCGCTGACGAACGCCACCGACGCCAGTCCGTCGAGATCGAGCAACGAGTCGTTGTTCAGCACCGTGAGCTGGCCGCCCACCGCGGTGATGCCGGCCAGCCCGTCGACGTCCTGCAGCGCACCGTTGCCCTGGATACGCAGATCGTCGGGGGCGCTCTCGAGGCCGATGAGCCCGTCGATGTCGAGCAGCGCGTCGTTGGCGATGACCCGCAGCAGACCACCGACCTCGGACACGCCCGCGAGTCCGTCGATGTTCGCCAACGACGGATTCGACTGCACCGAGAGCACGCTGCCGACCACCTGCAGGCCGCTCAGGCCGTCGAGATCGGCGAGCGAGGCGTTGTTGTGGATCCACAGCGAGTTGCCGATCGACTGCACACCCGCGAAACCATCGATTTCGGTGAGCAGCGGGTTCGCCTCGACCACCAAGAAATTGCCGACGGCGTCGAGGGCACCGAGCGCGTCGACGCTCTGCAGCGCGGTGTTGTCGAACACGATGACGTTGCCGCCCACGGCGTCGATGCCTTCGAGACCGACCAGCGAGGTGAGTTGGGGGTTGCTCTGGATGGTGACCGAGCCCGCGACCAGCCCCAGCGCGCTGAGGCCGGTGAGGCCGGTGAGCGCTGTGTTGGCCTCGATGCGCACGTCGCCGCCCGCCTGGGTCAGGCCGCCCAAGCCGGCCAGCGACGTCATCGCGCCGTTGCGCAGCACAAACAGCGTCTGCACCCCACCGGTGATGCCGATGAGGCCGAGCACGTCGGTCAGCGCCGGGTTGTCGCTCACGACGATGTCGCCGGTGACGCCGCCCAGACCCCCGAGGCCGTCGATGTTGTCGAGCATCGCGTTGTCGCCGATCTCGACGCCGCCTACGGTGCCGCCGATGCCTGCCAGCGGGGCGGTGTCCTGCAGGCTGTCGAGATTCCACAGGCGGATGCGTCCGCCGACCGTCGTGACCGACTGCAAGCCATCGAGGGACGGCAGCACCGGGTCGTCGGTGATGAAGAGGAAATCGCCGACGCTGGTGAGCGACGCGAGCGCCGACATCGACGTCAGCTGGGGGTTGTTCGTCACGTAGGCGTAGCCACCGACGCTCTGCAGATCGTCGAGGCCGTCGAGCGCGAGCAGGCCGGGATTGTCGCGGATGTCGAGCGAGCCGCCGATCGTCCGCAGGCACTGCAGCGTGTCGAGCGCGGGGGCGTCGAGCTGCTGCACGAAGAGGCTGCCGGAGATCGCGTCGTAGCCCTCGAGGGCGAACGCCTCGTCCATGTCGCGGATCACCGCGTCACCCTCGAACGTGCCCAGGCTGCACACCGGATCGAGCGTCGTGCTCGACGACTCGCTCGACGATTCACTCGACGATGCGCTAGAGGACTCGGTGGTCGACTCGGTGAAGGTGTCCGAGCCCGACGTGTCGGCGAGGCTGGGGTCGCGCGACGTCGAAGCGTCGCCACTGTCGCCAGCGCTCGTCGTGTCGTCGTTGCCGGCATCGAGCGACAGCTCGAAGTCGCTGCGCCCGCAGGCAGGGCCGAGCAGCGCGAAGGCGAGCGCGACGCTCAGGCCCCGCGCGTGGGTCCACCTGGGAAAGGACGACGAGGGCTCGCAGGCCGGCGTGGAGGCCAACACGGAGCGTAGTGTGGGGCGTCGGCTGCGAAACTGTCAAACCGCACGGGATGGCGTCGGCGCCGCCGCATCACGGCGACGGCGCGCCGCGAACTCGCCCGGCGACCCCGGTGGCTCAGGCCCGCTCGCGCACGCAGATGACTCGCCCGCCGTCCCAGCCCGATGGGATGGCGCTGATGCGGTCGCGCTTGATCACCAGCACCAGCCGGAGGTCACCGAACGTGTCGCCCTTGGTGAGACTCCAAAACGATCCCTTGCGGACCATCTTCGCCCGCGACATCGACATCAGCTCGCCGATTTCGGGCAGGCGCCAGTCGCTGATCCCGGCGACCGTCAGCGCGGCGCAGTAGGCCGTCGCCCCGGCGAAGTCCGCCGGCTTCTTCGCCTCTGCCGCGACCACGAAGACATCGAGCGCACGGATCTCGCGGCTGCGCAGCGCGGCGACGATCGCCGCGGAATCCTCGACGGGTAGCGTCGGTGCGGGCGACGGTTCCATCGCCGCGGCTGCAGCCAACGGCGGCGGGAGATCGGCCGGCGGATCGACCGCCGCGGCGTCGGTCGGCGAGGGCACGGTCCCCGCGTCGGCAGGCGCCGCATCGGCGGTTGGGTGACGCGGCACGAGCACGAGCAGGGCCGCAGCGGCGGCAGCCAGCACTGCTGCGCCGATCATCGCATGGCGGCGACGGGGTGCGGGGCTCGCGTCGCCCAGGCCCACCGCGACCGCAGCGGCGTGCGCCCCCGCGATCCCCGGCGCCGTGGCGGGCGACGCCAGTCCTTCGGCGGACTCGAAGTTCGGCGGGACGACGGCATACCCGCGGACCGCCGCGCTGGCATCCGCGGCAACGGTCGAGGGCGGAAGGTGACCGGTGACGCGACCGGTGGCATCGCGCACCGTGATGCGGCGACCGACGCTTGTCACCCGATCCGCGAACACACCCGCCGGGATGCCACCCATGCCCAGGGCCAACGAGCGCGACATCGGCACGCCGAGATCGCGGAGCACCGCCCGCAGCACCTCTGCGCGCTCGGCCCCGAGGGCCGCACCGCGAGCGATCACGAACAGACCGCGGCCGCCGAGCTTGGCGCACGCTTCCATGATCGGCCCATCGACGGGCGCATCACCGTCGGTGACGATCACCTCCACCACGTCCTGACCCCGCGCGCAGAGCTCGTGGGCAACCGACGCCGCGGCCGCCGCATCCGCTGCAGCATGCGCCAGCACCACCGTGAATTCCCCTGCACCCTCGGACATGGATCGTGCGACGCGCTCCGTCGCCTCCAGGGTAATGCTGTGCATCGTTACGGGTCGCGACGCAACAACACGTAGTGTCCGAAGCCCCCGCGCTCGACCCGGAGCCGCAGGCCGCGGGCGAGGTTGGCCCCGTCGAGCAGCTTGCGGGCCTGTTTGGCCGATTGCACCGGTTGGTCGCCGATCTCGACGAGCACGTCGCCGGGCTGGAGCTCGCGGAGCGCCACCGAGTGGGGCGCAACATCCGTCACCACTGCACCCTTGCGCACGTCGAGGCGCCATCGCGCCCGTAACTCGTCGCTGGGATCGGCGAGTTCCAGGCCGTGGGCA
This sequence comes from Nannocystales bacterium, assembly GCA_038325765.1. GTDB lineage: Bacteria > Myxococcota_A > Polyangia > Nannocystales > Nannocystaceae > Xiheibacterium. Next base: position 72,420 of record JBBQJI010000013.1, read on the forward strand.
GGCGTGGCGGGGGCCTTGGGCTTGGCCGTCGGCGTCCGACGCTTGGCAGCGGGCTCGTCTTGGCCCGGCAGCGTCCCGAGCACGAGCGCGATCATGCGCGGGTCGCCCCCGCGACTCACCGTGAGCTCGACCTTGGTGCCGGGACGGCGCTGGGCCACACCGTTGCGCAGCGCCACCATGTCGCGCAGCGGCCGGCCATCGAGGGCGGTGACGATGTCGCCGGCCCGCAGGCCCGCCGCGGCCGCGGGCCCCTTGGGATCGATGTCGTCGACGAGCACGCCGTCGGCGCCCGCGTGTCCGAAGCTGAGCGCCAGCGCCGGGGTGAGCCGGCCCATCACCACGCCGAGCCAGCCGCGCTCGACCGAGCCATGGGCGATGAGCTGGGCCATCACGTCGCGGGCCAGATCCGAAGGGATCGCGAAGCCCACGCCGCTGCTGCCGCCGCTTTGCGAGGCGATCGCGGTGTTGATGCCGATCACGTGACCACGCAGATCGATGAGCGGCCCGCCCGAGTTGCCCTGATTGATCGCGGCGTCGGTCTGGATGAAGTCACCGTAGTCGGTGATGCCCATGCCGCCGCGTCCCACCGCGCTGACGATCCCCGCGCTCACGCTCTTGGCCAGGCCGAACGGGCTGCCCGCCGCCATCACCCACTGCCCGACGCGCACATGCTCGGATGCGGCGGTGTTGGCGGCGACGAGGCGGTCGGCCTCGATGCGGATCACGGCGAGGTCGGACTTGGGATCGGTGCCGATGATCTCGGCGGTGAGCTCACGCTCGTCGTTCAAGCGCACGCGCAGCGACGTGGCCCCGGCAACCACGTGGTTGTTGGTGAGGATGTAGCCGCGAGCATCGAGGATGACGCCGCTGCCCAGGCCGCGCACGGTACCGTCGGGGGGCCCCAGCGGCCGCAGGAACGCGGGGACGTTGCCCTGCTCCATCGCGCGCTCGCTGGTGATCGAGACCACCGAGGGGGCGATGGTCTGCGCGGCGCGCTCGAAGGCGCGCTCGAGCTCGCGCACACCGGCGACCGCGGGCGGGCCATCCTCGGCATCCGCAGCAACGCGACTCGCGGCGGTCGCGACCGGCGATCGGTTCGTGGCCGGCGTCGTTGCGCAGCCGCACACCGCGGCAGCCGACAACAACGACGCCAGCGTCAGTGAACGAAGCACGCGGGTGCGTGACACGTGATGGACCTCCGATGTGCGCAGCATGGACGGATCGCAGTATAGCGGCTGCCATCGGCGGGGCCACGGCGCCGACATCGGTGGCCCCGCCGAGCCTTCACCCGGACGGCTGCATCACGACGCGACCACGGCAGTCCTCGGCGATGTCGCCGGCCCACACCACGCTGCGCTCCACGGTCGTCCCCGCGCGCACGACCACGCCGGGGCCGAGCTGCACGTGGGGCCCGACCCTGGCGCCGGCCTCGATGCGCGCGCCCGGACCGACCCACACCGGCTCGGTGACGATCGCACCGGGCTCCACCGTGGCCTCGGACGAGACGCCGCGCACCGGCCCGGGCGCATACGGCAGCGGCACCATCCCGTCGAGCGCGTTGCACACCCCTTGCAAGTAGCGCTCGGCCGTCGAGTGCTCCCACCAATAGCGCCGCGTGACGAAGCCATGCAGCCCGCGGCCCTCATCGAAGAGCGACAGGTATGCGGTTCGGATCACGCACTGCTCGCCCAGGGCCGGGATTCGATCGAGGAAGCGCGGCGTGACCACGTGGATGCCGGTGAACATCATCGGCTCGGACACCGGGGCGGGCGCGGACACTGCGGGCTCGCGTCCGAGCAGCCGCACGATGCGGCCGTCGGCGGCGAGCTCCTGGCTGCCCCAACGCGCCGCCTCGGCGTCGGGACGCACGACCATCGTCGCCTCGGCCCCGGCGGCGCGGTGAGCCGCGAGCACGGCGGGCAGATCGAGGTCGACCAGGAGCTTGGCGTTCATCACCACGAGCGGCACGTCGTGGCCGTCGTCGAACAACGGCCGGGCATGCCGCAGCCCACCGCCGGTGCCGAGGATCTGGCCGTCCTCGCGCGAGTAGGCGATCGCCACCCCATCGCGGGAGCCGTCGCCGAGCTCGGCTTCGATCTGTTCACCGAGGTGGTGGAGGTTGACGACGATCTCGCGGATGCCGTGGTGATGCAGCCAGCGCACCGCCCATCGCACGAGCGGCACGCCCAGCACCGGCAGCATCGGCTTGGGGCGGACGCGCCCCAGATCGCCGAGGCGCGAGCCGAAACCCGCCGCGAGAATCATGGCCCGGACCGCACGTGGCATCCCCCTCGGTCTACCAGCTCCGCGTCAGAACACCCAGACGATGCGCTCGAGGATGAACATCGTGAGGGCGATGCCAGAGGCCATGATGCCGATGACGCCGAAGCCACGGAGCATTCCCGCCCGCGCCGCGCGTCGCAGCTCGCCCTCGAGCTCCGCGCGCTCGTCGGGGGCCATCGCAGTGTCGAGGCGCAGCTCGCCGAGCGTGACGTCGGCGGCGCGCCGGTGGCTGCGGATCATGCCGACCGCCATCGCGCCGAGGAACAGCGCCCCGCCGCCGAGCAAGAACACGCGCATGCCGATCCGCGCGCGCCCCTGGGTGCGGGCCAGCTCCTGCTCGAGCCGCGGCCTCGTGACCAACGCGACCGGCGGGCCGAAGATCTCGGTCGGCAGCGTGCCCAGTAGCATGCGCCGGCCCACGTCCACCTCGGCGGGGCCGAGCGTTGCGACGGCGACCGCGTCGAGCCAGCCGCGCTCGAGCGTGGCATCGTAGTCGCGCTCGATGCGAGGACGTTCGACGGCATCGCGATGCGCGGCGATGAGCGGCGACAGGCTCGCGGCGATGGTCGGATCGGCCGCGGTGATCTGCACCATCGCCGTCGCGGTCGACTCGCCCGGGGCGGTGAGATGGTTGTGCGCCTCGATCTGCAGCAGCCCCGCGGGCATGCCGACCGGCACCTGCCACGGGCGAGGGGGCTCGCGTCCCACCACCGGCGGATGCATCACGTCGGCGAGCCCGCCGCCCGAGCCGTGGATGTCGACGTGGATCGCGAGCTTCGCCGAGAGGCCCCACGCCTTGACGTCGATGGTGTCGCCGGGGGCGACGGCCGCGGGCTCGGCGACGACGTCGACGGCGCCGGCGAAGCTCACCATGCGCAGGCGTCGACGCACCGCGGCGCCGTCGGGGCCCTTGGCGCGGACCTCGACGCGGAGCAGCTCGCTGCCCAGCGGTCCCTCGAGTCGTGCCACTCCCAGGGGATCGGGAACACCGCGGAACAGTGACGGCGGCCGCTCGACATCGCCGACGTGCCCAGCATACTCGCCGTCGACCAGCACCACCTCGATCTCACCACGGTGCGGGCGCCCGGCCTCGTCGGTCACGCGGACGAACAGCTCGTTGTCGAAGCCCGCCAGCAATCGGCCCGCCGGTCGCACCACGATGCGCAGCCCTCGAGGTTGGGCATCGCTGTCATCGCCGTGCTGCAGGACCGATCCCGACACCACCGGCGTGCCGGCCATCGGCGCCCGCGTGGTGTTCACCTCGACGTCGATGCGCTCGTCGATCGGATCGACGCCCTCGCCCTCGACGTGGATGTGCAGCGTCGCGGTACCGGGGTGCAGCGGCGGCACCTCGAAGCTGACCTCGCCGATCGCCCCGCCCTCGACGATCCCCGGCGTCGGCAACGGCCACGTATGGCCGTCCTGCTCGACCGCGACTGCGATCGCGGTGTCCTCCATCGGGCCGGACCGCGTGGCGACCACGGCGACGCGCAGCCCCAGCCGCTCGCCGGCGATCCACGTGCGTTCGACCTGGACCAGCAGGCTGTGACGGACGTGCATGGTCGAGACCCAGAGGCTCGCGACCAGGGCGATCGCGAGGCCGATGGGCCCGGCGATCACGAACCCGCGACCGAACCGAACCCGGCGCAGCGGCGACGAGAGCAGATCGAAGCCCTCGTCGAGGTCACCCTCGGATCGCGCGTCGTGGAGCTCGTTCATGATCGGGACAGCTCTGGCAGGCCCGCAGCGATTGTCGTATGATCGGCGCCGTCCATGAAGGTCAGCGTCATCGGAACAGGGTACGTGGGTCTAGTCGCCGCCGCCGGATTCGCGGAGCACGGCAACGATGTGGTCTGCGCCGACATCGACGAAGAGAAGATCGCGCGGCTCCGTCGCGGCGAGATTCCGATCTTCGAGCCGGGTCTCGACGTCCTCGTCGAGCGCAACACGGCCGCGGGCCGTCTGCGTTTCACCACCAGCAACCAGGAGGCCGCGGGCCACGGCGAGGTCATCATCATGGCCGTCGGCACCCCGTCGGCGCCCGATGGTTCGGCGAACCTCGCCTTCCTCTTCGAGGCCGCCCGCGACATCGCCCGGCACCTCACCCATGGCGTGGTCGTCGTCAACAAGAGCACGGTACCGGTCGGCACTGCCGAGCGCGTGGCCCGGATCATGTCCGAGCTCACCACCCATCCCATCGTCGTGGCCTCGAACCCTGAGTTCCTCAAGGAGGGCACGGCCGTCGACGACTTCCTGTACCCCGATCGCGTCGTCATCGGCACCGAAGACGAGGCTGCCCGCGACCTGCTCACGCGCCTGTACCGGCCGTTCCTACGCCAGAGCGATCGCATGGTGTACATGGACGCGCGCTCTGCCGAGGTCACCAAGTACGCATGCAACGCGTATCTCGCGACCCGCGTGTCGTTCGTCAACGACATCGCGAATCTCTGTGACCTGGTCGGGGCCGACGTCGAGCGGGTACGCACGGGCATGGGCACTGACCCCCGCATCGGCAGCAAGTTCCTGTACCCGGGCGTCGGCTACGGCGGTTCGTGCTTCCCCAAGGACACCCGCGCCCTGCTCGACACCGCCCGCGCCCATGGCCTGTCGCTGAGCCTGGTCGCCGCCGCCGAGCGCATCAACGAGGCGCAGAAGCTCCTGCTGGTGCGCAAGGCCCGGCAGATGTGCGGCGATTTCGCCGGCAAGACGTTCGCCCTGTGGGGTCTGGCGTTCAAGCCGAACACCGACGATGTCCGCGAGGCGCCAGCACTGCGGATCGCCCGGGCCCTGCTCACCGATGGCGCCCAGATCCGCATCCACGATCCCGAGGCCGGCAAGAACTTCCTCGACGAACTCGACATCACCGACGGCGTCACGCTGGTCGACGACATGTACGAGACCGCCAAGGGTGCACACGCGCTGCTGCTCGTCACCGAGTGGCGGCAGTTCCGGTCCCCCGACTTCGAGCGCCTCCGCGAGCTGATGGCAGAGCCGGTGCTGCTCGACGGGCGCAACCAGTGGGATCGCGCGCAGGTCGAGGCCGCCGGCTTCCGCTACGCCGGCGTCGGTCGCTGACCTTCACATCCTGCCCGCGGCAGGCGGCACACCTGCGAGAGGGCGAGCACCACCGGTGCCCGCCCTCTTGCAATTTCGCCGCCCGCAAACGTGGCGCTAGTCCTGCCACTCCGAGCCAGCGTCGAGCTCCGTCGAGAAGTCGACGATCCGCGGCGCGCCGTCGTACGTGGGGAACGGCGCGCTGTCGACCGCCTCCTTGACGCACATCTCGAGTTCGTCGTCCTGGTCGTGCTTGCTCGAGATCGAGGCGTTGATGCCCAGCGGCTGCGAGTTCTTGGGGTTGAGCTTGACGCTGATCGAGATCTCCCCATCGAGCTGCTTGTCGGCCGACATGCCCTTGCGCTCCTTGTAAGCGGCGACGCAGGCGTCCATGCCGTCGAAGGAGGCGTTGAAGGCGGTGCGGATCGCGTAGTCGTCGGGCATCTCGCCACCGCCACCGCCGTCGCCGAAGTCGAAGCCGATGTCGGCGTTGGGGTCGAAGGCCTGGATGCTGGCCTTGACGGTGCGGTTGCTCTTGCGTCCCTTCTCGACGCCTTTGCAGCCGACCACGGAGGCCGCCACCATCACGCCGAGGGTCATCGCACCGAGGGTCCGAAGGGTCTTGCGCGGGTTCATCGTCTGGTTTGCCTCTCGCCGATCCTGAATGTTAGCGTACCGCTGGGGCGGCGGTGGTTTCCCCAGACGGCGCCTGCTCCACGAATATTCCGGGGACAGACCCCCTGCCCCATGATCGAGGCGACCTTGTCCGACCTCCACCCCCATGTGTCGGCCCAGTGTCCCGCCTGTGGACTCCACGAGCTCGTGGTCGTCCCGTTGCGGATGCGTCCCGACGGGAACTGGGTGCAGACCGACCAGAAACGCTGGTTCGAGCGGTCTGCGCCCGAGGATACGTTGGCGCGCGCCGTTCAGATCGACGCCTGCCCGGTGTGTTTCGGGGCGTGGTTCGACGCCGGCGAGCTCGACACCCTCGCCGGGGCGTTGGGGGACGTCGAGACGATCCTCGAGGATGCCGATGGGCCGTGCCGGCGGGGGTGTGTCCACGGTCACGGACCGATGGAAGAGCACCGGCTGCCGGGGATCATCTCGACGCCGGTCGAGCGCTGCCCCACCTGCGGCGGCCTGTGGCTCGACGGCAACGAGCGCCGCAAGCTCGCGGCCGCGTCCACCAGCGAGGGTCAGGGCACGAAGACCGAGCGATGGTTCAAGCGCGGCGCCATCTGGGCGGCGCAGGTCCTCACCCACCTGCCGGTCGAGGTCGACAACCCCGCGCGCGGCACTCCGTGGATGGTGTTCATCGCGCTCGTCGTCTTCGTCGGCATCTTCATCGGCCAGGAGCTGCTGCTGATCGACACCGAGCACTACGGAATCGTCCCCGGGCGGCTGAAGATCGAGCACGACGTCTCGACCCTGTTCACGTACATGTTCTTGCACGGCAGTTGGGCGCACCTGCTGGGCAACGCCTACTTCCTCTACACGTTCGGCGACAACATCGAGCATCTGTTCGGGCGGGTGCGGTTCGCGATCTTCTTCGTCGTGACCGGGATCATCGCCGGGGTGGTGCACGTGTGGCTGACCAAGAAGACCGCCACACCGATCGTCGGCGCATCCGGTTCGATCGCGGGGGTGCTCGCCGCCTATCTGTGGGCGTTCCCGCGGCAGCGCCTGTTCCAGGTGATTCTGTGGATCCAGGTCAAGATCCCGGTGTGGGCCTACCTCTTCGTGTGGGTCGGCTTCCACATCCTCATGGGGTTCTGGGGCACGGGCACGGGCGTCGAGGGCGTGGCGTGGTTCGCCCACCTCGGCGGATTCCTCGTCGGCATCGCCGTGGCGCCGCTGATGCTCGCGATCCGGCGCCGCGAGGTCGCACGGCGCGTGCGGGTCCCGTGGACGCCGCGGCACCCGGCGACGTGAGCCCTCGGGGTTCCGCGACGAGTCACCTCCGCAACGTCAGCGGCGTGATCAGCCCGTGATCAGCCCGTGATCAGCCCGTGATCAGGCGCGACTAGGCGCGATCAGGCGGCCGGCGTGCCGCCCTCGCCGCCCTCGCCGCCGTCGGTGGGCTTCCAGGCAGTCGACGCCAACTCGCCCTGGTCGAACCCGAAGTACACGCGCATCTGCTGGCGCAGGAACTCCTTGCCCTTGTCGGTCTGCAGATCGACACCGTAGGTGTTGATGTAGCGCGGCGACTCCTTGAGCCACATCTGCCACGCCTGGAGGCTGACCTTGTCGTAGAGTTCCTGACCGAACGAATCGGTGAAGGGACGGAACGGCAGGCCGGGCAGCTCCTGCTCGAGCTTCTTGCAGAACACCATGCGCGGCTGGTTCATCGCGTAATCCGGGCCGCAGGATACGACGGCGCACCGGGCGAGGCAACGCCCCGGCCTCGGATCCACCGTTTGCGCCGCCGGTGGGCGCTCCGTCCTTCCTGGGGGACCGGGCCGGCCCCCTCCCAATCGCTCTCGCTCTCTCAGGCCTCGGCGAGGGCCTTGCGCACCACGTCGAGCGCAGTGCCGATCGGGATGCGCACCTGGCTGCGATCGTCGCGATTGCGCAGGGTCACGGTGCGATCCTCGAGCGTCTGGGTGTCCACGGTGATCGCGTAGGGCGTGCCGATCTCGTCGTGGCGCGCGTAGCGGCGACCGATGGCGTGCTGCTCGTCGTACTTGGCGTTGATGCCGGCGGCGAGGAACGACGCGACGATCTCGCGGGCGACCTCGGGCATGCCGTCCTTCTTGACCAGGGGCAAGATCGCGGCCTTGATCGGCGCCAGCCGTGGGTGTAGCCGCAGCACGGTGCGCCCGCCCTTGCCCTCGGCATCAGCGGGCTCCTCGGCGTAGGCGTCGCAGAGCAGCGCGAGCAGGCCGCGCGTCGCACCGGCGGCGGGCTCGATGACGTGCGGCATGATGTGCCAACCCGTCTTGCCGGTCTCCGGATCGGTGGCCTCCTGATCGAACAGGGTGAGCTTCTTGCCGGACTCGCGGCTATGCGCGTCGAGATCGTAGTCGGTGCGGCTGGCGACGCCCTCGAGCTCGTCCCAACCCCACGGGAACAGGTACTCGATGTCGTAGCAGCCGTCGCTGTAGTGGGCGAGCTCGTCCGGGCCGTGGGGGCGCAGCCGCAGGTTCTCGGGGCGGATGCCGAGCGACGTCCACCAGCGCAGGCGCTCGTTCTTCCAGTACTCGAGCCACTTGGGGCCTTCGCCTGGCATCACGAAGAACTCCATTTCCATCTGCTCGAACTCGCAGGAGCGGAAGATGAACTTCTCGACCTTGACCTCGTTGCGGAAGCTCTTGCCCATCTGGGCGATTCCAAACGGCAGCTTGAGACCCATGCTCTGCTGCACGTTGAGGAAGTTGACGAACATCGCCTGCGCGGTCTCGGGGCGCAGATAGACGGCGCTCTCGGCCACCGCCGCGTCTACGCGGCTGCGCAAGGTGGCGTCGTCGACACCTTCGGCGAGGGCGCGGCGCACGACGTCGACCATGTCGCCGACCGGATCGACGGGGCCGAGGTTGGTGCGGAACATCAGGTTGAACTGGCGTTCGTCGCTGAGAAACGGCGAGCCGCAGTTGGGGCACGCGTAGCCGCGCGGATCACCGAAGGCGCCGCGGAGGTCCTTGCCGTCTCTGGTGAGCGTGACGCCGAGCGTCTTCTCGGCGCGCTCGAGCGCGGTCTTGGCCCGCTCTTTGTCGGCGAGGGTGATCGGCGCCGGGCTGCCGGGCTCGAGGCGCGGGGCCTTGTCGGCACGGAAGCGCTCGCCGCAGAGCTTGCAGTCGACCAGCGGGTCCGAAAAGTTGGCGAGGTGGCCGCTGGCCTGCCACACGCGCGGATGCATGATGATCGACGCGTCGATGCCGACGATGTCCTCGCGCGCATGCACCATCGCTCGCCACCACTCGGCCATCAGGTTGCGCTTGAGCTCGGCGCCCATAGGGCCGTAGTCGTAGGCGCTGCGCAGGCCGCCGTAGATCTCCGAGCTCTGGAACACGAAGCCGCGTCGCTTGCACAGCGAGACGACCTTCTGCAGCGTATCGGTGGACTCGGCAGCCTGCGACATGCCGCGGGGGATAGCACGGATGCGGCCGGAGGGTCGAGCCGTCAGCGCCCTGCGGCGAGCAGCACGGGCGGAGGTGGGATTGGGGTACCGAACTGGTCCTGGATCTGGTCCGGGATCTGGTCCGGGATCTGGTCCGGGATTTGGCCCTGGATCTGGTCCGGGATTTGGCCCTGGATTTGGCGGGCGACCAGCCGCGCGTACTGGCCACCTCTGGCCATCAACGCGTTGTGCGTGCCCTGCTCGACGATACGGCCGCCGTCGAGCACGACGATGCGGTCGCAGTTGCGGATGGTGCTCAGACGGTGGGCGACGACCAGCGTGGTGCGCCCGCGCTGCAGCCGCTCGAGGGCGGCCTGGACCAGGCCCTCGCTCTCGGCGTCGAGCGCGGACGTGGCCTCGTCGAGGATCAGCACCCGTGGATCGCGGAGCACGGCGCGGGCGATCGCGATGCGCTGTCGCTGGCCGCCGCTGAGTTGGACGCCGCGCTCGCCCACCGGCGTGTCGTAGCCCTGGGGGAACGCGCGGATGAATGCGTCGGCGTTGGCCTGGATGGCGGCGTGCTCGATCTCGGCATCGTTGGCCTCGAGACGGCCGTAGCGGATGTTGTCGCGGATGGTGCCGGTGAACAGCACCGGCTCCTGCGCGACGATCGCCATGTGTCCGCGCACCGAGGCGAGCTGCAGCTCGCGGAGGTCATGGCCGTCGAGCAGCACGCGGCCGCCCAGCGGATCGTAGAACCGCGCGACCAGCCGCACGATCGTGGTCTTGCCCGAGCCGCTCGAGCCGACCAGGGCCACCGACTCGCCCGGGGCGATGTCGAGGTCGATGCCGTGCAGCACCGGGGTCTGGCGATCGCCGTACGCGAACTCGACACCCTCGAGCCGCAGCGCGCCCTGCACCGTGGGCAGCGGCCGTGCGTCTGGCGCGTCCGCGATCTCGGGGGTGGTGTCGAGGATCTCGAAGATGCGCGCGGTGGCGCCGAGGGTCGACTGGATCGAGGCCCACAGCTCGGTCATGGCGCTGATCGCCCCGGCCACGAGCATCGTGTAGAGGATGAACTCGGTGAGATCGCCGGCCGTGATGTCGCCGGCGACGACCATGCGACCGCCGAGCCAGAACACCGCAGCGATGCTCGAGAACGCGAAGAAGCTCGACACCGACCAGAACCAGCTGCGGGCCAAGGCCTGGCGCACGAACAGCGAGTAGGTGACGGCGATGCCGGCCTCGTAGCCAGTGTTCTCGTGGGACTCGCGGGTGAAGCCCTGCACGGTATCGATGGCGGCGATGCGCTCTTGCGCCTCGCCGCTGACCTTGGCGAGCTGGTCTTGGGTCTGGCGGGCGAGCGCGCGGATCTTGCGACCCCAAAAGCGCGCGGCGATCGACATCGGCGGCACCACGGCGAGCATCACAAGCGTCAGCCACGGGTTGGTGAAGGCCAAGATCGCGATGCCGCCGATGAGCGTGAGGCCGTTGCGCAGCGCCATGCTGAGATCGGTGCCGACCGTGTTCTGCACGCGGGCCACGTCGTCGGACAGCCGCGACAGCAGCTCGCCGGTGCGCTTGCGGTGGAAGAACGACTGCGGCATCGACAGCAGGTGGCGATAGACGCGGACGCGCATGTCGGCGACGACGTGCTCGCCGACCCAGCTCATGAGGTAGTGGCGGAAGAAGACGAACACCGCCTGCAGCGCGAACACCAGCACCAGCACGATGCTCGAGCGATCGAGGTCGGTCACATCGCGGTCGGAGAACGCAGCATCGATGACGTCGCCGAAGTACGCCGGGTACAGCAGACCCAGGCCGCTGGCGCCGAGCAGGAAGAAGATCGCCAGGGCCAGGCGCGCGCGGTACGGTCGGGCGTAACCGAACACACGGCGGATACGCTCGCCCGCGTCGATTCGGGCCTCGATCGGGGTCTCGTCGTGATCCGCCATGCTCGACTGCGGACGGTAGCACGGCCGATCGAGTTACCCCCTCCGGCCGCGGCGCGCCGCCCGATCGGGCGGGTGCCCGGGTAGCCACTGCCAGAGCCGTTTGCTATGGTCCGCGCCGTGCAGCGGAGCGGTCCCGGGTTCGAAGTCAGCTATCGTCGTCACCTCGCGGTGGAGCAGCGTCGCGCGGTGCTCGACGCCCTCGCCCGATCGTTCGCGCCCGACGCCACAGTGGGCGAGATCGTAGACGCGGCCGCCGCCCTGGGCTGGGCTGACCTGGGGGAGCTGTCGCTCTCGGATCTCGCCGACGCCTTGCTCTCCCCGGAGGCCGCCGCCGCGCAGCGGAGCGCCGTTGCGGCGGCAGAGTCGGACGACGACGACAACGTGGTCAGCGACGACGACGACGCGGACAGCGACGCGGACGACGACGGCGACGGCGACGGCGACGGCGAGGAGGCCCCCGAGCCTGCGTCCGCCCGCGGCGCGAAGGCTACGGCCAAGGCCACGGTCCCTGCGCCCGAAGCTGCCGTCGCCACGGCACAGCCCGCAAAACCGGCCAAGCGCAAGGTCGGCAAGCCGACGAAGATCTCGCTCGACGAGCGCATGAGCCTCGACGAGGCCGCCGCAGTGCTGCTGCCGCTGGTGCGCCAGATCGGTGAGGCGACGATGCAACAGCTCGAGCAGTCCACCGCGGGCGCCGGGCGCCGCAAGCTGCGATTTCACATCGGCCAGCTCGTGAAAAATGGCCGACTCGCGCGCCACGGCATGGGCCGGGGCACGTACTACACGCTCAGCTGAGCGGGTGCCACTCAGGTCTGCGCAGGGCTCCGCACCCGGGCCAGCAGCTTGCGGGTGACGGCGGGCAGGCCGCCGGGCGGACGAGCCTCGGATTCGAGCCACACGTGCGGCGCGGCGGTCCGCGCCTGCGCCCCCGGCCCGACCTCGACGGTGACCACCTGCAGCGACCAGCGCCGGTGGGTGAACACGTGGGTGACAGGTGGGCCGTGCTGCCCGACCGCACCGATCCGACCGCGCACGAGGGCCCCGATGTCGGCGCGCGCGGGCGCGGCGACATCGGGCCCTGTGCGCGGCACGAGCGGCAAGCACCACATGCCGGCGAGCAGGCCTTCGTCGGCGCGACGGGTGACGAGCACCGCGCCTGTACGCATGACCGCGAGCGCCCACAGCGACAGGACGGGCGCAGTGACCCGCTCGCGCGGCGCCGGGATGCGATCGGTCGAGCCGTCCTGCCGCGCGCGGCACTGCGCCGCCACGGGACACGCCGAGCACCGCGGTGCCCGCGGCGTGCACACCGTCGCGCCGAGCTCCATCAGCGCCTGCCCGAGCACACGAGGCGTCCCGCGCCGCAGGATCTCGGCGCAGGCAGCCCACAGCCATGGCGAGGTCGCGACCTGCAGCCGGGGATCGTCGACGGCCTCGAGGCGGCACAGCACGCGGGCGACGTTGCCGTCGACGAGCGGCTCGGGACGATCGAACGCGATCGAGGCGATGGCGCCCGCCGTGTAGGCGCCGATACCCGGGATCTGCCGCAGCGCGACCACGTCCTGGGGCAAGCGGGCGCCGAGGTCGGCGGCGACACGCTTGGCACCGGCGTGCAGCAGCCGCGCGCGCCGGTAGTAGCCAAGCCCGCTCCACGCCGCGAGCACCTCGTCGTCGTCGGCGGCCGCGAGCGCGCCGACGTCGGGGAAGCGGGCGATGAACCCGGACCAGTAGCGCTCGACGGTCTCGACGCGTGTCTGCTGCAGCATGATCTCCGAGACCCAGATGGCGTAGGGATCGCGGGTGCGCCGCCAGCTCAGATCGCGGTGGTTGGCGGCGAACCACGGCTCGAGTGACGCGGCGATCGACGTGGCTCGGATCGCAGTGAGCGAAGGTGCGAGGCCGCGGGTAGGGCGAGCTGCTGGGCGTTTCGTTCGCACGTCGAGAGGACTGGGCCGGCGGAGGTACGGGCCCGGTCGACGCGACCGTAGCCCGATGCTCGCGGCGGCGTCGAGACCGACCGACGTGCGCGGATCGGGGCGGCGGTGCCCGCCCGCGCCTCGCGGCCTGACCCTTCGTCCGGCCACGGGCGACGAGGGCGATGCCGCCACCCCCACGACGCCACCCCCATGCCGCCAGCTGCGTCCCTCCGATCGATCGTCTACGCTCCTGTAATGGTGCGCTCATCCATCCTGCCCGCGTCGGAGCCGCCGCGACGTCCGTGGTGGTTGGCGGCGCTGCTCGTTGCGACACAGGCGACGTGCAAGGCGCCGAACCCGGCGTTCGACGCCGGTGCCACCTCGGCGGTCGACTCCGCGCAAACCGATCCGACGGATCCGACGACCTCTGCGCCCGCGACCACCGACGGGACGACCGCCGATCCGGCGACCTCCCCGTCGACGACGGACGACTCGACGTCGACCGATCCGCCGCCCGATCCCGAGACCGAATCCACCACGGCGGAGGCCAACCGCTGCTGCAACGCCGACGACTGCGACCCGCAGGTCATCGTATGCGTCTGCGCGCTGATGGAATCGTGCTGCGAGGAGTGGGGCGAGTTCTGTCCCGACATGGCGGCCGCGTGCGCCGGCACGTGCGATGGCGTGGAGGCGTCGTGCTGCAGACCCCGGCCCGACCATCCGGCGTGCGACGGCGTGGCGCTCGCGGAAGGGTTCTGCGCCACGCACGTTGCGTGCTGCGATGACGAGTGGACGCCGCGGTGCGTGGCGGAGTACGACGCGGCGACCGGCGAGTGCGACCTGGGCTCGTGTAGCCTGCCGCAGGACCTCCCTGGCTGCGCCGACCCCGACATCATGGACTGCGTCTGCGAAGAGCTGCCACAGTGCTGCACGGAGCAGTGGGACACCTCGTGCGTCCAGGCCTCCGCGGTGTGCTGAAGCGCCGAACCGGACGCCGACGCCTTCACCCGGGCCGCGGCCGCACGCGGCCATCGGGCGCGATCTCACCGGGCAACTCGAGTCCCGCAGCCATACCGGTGACCGCGTCGCACAGCAGCGCACGTTCGCGCCGGAGCCGGCCCACGGCGACCCACCGCGCCCGCCGCGTGAGGCGCACGCGGACGCTGCGGGCCACCTCGCGCGCCACCCTCAGATAGCGCACCGCGAACGCGCCGCCGAGTCCCGCCAACGTGCCGGTCAACACGCCGGCGAGCACCGGGGTGTCGGGCAGCGCCGGATAGAGATGATGCAGGTGCTCGTGCAGTTGCGCGGCCAGGATTCCCGCCGCGAACCACGTCGCGGGGAACAGCACCAGTCCGAGCAGCAGCTTGATCGTCGCCTCGTCCTTCTCGAGCTTGGCGCCGATCCGCGCCAGCCCACGCAGCAGCAGCGCGGTCGGCAGGTTGACGACATAGCCGAGCACGATGAGCGGCGGCAGCAACAAGAACACCGCGATCGCCTGCAGCACCAGCAGCACCGCCAACCACGGCGGCAGCAATGGCGGCGCGCGGTCGAGGTCGTAGTCCTCGAGGTGCAGCGCGCGGAGATCGGCGTCGTAGGTGGCGACGCGGCGGCGCAGCGCGTCGACCTGTGCGGGCGCACGGGCGTGCAGCGCGTAGTAGCCCTGGCGCACCCGCGCGAAGCCCAACACGCGCTCGCCGATGGTGGTCGCGCCCGGATCGGCATCGACCCGAGCGGCCCGCTCAGCCCGCACCAGCCGGCGGGTGCGCTGCATGAGATCGTGCAGCGCCCAATCATCGGTGGCGTGCACGACCTCGCGCAGCGTCGACTCGACCGTCGCCGTGAGCGCCCGGGCGCGGGCGCTGGCCGCACCGTCGTCCTCGTCGGCCGCAGGCGTGACATCGAGTTCGGGGGGCAACGCGAGCGGCGGATGGAACGCGATGAGGGCGTTCGAGCGGAACATCTGCTTGCGATCGTAGTGCAGGCCGACGGGGATGATGACCGGCGGCGACGCCCCTGCGCGCAGCATCCGGGCGCGGTAGTACAGCCGCGCCGCACCGGTCTTGAGTTCGGTGAGATACGGCGCGTCGTGGCTGATCCCCTCGGGGAACAACGCCGCGAACGAGCCGGCGGCGATCGCCTCGGCCAGCGCGTCGAGGCTGCGACGGTTCGCGTCGCGACGCGCCTGGGGATCTCCGCGAGCGGCATCGATCGCGCGATAGATGGGCACCGTCCCCAGGCGTCGCAGCACGAACCCCAGCAGGGGCACGGCGAACAGACCATGACGCGCGCCGAACACCACGCGCCGCGGAAACCGGGTGAGGATGAGACCCGGGTCCACGAGGCCGTTGGGGTGCCACGAGACCAGCAGACCGCAGCCACCCGGCGGCAGGTTGTCGAGCCCCACGACCTCGACGCGGCGGAAGAACGCCCGCGTCGCCACGCGCAGCAAGAACGTGATGCCGCGGTACAGACCACCGCGTGCGCGGGCACGCTCGCGCAACGCGGCCGACGCCGGCGGTGGACTCAGCGGCACGCGACCTCGATCGAGCACGCCGCACGCACGTCGATGATGGTGGGCGTGCCACCCAGCGGTGGCAAGCCAAGCGGCCGCTGCGGGCCGCTTGGCCCACCGGCGGGGCGCGGAATCTCGGGCTCGACGCCGCCCGTGGCGCTCCCACCGGCGTGAGCTTCACGGCGTCGCTGCGGCGCCCCAAGGCTTGGCCTGGAGACGACTTTTTGGCACAAGCTGCATCGGACGGGGTGCCCCGCGTAGAGTTCCCCCGCGTAGAGTTCCCCCGCGACGTGCCCAGCGAAGCTGCCCAGAGATCCTGACCGTCATGTTCCGCAAGATCGACACGCACATCCACTTCGTGGGCACGGGCGGCATCGGCATGAGCGGCATCGCCGAGGTGTTGCTCGATCTCGGCTACCGCGTCACCGGCACCGACATCGTGGGATCCGACACGACGCGGCGCCTGGCGCAACGCGGCGCAACGGTGCACATCGGTCACGCCGCGGAGCACCTCGGCGACGCGGACGTGGTCGTGGTGTCGAGCGCGGTGGGTCGCGACAACCCCGAGATCATCGCCGCCCGCCAGCGCAAGATCCCGGTCATCCAGCGCGCCGAGATGCTCGCCGAGCTGATGCGCCTCAAGCAGGGCATCGCCATCGCCGGCAGCCACGGCAAGACCACGACCACCTCGCTCATCGCGTCGATCCTGCGCGCCGCCGACCTCGATCCCACCGTCGTGATCGGCGGCAAGGTCAACGCGCTGGGCTCCAACGCCAAGCTCGGCCAAGGTGATCTGCTCGTCGCCGAGGCCGACGAGAGCGACGGCACGTTCTTGATGCTCACACCGACCTTCGCCGTCGTCACCAACATCGACAGCGAGCACCTCGATCACTACGGCAGCCTCGACGACGTCGTGCGCGCCTTCGTCGGCTTCGCCAACCGGGTGCCGTTCTACGGCATGGCGGTCGTGTGCATCGACGACGCCAACGTCGCCCGCAGCGTGCCCTTGCTGGGCAAGCGCTTCACGACCTACGGCATCGAGCGCACCGACGCCGACTATGTCGCCGCCTCCGTGCGGTACGACGGGCTGCTCACCCACTTCCGCGTGATCGTGCGCGGCCGCGATCATGGCGAGTTCACCTTGCAGATGCCGGGGATCCACAACGTCGCCAACGCCCTGGCCGCGATCGCGATCGCCGACGAGCTCGAGGTTCCGATCGACGTCACCCGGGCGGCGCTCGCCGGCTTCGAGGGTGTGCAACGGCGCTTCACCATCCTCGGCGAGGCCAAGGGCGTGATGGTCGTCGACGACTACGGCCACCACCCCACCGAGGTCCGCGCCACGCTGGCGGGCGCCCGCGCGAGCTTCCCCAGCCGCCGGATCGTCGCCGCCCTGCAGCCGCACCGCTACTCGCGGCTGCGGGACAACATGGACCGCTTCGCCGCGTCCCTCGACGCCGCCGACGTCGTCGTGCTCACGGACGTCTACCCCGCTGGCGAGGCGCCGATCACCGGCGTCGACGCTGCGCGCCTGGTCGAGCTCGTGCAGGCGCGCAGGCCCGACCGCCTCGTCGTCCACGAGGCCGATGTCGCGACCTTGGCGGGACGACTCGCCACCCTCACCGAGCCCGGCGATCTAGTGCTGACACTGGGCGCCGGCAGCATCACCCGCACGGGGCCCCAGCTCCTCGTGCAGCTCGAGACCCCCTTGCCCGCGACGGGAACCGAACGATGAGCAACCACGAAACCGACTTCCAAGGCGACGTCCACCATGCCATCCGCAGCGCGATCGAGTCCGTCATCCCCGACGCTACGGTGATCGTCGGCGGTGCCGGCGGACACTTCACGATCGAGGTCACCGCGGGCGTCTTCGAGGGCAAATCGATGCTGCAGAGCCAGCGGATCGTGCTGGGGGCGATCGCGCATCTGATGAAGGGCGAGCGCGCGCCGGTGCACGCGGTCGACAGCTTGCGGACACACGCGAGCTGACGAGGCGCAACTGGGGACCCTCGGCCTGTCCCACGATCCGAAACCGCGGGGGAAAGGGTCAACCGAACTGTGGCACGTAGGCCTTGCCGGGCGTGCCGCCGATGGCGAGGACCGTCGCGCCCTGCGCCCCCGCGTGCAGCGTGCGCGTCGTCGTTGGACCTACCCGCACCAACCAGCGCTAGCCTTCGACGTCGCGCGGCTCGAACGCGATGCACTCCGCTGCGCGGATGACGGCGACGCCTTCGCCATGATCGGCGACGCGCTGCGTCCGCTCGCACGCCGGCTCGACGACGCCGCGAACTCGGTGCGGGCGATCGTCGAGTTCGTCGCGGACACACCGGGGGTGACCCGGGTCGGGCAGCTCGAAGACCGCTTCGATCTCGACGACCGCGCATTGCAACGGCTGTTCGCCCGCTGCATCGGCGCCACGCCCAAGTGGGTGATTCGCAGAGTGCGACTGCAGGAGGCGGCGGCGCACCTCGAGCGCGGCGAGACCTCCCTGGGAGAACTCGCCGCGACCCTCGGCTACACCGATCAGGCCCACTTCGCCCGCGACTTCAAGGCGGTGGTCGGACTTCCACCGGGCGCGTTTGCTCAGCGGCTGCGCGCGACCTGGGGCGCCGGCGAGTTCGACGGATTCGTCGCGGCCGGCTGTGCGTGACGGACACTACAGGCTCGTCGGCGGGCCCTGGCACTGCAGCGCGTCGGTCGGTGCGCAAAACGGCATCGCCTCGGTGCAGTTCAACCCCGGGGCGCAGCGATCGCGATCGAACACGCACACGACACCCTCCGCGATCGGCGGGCGGCAGCGGCCGCCATAATCGCACCACGTGCTCGCGCACTCGAGATCGCTGGCACAGCCATCGCCGTCGGTCTTGAGTGCGGCGCAGATCGACGGGTCGACCGAGGCGTCGCACCATGCGTCGCCGGAGCAGAGCGACCCCATCGCGCACGGGAGCCCGGGCTCCGGCAGGGGCGTGCACCGTCCGGTGCTCCGCGCGTCGCAGAACAGCCCATCGTCGCAGTCGCGCAGGACGTGGAAGCCCGGACCCTCGAGCGAGCACGGCTCGCCTGTGCCCTCGCGGAGGCAGGCCGGCGCGCAGACATCGACTGGATCGCCGTCGTAGGCCTCGCGGGTGATGCAGACCAGCCCCTGATCGCAGTCGCTGAACGCGCCATGGTGCCGGCATGGCCCGTCCTGCGGGACCGCGCCGTGGTAGGCGAAGCAGTCGGAGCAGGTCTCGAGCCGCGCGGGATCCCTCGAGCAGCCCAGCGCCGCGATGTCGTCGATCCGGGCGTCGACGCACGACGGATCGTAGGTCAGTCCGGCCGTGACCACCTCGAGCTGTTCGCCGAGGAGATCCCCAGACAGGTTCGCGACGCACGCCTCCTCGCTGGCGAACCCCGCGGGATCGAGGCACTGACACGCGAACAGCTCGGCGCAGTAGTGGACCGCGACCTCGCGCGAGGCATCACGCTCGAAGATCGGGGGATCGGCTTGGCACGCCGCGATCGAGGCGAGCACGCCGAGATACAGCAGGAGCGGTGGGCGCCGGGGCGGTGGGCGTCGGGGCGGTGGGGTGAGGATCATGATTGCGCGGCGTGGACTCGCCATGTCGCCTGCTCGTCCCCACGTGGCCCGCCGTTGCACGCACGCGCGCGGGGGCACCCACAAAGATGGCCCGCACGGCCCTCAGCCCCTACGGGTCACCCCGCGCTCACAGGCGCGCGTGGATCCACGCCTGGATCATCTCGACCACCGGCGCGCGCAGCTGCGCGGGCTCGTTGTGCAGCTCGTGGTAGTACCCTTCGAAGGTGCGCAGCGTCTGGTCGCGGGCTGCGGCCTGCGAGAGCGAGTGGAACACCCGCTGGGTCGCGGCGGGATCGCAGATGCGATCGCCGGTGCCCACGTACCACAGGCACGGCAGCTCGATCGTGGCGGCCTCGTGCTCGACCCGCGCGATCGCGGCGTTCATGGCCGCGAACCATGCGGCGGTGACCACGTCGACGCGGAGCGGATCGGCGACGTAGCGGGCGACCACCTGGGCGTCGCGCGAGATGCCGTCGGCCGGGATGCCAGAGGGCAGCGCGAGACGCGGCGCCAAGTGGGCCGCGATCTTGCCGAGCGCCAGCTTGAGCGGGTTGACCTTCATCGTGAGGCCGAGCAGCGGGCTGGAGAGGATCGCCCCCCGCAGGGGAATCTTCTCCTGGTGCTCGAGCAGGTGCACGAGGCCGATGAGCGCGCCCATCGAGTGCGCGAACAGGAACCAGGGCAGCGACTCGGGGCGCTCTTCGGCGGGGCCGCGGGCGATCTGCTCGTCGATGACCTGTTGCAGGTCGACGGCGTACTGCTCGAAGCGCTCGACGTGGCCGCGCAGCCCCCCAGAGCGCCCGAGCCCGCGGTGGTCGGGCCCGAACACGAGGCCGCCGACGGCGACGAGCTCGCCGGCGAGATCGGCGTAGCGCATCGCGTGCTCGGCCCCGCCGTGGGACACGACGACGACGAACTTCGGGGGGCCCTCCGGCCGCCACACGTCGACGTGGATCGACGTGCCATCGGCGGTGCTCGAGGTGTGCTCGGTGTGGACCATTGCGCGCCAAGCGTCGCCTACCACCGTCCGCGCCGCAACCCGGTAGAGTGACGCTCGGGTGGGCGGCGCGGCGTCATCGATCATCGTGGGCATCGCCGGGCTCGGCAGCGCGCTGCACGAGTGGGCGTCGCGTGTGCCCCTGGCTTTCGCCGCCGCCGCGCCGGCGTTGGCGGTGCTCATCGCGGTCGACCGCTTCGACCGCCGTGGTGGCGAGCCGCGGTGGTTACTCCGTCGCGCCGCGGCGTTGGGTGCCGCCGTCGTGCTCCCGGTGCTCGCCGTCGAGCTGCTCCTCGCCCTGGTCGGGATGCCGGTGCGCGGCACGAACGCGTGGTCGCTCGCGCTGTCGAGCCTGGTCCTCGTGGCGATCCCCGAGGAGCTAGGCAAGGCCGCCTGCCTGGCGTGGCTGCTCGCGCGTCGCCTCGAGTTCGAGCGCTACGCAGACGGCGCCCGCTACGGCGCGCGCGTGGGCCTGGGCTTCGCGGTGGTGGAGAATCTCTACTACGGTCTGCTGCCCGGCGACCCCGCTTCGATCGGGGCGCTCGTCGCGGGCCGCGCCATCCTCACGGTGCCGATGCACGCGGTGTGGGGTGCGATCATCGGCGACGCCATGGCGCGTCGGCGGCTCGGCGGCGGCGGACACGGGCTCGTGGGCGGCCTGACGACGGCGGCGGCGGGCCACGCCGCGTTCGACTTCGGCCTGGCCGTCGCCGGACTCGCGCAGCTCCGCGGCGATGCGCCGGGGTATCTGGCCGCGATCACGCTCGTCCTCGGCGTGGCCGCGGCCAGCGTGCTCGCGCTGCGTCGGCGGCTGCGGGCGGCGGCAGGGCGCGACGCCGATACGGCCGACCGCGCCCGGTGACCCCGAGGCGGCGCAACGTCGGCTTCAGTCGGTGCGCGCGGCGTCGGCCCACGCGATGACCTCGTCGCTGCGCCCTCGCCACCCTGATCCGACGGTCGCGAAGCCGGCGGCGGCTTCGCGGGCAAGGATGCGTGCACGGGCGCGATCGGCCGCGTCACCGCCGGCCATCAGCGAACGCGCGAGCAAGAAGGTCACCTCGGGGCCGGCACCGCCGCGCTCGTTGCCCGGGTGGGTGACGATCTCGAACGCCCGATCGGCCGCAGCGATCGCGGCCGTGCCACGGCCACGCTGCAGCTCGAGCTCCGCGAGCATCGACCATGCGCGACCGACCTCCGAGTCGTGCGCTCCGAGCGAGCGTTCGCGCGACTCGATGGCGCGGCCGAGGTGTTCGCGAGCGGCCGCGTCCGCGCCGACGCCGATCGCGGCGACACCGGCGTCGATCTCGAACGTCGCCAGCGTCGGGTGACCGTCCGGGTACAGCGCCCGGATGATCTCGAGGGCCTCGCGCGCCATGGCGTCACCCTCGTCGAACCGGCGCATCTCGGCGTGGATGGACGCGAGCATCGACAGGCTCCGAGCCACGCTCTCGCTGTGCTCGGCGGAATCGCGACGGGCGATCGCGAGCGCGCGCTGGGCGAACGGCAACGCGTCGGCGAACTCGCGGCGCGCGAGGCCGTTCCACGCGAGCATCCGCAGCGCGGGGGCGAGGGTGGTGTGGTCCTCGCCGAAGTTCTCCTCGAGGATGCCGAGGGCCTCGAGGTGGACATCCCGGGCCCCCTCGAGATCTCCGAGCTCGGCCAGCGCACTGCCGATGTTCGAAGTCGCAGCCGCCACGCCGGGATGGCGCGGACCGTAGCCGCCGGCGATCGCATCGCGGGCGCGCCGGAATCGATCGAGTGCCTCGCGGTAGCGGCCACGGGCGGCCTCGATGGAGCCGATGTTCGCGTGGGCACCGGCGAGCAGGACGTCGTCGGACGCGACCCGGCGCAGGGACAAGGCATGCTCGTAGAGCTCCTGTGCCCGATCGAACTGACCCGAGGTGAGATACACGTTGCCCAGACCGACGCTGAGCTCGATCTCGAGGGAGGGCGCGCCACCCATCGCAGAGATCGTCGCCGAGCAGTGCCGGTGCCACTGCTCGGCCCGGGCCACGCCACCTTCGGTGTCGGGGTTCCACTGTTCGACGAGACCGACCATCGCCAAGGCGGCCACGCGATGGTGATCGACGCTCAGCGCCGCGCTCAAGGCGTCGTGATACGTCTGCTCGGTCGACGGCACCTGCTGCCACTGCTGGGCGACGGCGGTGCGCAGCAGCGCCTCGGCTTCGGCCCACCGATCGACGGCCGCCCGCGCCTTGCCCAGCGCCTCGATCGACGAGCGCTCACACTCGTCGTACTTGCCGGTGTGGCACAGCACCTCGCCGCGCGCGATCATGGCGTCGAGCGCCTCGCGCGTGGCCGCATCGACGTGGCTCCGGGCGGCAGCGCTCCGCGACAGCAAGCGGTCGTCGACGCAGTCATGAGGTGACGCGAGCTTGGCGACGATCTCCGTCGCCCGCAGCACCATGGGACCGTCGGCGTTGCGCAGCGCCTCGGTCAGACCCTGCGCATGGTCGAGCAGGCGATCGAGGCAGGCGGTGCGCCGCAGCAGCACGCCGGTCGGCACGGCCCCCTGCTCGCCCGCGCGACACGTCGCATCCTGCGTCGCGACCCACGTCGTCGCGAAACCATCGAGGCTCGCCGACGTCGCCGACCACGTGCCGGACGCGGACGGCTCGCCTGTGGCGATGAACGCGGCCTCGATGTCCGTGCGTACCGCGTCGTCCCAGACCCCCTCGAGCCGGCTGGCGGTGCGATCGCAGTAGCGGGTGTGCTCCGGGTCGATCGGTCCGGTCGACCCGAAGACGGCGACGGCCGCGACCATGGCGGTCGCCGTCCCGACCGCCATCCCGACGCCGAGCGGCGAGCGGCGGCGCGGCGAGATCGCGGCGAGCAGCGCCCGCATGTCGGCGAAGCGACGCTCGGGCGCCGCAGAAAGCCCGCGCATCACCGCCCGCCGCAGCCCCGCCGGCACCCGCGCTGCGCCGGTCGGTGTCCGCACGCCACCGGCCTCCATCGCGTCGAGCACCTGATCGGCCGTCTCACCCTCGAACGGCCGTCGGCCCCACAGCGCCTCGTACAACGTCACGCAGAACGAGAATTGATCCGAGCGCGCGTCGCAGGCACCGCCGCGTTGCTGCTCGGGGGCCGCGTAGGCAGCGGTGCCCTGGAACGCGCCGTCGTGGGTGGCGTCCATGGGCACAGAGCCGAGCGACACGTCGGCGAGCGACACGTCGGCGAGCGACACGTCGGTCATCGTCGTCTCGAGGGCACGACGGGCGAGGCCGAAGTCGGTGACCACGACGCGGACCCCCGCATCCGATCCGGGCGGTGCGGCGGCGAGCAGCACGTTGTCGGGTTTGAAGTCGCGGTGGACGATCCCCGCGTCGTGGGCCGCGACCAATCCCGCGCCCGCGTCGCACATCACCGCCCGCACCTCGCGCCAGCTCCGATCGCCCTGCAGCCACGTGCGGAGCGTCGGGCCGTCGATGAGCTCCATCGCCAGAAACAGCTGGTCGCCGACGATGCCGACGTCGTGGATCGTGACGACGTTGCGATGGTTCAGCTGCGCGGTCGCCTGCGCCTCGCGCAGGAAGCTGGCGCGCGAGCGGCCCGGCGACGCGTCGACCTGCAACAGCTTGATCGCGACATGCCGATCGAGCTCGGGATCGACCGCCGCATGGACGGTGCCCATGGCGCCGCGCCCGAGCTCCCGCCCCAGCACGTAGCGCCCCAACCTTCGCTCGGCGACCACGCCCCGGAGTCTACCAGCCGACGGCGCGTCCCGGCCCACCGAACCCAGCGCGTTCCCCGGGGTGCCATCGCACCGGGCGACAGGCCCGCGTTCGCCCCCCCGAGCGAATCAGAACATCTCGCGGACCCACGCGCCGAAGCGGCGGGCGATGCCGGGCCCCTCGTCCTTCATGCGCCGCGGCGGCTCCGCGCGGACCGGTTCGTGGCCGGCGCCATAGAGCACGAGGCCGAGGCCAGTGGCGAACTTGGGGTCGGCGATCACGGCCGCGAAGCCGCCCTCCGCGAGGCGCACGTGGGGATGGCTGCGGTTGCCGGCGGTGGCCGTCGGCACGCCGCGGCGCACCGGCATCTGGAAGATGTCCTCGGCGATCTCGAGCATGCCGTCCATCATCGCGGCGCCGCCGGTGAGCACCAGGCCCGACGCGGCGAGATCGGCCGCGCCGCTGGCGAGCAGCTCTTGCTGCGCCATCAAGAAGATCTCCTCGACGCGCGGCTCGATCACCTCGGCCAGGAATCGGCGCTTGAACGATCGCGGCGGCCGCGGCCCGACGCCCGGCACCTCGATCTCCTCGTCGTCCTGGACCATGCTGATGAGCGCGCAGCCGTGCTTGCGCTTGAGCGCCTCGGCCTCGGGTACGCTGGTGCGCAGACCATGGGCGACGTCCTGGGTGATGCGATGCCCGCCCAACACGATCACCGAGGTGAAGACGTTGCTGCCCTCGTGATAGACGGCGATGTCGGTGGTGCCGCCGCCGATGTCGATCATCACGACGCCCAGATCGCGCTCGTCCTCGTGCAGCACCGCGAGCGCGCTCGCGAGGGGCTCGATCACGACCTCGACCACGTCGAGCGAGGCCCGGTTGCAGCACTTGACGATGTTCTGCACGCTGGTGACGGCGGCGGTGATGACGTGAGCACGGACCTCCATGCGCACGCCGTTCATCCCGATCGGATCGCGGATCTGCCCCTGGCCGTCGATGATGTACTCGAGCGGGACGGTGTGGATGATCTGGCGATCGAGGGGGATGTTGACGGCCTTGGCCTGCTCGATGACGCGGGCGACGTCGATCTCCTCGACCTCGCGTGAGCGCATGCTGACCTGGCCGTTGCTGTTGAAACCACGGATGTGGCCGCCGGCGATCCCGACATACACCGACTGCACGTCGGCCGCGGCCATCTGCTCGGCCTCTTGGATCGCGGCCTGGATGCTGGCGGTCGTCGCCTCGATGTTGACGACCACGCCCTGACGGAGGCCTTCGGACGGGCTGGTGCCCACGCCGAGGATCTCCACGCCGTTGGGCGTGACCTCACCGATGATCGCGGCGACCTTGGTGGTGCCGATATCGAGGCCACAGATGACTTCTCCTACCTCCGCCATGTTCAATCGCTCCGTCAGTGATGCCGGGGGATCCGTGGCGCGCGCTTGCGTGCGGCGACCTTCGGTTTCTCGTGGGATTCGTCGGCCGGCTGTACCTCGAGGGCGCCCATCGCCGCGCGCTCGTGGGCGTCGACGACGATCTGGGGCACGTCCTTGGCCGGGAAGAAGCTCGCGACCACGCGCTCGGGGCGGTCGGTCGTGGCGTCGCCGTCGAGGTGGGCGACCGCGAGCTTGTCGGATTCCTCGCCGAGCGCCGCGCGCAGGGCGTCGAAGCGGTCCATCGCGACATGCACGTCGCCACGACCCACCCGCAGCTGGGAGCCGACGTTCGCGGTGTACAGCGTGAGGCCATTGGCGCCGTCGACGTGGACCTCGGACAGCAGCGGGCGCCGCTTCTCGGCGTAGACGGTGATGGCCTCGAGCGCGCGGGCGATGCGGCGACGGGCGCCCTCGGGATCCGCGACGAGATCGGTGGCGTCGACGCCGGTCACGACCGGCAGCTGGCCACGCTCGCCGGACTCGAGGCGCTTGAACGGCTCGCCCTGGGCGTCGACGAGCAGCATGGTGCCGGCGGCGAGGACGGCGACGGGCACG
Organism: Nannocystales bacterium; assembly: GCA_038325765.1. Lineage (GTDB taxonomy): Bacteria > Myxococcota_A > Polyangia > Nannocystales > Nannocystaceae > Xiheibacterium. The sequence continues at coordinate 98,463 of JBBQJI010000013.1, forward strand.
TGTTCATCGATGTCGACGCGCAGCGCGTCGGGCAGCTGGCGGTTGACCACCGCGTGGGAGACCCACGGGTCGGTGGTCACGCGGGCCGCGAGCTCGTCGAGCTGCAGCGCCAGGATGTTGGTGCCCGGCGCCAGCGACAACAGCTCGCGCAGCCGGGCCTCGTCGACGTGGGCGGTGGCGCGGAACTCGAGGGCGCGGACCTCGAAGCGCGGCGACGTCGTCGCGTAGGCGTAGCCCTCGCGCACGCCGACCAGCACACCGTAGGCGAGGCCGACGCAGAGACCGATGCGCAAGGTGGCGCGCACTCCAGCGCGGGCGACGCGGTGCAGCCCCGATCCGCCGCCGCTGCCGGGCGCCCGAGCGGCGGTCGCAGAGCGCTCGCCGACGATCTCCGGCGCGCGGCGCGGCTTGCCGCCACGTCGCACATTGCCGGCCGCCCTGGTGCGCTTGCTGGTGGCGGTGGTGCTGCGGGACTTCATGCGACGGATGACCGCGGATACGCGGGTATCTTCGCAATACCCTGGCCGTGGTGAGCTACGCAAAAAACCGGGCGCGGATGGCATCGCGCTGACCACTGGAACGCCAGCGCGCGCCGAGCGACGAACCAAAGACGAAAGGCGGCACCAAGCCGCCTTCCGCCACCGTTGCTCGTCACTGATTGAAGGTCAGTCCAAGGGGCAAATCGATTCAGCGCGCAAAGCCATTGTTCTCGTCGCGGCGGCGCAGGAACGCCGGGATCTCGGAGGGGTCGGAGGACATGTCGGGACGCGTCTCGGCGCGCGGCTCGGGACGTACCTCGGTGCGGGTGTCGGGACCACGCCCGCGGCCGCTGGTCTGGTGCTGGCCATGGGTTTGGCTGGCCGACGCCGGGGGACCGGAGGGCCCGCGGAGCATCGACGGAGGAATCGACGCCTGCTGCGGACGGCTCGGTGCCTGCAACTGCGCGCCGGAGAACAGCCCCGGCTGACGGCCATTGCCGAGGGTTCCCTGGGTCACGATGTCCTTGCGATTGCCGGGGCCGACGGTGCCGACCGCGACCATCTGCGACTGGCGACGCCGCGCGCCGCTGTGGCTGCGGATCGCCTCTTCGAGATCCTCGTGCGCGGGCACGTGCTGATCGAAGCCGGTCGCGATCACGGTGATGCGCAGGGCATCGCCCATGTGCTCGTCGATGACCGCACCGAAGATGATGTTGCAGTCCTCGTGCGCGGCCTCTTGGATCAGGGACGCGGCCTCTTCGACCTCGTGGAGCTTGAGGTCGGGACCGGCGGTGATGTTGATGAGGATGCCCTTGGCGCCCTGGATGGTGACATCCTCGAGCAGCGGGCTGTTGATCGCCTGCTGGGCGGCCGCGAGCGCGCGGCCCTCTTCGGTGGCGAAGCCCATGCCCATCAGCGCGCGGCCCTGGCCCGACATGATGGTTCGGACGTCCGCGAAATCGACGTTGATGATGCCCGGGATCGTGATGAGATCCGAGACGCCCTGGGTGGCGTGCTGCAGGACCTCGTCGCACAGCTTGAAGCTGTCGAGCAGGCTCGTCGACGTGCTGGTGACGTCGAGCAGGCGATCGTTGGGGATCGTGATGAGGGTGTCGACGGCGCGCTCGAGGGCGGCGATGCCCTCCTCGCCGATGCGGAGGCGGCGACGGCCCTCGAAGCGAAACGGCTTGGTGACGACGCCGACGCACAGGGCGCCGCACTCGCGGGCGACCTGGGCCACGATCGGCGCGGCACCGGTGCCGGTGCCGCCGCCCATGCCGGCGGTGACGAAGACCATGTCGGCACCGCGCAGCACCTCGGTGAGCTCGGCGATGCTCTCGAGCGCAGCTTCGCGTCCGCGCTCGGGGTTCGCACCGGCACCGAGCCCGCGGGTGATGGCCCCGCCGAGCTGGATGCGCACGGGCGCCCGGCTCTTCTCCAGCGCCTGGACGTCGGTGTTGGCGGCGATGAACTCGACGCCCTCGACCCCGTGGCCGATCATCGTGTTGATCGCGTTGCCGCCGGCGCCCCCCACACCGATCACCTTGATCTTCGCGTGGTCCGGGAACGCTTCCTCGAGTTCGAAGTACGCCATGGCGAGTTGTTGCCTTCCCCCCGGCGCGGACGGGCCCAGTGGGGCCTCCGTGCGAGGTACGCTTCGATCGCCTTACACGGCCGGATCGGGGCCGGCAAGAAAACCGCAAAGCTGGGGTGCGGACCGCAGCCCCGCGGGGCGCGCGCGGCCGGGGCGGGGCGGGCTCGTCCGACTCACGTCGGCGCGGCCCGGGCCCAGGCCGCCGTCGCCGCGTCGATGGGGTAGTAGGTCTCGATCCGCAGCTCGTGCGCCGTCACGTCGACCGGCGTGCCCAGGGTCGCCAACGTGGTGAAAAACCGCAGCTCGAGCGCGCCGCGACGCAGGTGGACCGGCACCAGCAAGCGCGGCGCGGTGACGACGAGTTCCCGCGGCGCGGGCAGCGGACCATACGCGGCCAAGGAATCGAGCAACTGAGCACCGGCACCGGATGAATCCCCCAGTCCCTCGGAGCGCAGCCGGCCGAGCACCGCGCCCGCGACCTCGTTCCAGTTGACGATCGATGGCCGGAATCCGCCGGGGTGGAAGAGCATGTGCATCGCGTTGTTGCCGATCGCCGCGAGGGCCTGCGGGTCGTCCACGAAGGCCGCGATGACGCGGCGGGCCCCGGCGTTGGTCGCGAGCACGCTCCAACGGGGGTCGACGACCAACGCCGGGAATGGATCGTGATGGTCGAGGATCAGATCGAGCAGGCGCCGCAGCTCGCCCATCTGCGGCGCCGCGAGGGCCTCGTCGCGGAACACGGGCGCGAAGCCGGCGGCCAGCAGCCAGCGGTTGCGCTCGCGCAGCGGCACGTCGAGCGTCGACGCGAGCAGCAGCACCATCTCGCGACTGGGCACCGACTTGCCGGTCTCGACGCAGCTGAGGTGCCGCGTCGACACCAGCGCGCGCTCGGCCAGCGCGAGCTGTGACAGGCCCCGGCTGCGTCGCCAGTGCCGGACCAGGTGCCCGACGGGCTCGGTGGTCAGTGGCATGGCCGCGAGCGTACGGCGAAAGTATTCGCTGCGGCATGACGTGCGAGGTCATGGCGGGAGGGCGGGGCCGCGGACACGCTGCGTTCAACGGAGCGCTGGCGCCGTCGCGCCGGATTCATCTCCGAGGAGCTCGCCCATGACCCTCCGTCTCCCTGCCCTGCTCGTGCTCGTGCCGTTTGCTGCCTACTCGGTCTGGGTGGCCGCCACCCATGGTCCGCTGGGGTTTCTCGGACTCGCGGGTCGCGAGCCGTGGGCTATGCAGATGCTCGTCGATCTCGTGATCGCGTTCGTGTTCACCGGCGGATGGCTGCTCGGCGACGCGCGTCGTCGCGGTCGCACTGCGTGGCCGTTCGTCGTTGGATTGGCGCTTTTCGGGTCGATCTCGGCCTTGGTCTACGTGGTGACAGGGCGATCTCGGGCGGGCCGATGACGCTGCGCCGGACCCCGTGACGCCCGGGTCCCGCAGGGCTATCGTGCATGCGAGTTCCGCGTGACGACCAGCCCGCCGCCACCGCCCGAGATCCTTGCCATCACCCGGCCCCACCCCAAGCTGTGGACGCTGTACATCCTCCGCGCGCTCCTGACCGGGCCGGCGTTCCCCATCGTCGCGGTCATCTTGTACTTCCGCTACTACACCATGCGCTTCCACTTCGATGCGCAGGGGGTGCACATGCGGTGGGGAATCCTGTTCCGCCACGAAGTCAACCTGACCTACCGCCGCGTCCAGGACATCCATCTGCGCTCGGGGTTGTTCCAGCGCTGGCTCGGGCTGGCCGACGTGCTGGTGCAGACGGCGTCGGGATCGGCGAGCGCCGAGATGACCCTCGAGGGGCTGGTCGAGTACGCCCAGGTGCGCGACTTCCTCTACGCGCGCATGCGGGGCCACGTCGAGGGCGATGGCACACCGGGCGCGCCGCCGCTCGTCGCCGCGCTGCACCAGGTCACCCGCGAGCTCGCGGCGGTGCGCGTGGCCCTCGACCGTCTCGCCGCCGACCCCCGCCGCGCCCCGGCGAGCAGGGGCTGACGCCGATGTGGAATCGCTTCGTCACGCTGCTCTCCGAGGTCTGCGCAACGCCCGATCCGCCGCGCGCACGCACGGGTGCCTCGGTGTTCCGGGCCGCGCCCGCCTACCTCCGCTACCGCCTCACCCTGTGGCTGTTGCGGCGCCTCGCGGTCCTCGCCCCCATCGTGGCATCCGCCATCGTGTTCGAGACCGAGGCCCGCAGCGCCCTCGGGGTCTCGGACTTCGTCGCCGCCATCGTGCACGTCGTCGAGGGCTCCGCCGCCCTGGCGTGGCTGGCGAGCATGCCGGTCGGCTACGCGCTGGTACGGCTCGACTACGAGCAGCGCTGGTACGTCGTCACCGACCGCAGCCTGTTCATCCGCGAGGGCGTCACCCTGGTGCGCGAGATGACGCTGACGTTCGCCAACGTGCAGAACGTGACGGTCGAACAGGGGCCGCTGCAGCGGATCTTCGCCGTCGCGGATCTGCGGGTGCAGACCGCCGGTGGTGGCGGCACCGAGGCGCCAGGGCAACCCTCGATGCACACCGGCTTTCTCCGCGGCCTCGATGACGCGGCGACACTGCGGACCTTGATCATGGCGCGGCTCCGGCTGGGGGCCGACGCGGGCCTCGGCGATCCCGACGATACCAGCACCCCTGCGATCGACGCCGCCCTGGGCGATCTGCTCTCACAGGCCCGGGCGCTCGGCGCCAGCGCGCGCCGGATCATCGCGGACGCCCACGACGCCGCGGCGCTGCCCCCCGCTTGATCGGCCGCGCGGCCGGCCCCCTCACCGTGGCCCTACGCAGATCGGCACCCCGCCGCTGGGCGCCATCGTCACGCTGCGCCGCACAGGCACGGGCGGCCGCGCGTCGAGCAGCGCGATGCGGTGGCGCGCGAGCGCAACCCCGAGCACGATCTTCATCTCGAAGGTGGCGAACGCGGCCCCGATGCAGCGGCGGTGACCGCCACCGAACGGCAGGTACTCGAACGGCGAGAAGCGGCGCTCGAGGAAGCGCGTGGGCACGAAGCGCTCGGGCTCGGGGTACAGCTCCTCGCGACGGTGGGCGAGCAGCGCGCTGGCCGACACGCCCGTGCCCGCCGGGACCTCGAACGCGCCGAGCTGCAGCGGCGCCCGCAGCACCCGCAACACCTCGGTCACCACCGGGTACAGTCGCATCGCCTCCTTGCACACGGCATCGAGGTACTCGAGCTTCGCTAGCGCCTCGCCGCCGGGATCCGGGCCCAACGCGTCGATCTCGGCCTGCGCACGCGCGAGGGTTTCGGGGCTTCGGTGCAGCAGCTCGATCACCCAGGCGATCGTGATCGCGGTGGTCTCGTGGCCCGCGAACAGCATGGTCCGCAGCTCGTCGCGGATCGACGCGTCGGCCATCGCCTCGCCGTCGTCGTACCGCGACTGCACGAGCAGACTGCACACGTCGGCGCCCGGGTTGTGTCGCGCCGCGTCGATCTGCGCCTGCAGGAGGGCGTCGACGGCGACGAAGCGGCGGCGGAACCGCGCCCATGGACCGACGCCACCGAGCTCGCGCTGCAAAAACGGCATGAAGAACATCAGCGGCGACGAGGCCTCGACCATCTCGACCACCGCCCGCTGCAGCCTCGCCGCGCTGGCGTCGTCGCGGGCCCCGAAGATCGCCCGGGTGATCACCTCGAGCGAGATGCCCTGCGCGAGCTCGAGGGCGCTCACCCGCGGCGCATCGACCACTGCACCGAAGCGGCGGCGCGCCACGTCGACGATGCCGTCGGCGTACGCGCGCATGCGATCGCCGTGCATCGGCGGCATCAGCAGCTTGCGCTCGCGGGTGTGCGGTGCGCCCTCGAGCATGAAGATCGAGCGCTGCCCGAGCATGGGACCGAGGGCGTCGACCGCCCACGGGCCGAAGATCTCCGGATCGGCGCCGAAGATGACCTTGATGAGCGCGGGGTCGCCGGTGAGGACGACCGTGCCGTTGACCGTCGGGATCGTGAATGGATCGCCGTAGCGCGACGACCACCGCGGGAAGTCGCGGAACGGTGAGCGCAGCACGCGGTAGGTGCTGCGCAGCACGCCGGATGGACCGGGAGGGAGTTGGACCATGCTGATCACACGAGCGAGGCGCCGAGCACCGAGCCCGACGCGGAGGCCCACGACGTCCCGTGGGCGAGGATCCAGCCGCGGCTGGGATGGGACACGGCAAGGGCGCGACAGTGGGGACGGTTCATGGGCTCCTATCGTTCGATAGTCCTATGAACTATCGAACGATAGTGTCGAGCAAACCCGCCCGGATCCTGGAATTTTTCCTTTGAAATCATGTAGATTGAATTTGGATGGCGCGATCCCCGACACCCGCGACGGCCGAACGCGTCAACCCCGCGGTTCGCCGTCGCGAGGTGCTCGAGGCCGCCCTCGAGCTTCTCGCCGAGCACGGCTACGCCGGCGCGTCGCTGCGCAAGCTCGCCGCGAAGCTGGGGATCCAGCAGCCGAGTCTCTATCACTACTTCACGAGCAAGCAGGATCTCGTCGAGCAGGTGCTCGCGACGTTCGCCGACGACATGCTGACCGCCTCGACATCGGCACCCCCCGAGCGGATCGAGGACGCCCCGCGGTGGATCCGCGACATCGTCGTGGCGATGTACGAACGCCGCACCCACCCGCTGTTCGTACGCGTGATGTTCGCGGTGGCGCGCATCGACCCCCGCTACAGCAAGATGCTGCGCGAGCTCTTCGTGGATCGCACCGAGATGGCGATGCGCATGTTCGCCAAGCCCTTCGTCGATCGCGGCGAGATCGAGGAGTCGGTGGCAATCTACAGCGCCCGCATGACCATCAACGCCATCGCCCTCACGTTGATGGAGGAGAAGGTGCTGTTCGAAGACCGGGCTCTGCGACCCGAGGTGCTCGCGTACATCGACTACGTGGTCGAGGCGATGCGGGCGCACGTGATCCGCAATCGCCTGCGCTGACTACTCGCAGCCGAGGCCATCGCCATCGGCGTCGAGCCCGTATGCGTCCGGGCCCACCACCATCACGGGCGCCGCACCGAGGGCCACGACGTCGGGGCAGTCGAGCTCGTCGACGACGGGCAGACACGGCACGTACGACGGGTGGCAGTCGGGTTCGGTCGGCCCGTCGCCCGAGCTCGCGTCGTCGGCCTGCGACGTGTCGTCGATGCCATCGTCGATGTCGTCGTCGATGTCGTCGCCCGTCGAGCTCCCGCCGCCCTCGCCCTCAGCGTCCTCGGGGCCGAGCAGGGGCCGCGCGCAGCCGAGCACCAGCACGCACAGGCCGCCGACCGCCCCGGCCGGGCGCATCACCGGTACAGCGCCCTGCGCATCGTCGCGACCACCGACGCGGGCAGCGCGATCCCCAGCCACAGCTCGAGCCCGCGCACGCCCTGCCACAGCAAGGTCGCGAGGCCATCTTGTGTACGGGCGCCGCGGCGCGCGGCGTCGTCGAGCCAGCCGCCGTGGATACGGGGATAGACCATGTCGACGACTCGCGCGCCGTCGACCAGCCGATCGAGCGGCAGCGGCGTGACGAAGTGTTCGGGGCCGCCCTTCATGCCGACCGTGGTCGCGTTGACCAGCAGCTCGCACGATCCCACGGCGTCGTTGAGTTCGCTGTAGCCGCAGCGCGCGACGCCGTCGAGCGCGGGTAGACGGCCCGGCTCGCGGCTGACCCACACGACATCGCAGGCCACCTCGCCGTGGCGCAGGGCGTCGATGACCGAGCGCGCCGCACCGCCGCCGCCGAGGACCACCGCGCGTTTCGGCGGCGCACCGCCGAGCTCGGCGAGGGCGTCGAGGAACCCCGCACCATCGGTGTTGTGCCCGACCAGCTCGCCGCGCCGGATCAGCACCGTGTTCATGGCGCCCGTCCGCGCCGCCTCGGGCGAGAGTCGATCCATGTGGGCTACCGCCGCGCGCTTGTGGGGCACGGTGAGGTTGAGCCCGCCCATGCCCATGCCGCGGGCGCCGGTGAGCGCGTTGGCCAGGGCGTGGGGACGCACGTGGAACGCGAAGTAGCGGTGCGGCAGGCCCAGCGCCGCGAACGCGGCATTGTGCATGTCGGGCGAGCGCGAGTGGCCGACGGGATCGCCGAACACTCCGAAGCAACGGCCGGCCTCGGCACCGAGATCATTCATGTCGTCTCCATGGGATCGTGCGCGTCGTCGGTGGTGAGATCGGGCGAGATCGCGGTGACGACGGCGGCGAGCGTACCGCGTCGCAGCCGGACATGGATCGCCTGGCCCGGCAACACGGCCCTGGTGTCGGTGAGCACGTGGGGCGTCTCGTCGGTCACGACGGCGTAACCGCGCTCGAGCACGGCGAGGGGTGACAGGGCGTGCAGGCTCGCGGCGGCGCGCGCCAGTCGCAGCCGGGGTCGCTCGACCAGGTGATGACCGCGGGCGAACAGCCGCTCGACCAAGGCGCGCAGCCGCGCCCGCCGGCTCGGCACCAGCTGCGCGATCGCTCCGCGCAGCCGCGCGTTCTGCCCGGCGAGCCGCTCCGCACCCGCGTCGGCGATGGTGCGGCCGTGGGCCTGCAAGCGAGCGAGCACCGCCGACAATCGCCGCCTGTCCCGGGCGATCCGCGCGCGTGGATGCTGCACCGCCAACGCCCGCTCGGAGCGCCCGAGCCGGGCCCGCGCGCGCCCTGCCCTGCCGCGGACCACCGCGCCGAGGCGAACGATCCCGTGCTCGAGCCGCGCCCGCCGATCCAGGGCGTGGCGCAGCACCGCCGGGGCAAGTCGTGCGGCGAGACCCGAGAGCCGCTGCATCGCCGCACCTCGATCGGGCACCACCAGCTCGGCCGCCTGCGACGGCGTCGCGGCGCGGAGATCGGCGACGAGATCACAGATCGTCACGTCGACCTCGTGCCCGACCGCGCTCACCACCGGCACCGGGCACGCAGCGACGGCGTGGGCGAGACGCTCGTCGTTGAACGCCCACAGATCCTCGATCGAGCCGCCGCCACGACCGATGATGATCACCTCGACGCCCGGCCACGCCTGCAGGCGCGTGAGGGCCAGGCACAGCGAGCGCGGCGCGTCGTCGCCCTGCACCACTGCCGCGGCGAGCACGAAGTGGGTCGGGCAACGCCGAAGGGCGACGCGCAAGATGTCGTGCAGCGCGGCGCCGTGGGCCGAGGTCACCAGCCCCACCGTGCGCGGCCACGGCGGCAGCGGCCGCTTGCGACCGGCCTCGAACAGCCCCATCGCCGCGAGCTTGGCCTTGCGCTGCTCGAGCTCGAGCATGCGCGCACCCAGACCGGCTGGCTCGGCCCGATCGGCGTACATCTGGAAGCGGCCCTGCTTGGCGAAGACGCCGACACGACCGGCGACGCGCAGCGACTGCCCGTCCTGGATGCGAAAGCGCAGCCGCTCGAGGGTCGAGCGCCACATCGCCACGGGCAGCATCGCCTCGTCGTCCTTGAGCGTGAAGAAGGCGTGACCCGCGGCGCCGACACGCAGATTCGAGACCTCGCCCTCGACCCAGACCATGCCGATGCGCGCATCGAGCGTCTGGTGGGCGAGGCGCACCAGCTGCCCGACGCTCAAGACGGTCGGACCGCTGCGCGCGGGCGCGCCGGGCCGGAACGAGAGCTCACCTTGTCCCATCGCACGAGCCCGCGGCGCGAGAAGCCGTCATCCGCGGCGCATCCTAGCAGGTCTGCGGAAGCCGTCCCGCTGCTTTCTGGCCTTCGGGCCCGCGCCGCGCTCTACTTCCGCCATGGACCTGCGAAAAGCCCTGGTGTGCATCGCCGCACTCGCGGGCGCGTGCTCGTTCTTCGAGGAGCTGCAGTCGGCCGAGTCGGCCGAGGACGGCGGCTCGGGCACCGGCAACGGCACCGGCAACGCGAGCAGCGGCAACGCGAGCAGCGGCACTTCCGACGGTGACGCTCCGTGCACGATCGCCAGCCACGATCGCTGCCTAAATCAGGACACCTTGCAGACGTGCGACGAGCCCAGCGGCGAGGTCACGGTGTCGTCGTGCAACGCGCTGTGCACGGGCACGCTCAACTTCAGCTGCGTGATCGCCAGCGCCGAGGTCCAGCACGGCTGCTGGTGCGTCGTCCCTGGCGAGATCGAGCGGCTCAACTGCACCGAGCTCGAGGAGTGCCTGCTCGCGTGCTCGGCCGCGACCACCACCGCGTGCGCGGACGCCTGCTTCGATCGCACCGACGCCGGCACCATCCGCACCTACGGAGCGCTGGTCGCGTGCGCGCACCAGGGCTGCGACGACGGCTGCCGCGAGAGCCCCGAGGGGTGCTCTGCGTGCATCTCGACGGCCATCGCATCGGGCACCGGCGACTGCGCCCTCGAGCGGTCGGTGTGCGATGCCGATGCCCCGACCGACCCGTGGTTCCCGGAGTAACCCATGCCCGAGTGGATCGAGATCCCCGACGCCGCAGCGGAAGGCACTCGAGGCCGCGTCCGCGTCGACCGCCGCGCGCCGCCGCAGCCCTCGGACAAGGCCGTGGTCGTGCTGGTCGGCGGTATGACCCAGACGCTGTCCAGCTGGGGCGCGCAGTTGCGGCCGCTCGCCGAGGATCGGCCCGTGCTCGCCTACGAGGCCCGCGGTCAGGGCTCGACCGAGCTCTCCCTCGACGATTGCACCTTGGGCCGCCACGTCGACGACTTCGTCGCCCTGCACGCGGCGCTCGATCTGCCAGGCCCCGTCGATCTGTGCGGCTTCTCGTTCGGGGGCCGGCTCGCCCTCGCCGTCGCCGCGCGCTGCCCCCACCTGGTGCGGCGGCTGGTCCTCACCGGCGTGGCCCTCGACCGCGGCATCGTCGGCCGCCTGATCGTGCAGGGTTGGGTCGCCGCGCTGGGCACGGGCAATCTCGAGGCCCTCGCGCGCGTCAGCCTGCCCGACATCCTCGGCCCCGCGTACCTGGCCAAGCACGAGGCGCTGATCGAGCCGATGGTACGGGCGTCGATCGAGCGCAACCGGTATGCCGGCGTGCTCGCGCTGATGCGGGCCACGCTGGATCTGCCGCCGGACTCGCCGTGGGCGACGCTGGCCCTTGCCGCGCAGGTCCGCGCCGCGAGGGTCCCCACGGTGTGCATCGGCGGCGCGCTCGATCGGCTCGCACCCCCCGCCGACGTCGCGGCCCTCGCGACGCTGCTGGGCGCCGCCGCCGAGGTCATCGACGACGTCGGCCACACCGTCGCCATCGAAGCGCCGCACGACTGGCGCGCGCGCGTGGTCGCGTTCCTCGACGCGCGGGACGCCTGATACACTCCGCCCGTGGCGGGTAACTCGTTCGGCCAGCGATTCCGCGTCACCACGTTCGGTGAGTCGCACGGCGGTGGTGTGGGCGTCGTCGTAGACGGCTGCCCTGCCGGCCACCCGTTCCCCAACGACCGCATCGCCGCCCAGCTCGCGCGCCGGCGCCCCGGCCAGCCCCTCACCTCGCAGCGCCGCGAGGCCGACGCCATCGAGGTGCTCTCGGGGATCGACCCCGACACGCAGCACACCCTCGGCACGCCGATCGCCATGATGGTGCGCAACACCGACGCCAAGTCCGGCGACTACACGTCGTTGCGCGACGGCTACCGCCCCTCGCACGCGGACTTCACCTACGACGCGCGCTTCGGTCTGCGCTTCGTCGCCGGCGGCGGTCGGGCCTCGGCCCGCGAGACAGTCGCGCGCGTCGCCGCCGGCGCCCTCGCCGAGGACCTGCTGCACCGCTGGCGCGGCATCGAGATCGTCGCGTGGGTGGACCGCGTCCACGACGTCGACGCGACGGACATCGATGGCGAGTCCCTCGACCGCACGCAGGTCGACGCCCACGCGGTGCGCTGCCCCGATGCCACCGCCGCGGCGGCGATGACCGCCGCGATCGAGGACGCGCGCCGGCGCGGCGACACCGTCGGCGGCATCGTGCGGGCGGTGGTGCGCGGCGTGCCGGCCGGGCTCGGCGAGCCCGTGTTCGACAAGCTCACCGCCGAGCTCGCCCACGCGATGATGAGCCTCCCCGCCTCGCGCGGCTTCGAGATCGGCGAGGGCTTCGCCGCCACCCGCATGCGCGGCACCACCCACAACGACGCCTTCATCCCCGCCCCCGAGCGGGCGCCCGGGCCACCGGTCGCCACACGCACCAATCACAGCGGCGGGATCCAAGGCGGCATCAGCAACGGCGAAACCATCCGCTTCGCCGTGGCGTTCAAACCGGTGGCCACCGTGTTCGTGCCTCAGGACACCGTGACCCGCGATGGCGAGCCCATGGTGCTTCAATCGCGTGGCCGCCACGATCCGTGCGTGCTGCCGCGAGCCGTGCCGATGGTCGAGGCGATGGCGGCGCTCGTGATCGTCGACCAGCTCCTGCGCCAGCTCGGTGCGCGCGTCGAGGTGCTCGACCCATGAGCTTCGAGGTGCTCCCTGGGGGCAAGCCGCGCCACGCCCCCGATCGGCGCATCCTCGCCGCCGGCGCGCCGCCATCGCCCAGCGTGGTGCCGCTCGACCTCGCCCGTCACCTCGAGTTCGGCCAGGCGCTGGCGTGGTGGGGCGACAAGTCGCAGATCGATCGCGGACCGATCATGGTCGCGGCGAGCCTCGTCGTGCTCCTGCTCGTGCTCGTCACGCTGTTCGTCCCGCAGTTCTGGCTGCAGCCCTTCGATCAGCTGTGGCAACCGCTGCTCGCCGTGAGCCTGCCCGTGGCCTTCGCCATCCTCCGCGAGCGCCTGAGCCGACGCGCGGTGATGGTCACGGACACCGCGGTGATCGAGGTCGACATGGAGGGCCGCAGCGCCAGGCTCGCCTTCGACAACGTGCGATCGGTGCGCCGCGACGTGCTGCGCGGCGGGCTACGGCTCGAGGGCGCCAAGGCGGTCGTGCGCATCCCCGGTCCGCTGGTCGACGACGCGCGGCTGGCCATCGCGAGCCAGCGACGCGGACGCGTGCAGACCCGCGAGGGCCTCGACGATCCGACGCGGTGGCTGCCGTGACGCCGCCGCGCACGACGCTCGCCGCGGCACGCCGAATCGTGGTGAAGCTGGGCACGCGCGTGGTCACACACGACGGCATCGAGCTCGCCGCCGGTCGCGTCCACGGACTGGTCGAAGAGCTCGCGCGGTGGCGCCGTCGCGGGCTCGAGGTGGTGCTGGTCTCGAGCGGTGCGGTCGGCATGGGCATGCGCGCGCTCGCCCTGCCCGAGCGCCCGCAGTCGCTGGGTCTGCGCCAGGCCTGCGCGGCGGTGGGCCAGGGCCATCTCATGGGCCTGTACACCCAGGCATTCGCGCAGCTCGGCGTCACCGCGGCGCAGGTGCTGCTCACCCAAGATGATCTCGCCGATCGCGATCGGGCGCTGTGCGTGCGCACCACCTTGATGCGCCTGCTCGAGCTCGGCGCCCTGCCGATCCTGAACGAGAACGACAGCGTCAGCGTGCGCGAGTTGGTGACGGTGCGCATCGCCGACGGCGGTCAGGCGCCCGAGGTCGCGTTCGGTGACAACGACGGCCTGTCGGCCCTGGTCGCCCGCGCCCTCGATGCCGACCTGCTGATCCTGCTGACCGACGTGGATGGCCTGTACACCGCCAACCCCAGCGTCGATCCCGGCGCCACGCGGATCCCAGCCCTGGTCGGCATCGGCGGCGACGACGTCGCCCTCACCGGCGGCACCAGCACCGGGGGCACCGGCGGCATGGCGAGCAAGCTCGAGGCCGCACGATTGGTGACCGAGCACGGCATCCCGGCGGTCATCTGCAGCGGCGACACCCACAACGTGCTCGATCGGGTGCTCGCCGGCGACGACGTCGGCACCATCGTCTGGCCGTCGGCGCCCAGGCCGGCCCGGCGACGCACCATCGCCCACGCGCCGCGCACCGGTGCACTCGTCGTCAACGACGGCGCTCTCGCGGCGCTGGTCGATCGCAAGGCGTCGCTGCTGCCGGTCGGAGTGCTCGTCGTCGAGGGCGCCTTCGAGCGTGGCGACGTCGTCGAGATCCGCGATCGATCCGGCCGCGTGTTCGGCCGCGGCCTGGTCAACTACGACGCCGCGGCCGCCCGCGCGCTGGCGGGCCACAATAGCGCCGAGATCGACGCGATCCTCGGCTATCGCGGCTACGATGCACTGATCACGCGCGACAACCTCGTGCTCACGGCGGGGGATCGCAAGTAGGAGCAGGGGCGATGGACGACAGACACGAGGCGATCGCACAGGCGGCCCGGGCCGCGCGCCGGGCGGGTTGGATCCTCGGCCAGATCGGCGGCCCCGAGCGCCGCCAGATCCTGCTGGCGATGGGCGACCTGCTCGAGCGACCCGATCTGCGCGGCGCCGTACTGCGGGCCAACGCCCTCGATGTCGAGGTCGCCGAGGCCGCCCGTCTTCGCGGTGAGTTCGGCCAGGCCCTCGTCGACCGCCTGGTGCTCGACGAGCGCAAGCTCGCGGGCGTGATCGACGGCCTGCGCCAGCTCGCGTCGCAGGCCGATCCGCTCGGCAAGGTCGCGGTCGACCGCGACCTGGACGATGGCCTACACCTGCGCCGCGTCGCCTGCCCGCTCGGCGTCGTGGCGGTGGTCTTCGAGGCCCGCCCCGACGCGGTGGTGCAGATCGCCGGGCTCGCCGTGCGCAGCGGCAACGCGGTGGTGCTCAAGGGTGGGCGCGAGGCCGCCCGCACCAACGCGGCGCTGGTCGAGATCCTGCGCCGCGCCGTGGCCGACCAGGGCTTCGATCCGGGCGCGCTGGTCCTGCTCGAGGATCGCGCCGACGTCGCCGTCATGCTCACGCTCGAGCGCGACATCGATCTCGTGGTCGCGCGCGGATCGTCGGAGTTCGTCCGCCACATCCGCGAAGTCAGCCGCATCCCCGTGCTCGCCCACGCCGAGGGCGTGTGTCACCTCGTGCTGCACGGCAGCGCCGATCCGACGATGGCCGCGCGCATCGCCGTCGACGCCAAGTGTGCCTACCCGGCGGCCTGCAACGCGATCGAGACCCTGCTGTGGATGCCCGGGGCCGAGGCTGCGCTCGATGCATGCGTCGCCGCGCTGCTGGCCCAGGGCGTCGAGCTGCGGGCATGCGCAGAGACCCTCGCCCGCCATCCCCAACTCGTCGCCGCGGGCGCCGGCGATTTCGGCCACGAGTTCGGCGCGAAGATCCTCGCCATCGCCCGCACGGGCGATCTCGCCGGCGCGCTCGCGCACGTCGAGCAGCACGGCTCGGGCCACACCGACGCGATCATCGCCGACGACGACACGGCGGCGGCCGAGTTCCTCGCCCGCGTCGACGCGGCCTGCGTGTTCCACAACGCGAGCACGCGCTTTGCCGACGGCTATCGGTTCGGGCTCGGCGCCGAGGTCGGCATCAGCACCACCAAACTCCATGCCCGTGGCCCGGTCGGCGCCGAGGGGCTGGTCACCTATCGCTGGTTGTTGCGCGGCACCGGACAGATCGCCGGCGACTACGGCCCCGGACTGCGGCGGTTCAAGCACCGCGACCGCTGAGAGAGCGACAGCGACAGCGACTGGGAGGGGGAAGGTTCCGCCGGGCTTTGCCCGGCGGAAGGGGGACCGGGCCGGTCCCCCAGAAGGACGGAGCGACAGCGACTGGAAGGGGCAAGGTTCCGCCGGGCTTTGCCCGGTGGAAGGGCGACCGGGCCGGTCCCCCAGAAGGACGGAGCGACAGCGACTGGGAGGGGCAAGGTTCCGCCGGGCTTTGCCCGGTGGAAGGGGGACCGGGCCGGTCCCCCAGAAGGACGGAGCCGAGGAGCGCAGCGACGGAGGGAGCGTCGGGCCGCGGAGGCGAAGCCCCCGCGGTGCCCGTGTCCACCCGCCCCGCGTTACGTGGGCAGCACCTCGGTGATCCGCAGGTTGGATCCCGACGTGCTCGGGTTGTGCCGCTCGACGTACGACTGCAGCTGCCGCTGCGCGGCACTGAAGGCGTCCCGTAGGGCGATGCCCATGTCCTCGTGCTCGGAGATCTGCGGATCGCGGGTCACGACGATCTCGTCACCAGGGACGGAGAGCTCGATCCGCACGTGGTACGTGTTGCCCTTGTGGTGATGCTTGTGGGGCGACTCGACGACCACCCGGCAGCCGGTGATCTTGTCGAAGAACTTGTCGAGCTTCGCGGCTTTCGCGCGAATCCGTTCTTCGATCTCGTCGGTGCGGACGACATTGCGGAACGTGATCTCGAGTGGCAGCTTCATTGGCGTTCCTTTCACATCGAGTGCTCGCGCCCACGGTGCGAAGGCACCGCATCACGTCGAGCCTCGTCATGGTTACACGGCAGGGGCAACCAGGTTTCATGATGAACCATGGTGGTGGCCATCTGCCAGGGAGAAACGTGCGCAGCGGTTGCAGAAGTTTCTGCGCCGCCGCGGCGTCGTTGCAAAACGGTGTTCGTTCGGCCAGCTGCATCACCGACGCGGCACTGCGTGGGGGGGTTGGGGGGCCGTGGCGGGTCGGGCCGTGGCGGGTCGGGCCGTGGCGGGTCGGGCCCGGGCGCCGCGCGTCAGCGCGCGGGCGGGACGGCGGGGCCCGGGCGTGTCGACCCGCCCGCCCGCATCGGCCCGACATAGGCCCTGCCCAGCGTCTGGGCCGCTACAGGAGCCCGCGCGCGGCCAGGTCCGCGGTCAGGCTGGCGGCGTCGACGAACCGCACTGCGTCCATGCCGACCGCCCGCGCACCCGCGCAGTTGGCCTCCCGATCGTCCACGAACAGACACGCATCCGGCGCGACCCCGAGCCGCGAGAGCACCACCTCGTAGGCGGCGCGATCGGGCTTTCGCGCCCCCGTCTCACACGACACGAACGTCCATGGCACCCACCGCGAGAGCTCGAGCTTGGCCTCGATTAGTCGGTACCACGGCGGGTAGTTCGACAGCGCGTGCATGGCAACGTCGCGACGCAGCAGCGCATCGAGCACGGCGTCGATGCCCGGCAGCAGCACATAGGCGTCGGTCATCGCCCGCTTGAGACCGTCGACGTCGAGGCGGCGACCGTCGGCGAAGAACTGCTGCGCCAGGCCCTCCTCGTCGATGTGTCCGAGTTCGAACGACTCCCACGCGCTGGGGTGCTTGCGCGCCACCAACGTGCGAAGATCGGTGCCGAAGAACCGCGGTACCTCGACGAAGAACGGGTCGTGCACCAACGTGCCCATCACGTCGAACAGCACGACCTCGATCATGGCACGACCTCGATCATGGCGTGACCTCGATCATGGCGCGACGTCGTCTTCGCCCAGCAGCTGCGCGGTGCCGAGATCGGGCGCGGCCTGGCCGTGCTCGTAGACCAGCAGCCCCAGCCGATCGTAGTGCCGACGCACCCGGTCACTCAGCAGGTGGATGCGCCGCAGGTTGGGGATCAACCGCCGGAACATCGTGTGGCGGAAGCGCTGCATGAACCCCGAGCGCAGCACGATGTCGTCCCACTGCCGCCGCGTCATCACGTGGCCGTAGTACTCGTCGTAGAACTCGTGGCCCAAGAAGCGGTTGCGCATGAGCACCGTGATCTCGTAGGCCCAGTCCTCGCGCTCACGGCGGTCGCGCTCGGGCAGCGTGTCGTAGTAGTCGCGCAGCGCGACGACGCCGAACGTCACGTGGCGGGCCTCGTCGGTGATGACGTACCGCAAGAGCTCGCGGAGCAGCGGCTCGCGCGTGGCCTGGCGCAGCGTGCCGAAGGCGCCCAGGGCCAAACCCTCGACCATGATCTGCATGCCGAGGAACTTGAGATCCCAGCGGCCGTCGGTCATCAGCGCGTCGAGGATCGTGTAGAGGTTGTCGTCGATGCGGTAGAGCTTGCCGAGCTTCTCGTCGAGATAGCGGTGGAACACCTCGATGTGGCGGCCCTCGTCGACGACCTGGGTCGAGCCGTAGAGCTTGCCGTCCATGAGTCCGATCGCCTCGGTGACCTGGCAGGCCGCGAACAGGGCGCCTTGCTCCCCGTGCAGGAACTGCGAGAGGATCCACGACACCAGCGCCCAGCGATGCAGCGCCTGCTCGCGCCGCGGCAGCGTGCGATACGAGGGGATGTCACACAGCGGCAACCACCCGTCGGGCACCAGCTCGCGCTGAGCACAGTGGGGATCGACCTCGATGCTCCAGTCGAGATCCGTCGTGGCGTTCCACTGCGAGCGCTTCGCCGCCTCGTAGAGCTTGGCCAGATCGGTGCGGTTGCGCTCGTAGTCCCACACGAACTGGGCGTCGTTGCGGGTCGGCACACAGGTGAGCCGCCCCTGCTTGCCGCGCTCGAGCACGAGCCCGCGGACCGCCGGACCTACCAGATCGAGGAACACCTTGGGGTTGCGCGAACGGCCCAGGGCCGACGTCGCGGATGCATCGGTCGTGCTCATGATTCGTCCTCCAACAGCAATCGTTCAGCGAGGGCGCGGGCGTGATCACCCGGGCCCCACAGTGGTCCACGGAGCTCCCCGGCGGCGACCCGCACCAGGCCGTCGGTCACGATCTGCAAGAGCGCCGCGCGCACCGGCAGACCGGCGCGCACGATGCCCTGCCCCTGCGCGCACACGAATCGCTCGACGAGATCGACCAGCGGCACGACCTGCTCGAGCAGGATCGCGGCCCCCGGTCCGGTGCCGTCGAGCACCTCGCGCAGCACGATGCGGGCGACGTCGGGCTCGGCCTCGATGAACTCTAGATAGCGATCGAGCGTCGCCCGCAGTCGATCCACGAAGGGTGCGGGCTGCGAGATCGTCGCGGTGAGTGCCGCCGCCAGATTGCCGAAGCAGCGCTCGACGGCGCGGGCGTACAGCTCTTCTTTGGTGGCGAAGTGGTACAGCAGCGACGGGCGCGTGATGCCGGCGCGCGCGGCGATGTCGGCGAGGGTCGCGGGGCCGAAGCCTGCGGCGGCGAACTCCGCCCGCGCCGCGTCCAAGATCCGCTCGGGCGTGGCGGTCGCGTGGGCGCTCGCGGGGGGCCGTCCCATGCAGGAGATCGTAATCGACCCACGGGTAGATTTGCAAGGGCGTGCCCGGACCTGCGGGCGCGGTGGAGCCCGAGCCGAGGCCGCCCGCCGCGGGCTGCTAGCCTGGGCCCGTGGCCGGACTTCGTCAGGGGGTGCGCACGCTGGTGACGCAGGCGGGCACGCCGGGCGGCATCGCGGGCGGTGTGGCGCTCGGCCTGTCGCTGTCGCTGGTCCCGATCCCCTTCGCGGGGATGTTCCTGGCCTTGGCCCTCGCGCCGCTGCTGCGGCTGAACCTACCGGCCACCTACGTCGGCACCGCGATCGTGAACCCGCTATCGGGGGTTTTCTTCTATTCGGCCGAACTGTGGATCGGCATGTGGCTCCTCGATCGACCGGCGCCGACGTTCGCGACCCTGCGCGCGCTCGATGCCGGTGGATGGTTCGCAACGCTCCGCGACATGCTCGGGCCGTTCGTGCTCGGTGCCGCGGTGCTGTGCGCCGCCAGCGTGACGATCGTCTACCCGCTGGTCTACGCCGCGGTGCACCGCTGGCGCCGCGGGACGAGGCGCCGAAACGACGACGGCGCCGACCCGCGCACGCAGGCCGACGCCGATTCCGGGCGCACCGAAGCGCCCCCCCGTGTGCGCACGGACTAGCGGCGGGCGCGGCGGCGCGCCACGCCGAACGCCATCATGCCGAGCAGGCCGAAGGCCGCGCCGCTGCGATCGCCGTCGGTGGTGCAGCTACAGCCGCCACCGTCGTCGTCGGCGCCGGCGGTATCGTCGGGCGGACCGTCGATGCCCGTGCTCGACTCGTCGCCACCATCGCCACCGTCGCCGTTGTCGTCGTTGCCGTCGCCACCCGAGGTGTCCGCAACCCCGCTCTCGCCCGAGCCACCCTCGACCGTGATGGTGGCGGTGACGGTCTCGGTGACATTGCCCGCGAGATCCGAGGCCTCGAAGGTGATCAGGAATTCACCGCCGAGCGCGCCGGCCGGTGCCAGCTCCGTAGCGCCGTAGTCACCGCCCTCGACCTGGAAGTACGGGATGCCGGTGCCCGCGAACTCGCGCTCGCAGATGCCGTTGTGCGACTTGCACACGCTGCCGTCGCCATTGCTGTCGAACTCCAGGAAGTCCGGCGAGTCATTGGTGATGGTCCAGCGCACGAACACCAGGCCCGAGTCATCGGTGACGGTCGCCGTGAGCGGCAGATTGGAGCCCGCCGGCAGCACGATGCCGTCTTCGATGCCGATCGCGTCGATGGAGGGCGGCGTGGTGTCCTCGACCACGGGGCCCGCACCGTAGACGCCGATGAGCTCGAAGTGGCTGCTGATCTGGTCCTCCTGATCGTCACAGTAGCCCTCGTGGTAGAAGCCCGCGCACGCGGCGGGGTTGGACATCCCCTTCTCGTCGAGCGTCGGCACGAAGGTAGAGCACATCTCCTGGAACTCGACCGAGGGCGCCGTGAAATCCGGCGGGTAGAACATCGGATCGTCCGGGTTGTCGTTGTTCTCGAGCCCGGACATGTAGCCGACGGCGATGAGCGCGGCCATCACCGGATCGGGCGTCACGCAGTTCATCGTGCCGCCGCTGGTGTTGCCAATGTCGTTGCGGTTCGGGCCGTCGCAGTCGATGCGGGCGCCGGCGCACGTGCGCGACGTCCCCTCGGCGTTCACCTCGTCGCTGGGCAGCACCATCATGTACGGCACGTACTCGGGGGGGCGCGTGCTCGTGACGCGGATGTTGTAGGGGGCGAGCGCCGTCGTGACACCGCTGACGATGTCGTCGATGTTGGCCGGCGGCGCGTAGTCGCTGGCTTCCGCGAGGCCCGCGAGACAGCCCAGGCCAGAGTTGTCCGCGCCGCTCTGCGGAAAGGAGCACAGGTCGGCGGGCGTCAGCGGGATCGCCTCGGTGGGGATGTACAGCGTCGACGGCGCGGACTCGTAGTCGACGGCGCGCGTGGAGTCGGGCTGGCCCTGCAGTCCGCCAGCGTGCGCGACGTTGGCGATCGAGACGAAGGAAGACGCAACGAATAGGACGGCAATGGATCGCTTCATGTCAGCTCCTCGGGGGTATGCGGGACGCTGCCGCGAACGCGGCGGTGCTGTCAACCGTGCGCGGGACGGTCGACGCCGGCGACCATCGCCGCACACGGGTGCGATGGCGCCACCACCCGCACGTGCAACAGAGGCGTGCGTTCACTCTCGGGTCGACGGTCGCGACGGTCTCACGCCGCACGCAGGCGCGGGATCTCGAGGGTCGGGCCGCGCTCGATCCGGAGCTCGACGAACCCATGGAACATCTCGCCGTCGATCACCGGATCGATGGTCTCGTCGGCCCGCGGCACCACGCGCATCGTCGTGGCAGGGCCGTCGAACACCGCGCGGCCCCAGATCGGCGTGCCGAGCACCATGTTGGGGAGATTCGCCACCATGCCCAGGGACGTCGACGCCACCGCCTGCGCATGCAGGACGCCGGGCGCCTGCGCCAGACGGAACGTTCGCACCACGCCGCCGAGGTTGATGTCGATCGATCCGACCTGCAGTGAGACGAAGCGGTCGAATTCCAGGGCGCGACCGTCGAGCTCGACCCGGGCGTGGGTCGGCGAGAACATCGCGTCGGCGTACTCGCGCAGACCCTCGGGCACGAAGCCGGCGAGGCCTGGGGTGTGACCGGCGATGGCGCCGGCTACCGACTTGCCCAGCACCCGCGCGATCGACCAGGCATCCACGGGCCGGCGCTCGTAGAGCTTGCCGAACACACGCTGGGCGATGCCGCCTACCGCCGACGCGAAGCCCAGGTGCTCGAATGTCTCGCCGTCGCGGCGAACCCCGTGCATGCGCATGGTGTCGAGCGCCACCGTCTCGAGGGGCGCACCGCTCGCCAGGCGACCGGCGAGGGCCGAGGCGAGCCCGACCGCATCCCCGCGGATGCCGGCCTTGTGGGCGACGAAATCGATGCTGCCGCCGTTGCCCGGCAAGATGCGCGGCCACGCCACTTCCTCGCCCCGTGCACGACGGGCCCGCAGGCGCGCGTCGGCGATCGACAACATCCAGTGCAGCGTGCCGTCGCCGCCGTCGCAGACCCAGTGCCGACAGCCGGCGTCGATGAACTCGTCGAGGACGGCGCCGACCTCGGCGAGATCGCCGGTCTGGCGCACGATGCCGCGGCGACCGACGGCGCGCTCGAGCGCAGCCAGCCGCCCCGCGTTGCGACGGTTCTTGCCCGAGTTCGGGTTGGTCAACACGCCGACGTCAGGCATTCGGAGGCGGAGTATGACCGCAACCCGGCAGGCCGTCATCGTGCGCATTTCGATGCACGCGCACCGCGAAGACCACTGCGCACCGGCCAGCCCGCGCCGCTCCCGTGACGCGCGGGCGGCCTCAGCGGGCGTGCCGCGACCGCGACACGCTCATGAGGATACCGAGCGCGACCATCACGGTGAGCA
Source organism: Nannocystales bacterium (assembly GCA_038325765.1). GTDB lineage: Bacteria > Myxococcota_A > Polyangia > Nannocystales > Nannocystaceae > Xiheibacterium. The sequence goes on from JBBQJI010000013.1 coordinate 120,824, forward strand.
CGTTGCTGCCGCCGGCGCTGATGAACGGCAAGGTCACCCCCGACACCGGCAACAGTTGCAGCACCATCCCGACGTTGATGCCGACGTGCAAGAAGAACAGCGTCGCCACCCCGACGCACAACAGGGCGCCGAAGCGATCGCGCGCCTGTGACGCGATGTTGATCGCCCACAGCACCAAGCTGGCGTACAGGGTCAGCAGCATCGCGCCGCCGACGAAGCCCCATTCCTCGGCGTACACGGCGAAGGGGAAATCGGTGAACGGCTCGGGCAGGAAGCCCAGGGCGCTCTGGGTGCCCTTGTCGACGCCGCGCCCGAAGAACCCGCCGTCGCCGACGGCGACCATCGCTTGGATGGTCTGGTAGCCCTCGTCGTCGGCGTACAGCTCGGGGTTGAGCCACACGTCGATGCGCTTGCGCTGATAGTTGAGCATGTAGCTCCAGCCGAGCGCGAAGCCGATGACGGCGGTCGACATCAACACCAAGAAGCTGCGCAGCGTGAGCCCGGTGACCGCGAGCAGCGACAACGCGATGACGCCGATCATCAAGCTGGTGGAGAGGTCGGGCTGGTAGACGACCAGCCCCATCGGCGCCAGCGCCATGAGCGCCGGCGTGGCGAGCTCGCGGAGGTCGCGTTTGGTGCGCCGCGCCGAGCTGTCGTGCAGGTAGCGCGCGAGCGCGAGCACGATGAGCACCTTCATCAGCTCGGAGGGCTGCAGGCGCCAGTCGTCGTTGCCCAGCCAGCGGCGGGCGTTGTTCACCTTGATGCCGACCAACGGCACCAGGCCGAGCAGGCACACGCCGACGGCGTAGGCGGCATAGGCGCCGCGATAGATGACGCGGTAGTCGATCGCGGTGACGACGAACATCGCGATCGTGCCGAGCCCGACCCAGCGCAGCTGGGTGCCGACGCGACCCGTCCAGTCGCCCTTGCCGGCGCTGTTGAGGTTGATGAGCGCCAACGCGATGATCGAAAAGGTCACGATGACGACGACCCAGTCCACCGATCGGCGCAGCCGACTCAGCAGATCCTGGGGCCGGTCGAGCGTGGATCGCATCAGCGGCCGTCCTTGCCCGGCGTGCCCGGCGTGCCCGGCGTGCCCGGCGTGCCCGGCGTGCCCGAGGTGGCGGGCGGCGTCGCGGTGCGCCCCGGCAGCGGCGGGGGCACGCCGGCCGCGCGCGGCGCGACGCCCGATGCGGACGTCGTGCTCTCGCTGCCCAAGTACTGGTCGATGACCTTCATGACGATCGGCGCGGCAGCGTCGGCACCGGTGCCGCCGTGCTCGACGACGGCGACGACCACGATCCGTGGCGCCTCCGCCGGGGCATAGGCGGCGAACCACGCGTGATCTTGCGTGGTGTCCCAACCCTCGATCTCGATGCCGGCCTTGCTGATGTCGCGGCCGACCTGGGCGGTGCCGGTCTTGCCGGCCACCACGACGCTGCCCAGCCGCTCGCTGTAAGCGGTGCCAGCCTCGTCGTTGACGACGCCGACCAGCCCGCGGTGGATGCGGGCGCGATCGACCGCATCGATCACCGGCTTGTCGTTGCGCGGCTGCGGCTGGGTCGACAGCACCAGCTTGCCCTCGTTGGTCTCGATGCGATCGACGAGATACGGCGTGAGCACGAAGCCGCCGTTCGCGATCGCACCGTAGAGCACCGCGAGCTGCATGACGGTGACCTTGACGTTGCCCTGGCCGATCGCGCTGTTGAGGCGCACGCCGCCTTGATAGGTGCCCTCGCGCGCCTCGAACTCCTCGGTGGGGATGGTGCCCTTGACCTCACCGTTGATGCCCAAGCCCGAGCGTTCTCCGAGGCCGAGCACCCGCGCGATCGGGGCCACCCGCTCGAGGCTCAGGGTGCTCTGGACCGCGAGGTTGTAGAAGTACGTGTTGCACGACTCGACGATCGCGCGCTCGAGGTCGACCGTGCCGTGCACGTGGGTGTCCTTGAAGCGACGACCACCGAACACCAGCGAGCCCGTACACTCGAAATCGGCGTCGGGATCGAACTCGGGATCCCACAGGGCCGCGAGCGCCGACACGACCTTGTAGGTCGAGCCGGGGAAGAAGTGCTCCTGCACGGTCTTGTCGATGAAGGGCTTGAGCGGGCTGTCCGACCACTCACGCCACAGCTCCGACGGGATCGGCTGCTCGTAGCGGTTGGGATCCACACCCGGCACCGACACCATCGCCAACACCCGACCGGTGTCGGCCTCGATCGCGACCACGGCCCCGGCGAGTCGTTCGGACAGCGCCTCGTGGGCGACCCGCTGCAGATCGAGATCGAGGGTGAGATAGATGTCCTGTCCCGGGATCGGATCGCGATCAGGCGGCAGCGCGGCGATCGCCTCGGCCGGGGCGTTCGCCACCTCGTGACGCGCGGCGTTGACCACCCGCGAACGCGACCCCAAACGCCCCCGCAGGTAGTTCTCCCACTGCCGCTCGATGCCGGTCTGACCCACGCGGTCGCCGGGCCGATACGACAGGTGATCGGAGCGTTCGAGCGCCTCGCGGCCGATGTTGCCCATGTGACCGGTGACGAACCCCGTCAGCTCGCCCTCGGGATAGTAGCGGCGCGAGCTCTCGCGGATCTCGATCCACGGTTCGAGTGAGTCCTGGCGGGCCTCGATGCGGGCGTACTCGTTCCACGTCAGGTTGCGGCGGAGGATCTGGGCATATCGGCCGCGCTCCTCGTCGAGCCGGAGCTCCTCGAGCTTGGCGATCATCGCGCTGCGATCGACATCGTCGACGAAGTCGAACAGCGACACGAGCAGGTCGCGGGAGCCGTCGTCGATCGGGGTGCGGAGGCCCTCTTCGGTGGGCACGATGCCGCCGTCCTCGGAGGCTTGGAACCGGGTCCAGGCTGTGACGTACAGCGTGTAGCCCGGGCGGTTGGTCGCCAGCGAGCGGCCCTTGATGTCGAAGACGCGCCCACGCGGCGCCTCGACGTCGACGACATCCACGAAGTTGCGCTCGGCGCGGCGGGCGTAGTGATCGCCCTCGAGCACCTGGAGCTGGCACAGCCGCAACATGAGGCCGGCGAACACCGCGAACACGAGCAGGACCATGGCCGAGAACCGCGGCCGCAGCTCCCTCAAATCGTCGGTCTGGCGCAGGTCGATCATCGCGGATCCAGGTGCAGCTCGCTCGGCGTCTGCGCGTCGAGGCGGAACACAGCGAAGATGCGCTGCAGCAGGGCCCAAACCGGCGGGGCGACCAGCACGGTCGCCAGCGCATGCCAGCGCAGCGACAGCGCCATCGGCCACAGCGCCTCGGTGCGGATGGAGAGGGGATCGGCGAGCGCGAGCAGGGTCAGCATGGTGAGGGTATCGACCAGCGTCACCGCCATGAGCGAGACCAGCGCCCGCATCGACCACCCCCGCACCGCGATGCGTCCCGCGGCCCAGTGCAGCACGAGGAACGACAGCGCGAACGCCAGGGTGAGCACGCCCGTCGGCGCGCCTTGGTGCAGGTCTTCGACATAGCCGAGCGCGACCGCGACCGCGAGCCCCGGCACCAGCTCGCGCTGACCGGCGAAGGCGGCGTGAGCCACGACGACCGCCGAAGTCGCCGGCAGCATGATCGACAGCCCGAGGACGTCGGCGAGACCACCGACGAGCGCGACGAGCATCCAGCCGACGATGAGGTGGGTGAACGCGCGCAGCATCGGGACCTCAGCGGATCGGCACCAGGCCGCGCGCCTGCGGCAGGGGCTGGACGACCTCGGCGCGCGGGTCGGGCTGCGGCGCCGCCGCGAGCACCACCCAGACCACGTCGATCCGATCGAAGCGCACCGACGGCACCACACGCAGGCGCTGCTGATCGCCGACGAGTTGTTCGATCGCGGCGACGTTGCCCACGGGGTGGCCCTTGGGAAACAGCTCATCGACGCCGCTGGTCTGCACGACGTCGCCCACCTGAACCTCGTAGTCCTTGGACACGTCGACGATGCAGCTGTCCTCGCTGTGGCCTTCGAGGATGCCCTGGGCGTGGTTGCGGGCGACCTCGACGGCGATCTTGCTGCGGGCGTCGGTGATGAGCATGACGTCGCTGTAGTCGTCGAAGCTCTTGTCGATACGACCGACGACGCCGTCGGGAGCGAGCACCGCCATGCCGGGCTCGGCGATGTTGGTGCCGCGGTCGATGCGGATGTTGACCACGCGGAAGAACGGCGACTGATCGACGCCGACGCGCTCGGCGGGGATCATGTCCTCGGGCACGCGGTCACGCATCTGCAGGGCGCGGCGCAGCTCGGCGTTTTCCTCGTCGAGCTGCACGAGGTCGCGCATCTTCTGTTTGAGTTCGCGGTTCTCGCCGGACAGCTCTTCGTTGGCGTCCTGCAGCTTGGCCTGCAGCACCCAGCGCTGGAAGAAGCCGCCGAGCATGCCGAACGAGTAGGAGACGCCGGCCTCGAGCGGCGCGCCGATGCGCCGGATCGCCCGGTCGAACGCGCCCATGTCGTGGGGGTCCTTGGCGCTCGCGCGCAGCAGCAGCACCGGGATCCCGAGCAGGATCACCACCAGTGCGCCGTTGCGAACGCTGTGGAGTGAAACCGCCATGGGAACCGCTGTACCGGCGAAGGCTCGCGCTGCTTCCGAAGCACGTCAGGGCAGCTCGAATCCCCCCGCGTGCGGGGAAACGCCGCGCGTCAGCGCGTACCGCGGCGGGCTGGGCGTTTCGAGGGGGAAAAGGTCACTGCAGGGCCACTTCGCGGAGGAGGTCGAGCTCGTCGAGGGCGGCGCCGGAGCCGAGCACCACCGCGAACTCCGGCTCGTCGGAGAGAAAGACGGGCAGCCCGGTCTCTTCGGAGAGCAATACGTCGAGGTTGGCGAGCTGGGCGGCGCCGCCGGTGAGCACGATGCCCTTGTCGACGATGTCGGCGCACAACTCGGGCGGTGCGAGCTCGAGCACCGAGCGCACCGCGTCGACGATCGCGGTGACGGGCTCGGACAGCGCCTCGCGGATCTCGTCGGAGTCGACGACGACCGTCTTGGGGATGCCGGCCACCAGATCGCGGCCCTTGACCTCCATCGTCATGATGATCTCGGTCGGCGCCGCGGTGCCGATCTCGATCTTGATGCGCTCGGCGGTACGCTCGCCGATGAGCAGGTTGTACTTGCGCTTGATGTGCTGGATGATCGCTTCATCCATCTTGTCGCCGCCGACGCGGCAGCTCTTGCACGCGACGATGCCGGCCATCGAGATGACCGCGACCTCGGCGGTGCCGCCGCCGATGTCGACGACCATGTTGCCGCCCGGCTCGGTGATCGGCAGGCCGGCGCCGATCGCCGCGGCCATGGGCTCCTCGATGAGGAAGACCTCGCGGGCGCCGGCGGCCAGGGCCGAGTCGCGCACCGCACGCTTCTCGACCTCGGTGATCCCCGACGGCACACAGATGATGATCCGCGGCTTCACCAGGGTCTGGCGGTTGTGCGCCCGAGTGATGAAGTAGCGCATCATCGCCTCGGTCACCTCGAAGTCGGCGATGACGCCGTCCTTCATGGGGCGGATGGCGACGATGTTGCCCGGCGTGCGGCCGAGCATCTCCTTGGCCTCCTTGCCGACGGCCAGGACGCGCTTGCTGCTGGCGTTCTTCTGCACCGCGACGACGGAGGGCTCGTGCGCGACGATGCCCTTGCCCTTGACGTACGTGAGCGTCGTGGCAGTGCCGAGATCGATGGCCAGGTCGTTCGAGAACAGGCCGTATACCCAGTCGAACAGCATCGGGTTGAACCGGCAGCCTCGCGACCGACGACGTGACGTCGGGGTGACGCCAGCGACCGCGGGGTCGAACTGCAATACACGACAGGTGCGTCGCGGGGCAAGCTGCCCGAGGCCCGCGGTGGGCCCATCGACGCGATTTCCCGGGCGGTCGGGGGGATCCGGGGCGTGCGATCCCGCGTTGGGGGACGATCGCGCCGGCCGGCAGCGGCCATCGAAAGGCCGCGTACTCGCTTCGCGATCGCGAAATTATCATCGAATCCAATGGCTTGACGTCACAACCAGCACGCTGGCGGACACCGAAGCGCCGGCGACGGCCGCGCGACGGCGCCACCTTGCGCCGCCGGCCCATCGGGGTACCTTCGCCCCCCACCACGATGCTCAACTTCTTTCGTCGCAGCGCGTCGAGCGTGTTCGCGTGGATCATCCTGGGCGTACTCGCGCTCGTGTTCGGCCTCTCCTTCGGACCGGCGAGCGACAACCTGTCGTTCGGCACGGGATCGTACGTCAAGGTCCACGGCGAGGGCCTCGGCGACGAGCAGTACCGCTTTCAGGCCAGCCTCATCGATCGCATCGTGCAGATCCCCAAGGATGCGCGCTACCAGCAGATGATGGGTCTCAAAGAAGAGATCCTCGAGTCGGCGGTGGAGCGCGAGGTCCTCTACGACGCGGGCCGATCCCTCGGACTCTCGGCGACCGAGGCCGACGCGGAGGAGCTGGTGCTCGCCGGCCAGTTCATCATCTTTGGCGAGACCTTGGATTGGCTCGGAAACCTCGCCTTCAACTACGACATCTTCACCAAGTCGTTCCTCGCCGGCCTGCAGATCTCGGAGCCCAACTACCTCGACATCCAGCGCCGCGAGCTCCTTGCCCGCACCGTCCGCGATCTCGTCGCAGCGAGCGTGGTGATCTCCGAGGGCGAGCTGCGGGCGGCGTATGAAGAGGATGCGAACCGGCTCTCGCTGCGCTACGCGCGGTACGATGCGCTGGCCTTCGGCGATCTGGTCGACCCCACGCCCGTCGAGGTCACCGCGTGGCGCGAGGGCCACCTCGTTGCGCTGAAGCAGCAGTACGTCAGCCAGGGCAGCCGCTTCGCGAAGCTTCCCAAGCAGGCGCGCACTCGGATCATCGAGGTGCGCAAGCCCGAGCCCGCGGCCCCCGAGCCCGCGGCCCCCGAGGACGCAGACTCCGAGGACGCAGACTCCGAGGACGCAGTCGAAGGCGCCAAGGCGGTCGCCGCACCCGATCTCGCCCGCGCCAACGCGACCATCGGCGGCGCTCGCTCGCGCATCATCGCCGGCGAGGACTTCCGCGCGCTCGCCCGCGAGGTCTCGCACCATGACAGCGGCATCCGCGGTGGCGAGCTCGGCTGGGTCCCCGAAGGCACCGGGACCGGCATCGATCCAGCCATCGATGCCCAGCTCGCGACGCTCGAGATCGGTGCCGTCTCGGAGATCATCGAGGGCGACAAGGCGCTGTACCTCGTGCTCGTCACGGCGCGGCGAGAGGGCGACATCGACGAGGTGGCCGCACTGCCCGAGCTCGCCGAAGAAGCCGTGCGCCGCAACAAGGGCCGCGTGCTCGCCCGCGCCGCCGCCGAAGAGGACCTCGCCGCGGTCGCTGCGGGCGCCGCGTTGACGGAGGTGTTCGCCGGCGGCAGCGCGCTCGGTGGCGGCGGCGGCGGGATCGAGCAGGCGGGCAGCGATGCCCGGCGCAAGGTCCAGCTCGAGGAGACGGGCTCCTTCGCGAAGGGTGCCGCGCCGCCGGGCCTGGGCCAGGCGCCCGAGGTCCTCGCGGCCGCGTGGCCGGCGACCCCCGACCAGGGCCTGCTCGATCAGGTCTTCGAGATCGGCGACGACGTCGTGCTCGTCGGCCTCGTCGACAAGTCCGAGGCCAGCGACGTCGGCTTCGCCGAGGTCCGCGCAGATCTGTACCGCGCGATGCTAGAGCGCAAGGGATCGTTGGTGACGTCGCGGTGGGCGAACCGGCGCTGCGTCGAGGCCAAGGGCCGCGGCGAGATCACCAGCAACGACCGTCGCGTCTCGGCGCTCATGACCTACGACACCAAGGCCGAGGGCACCGAAGGCGCCAATCCGCTGCTCGCACCCTACGAGGTCTGCGATCGCGTGGGCAACGGCGGCGGCATGTTGCGGAGGGGATTCGGCGGCGGGCCCGGCGGCGGCGGTTGAGCCATGACCGAGCCCGAGGCCCACGGCCCCTCGCTCGGAAACCTCCTCGGGTTCTCGCTCGTGCTCCGCGAGCACCGGGCGTTGCTCGGCCTGCAACGGCGTACGCTCGCCCCCGGCGTACACCTCGTCGATTTCGAGGCGTCGGTGCCCGGCGTTCGCTTCCCCCTCGAAGGGCCCGTGTCGGCCCGGCGGTTTCGTCACCGTCGCTGCAGCGTGCAGCGCATGACGCTCGAGATGGAGCACCACGCCCTGCAAGGGTGGCTCGCCGCGCGCCTTTCCGGCCGCGAGTTCGAGGGGATGCGCATCGACGCGGTCGGCGTCGAGTCGGCGACGCAGACGAACGCCGGCTCGAAGCCAACCGCGTCGCCGTGGATCACGCTCACGGGTCGCCGGCGCAACGGCGCTTTGGCCTGGTTCGGCTGCGCCCTGGGCCTGCGCGCCGAGGGCCGCGGGCTCGCGGTGTGGCCCACCCACCGCTGGTACTTCGGACGCGCAGCGGTCGATGTCGACGCGCTGTGGCGTCAGCTCGCGCGGACGATCGATCCCGGCCGTCGCACCGACGCGATGACGATCGGCGTCGACCCGGTGCACGAGGCCCTGCGCGAGCCCTTCGTGCGCGCCGGTTGGAAGATCCCCGCGCTCGAGCAGCTCGCGCTGGTGGAGCTGAGCTTCGACGAACGTCGTACGCGTGCCCGCTGGCAGGCGGGCACCGCTCCTTGGGGATCGACCGCGGCCACGGTGACCGACGACATCGTCGCCCAGCTCGCGGACCGGGTGCGAACGGCCCTGGGTCAGGGTGATCGCGAGCGCGCCTGCGACGAGATCGGCGCCCTCGCGAGCGCATCGGCTGGATTCGCGCCGGCCCAGATCGCGGCGCTGCGCTGGGGCCTGGAGATCGCCGCGAGCGACCGTGTATGGCGGGCGAGCTTCGCCCGCGCACGCCTTCGGCTGCAGCCCACCGAGGCCGCGGCGAGGCGCGCGTTGATCCCCGCACTATCGGGGCCGGGCGATCGCGACGAGTTGCTCCGGCACCTGCGGCTATGGGCGCAGCTCGCCGAGTCGCCGAGGCAGCGGGCCCGCTGCGACATGGCGATCGCCGCGGGCCTCGCTGCCGCCGGCCGCTTCGCGGAAGCCCGTGAGGCGGTGCGCGTCGGCCCGGGCGATCCGCTCACCGATGAGATCGCGCTGCTGTGGCCATCCCTGCTCCTCGACGATCCCACCGCGGCCACAGCCGCGGCGAAGGCGAGCTTCGGCGGGGTACAGACGCGCGGGCGGCTCGGCCTGTTGTGCGACTTCGCCGACGCGGCGCGGGCTGCCGGCGCCCTCGCCACGGCATGGGATGCGATCGACGCCGCGAGGCCTCACGATCCCGACCCGCGGTGGAGCGCGGCGGTCCGCGAGTTCGTCGAGGCCGGCGCCGCGGATCCGCAGCGGCTGGAGGCGCTCGCCGCGATCGCCGAGCGCCACGGCGACGCGGCGCTCGCCGAGATCGTCGCGGCTGCGCGTGGCACCGATCTCGACCGCGCGGCCGAGTCCGAGCCGAGCGACGTCGACGGCTGGCTCGGCGCCCTCGATCGCGCGTTCGAACGCGGCGCGCTCGCCCACGCGGTGACGGTCGTGCATCGCATGCTGCAGACGCTGACGATGGGACCGGACGCGGTCGCAGCCACGGCGACCCGCGGCATCGATGCGGCGCTGGCCTGCGGCGACACTGGCGGAGCGATCGCGCTGCTCGACGCCGCTGCGGCGCGGGCCCCCGATCACGCCGGCGTGCAGCGTGCCCGCGCAGAGCTCCTCGCGGTCGCCGAGGATCCGTCGCTCCGGGTGCGCCTGCTCGCATCGGTGGCGCAGCGCTACACCGGCGCCACCCGCATCGAGGCCCTCGACGAGCGCGCCCGACTGCTCGCCGACGTGCTCGCGGCGCCCGACGAAGCCGCCGCCGACCTCGCGGCTGCATTCGCGGAGGCCCCCGACCGGCTCGATCTGGCACTGCGACTCGCCGACGCCCACGAGTCGCGCGGCCGCTACCCCGAGTTGGTCGGCCTGCTCACCGACGTGTTCGCACGCCAGCGCGACGGTCAACGGCGCGCGACGCTGCTGCGCATCGCCGTCGCGTATCGCGATCATCTCGGGGATCTCGCCCGCGCCGAGCAGGCGCTGCGGCTGGCGATCGCCACAGCCGATAGTGACGACGAAGGCGACGACGCGCTGCATGACGCGCTCGCGTCGCTGCTCGAGCAGCAAGGACGCGCGGTCGACCTCGCCCACGAACTCGCGCAGCGACTGGCCCCCGAGCTCGGCGGCTCCGCAGTCGCGACGCCGGCCCGCGCCGCGCTGCTGGTGCGACTGGCCCGCCTGCAGCGCGAGGTGCTCGCCGACGACGAAGCGGCGGCGATCTCGTACGAGGCCCTCGATCGCGCGGGCATGCTGCCCGACGAGGGGCTCGCCTGCCTCGCCCACGCCTGGCGTCGCATCGCCCGCCACGAGGATCTGGTGCGTCTGCTCGATGCCAGGGCGCGGGTGCTCGCCGACGATCCGCCGCGCTACGCCGCCGCGCGGCTGCGGGCGGCGGAGCTGCTCGATGGGCCGCTCGGGCGGCCGCTCGACGCGGTCGAACGCTATCTCGATGCCTACCGCTTCGATCCGGCGGCGGCCGGCCCACGCCTGCGCGTGCTGCTGGTCGGCGTGGTGCCCTTGGACGAAGCCCGCGCCCGCATCCACGCCCGCATCACCGCGACCCCGACCGGCGCCCAGGCCCCCCTGTGGACCTTGCTCGGCGCGGTGCTCTCCCACCACCCCGAGCACGCCGACGATGCGGCCGCGAGCTTCCGTGAGGCGCTCGCGCGCGAGCCCACCGCCGCGGCTGCGATCGAGGGCCTCGCCCGCCTCGAGCTGCGACGCGGCGACATCGAGGCCGCCTGGCCGCATGTCTGCGACGCGGTTCGCCACGCAGAGGTCCCGGCCAACGCGCGCGCCGACATCGCTGCCAGCGCTGCGCGGGCGCTGATGCGGGCCGGCGGTGAGGGCAGCGCGCGCACCGTGCTCGAGCTCGCGCTCGACGGCGCGCCCGATCACGTGCCCGCGCTGCTCGAACTCGCCAAGCTCCACGAGCGCGCGGCGGACCTCACCGAACTCGGCGTGGTGCTGGATCATCTGCGGACCTTGCCGATGGCCGGGGCCCTGCACGCCGAGGTGCTGCACCGCCACGCGCAGTCGCTGCAGGCCAGCTACCGCGCGTCACCCCGTGGCGAGGCCGCCGAGCTCGCGCTGGGCGACGTGCTCGAGGCGCTCCGCGCCGATCCCACCCATCCCGGCGCGCGCCAGATCTTGCTCGAGCTCGCCCGGCTGCGCGGCGAGGGCTCGCTCGTGGTTGCCGGCCTCGAGGCGGTACTGCGCACGCTCGGTCCGGGGCCAGCGCGCGCCCGCATCGAGCTCGAGATCGGCGAGCTCACGCTCGCCACCGGGCACGATCACGCCGCGGCCATCCAGAGGCTCGAGGCAGCGATGCGCGAGATCGACGACGACGACGTGCATGCGCGCGTCGTCGCGCTGGCGCTGCGCGTGCGGCCCCGGGCGAACGTCGTCGCCGTCGTGGCAACCGCCGCCGCGGCGCCGCACCGCGCGATGGGACCGCAGTCGCGGGCGCGGATCGACCGGCTGCTCGCACGGCTGCGCGAGGGTGAGTTCGAGGTCTTCGACGACGACGACGTGGCGGCCGCGTGCGACCGCCTCGAGCAGGCCGCCCTCGCCCTGCCCCCGGGCCGCGCCGCCGCCGGCTGGCTCGCGGTGGCCACCTCCGCGTGGCACCGGCTGGGCGACGGCGAGCGTGCGGCGCGGGCCCTGTTGCACGCGCTCGCCGAATCCCACGACGAGGTCGCCGCCGCCCGCCTGCTCGCCCATGTCGCGCTCGCGTGCGGCGAAGCGACCGCCCGCGAGCTGTACGAGCGCTTGCGTTGGCGCGGCGATGATCGCATCGGTCCCCATCTCCGGCTGCAGCGCGCCGCGCTGGCGCGACTGCTCGGTCGCGATGCCGAGGCGCTCGAGGATCTGGGGCAGCTCGCCACCCTCGACGATGCGCCGATCCGTCGACGTGCGCTCGCGGAACTCGACCAGATCCTCGCCCAGTACGGCGGGCCCGAGGAGCGATTGGGTGTGCTGCGGGCACGGCTGGCCGAGCTCGCCCGCCACGACGACGGCGAATTCGCGGACGTCGCCGCCGAACTCGCCAAGCTCGAGCTGGGCCTCGGCGACTCGACGCGCGCGTTGATGACGTGTCGCATGGGCCTGCGGGCCGGTCCGCAACACCGCAGCTTGCTGCGGTTGCACGTCGAGCTGCTCGAGCTCCACGATCTCCCCGACGATCTCGTCGAGGCGCTGCGTCGGTATGCCATGGTGTGCGCATCGCCCAGGGAGCGGGCGCGACATCTCGTGCGCGCCGCTCGGCTCGTGCTCGATCGCGGTGCGGCGAGCAGTCTTCCGGCGCTGCGGCAGCGCGCCGCGGATCGTGCCGCCGAGCTGCTCGCCGCCGCCCGCACCGCCGACGAGGACGACGTGGCCTCGCGCGCGCTGGCGCTGCCGCTGGCGTTCGCCGCCGGCCGTAGCGACGAGATCGAGGCGATCACACAATGGCTGTGGTCCCGCGGCCGCCGCGACGAGCCGGCGCTGGCACTGGCAGCGATCCACGAGGCGCGCCGCCACGGCACCCTCGATCTCGCCTGCGCGCTCGGGCAGCGCGACGCCGCCGAAATCACCCGCACCGTGCTGCCGGCGCTGCGCCAGGCCGCCACCGAGATCGCCACTGCCGGACCCAGCGGGCACATCGACGCGGTGCTCTCTGCCGCCTCGCGCCTGGCCGGCGGTCCGCTGGCGCTGTTCGACGCGCTGCGTGGGTGGGCCAGCGACCGACCGCTGCAGGCGGGGCTCGCCCTCGCCCTGTCGCGCATGCACGAGGCCCACGGCGACGGCGCCCTCGCCCGTCGACTGCTGCAGCTCGCGGCGTTCCTCGCCCCCGGTGGCCCGCTCGAGCGGCTGCTGCTGCCGCCGCCGCGCCACGACGACGCCGAGCGCGACGACGAGACCGGTCAGCTCGGGGGCCACGCCGCGATGCGGGCGCTGCTGCGGGCCTCGGTCGCGCAGCGCACCGACGCATGGACCAACGTCGTGCCCTCCGAGATGGCGATGCCCGCCGACGAACGTCGCTTCCGCGAGATGCACGCGCACGTCGGCCGCTTCACCGGTCTCGCCTCGCTGCTCGCGGGCGACGACGCCGAGCTCGTCGATCGTCTCGACGCCCTCGCGACCCTCGCCAATCCCGCGCACCGCACCACCGGCCCGCGTGCGTGGCAGCAGGCCGAGGTCCTGTCGCGGCGAGGGGCCCAGGTCACCCTGACGACCCGCGTCGCCGCACTCGACGAGATCGCCCACTGGTTGTCGTCGGCCGAGCACGTGGGCCAGCTCCGGGTCGAGCTCAGCCGGCACTGGTGGCTGGTCGCCACCCGCAAGAGCCAGGAGCTGCGCGGGGCCCTGCGCGCCCTCGCCGAGGTCGTCGGCACCCGCCGCGGCGCCGACGTCGACGCCGCCGCGACCTTGCGCAGCGACGAGGCGACGTGGCTGCTGCGGGCGCTCGAGCTGTACGGCAGCGACGAGCGCCGCGAGCGGCCCTGATCCGCTCGCCGCAGGTCTACGCCGCTGCCCGAACCGGGGGGATGCAACAGATCGTTGCCGACAGCGCCAGCTGTGGGCGACACTGGGAAGCGCGGCTCCGCGCTGCGAGGATCTCCGATGGCCACTGCACGTGCACGCACCGACCCTGCGCAAGGGCGCACGACCGTGGTGCTCGCCGGCCTGCTGAGCGCCGCAGCCATCATCGCGTACACCGCCAACACCGCCCGTCCCCGCGCCGAGCTCGGCGCGCCCGATGCTCGGCACGGCGCCCTCGTCGGACTGCCCGAGCTAGGCGCCCGCGCTGCGACGGCGCGCGACATGCTCGACGAGCACCAGATGCGCGCGCTCGTCGAGGAGCTCGCGCGCTTCGAGACCTCGACCACCCTCGCGACCAAGGCGACCGCCGCCAAGGTCGAGTTGCTCGAACTGCACGCGGCCCTGGCCCTCGAGGCGGCGATCCGGGCCGAGCTCGATCCCGAAGGCGGCCGCGATGCCACTGCCGTCGCCAGCCGCTCGATCGCCCAAGCCCGCCAGCTCGGCCTCGAGATCGCGGACGAGAACGCCGACCGGGGTCGCATCGACGCCGCGCTCGCCCGCGCCGATCTCGCCGCGGGCACCGACATCACCGAGTCGTTTCCCCTCGTGCTGTTGCCGTCGTTCCGCGATCCCGAGCTGCGGGCCGCCGCGATCTCGGCCCCGGTGTGGCGTGGGCCCGAGCCATCCGCGGCCCTCGTCGACGAGATCCTCGCCCAGCTGCGGGCCACCGAGCGCCAGACCGCCCTCATCCGGTTGCTGACCGCGCGCGTGCTCGCCGGCAGCGGCGCGACGGTTGCGGCGGGCGCCCAGATCGACGACGTCCTCTCCGAGGTCCCGCAGCAGCCCCTCGCGCTGGCCCTGCGCCGCAGCCTCGCCGCGCCGCAGCCTGCGGACGCGCAAGAGCCCGCGGATCCCGTGGTCGCCGACGCACCGCAGCCCGATCCCGAGCCTGCGCAGCCCGAGCCCACGCAGCCCGAGCCCACGCAGCCCGAGCCCACGCAGCCCGAGCCCACGCAGCCCGAGCCCACGCAGCCCGAGCCCACGCAGCCCGAGCCCACGCAGCCCGAG